>NZ_CP007220.1:2514908-3143635 GCF_001632805.1 Mycobacteroides chelonae CCUG 47445 | reverse complement strand
TTCGAAGGTGTCCGGACTCAACGCCAAGGGGGCCTGCATCGGCCCCATGGGCCAGCGCGTGCGCAATGTGATGAGCGAGCTTGCCGGCGAGAAGATCGACATCATCGATTACGACCCGGATCCCGCGCGGTTTGTCGCGAATGCGCTCTCGCCCGCCAAGGTGGTGTCGGTATCGGTCATCGATGAGGCGGGTAAGGCTGCGCGCGTGATCGTCCCCGACTTCCAGCTTTCTCTGGCCATCGGCAAAGAAGGGCAGAACGCAAGGCTTGCCGCGCGTCTGACCGGATGGCGCATCGACATCAGAAGTGATGCAGACGCCGAAAACTAGCGGCAGTAGTACTCAGTAGCCCGTAGGTACTGACCAAAGTCCCTATCGGCACATAACTTGCATCTCATATACAAGTTATGTGCAACTAACGCGATTCACCGACCTGGGTCTGCGCATCGTCATGCGGCTGGCCAATGCAGGGCCGGGCGTTCAGCTGCACACCGATGATCTTGCCGCCCAACTCTGTGTGTCCTATACGCACGCCACGAAAGTTGTTGCCCGACTTTCGGAAATGGGTGCGATCGAGTCCACGCGCGGACGCCACGGGGGAGTGTGCATCACGCAGGGCGGGCTCGACCGTCGGGTCGGATCATTGGCCCGGAAGTTGGAGCGCGACGGCGAGGTCATCGACTGCGAGGGAGGGGTGCCCTGCCCCCTTCGGCACAACTGTCGCCTGCGCGACGCGCTTCGCTCGGCGCAAGAGGCATTCTTCGCCGAGCTCGATCAGTGGACTGTGGCCGAAATCGCCCGTCCAACAATGGAAAGGAAGTAGTCACGTGCTATCAGCAGAGTCGCTGGCAGTCATCCGTCAAACTCTCCCCGCGGTTGCCGGGGCCATTGACGAGATCACACCGTTGTTCTACTCCAAGATGTTCGCGGCGCACCCCGAACTGCTTCGTGATCTGTTCAACCGTGGCAACCAGGCGGCGGGGGAGCAGCCGAAGGCGCTGGCTGCGTCGATCGCGTCATTCGCCGGGATGGTGTTGGAAGGCAATGGTGCCCAATACGATTCGGTGCTGGACAGGATCGCGCACAAGCATGCCTCGCTGGGAATTGTCGCCGAGCAGTATCCGATCGTCTACGAGCACCTGTTCGCCGCGATCGCCGAAGTGTTGGGGGACGCGGTGACCGAAGAGGTCGCGGCGGCCTGGAGCGAGTTCTACTGGCTCATGGCCAATGAGTTGATTGCGCGCGAGAAGGCCCTGTACGGCGCTGCGGGGGTTGCGCCGGGCGATGTGTGGCGGCAGGTTGTGGTGGTACGCCGCCAGCTTGAATCGGCGGATGTGGCCGGGTTCGAGTTACGCGCGGTGTTCGGAGAACTGCCGAGCTTCCTTCCAGGGCAGTACATATCGGTGCAAGTTACCTTGCCGGACGGGGCCAGGCAGATTCGTCAATACAGTTTGTCCCGGGGCGCTCATGAGGGTGGCTGGCGTATTGCCGTCAAACGAATCAGCGCTGGCGGCACCCCTGCGGGTGAGGTGTCGAACTTCATCTACGACAACATCTTCGAGGGGCAACAGCTGCGGGTCTCGGTGCCCATGGGCGAGTTCACTCTCGACGATTCGGCGGATCCGCTGGTCCTGGTTTCCGCCGGTATCGGCTGCACGCCGATCATGGGGATGCTGCAAGAGCTCGTGGCCACCCAATCGCCGCGAGAGGTTGTGGTCCTGCACGCCGATCAGTCGGCGGCCGCCCACGCCTACCGGCACGAGTTGGCGGATCTGGTGGGCCGACTGCCCGCCGGCCAACTGCACACGTGGTACGAACGGGCACATGTGGAGCACCCCGAGCACGGTGTCGGCCGTATGAGCCTGCATCGACTGCCACTGAACCGACTGTCCACGGTGTTCGTCTGCGGCCCGCGGCCGTTCATGTCGGCCATCAATGACGATCTGGTGTCTCTGGGGATTCCGCAGGAGCAGATCAATCACGAGCTGTTTGGGCCCTTGGCGTCGGCTATGTCATGACACGCATCGACGTCGTGGTGGCAGCACTGGCCGCATTCTGGTTGGGCTTGGTGGTGGCGATCTCGTTCATCGAGGCGCCACTGAAATTCAGGGCGCCGGGCGTCACCGTTCAGATAGGGCTTGGGATAGGCCGTCTGGTGTTCGGTGCGCTGAACGCGGTGGAGGGTGTGGTGGCCTCGGCCCTGGTGTTACTGGTGGTGGCCGGTGATCTCTCTGCGGCCACCATCGCCGCGGTTCTTGCCACATGTGCCTGTCTGGCGGTTCAGCTGGTGGTTGTGCGGCCGGCCATGATGAGACGAACCAATGCGATTCGCGACGGAGTCGAGTACGCCGGGCGCAGCCGCCTGCACCTGGCGTATGTCGCGGTCGAGTGCATCAAGACACTTGCGTTGATCGGTGTCGTGGTGCTCGTCGTGGCGGGGGCTCGGTGACCGGAATACAGCCGTGTCATTCGAGGCTGTGGCCCGATTCATAAATAAGGTGTCGCGGACGGTAGACTAAGCCGTGATCCAGCGCGAGACTTCGGCGTTCGCACATGCCCCGACCGGTAAACCGGTACGGACATGCGTCGGCTGTCGGGGACGAGAGTTGGCTGCAGATCTGCTTCGTGTGGTTGCTGCGGATGATCGGCATGTTGTTGTCGATACCCGCCGCAGGCTGCCCGGCCGAGGTGCGTGGTTGCACAGGTCGGCGCAGTGTTATCACCTGGCGGTGAAACGGCGTGCTTTCGCTCGAGCGCTGCGGATCGGCGGAACCCCGGATACCTCCGTGGTCTTCGAACATGTTGAGCAATACCAAGAGATTGGCAACGACAAACAATGAGCACACCGTGAAGCGTCGATGATGATCGTCCATCACAGCTAACACGAGGCACGGCGCCTGAAGCCGCTGCCTCGCAGACAGGAGAGCAGTGGCAGGCAAGGCCCGGGTACACGAGTTAGCTAAAGAACTCGGTGTGACCAGTAAAGAAGTTCTCGCCCGACTGAGCGATCAGGGCGAATTTGTGAAGTCCGCGTCCTCGACGGTGGAAGCCCCCGTCGCGCGGCGACTTCGTGAGGCATTCGGCGGCGGCGATAAGCCCGCCGCGTCCAATGGTGCGCCTGCCGAGGCGGCGGCACCGAAGAAGGCCGGTCCCAAGCCCGGAGCCCCCAAGCCGGCCCCGAAGAAGGTCGCTGAGCCGGTTGTCGAGGCGCCCCCAGCGCCGGAGCCTCCGGCCGCACCGGTGCCCGCACCCGCACCCGCTGCGCCCGCGGCTCCCAAGCCGAGCGCCGCGCCGGCACCCGCTGCGGAAGCAGCCGCTCCCGCACCTGCCGCGCCGGCACCCCGGCCGGGCGCCACGCCCGGCCCCAAGCCCGGTGCTCCTCGAGTACCGCGCGTCGGCAACAACCCGTTCTCTTCGGCACAACCGGTCGAACGTCCGGCTGTGCCGCGGCCGCAAGCGCCGCGTCCCGGAGCTCCTCGCCCCGGGGGAGCTTCCCCGAGCAACATGCCACCGCGACCGTCGCCCGGATCCATGGGTCCGCGTCCGCCGCGTCCCGGCGGTGGTCCCCGTCCCGGTGGCGGACGTCCCGGTGGTCCCGGTGGCGGACGTCCGGGCGGTCCCGGTGGTGGCGGCGGCGGTAACTACCGCGGCGGCGGTGCCGGTGGCGGCGCTCCCGCTGGTGGTCCTCCCGGCGCCGGTGCCGGCGGTTTCCGCGGTCGCCCCGGTGGTGGCGGCGGAGGTGGCCGTCCTGGTCAGCGCGGTGGCGCGGCTGGTGCGTTCGGCCGTCCCGGCGGTGCCCCGAAGCGCGGTCGCAAGTCGAAGCGGGCAAAACGCGCCGAGTACGAGAACATGCAGGCGCCGGTCGTCGGTGGTGTGCGGTTGCCCCATGGCAACGGCGAGGTCATCCGGCTCGCTCGCGGTGCTTCGCTGAGCGACTTCGCGGAGAAGATCGATGCCAACCCGGCCTCGCTGGTGCAGGCGCTGTTCAACCTCGGCGAGATGGTGACCGCCACCCAATCTGTGGGTGACGAGACCCTCGAGCTGCTGGGCAGCGAGATGAACTACAACGTTCAGGTCGTCAGCCCCGAGGACGAGGACCGTGAACTGCTGCAGTCCTTCGACCTCACCTACGGCGAGGACGAGGGCGGCGAAGAGGACCTCGAGGTCCGCCCGCCGGTCGTCACCGTCATGGGTCACGTCGACCACGGCAAGACCCGCCTGCTCGACACCATCCGGCAGGCCAACGTCCGTGAGGGCGAGGCCGGTGGCATCACCCAGCACATCGGTGCCTACCAGGTCCTCACCCAGCTGGACGGCAACGAGCGACTAGTTACCTTCATCGACACCCCGGGTCACGAGGCGTTCACCGCCATGCGTGCCCGTGGCGCCAAGGCCACCGATATCGCGATCCTGGTGGTCGCTGCCGATGACGGCGTCATGCCGCAGACGGTGGAAGCCATCAACCACGCCCAGGCGGCCGACGTGCCGATCGTGGTCGCGGTCAACAAGATCGACAAGGAAGGTGCCGACCCGGCCAAGATCCGGGCGCAGCTCACCGAGTACAACCTGGTGGCCGAGGACTTCGGTGGCGACACCATGTTCGTGGACATCTCCGCCAAGCAGGGCACCAACATCGATGCGCTGCTGGAGGCGGTCCTGCTGACCGCCGACGCGGCGCTGGACCTGCGGGCCAACCCCGATATGGAGGCCCAGGGTGTGGCTATCGAGGCGCACCTGGACCGCGGTCGCGGTCCGGTGGCCACGGTGCTCATCCAGCGCGGCACCCTGCGGGTCGGCGACTCGATCGTCGCCGGAGACGCATACGGTCGTGTGCGCCGCATGGTGGACGAGCATGGCGAAGACGTCGAAGAGGCACTGCCGTCACGTCCGGTTCAGGTCATCGGCTTCACCTCGGTGCCCGGTGCCGGCGACAACCTGCTTGTCGTCGACGAAGATCGCATCGCCCGGCAGATCGCCGACCGTCGCAGTGCGCGCAAGCGCAACGCGTTGGCTGCTCGTAGCCGCAAGCGGATCAGCCTGGACGACCTGGATGCCGCGCTGAAGGAAACCAGCCAGCTGAACCTGATCCTGAAGGGCGACAACGCAGGTACGGTCGAAGCCCTGGAAGAGGCGCTACTCGGTATCGCGATCGACGACGAGGTGCAGCTGCGGGTCATCGACCGTGGTGTCGGTGGTGTCACCGAAACCAACGTCAACCTGGCCTCGGCCTCCGATGCCATCATCATCGGCTTCAATGTGCGGGCCGAGGGCAAGGCGACAGAGCTGGCCAACCGCGAGGGTGTCGACATTCGGTACTACTCGGTGATCTACCAGGCCATCGACGAGATCGAGAGCGCGCTCAAGGGCATGCTCAAGCCGGTCTACGAAGAGGTCGAGCTGGGTCGCGCCGAGATTCGTGCGATGTTCCGGTCTTCCAAGGTCGGCAACATCGCCGGTTGCCTGGTCACCTCGGGCATTATTCGTCGCAATGCCAAGGCACGACTGTTGCGCGACAACATCGTGGTTGCCGAGACGGTCACCATCTCTTCGCTGCGGCGCGAGAAGGATGACGTTGTCGAGGTCCGCGACGGTTACGAGTGCGGTCTGACGCTGACCTATAACGACATCAAGGAAGGCGACGTCATCGAGGCGTACGAACTCCGCGAGAAGGAACGGGTCTAACGTGGCCGATCCGGCTCGCGCGCGGCGACTGGCCAAGAGGATCGGAGCCATCGTCGCCTCGGCGATCGAGTACGAAATCAAGGACCCGAGGCTGACGATGGTCACGGTCACCGATACCCGGGTGACCAACGATCTTCACGATGCGACCGTGTACTACACCGTGATGGGGCAGACTCTGTCCGACGAGCCGGATCTCGCCGGCGCGGCGGCTGCGCTAGAAAAGGCAAAGGGTGTGCTTCGAACCAAGGTGGGTGCCGGGACCGGAGTGAGGTTCACGCCCACCCTGACCTTCGTGCTCGACACGATGGCCGATTCCGCCCGTCACATGGAGGAACTGCTGGACCGGACGCGCGCGGCCGATGCCGCGCTCGCCGAGGTCCGCCAGGGAGCCGTCCATGCCGGTGACGCCGATCCCTATAAGGCGTCTCCCGACGAGGAATCTGCACCCGACGAGGACGATGAGCGCCGTCCCGATTGAGACGGGTGCCGTGGGGGCACGCGTAGACGTAGAGGGTGCGGTGGAGCTCCTGGCCAAGGCCAGGAGAGTGGTGATCATCTGCCACGTGCATCCCGACGCCGATACCGTGGGCAGCGGGTTGGCTCTTGGTCAGGTGCTGGTGGCCAAGGGTGTCGATGTTCAGGTGAGTTTCGGGGCGCCGGCAACACCTCCGGAGTCGGTGGGAACGCTGCCGGGTGCGGAGCTACTGGTCCCACCGCACGAGCTGCGTCGCGACCCCGATCTGGTGGTCACGGTCGACAGCCCGAGCGTGCGGCGGCTAGGTCAACTCAGCGAGCTGGTCGAGGGTCCCGCCCCGGTGTTGGTCATCGATCACCACGTGTCCAATGAGCTCTTCGGTACGGCGAATTACGTTGACATCGAGGCTGATTCGACCACGATGATGGTGGCGCGGCTGCTCGATGCGTGGCGGGTGGACATCACCCCCGAGATGGCCCATTGTCTGTACGCCGGTCTGGTCACCGACAGTGGATCCTTCCGTTGGGCTACCGCGCAGGGGCACCGGTTGGCCGCGCGGCTGTTGGACTTGGGTGCTGACGGTGTGAACATCACCCGTACGTTCATGGACTCACATCCGTTTGTGTGGTTGCCGATCTTGTCGCGTGTATTGGGCACCGCGGAGCTGATTCCCGATGCCGTCGGGGGCGCGGGATTGGTGTATGCCGTTGTTACCCACGATGTCTGGTCTTGCGCGCGCACCGAGGAAGTCGAGTCGATCGTCGATATCGTCCGCACCACCACCGAGGCCGAGGTTGCGGTGGTGTTCAAGGAGATCGAGCCGGACCATTGGTCGATATCGATGCGGGCTCGCTCTGCGGTGGACCTGTCCGCGGTAGCGGGCACCTTCGGTGGCGGTGGACATCGGCTGGCCGCCGGGTTCTCGGCGACCGGCCCGGTCGACGAGGTGGTGGCGGCGCTGGTTCGCGCCCTTGACTGACGCCACCGGCACGGCCGGCATGTCCGGGCTGGCCCGCCGGATCATTGCTTTGGCGGTACCCGCGCTGGGAGTGCTGGCGGCCGAACCGCTGTATCTACTTTTCGATATCGCCATGGTCGGTCGGCTGGGCGCGGTGCCGTTGGCGGGCTTGGCCGTCGGGGGACTGGTGCTTTCTCTTGTCGGGACGCAACTGACCTTCCTGTCGTACGGCACCACCGCCCGCGCCGCACGGCGATTCGGCTCTGGTGATCGTCCCGGTGCGGTTCATGAGGGAGTACAGGCAACCTGGCTGGCGCTCATCATCGGGGCCGCCGTGGTGCTCGTGGTGAATGTGGTGGCCTCGCCGGTGGTCCGGGTTATCGCTGCGGCGCCCGATGTAGCGGCTCAAGGCCTCACGTGGGTGCGTATCGCGATCTTCGCGGCGCCCGCGATCCTGATCTCACTCGCCGGCAACGGGTGGATGCGGGGAGTGCAGAACACAGTCAGGCCGTTGCGCTATGTGATTGTCGGCTTTGCGGTTTCGGCAGTGCTGTGCCCGGTACTGATCTACGGGTTGCTGAGTGCGCCCCGGATGGGTTTGGCGGGGTCTGCCGTAGCCAATCTGGTGGGGCAGTGGCTGGCCGCGATCCTCTTCTTACGCGCCCTGCACGCCGAGCACGTTCACCTTCGGATGGATCCGCCGGTGTTGCGTGCGCAGCTGGTGCTGGCGCGTGATCTGCTGGTGCGAAGTCTGGCGTTTCAGGCCTGCTTCATCAGTGCCGCGGCGGTGGCCGCGCGGTTCGGGGCGGCAGCATTGGCGGCGCACCAGGTGGTCCTGCAGATGTGGAGTTTTCTTGCGCTGGTTCTTGATTCGCTTGCCATCGCGGCACAAACCCTTGTCGGCGCCGCGCTGGGAGCCGGTCTGGTGCCGCAGGCCAAGTCTGTGGCGCGAAGGGTGACGGTGTTCTCGCTGGGCTTCGCGGTGGTGTTGGCGGCCCTTCTGGCGCTCGGTGCGTCGGTGTTGCCGGGGCTGTTCACCTCCGATGCCGCGGTGCTGCATCAGATGCGGGTGCCGTGGTGGTTCCTGGTGTGCCAGTTGCCGATTTCGGGTGTGGTGTTCGCGCTGGACGGAGTGCTGCTGGGTGCTGCCGATGCCCGGTTCATGCGCAACGCCACCATGATCAGCGCATTGTGTGGGTTTCTGCCGCTGGTGTGGTTGTCGCTGGCGTACGGGTGGGGACTGGCCGGAATCTGGTCCGGCCTTACCCTTTTTCTGGTGTTGCGGCTGATGTTGGTTGGTTGGCGCGCAGTGTCCGGACGGTGGGCGGTGCCGGGTTCCGGCTCGTGATCACTGCGTCGGTGGGTACTGCGGATACTGCGGCTGCAGATATCCGGCCGGTGGCGGTGGATATGCCGACGGTGGGTAGCTCTGGTAAACCGGAGGCTGTGCAGCCAAACGTCGAATCTGTCTGATCTGCCCCATGTTTCCGAAGATCGCGATCCAGTTCATGACGAGTATGGACAGAAAGCTCCACCATCCGGCTGCCAGGTTATGGGTCTGCGCATCGCGGTAGGCGGCCTCGCACTGCTCAAGTGTGCCGGTGATCGTGTAGGACCGGGTGCTGAACATGATCAGCATCCCGGTGTGTTTGGTGAGCCGCACCTGGAAGTACCTGGGTGCTGCGGTCGGATACTGCTGTGGATACGACATGAACTCTCCCCCTGATCGTGTAGCTCACCCGATGATATCCGGGGTTTGCCAGGCCGCATCTATGTGATCCAGGTCACTTGCGGGGTATTCTGGGAAACGTTGGATGAGGAGGTGTTTCGAAATGAACCTTGATCGATTTGCCGTGTGGACCGGCTACTTCCTCGGGCTGGTGTCGGTCACGATCACCGCACTGGGGCTGGCGGCGTTGGCCTCCGGACACCACGGCTGGGGAATGGTCGCGGCCATCGCGTTACTCGTCACCGCAGGGCTCGGATTCGCGGTAGTCGGCGGCACGGTGCACCACGATCACAAAGTCCACAAGGAGGCGCCGCACCTGATGTAGGGGTTGAAAGATCGCCGCGATAGATGCTCCTAGAATGTAGCCTTACCTAAGTTAGGTCCATGGATCGATCGAACGGAGCCACTCGCGCCGATGAACAGTCCCACCGGTTATCGAATCGGGCGAGAGATCACCGATGTGGCTGCCGAGGTCGTCGATGCGGGTCCTCCGCCACTGCCCTCATTTGAGGGCACCCGCTACGGACTGCGGACGGTGAATCCTGATAGTGCCGACCCGGACATGCTCAGCGAGTGGTTTGCTCGTCCACATCTGCTCAAGACATGGGAGCAGCCGTGGTCGGCCGCGCAGTGGCGCGAAGATTCCTCATATCGACTAGCCGGGCATTACTCGCTGCCTTGCATCCTCTCGGTAGATGGCGTCGAGGCAGGCTATGTGGAGATGTACCGATCTGCCCGGGATGAGATTGCCCGGATCTACGACGTTCATCCGCACGACACGGGTTTTCACATAGCGACTGCTGCCACCGAGCATCTCGGTCGGGGCGTTATTTCGGAGTGGATCCGGCTACTCCCGTTCGCCGTGTTCCAGGCCGATCCTGCATGTCGCCGGATGATGGGGGACCCAGCGGTCGACAATCCGTCGATTCTCAAGGTGCTCGCCCGCCTCGGGTGGACGGCGATGGGTGAGTTCGATATTCGGCCGGACCGCCGGATTGCGCTGTACCGCTTCGACCGCTAGGCGTTCTGGCTGCGCCCGCGCGCCATGATCGCGGCGCGACGTTCCTCGACACCCTCGGCGATGGAGTTCTGCTCGATCCACCGATGCGCGTCGTCCAGGGCCACCTGTAGGCCGTTGCCGACAAGCTCGGCCTCGATGCGCCGGTAGGAGGCCAGCAGTTCACGTACCGCGGGCTGGTTGTTCCCGGCGATGGTCGCGGCGAGCCGCTTGGCCGCCGGCAGCAGTTCCTCGTGGGCAACCACCTCGGTGACCAGGCCCGTTCGTAACGCGTCCTCGGCCGAGAGGTAGTCGCCGGTGAGGCTCATACGCCGTGCCAGGCCACGTCCGACCGACAGTGGCAGCAGCGTGGTCAGCCCCCAGGTGGGCAGGATGCCAACGCGCGCATGGGTATCGGCGAAACGAGCCTTTTCGGACGCGATCAGGATGTCGCACGCCAATGCCAGCTCCAGGCCACCGGTGACGGCGGCTCCATTGATGGCGCCGATGACGGGCTTGGACAGCTCCGGCCACCACGGATCCAGGGTGTCGGCCCGATCACCGCTGCCCAACTCCTTGAGGTCGACACCCGCGCAGAACACCGGGTCGGCGGCGGTCAGGATCATCACGTCGATGTTGTCGTCGGCGTCGGCGGCGGTGACGGCCCTGACGATCTCGTCGCCGAGCGCCTTGCTCAGCGCATTGCGGGCCTGCGGACGGTTGAGCGTGATGGTGCAGATCCGGTTTTCGGTCTGCGTCAAGAGAATTTGTTCGGTCATGCGTCGATAACCTCCTTGGCGATACGTTCGGCGTGGACGGCGCGGCCTCCGAAGAGTGCCGAATTGCTGACGGCCCGTTTGTAATACAGGTGGGCCGGGTGTTCCCAGGTAAATCCGATGCCGCCATGGCTCTGAATGGCCTTGGCGGTTACCTCTACCGCTCCCGCGGACGCTACCTGCTGGGCAATGCTCGTGGCCAGCGCAGGGTCGTCAAGGCTCGGGTCGTCATGTGACCATGCCGCATGATAGGCGGCGCCACGCACATTCCCGGCCGCTGCTGCCATGTCGGCAAGACGGTGCTTGACGGCCTGGAACGACCCGATGATCCGTCCGAACTGAATTCGGGACTTGGCGTATTCGGTTGTCACATCCAGCATGTGGGCCGCGATACCGGCCTGTTCAGCCGCCAGCGCAGTGGCGGCGACGTCCAGCGCGTGCGATACGGCCGAGGTGCCGTTCCCGACTTCGCCGATCACCCGGGCGGGAGTCGAGTCGAAGTGGATGTTGGCCTGGCGTCGGGTCAGATCCAGAGTGGCCAGGGCATGTCGATCAACGCTCGGCGCGTTCCCATCGACCGCGAAAAGGGTTGGACCCGAGTCGGTGTCAGCCAGCACCAGAATCACGTCAGCGGTGGCACCGTCTGGAACATGCTCGGCATCGCCGGTGAGCTTCCATCCGTCGTCATCGGATTCAGCGGACACTGTGACGGCATCGGCCAGCCGGGTGCGCCCCCCGGCCAGCGTGATCGTCTTGTCGCCGGAGGCCAATGCGGGTACCCATTCGGCAAGGGCGTCTCCGTCGCCACTGGCCACCAGTGCGGCGGCGCCCAGCGCTGCGCTCGATATCCACGGTAGGCAAGCGAGCGCTCGTCCCAATTCCTCTGCGACGATGGATAATTCGATTATGCCCAGGCCCCCGCCGCCATATTCTTCGGGCAGGCTCAGCCCCACGACACCCAGCTCGGATCCGAGGGCGCGCCAGGCGTCAAGGTCGATGGTGCCGGCATCGGCGATCTGGCGTACGTGCTCGGGTGTCCAGACCCGTTCGCACCAACTACGCACCAGCGAACGCAGGTCACCGTGCTCTTCGGTGAACTCGAATTCAGCCACGGGGCACCTCTTTCCATGCTTTGTCGGTGTCGACCCGGATATCGCCCGGTAGCCCGAGAACGCGTTCCCCGATGATGTTGCGCATCACGTCGGAGGTGCCGCCCTCGATGGTGTTGGCCTTGGACCGCAGGAAGGCCCACATGGTGTCGGCACGGCGGTCCTCCTCGACGACGCGCCGCATGTCGTAGGAGGCGTACAGGGTCGCCTCGATGCCTAGCAGTTCGACACAGAAGTCGTAGATCTGCTGGTTGAGCTCCGCGCCCATCAGCTTGCCGATCGACCCCTCCGGACCCATCGGCGCATCGCCCTGGGCGGCGATTCTCATCTGGGTGCCGTAGCGGTTTCCCTCCGAGCGCACGAACAGGTTTGTCAGCTTGGCCCGCAGCTCGGGGGTGTGTAGGTCGGGGCGTTGCTTCCACAGATTCAGTGCATTGCCGATCGATCCGCCGGCGCGACCGTGGTCGAACGCCCCGCCCAGCGCGCTGCGCTCGTTCATCAGCGTTGTCATCGAGACTCGCCAGCCGTCGCCCTCGTTGCCCAGCCGATGTGCATCCGGGATGCGGACATCGGTGAGGTACACCTCGTTGAACTCGGCATCGCCGGTCATTTGGCGCAGCGGACGGACCTCGACGCCCGGATCGGTCATATCGACCACGAAATAGGTCAGGCCGCGGTGCTTGGGCACGTCGGGATTGCTGCGAGCCACCAGCAGCGCCCAGCGTGCCTGATGGGCGCCAGAGGTCCACACCTTCTGGCCGTTGATGACCCATTCGTCGCCGTCGCGTATCGCGCGGGTGGCCAGGCCCGCCAGGTCGGAACCGGCGCCGGGCTCGCTGAACAGCTGACACCAGAGCTCCTCACCGGTGAACAGCGGACGCAGAATCTGCTGGGTCAGCTCGGGTTGCCCGTGTGCGAGCACCGTGGGTGCCGCCATGCCGTAGCCGATCACGTTGATAAACAACGGGTCTGGCATGCCCGCCGCGCGCAGGATGGTGTCGGAGACGGACTGGAGCGCAGGAGGCGCGTCGAGGCCGCCCAGGCCGACCGGGAACTGAACCCAGGCCAGGCCCGCGTCGTAGACGGCGCCCAGCAGCTCGGTAACAGGGGTAGAAGCGGGGGGATGGCTGGCGAGAACCTCGTGCGCGGCGGCGGCGATGCGTTCGCGTAGCGCGCTAGACGGCTCCGATGACGTCACTGGCATGACTTACGTATACACGCGCATGTGAACTAACCGGTGGGTGGGGCATGGCGTCATCGGAATTGTCTTTCTACTGTCGTAGGTATGTGCAGGAACATCACCGAACTACGCGGGTTGGAACCTGCCGCGACCGACCAGGAGATCGAGGCGGCGGCGCGGCAGTACATCCGCAAGATCAGCGGGATTCAGAAGACCTCCGATGTCAATCGGGAAGCGTTCGAGCATGCGGTGGCGGAGGTGACGGCCACGACGATGCGGCTGCTCGCCGTGCTGCCTGCGCGGCGTCAGCCGCCCAAGACGGTGCCCCCGTTGCGGCGACCCGAGGTACAGGCACGCATCGCGGCGCGCGGCTGACCGATCTGATCTCAGAACTTGTAGGCGGGCGCGAGAATGTTTGCGACCCGGCGGTTTTCCACGAGGCAACCGGGGCCGTCGGGGGAGTACTTCTGCGATGCGTAGTACAGCGACTGTTGGACCACGCCATAGCTGGTCTTGAAGGTGATCATGCAGGACACCCACCACTGGTTGTTCCAGTCTGTGGGTTTCATGATGTTGTACTCGGCCGCGCGGTGACCCTGAATGGTTGTCTCCACGCCGTCGGCCGGCAGTGAGTCCTCATACGTGCGCCACACGACGGCCTCGACGGCCAACTGATAGTTGTTGCGCGAGTCGTACCGGCAGCGCAGCCCCTCTTCGGGCGCGGGTGGCGTCTGGTCAAGCCCCGCGGCGGCGATGACCGAGCTGGGGATCTCATAGCAGGGATCAAAGGGACGCGGATCGGTGACCGGGACAACCGGCCATTTGATCGTGGTGGTGGCGGCCCCCGTGCTCGCGGGGCCGGTCATGGGTGCCGTGGAGAACCGCAGCTGGAACGGTGCGCTGGCGGTGTGCTCCGAGGGTGCGGTACGCCAGACCACGAGGCCGCCCAGCGTCAGCGCCATCAGGGCGACGCAGAATCCAGCTCGGACTATGCCTGCCCGTTGGGCCATGCGAATTCACCTCAATCTGATCGGCCGCGGTGCGCCGAAGTCTAGCCGCGTGTCTGGCTATCTCATACGGAACACCGAAAACACTAGAACACGTTCTAGTCCGGGAGTATCGTGACGCCATGGCACGAATTGGGAATTATGCGGATGACGATGTGGCCGGCTGGTTGATGGGTTCGCCCGAGATGGCGCCCGGCTTCGCCGGATTTTCAGACGCGGTCTACAACCGCAGCCGGCTTCCGATCGGGGTACGAGAGCTCGCACGTATGGCGGTGGCCTTCGCGAATGAATGCTCCGTGTGCCAGAACACCCGATTCGTTCAGAGCGGAGAGCTGGACGCCGACTTCTATGCGGACGCCGACCAGTGGCGCACGTCGCCGCGATACAGCGACGCCGAGCGGATCGCCGCCGAATTCGCGCATCGCTTCGCGACCGATCATGTCGGATTACGTGAGGACGACGAGTTCTGGGCGCGAGCCCACGAGCACCTCGATGACGGGCTCTTGACGGACTTGGCGCTGTCCTGCGCGTTCTGGGTGGGAAGCGGACGTGCGTTGCGAGTTCTCGACGTGGGACAGAGTTGCAAGATAAACCTGTAGGTACATTGGCCGGATGACGCAGGAACGGGAGCCCCGGCTGTGGGCGATCAGCGACCTGCATGTCGGGCAGTCGGCCAACAAGTCTGTTCTCGAGGAGCTGCATCCGGCCTCACCTGAGGACTGGCTGATCGTCGCCGGTGATGTGGCCGAGCGCAGTGATGACATCCGGGGCGCGCTGGATCTGTTGCGGCGCAGGTTCGCCAAGGTGATCTGGGTGCCGGGTAACCATGAACTATGGACGACCGCGCGTGATCCCATGCAGATCTTCGGGCAGTCTCGCTATGACTATCTGGTCAATATGTGCGATGAGATGGGGGTCGTCACTCCCGAGCATCCGTACCCGGTGTGGGTGGAACAAGGTGGTCCCGCGACCATCGTGCCGATGTTCGTGTTGTACGACTACACGTTTCTGCCGGAGGGGGCCAACTCGAAGGCCGAGGGGCTCAAGATCGCCCGCGATCGCAATGTTGTGGCGACCGACGAGTTCCTGCTCTCCAGTGAGCCTTTCGCAACGCGCGATGCGTGGTGCCGGGATCGGTTGCGGTACACCAGGAAGCGGCTGGAAGATCTGGATTGGATGACGCCGACGGTCCTGGTGAACCATTTTCCCCTGGTGCGTGAACCCTGTGATGCGCTGTTCTATCCGGAGTTTTCGTTGTGGTGCGGAACTACCGAGACCGCGGACTGGCATACCCGATACAACGCGGTGTGCTCGGTGTACGGACATCTGCACATCCCGCGGACCACCTGGTATGACGACGTCCGGTTCGAGGAGGTATCGGTTGGCTATCCGCGGGAATGGGCGCAGCGCAAACCGTATTCGTGGCTCAGACAGATTCTTCCCGCCCCGCACTATCCACCCGGATACCTCAACGAGTTCGGCGGTCATTTTGAGATCACCGAACAGATGAGGGTGTCGGCCAAGCGATTCCGTGAACGGCTTGCCAAGGAGCGCGCCAGTGACTGATGAGTTGATCGCCTCGGTGGTTCCCGATGTGCTGTCCTCGGCCGAGTTGTATGAGGATCCACCGGGGTTGACACCGCTGCCGGAGGAGGAACCGCTGATTGCCAAGTCGGTGGCCAAGCGGCGCAATGAATTCATTACCGTGCGGTACTGCGCGCGGCAGGCCTTATCCGTCCTTGGCGTACCCGAGGTCCCGATCCTCAAGGGAGACAAGGGGCAGCCATTGTGGCCCCACGGCGTGGTGGGCAGCATGACGCATACCGAGGGATTTCGCGGTGCGGTGGTGGGCCGCGTGGGCGAAGTGCGTTCGGTGGGGATCGACGCCGAACCGCATGACGTCTTGCCCAACGGCGTGCTCAAGTCGATCACCCTTCCGATTGAACGCGATGAACTCGCCGCCCTACCCGAGGGCACGCATTGGGATCGATTGCTGTTCTGCGCCAAGGAGACGACGTACAAGGCGTGGTTCCCGCTGACAACGCGGTGGCTCGGCTTCGAGGACGCCCACATCACGCTCGACCCGGACGGGACCTTCACCTCTCGAATCCTGGTGGACGGTAAGGCCAACGACGGCAGCGTCCTCTCGACGTTCGACGGCCGGTGGATCATCGACAAGGGTCTGATCTTGACCGCCATCGTGGTGCCGTGACCGATCCCTTGAGCCGTGCGGGCCTCGTGATTGTCGACAAGCCCGCCGGAATGACGAGCCATGACGTGGTATCGCGTTGCCGGAGGCTGTTTTCCACGCGCAAGGTCGGGCATGCCGGCACTCTCGATCCGATGGCCACGGGGGTACTGGTCATCGGCATTGAACGAGCCACCAAGATCATGGGACTGCTGACGTTGACCACCAAGTCGTATGCGGCCACCATCCGTTTTGGGCAGAACACCAGCACCGATGACGCCGAAGGTGAGGTGCTGCAAACTGTTTCGGCCTCCCATCTGACCGACACGGATATCGAGGCGGCCGTGGCCCGGCTGCGCGGGGACATCGAACAGGTGCCATCCTCGGTGAGCGCTATCAAAGTGGACGGGCAGCGCGCGTACAAGCTCGCGCGCGAGGGGCAGTCCGTCGAGCTGGCGGCCAGGCCCGTGCGCGTCTCGCAGTTCGATGTGTTGGCGGTGCGGCGGCCGGGCGATGGCTCTGTCGATGTGGATGTGGAGGTCGACTGCTCCTCGGGGACCTACATTCGGGCACTGGCCCGCGATGCGGGGGCCGCGCTGGGTGTGGGTGGGCATCTGACAGCATTGCGGCGCACCAGGGTTGGTGATTTCTCGTTGGAGCGGGCGCGGACTCTCGAAGAGCTTGCCGACGATGCGACGTTGACGCTGGATCTGGACACTGCCTGCCGGGATGGATTCCCTCGACGTGACTTGGATGCGGCGGAGGTCGATTCGGTGCGCAATGGGCGTCCGTTATCGGCTGTCGGCATCGAGGGTACTTACGCGGCGGTGGATGCCGATAATCGCGTCATCGCGTTGTTGGCCGATAAGGGTTCTCGCACCACGTCGGTGGTGGTGCTGCGTCCGGCGAATCTGTAGCGGTCAGTCGGTCGGGCGGATCCACCGGCTTGGCGGGTGCAATTCCCTGGGCATCCACATCAGCGGCTGTCGGTCGGCGAAATGCGGATCGAGCTCGGGGTTCCCGGGGAATCGGCCCTCGCCATCGGGCCAGAGGATCTGCAGGTACCGCACACGGTTGGTCCGGTTGAACCACAGCCCGAACCCGAACTCGTTGTCATACCAACTCGGATCGATGGGCGAGAGCTTGACCTGGTAGTCGTCCACCGCGGGCAGGGCCAGCACATCATCGAACGCCTCGCCGACCTGCAGTGCCCGCCCTTCCTGTGCCTGCTTGGCGACCGCGTTCAGAGCACGCTGCATCATGGTGATGTCGTTGACCCCGTAGATCGCCAGCTCGGGCAGACGCATGGTGTGCCACAGTCCCACGGTGTAGGCAAACGGTGGGCTTTCCTCCGCCGAAGTGGGGCCGATTCCCAGTGCACTCCAACCGTATTCGGTGACGCTGCCGATGATGTCGCGATCGCTGTCGTTGTAGTCATGGCGGTCGCCGTAGTCGACACACAGGAGGCACTCACACGCCGCGTGGTCGGTCATTTCAGTCGAGTACGACCCAAATCGATTGAGCTGCCGGGTTTCCCAGCTCCAGCTTCTTTTCCCCGCTGTCTGGGCCCGCGCTGTCAATGGACACCGAGATGGTTCCCGCGAAGTCCCGTCGTTCGTCGACCGTCACCCGGGCATCCAATGCCACACCGACCGTGTCGAAGTAGCGCAGCATTTCAGGATCTGAGTCGGAGATTCGTGCGACTACGCCGGTGTCACCGTTGGCGCAGTCCGACAGCTGGCGAGCCGGGGGAGTGGGTACCTGCCCGTCGGGGCCGGGAATCGGATCGCCGTGTGGATCGCGCTGCGGGTGACCGAGCTTCGCGTCGATCTTGGCCAGCAGCAGATCCGAGACAGCGTGCTCGAGTACCTCGGCCTCGTCGTGTACCTCGTCCCATCCGTAGCCGAGCTCGTTGACCAGATATGTCTCCAGCAGCCGATGCCGGCGGACCATGAGCACCGCGGCCTTGCGGCCCTGGCTCGTCAACGTCACGGCGCCGTACTTCTCGTGATCCACCAGACCTTGGTCGGCCAGCTTGCGGATCGACTCGGAGGCGGTGCTCGCCGACACGCCCATGCGTTCGGCCAGCATCTTGGTGCTTACCTTCTCGCGCGACCACTCCTGCGCGGTCCAGATCACCTTGAGGTAGTCCTGGGCAACCGTCGTCAGGTCGGTGTCGGCGGATCCGGCGGGTCGGTCGGATCGAGTGGGGCTCACGATGCTTAGCCTAACCAGGCGCCGAGGGATGCTCAGCCCAACCAGGCGCCGCGTCCCGAAAGCCAAGTCGGCCTTCTCGCATCTTCCGAAGTAGGCTTTATGCCGTGCAACGCTGGCGCGGGCAAGACGAAATCCCGTCCGATTGGGGTCGGTGCGTTCTGACGATCGGCGTATTCGACGGTGTACACCGAGGTCACGCCGAACTGATCGGGCGCGCGGTGAAGGCGGCGCGCGAGCTCAATCTCAAGAGCGTCCTGATGACCTTCGATCCTCACCCGATGGAAGTGGTGTTCCCGGGAACCCATCCGGCCCAGCTCACAACCCTGACTCGGCGCGCCGAACTGGCCGAGGAGCTGGGTGTCGATGTCTTCCTGGTGGTGCCGTTCACCCCTGAATTCATGAAACTCTCGCCCGAGCGATACGTGCACGAACTGCTGGTCGAGCGTCTGCACGTGGCCGAGGTGGTGGTCGGGGAGAACTTCACCTTCGGCAAGAAAGCCGCCGGGAATGTCCACATGCTCAAGAAGGCAGGCGAGCGATTCGGCTTCAAGGTCGACGCTGTCTCTCTCGTCACCGAGCATGCGGTCACGTTCTCCTCGACGTACATCAGATCCTGCGTCGACGCCGGCGACATGGTGGCGGCTACCGAAGCACTGGGCCGTCCCCACCGCGTCGAAGGCGTTGTGGTCCGCGGCGACGGGCGCGGGCGGGAACTGGGCTTCCCGACGGCCAACGTGGCGCCGCCGATGTTCGCCGCCATCCCCGCCGACGGGGTGTATGCGGCCTGGTTCACGCTGCTCGGGCATGGTCCCACCATGGGAACCGTCGTGCCGGGTGAGCGTTATCAAGCGGCCGTCTCGGTGGGCAGCAACCCCACGTTCTCCGGCAAGGCCCGTACCGTCGAGGCGTTCATCATGGACACCGCGGCGGACCTCTACGGCCAGCATGTCGCGGTGGATTTCGTGGCGCGGGTCCGCAGCATGGAGAAGTTCGATTCGGTCGACGCACTCGTGGACGAGATGGGGCGCGATGCCCAGAAAGCTCGCACGATTTTGGCGCGAGGCTAGCCCGCCGGTACACTCCAACACCGGTGTGAGCTGCAGTTCGCGGTGGCCCACCAGAAACATTCGACGCGAACCCCAGTGATGGAGAAGCTTGCCGTGGCATTGACTACCGAGCAGAAGAAAGAAATCCTCACCCAGTACGGGCTGCACGAGACCGACACCGGTTCTCCTGAGGCCCAGGTCGCGATGCTGACCAAGCGCATCGTCGATCTGACTGAGCACCTCAAGACTCACAAGCACGACCACCACAGCCGTCGTGGTCTGCTGCTGCTGGTCGGCCGTCGTCGCCGGCTGCTCAAGTACATCGCCAAGGTCGACGTCGCGCGCTACCGCTCGCTGATCGAGCGCCTGGGTCTGCGCCGCTGACTTTGTCTTCTCCTCGGCTGGGTCGTTCTGGAATCCGAGGCGCGGTATCTGTCGCTCTTGTCGTTGTCGGTGCGGTCCTGTTGTCGGCGTGTTCGATGGCAGCCGCCACCGATGGCCTGGCCGTCGGTGACTGCGTCAATCTCAGCGGCACCGATCAGCACGCCAAGCTGGTGAAAGAACCGTGCGGCAGTCCTCAGTCCAATTTCAAGGTCTTCGCCAAGACGGCGACCGATGCGGACTGTCCGCGTGACGCCGACTCCTCGTATTACGCCAAGCGCGGTTTCGGTCGCAAGAGTCAAGCTCTGTGCCTGGACATCGACTGGGTAGTCGGCAGCTGCATGAGCGTCCCCGACAAATGGGACGGTGACCCGGTGCGGGTTGACTGCAACGACGTCAATGCTCAGAACAAGAAACGCGTCACCCAAGTCCTGCAGGAAGTCTCGACTGCCGACGAATGCATCACTGGGCTTGGCTACCCGTACGTCGATCGCAACTTCACCGTATGCGTGGAGGAACTGCCCTGATCAAGGTGCATGGCCGCAAACGCCGCAGGTGATAGGGTGTCTGGGTTGTCATGCTGGTCCCGCCGGGTAACGGGCGGTCTTCGGTAGTGGCTGCCGGGTTCGACGCTTGTGCTCAACGATTTCCCGGCCGCTTCGATCGAACGGCCGTGGCCGATCACCTTCCGGGTCCACTTCGCGCTGGTACGTCCGCGCGCTGACCGCGTGATGGCACGCATGCCCAATGCAGCCACGTGCTGCTCACTGAGAATGTATGAGAGGTATTCCAGAACTTATGTCTGTTACAGAAATTGAAGAAGGCGTTTTCGAGTCCACCGCGACCATCGACAACGGGACCTTCGGCACCCGCACCATTCGGTTCGAGACCGGGCGGCTGGCCCAGCAGGCCGCCGGCTCCGTCGTCGCCTACCTGGATGACGAGACCATGCTGCTGTCGGCCACGACCGCCAGCAAGAGCCCCAAGGATCATTTCGACTTCTTCCCGCTGACCATTGACGTCGAGGAGCGGATGTATGCCGCGGGCCGGATTCCCGGCTCCTTCTTCCGCCGTGAGGGACGTCCCTCCACCGACGCCATCCTGACGTGTCGTCTCATCGACCGGCCGCTGCGCCCGACCTTCGTCAGCGGGCTGCGCAACGAAATCCAGGTCGTGGTGACGGTGCTGAGCCTGAACCCCGCCGACCTGTACGACGTGCTGGCCATCAACGCCGCCTCGGCGTCCACGCAGATCGCCGGGCTGCCCTTCACCGGCCCCGTCGGCGGCGTCCGGGTGGCCCTGATCGACGGCCAGTGGGTTGCGTTCCCGACGATCGAGCAGCTGGAGACGGCCGTGTTCGACATGGTCGTCGCCGGCCGTAAGACCGCCGACGATGTCGCCATCATGATGGTCGAGGCCGAGGCCACCGACAACGTCATCGCGCTTGTGGAAGGCGGAGCAGGCGCTCCCACCGAAGCCGTCGTCGCCGAGGGTCTTGAGGCCGCCAAGCCGTTCATCGCCGCGCTGTGCACCGCGCAGCAGGAGCTGGCCGAGAAGGCCGCCAAGCCCGTCGGCGAGTACCCCCTGTTCCCCGACTACCAGGACGACGCGTTCGCCGCCGTCGCTGCCGTGGCCACCGAGCCGCTGTCACAGGCGCTGTCCATCGCGGGCAAGGCCGAGCGCGACGAGAAGACCGATGAAATCAAGGTCGAGGTTCTAGGCCGTCTGCAGGAGGGCTTCGATGGCCGCGAGAAGGAGATCGGCGCGGCATTCCGTTCGCTCACCAAGAAGCTGGTGCGCCAGCGCATCCTGAAGGACCAGTTCCGCATCGACGGCCGCGGTGTCACCGACATCCGCGCGCTGTCCGCCGAGGTCGCTGTGATCCCGCGAGCACACGGCAGCGCGCTCTTCGAGCGTGGCGAGACCCAGATCATGGGCGTCACCACCCTCGACATGGTCAAGATGGCCCAGCAGATCGACTCGCTGGGGCCGGAGACCTCGAAGCGCTACATGCACCACTACAACTTCCCGCCGTTCTCCACCGGTGAGACCGGCCGCGTCGGCTCGCCCAAGCGTCGCGAGATCGGCCACGGTGCGCTCGCCGAGCGTGCGCTCATGCCGGTGCTGCCGAGCGTCGAGGAGTTCCCGTACGCCATCCGTCAGGTATCGGAAGCGTTGGGCTCCAACGGATCCACCTCGATGGGTTCGGTCTGCGCCTCGACGCTGTCGCTGCTGAATGCCGGTGTGCCGCTGAAGGCTCCCGTCGCCGGTATCGCCATGGGCCTGGTGTCCGATGACATCGAACTGGCCGACGGCACCACCGAGCGTCGCTTTGTTGCGCTCACCGACATCCTGGGCGCCGAAGATGCCTTCGGCGACATGGACTTCAAGGTCGCCGGCACCAAGGACTTCGTCACGGCTCTGCAGCTCGACACCAAGCTCGACGGCATCCCGTCGCAGGTGCTGGCCGCCGCGCTGTCGCAGGCCAAGGACGCTCGCGCCACCATCCTCGAGGTGATGGCAGAGGCCATCGACGCACCCGACGAGATGAGCCCGTACGCGCCGCGCATCACGACGATCAAGGTGCCGGTCGACAAGATCGGTGAGGTGATCGGGCCCAAGGGCAAGATGATCAACTCGATCACCGAGGAGACCGGCGCCAGCATCTCCATCGAGGATGATGGCACCGTCTTCGTGGGCGCCTCCAACGGCGAGGCGGCGCAGGCCGCGATCGACAAGATCAACGCCATCGCCAACCCGCAGTTGCCCAAGATCGGTGAGCGTTTCCTCGGAACCGTGGTCAAGACAACTGATTTCGGTGCGTTCGTGTCGCTGCTTCCGGGCCGTGACGGACTGGTGCACATCAGCAAGCTCGGCAAGGGCAAGCGGATCGCCAAGGTCGAGGACGTGGTCAAGGTCGGCGACAAGATTCAGGTCGAGATCGCCGACATCGACAACCGCGGCAAGATCTCGCTGGTCCCCGTCGGCGACGACGAGGCCGCGGATGCTTCCGCCGACAGTAACGGTGCGGCCGAGGCCAAGCCGGCAGATGCCGTCGCGGAGTAGCGTTCCGAGCGCCGTACGTCGCACGGTCCTTCCGGGTGGTCTCCGAGTAGTCACCGAGGCAATGCCCTCGGTGCGCTCGGCGTCCGTCGGCGTGTGGGTCGACGTCGGCTCGCGCGATGAGGGGCGCAGTGTCGCCGGTGCGGCACACTTCCTCGAACACCTGCTTTTCAAGTCGACGCCCACCCGGTCGGCGGCCGATATCGCACAGTCGATTGACGCCGTCGGCGGTGAGCTGAACGCGTTCACCGCACGCGAGCAGACCTGCTACTACGCACACGTGCTGGACTCCGATCTGGAGCTGGCGATCGACCTGGTGGCTGATGTGGTGCTGCGCGGGCGATGCGCCAGTGAGGATGTCGAGGTCGAGCGCGATGTGGTGCTCGAAGAAATCGCGATGCGCGACGATGACCCCGAGGATCTGTTGGGGGAGGCGTTCCTCGGGGCTCTGTTCGGAGATCATCCGATAGGCCGCAGTGTGCTCGGCTGCTCGGAATCCATATCGACGATGACGCGGTCCCAGCTGCATTCGTTTCACGTCCGCCGGTATCGGCCCGAGCGCATGGTGTTGGCCGTGGCCGGGAACATCGAGCACGATCGCGTAGTGCGCTTGGCGCGCAAGTACTTCAAGTCGCATCTGGATTCTTCGGTGAAGACGGTGGCGCCCCGTAAGGGGAGCGGTCGAGTCACCGCAACACCGGGTCTGGAACTGGTGTCGCGGGACGGCGAGCAGGTACACCTGTCGCTGGGCGTGCGTACCCCCGGACGTGGCTGGCAGTACCGCTGGGCGTTGTCGGTGCTCAACAGCGCGTTGGGTGGTGGGCTCAGTTCCCGCCTGTTCCAAGAGATTCGCGAGCAGCGTGGACTGGTGTACGCGGTCTACTCGACGGTGGACACCTTCTCCGATACCGGAGCGTTGTCGGTGTACGCGGGCTGCTCACCGGAGCGCTTCGATGAGGTGGCCAAGGTGACCTCGCAGGTATTGGGGTCGGTCGTCGAGGGCGGATTCACCGCGGCGGAGATTGAGCGGGCCAAGGGTGCGCTGTCCGGCGGGCTTGTTCTGGGGCTTGAGGATTCGGCGTCTCGCATGAACAGAATGGGCCGCAGCGAACTGAACAACGGTAAGCACCGCACGATTTCGGCGACCCTGGACAAGATCGAGGCGGTGACGGTCGACGAAGTCAATGGCATCGCCCGGCAGTTGCTCAGCGGCCGAGCCGGTGCGGCTGTAGTCGGTCCGTATCGGTCCAAGCGGACGCTGCCGCGCGCACTGCGAACGATGATCGAATCTGCAAGCTAGGTGCGCGTCGGCAAGATATTCTCTTACTGATGGTCGCCAACGCGATCCAGCGCGTCAGAGAACTGGCGGCTGGCAGATACACAGGGATCGCGACCGCGATAATTCTGTTGTCGTGGTTGGGTTTCGCGTTCCTACCGCAGCACGCCACCGCCCACAAGCAAGCGCCCATGGCCGAGCATATGCACGGTATGGATCACGCGAACATGGCACCGATGGCCACGCCGGTGGTGCATCAGCCCGCATTGTGGGTCGCCATCGTCTCCTGGATTGTCATGACCATCGCGATGATGGGACCGGCCACACTTCCCGCGGTCCGGTACGTCGAGCAGAGCGTGCCACGGGGCCGTGGGCGTGCGCTGGTTCTCTATGCGGCGGTCTGGCTCGCAATGTGGACGGTGGTCGGGCTGATCATCACCCTGGCGCTCCCTGCCGCCGCCAACGTCAACCGGTGGTGGTTGTTCGCGGGCGTGCTCCTGCTGACGGCGATGTGGCAGCTCGCTCCGATGAAGTGCCGGGCGCTCGGCGAATGTCACCGCTCGACACCATTGCCCCCGGACGGCTGGTCGGCGGCCAAGGGCCTCATGCGATTCGGAGCAACCAGCGGGTGGGCGTGCATCCGTTCCTGCTGGGCGATGATGCTGACGATGGCCGTCGCGCCCTCGGCGCACCTGGCGTGGATGGTGGGATTGACCGCCGCTGTCACCTGGGAGCGATTCACCCGGTATCCGCGCCGCACGGCATGGCTTCTTGCGGGCCTGTTCGTCGTCGCGGCTGCTGCGGTCGGGGTTTTCGCCATCCAATAGGGTTCGGGCATGGACATCAACGGCAGCGTCGCCATCGTCACCGGAGCCGGTTCGGGAATCGGACAGGCCCTCGCCTGGGGTCTTGCGGATGACGGAGCCAGGGTTGTGGCGGCGGACATCGATGCCGATGCCGTGGCAGCCACTGCCGCGGCGCGGGCGGGCCGCATCATCGGACAGCGTGCCGACGCCAGCTCGAGCGCCGATATCGAGGCCCTCATCGCCTTGGCGGAGAAGGAATTTGGCCCCGTCGATCTCTATGCGGCCAACGCAGGCATTGGCTGTGGTCTGGGACTGGATATCGGCGAGGCCGCTTGGGACCTCGCCTTCGATGTGAATCTGCGCGCACATATCCGGGCGGCAACCTTGCTGACGCCGAAATGGGTGGAGCGCGGGCGCGGCTATTTTGTGTCGGTCGCTTCTGCTGCCGGGCTGCTCACCCAGCTCGGTTCACCGGCCTATTCGGTGACCAAGCACGCGGCCGTCGGTTTTGCCGAATGGTTGTCGATCACGTATGGCGACAAGGGGATCGGGGTGAGCTGTCTATGCCCGATGGGGGTGAAGACCCCCTTGCTTGACGGTCTCACGCAATCCGATGATCCCGCGACCAAGGTGGCCGGTAGCTCGATCACGGCCGCCGGGGCGGTACTGCAACCCGAGGCCGTCGCACGGATCACGCTGGATGCGGTACGTGCCGAGACCTTCCTGGTGCTGCCGCATCCACAGGTGCTCGACATGTACCGGCAGAAGGGCGCCGATTACGACCGGTGGATTGCCGGTATGCGTCGCTACCAGGGCGTACTCGAAGAGCAGGTCAAGTCCTCGTAGTCAGAACACCCGTGCGAATGTGTGATGCAAATCACACATCCATGATTCGTGTGACTAACTCAGCTCTTGTCGTATCGCACCCTCGGCCTGCTAGCGTTGACGTAAGTTAGCAATTCGTCAACGAAGATGAGGGTGGTAACCGCGCACATGGCAGTCGATAACCCTGTTGACGTAGTGGTCGTCGGAGCCGGGATGGCCGGACTGGGGATGGCCGCTCGATTGCGCCAGGCCCGGGTGGAAAGCTTGCTGGTTCTCGAGCAAGCGCCCGAGGTCGGCGGCTACTGGCGGCGCAGCACATTCGCTTCCGCGGCCGGCGACGAGTTGGCGGTGCAGCAGTCGTACGCGTTTTCACCCAACACCTCCGCCCGTTCGGTGTGGGCCACCCGCGACAATGTCCTGTCCTATCACCGTGACCTCATCGCGCGGCATAACCTCGAGCCGGTGCTGCGACTGCGGCATCGGGTGACGGCGCTTGCGTACGAACCCGCGAAGGCCACCTGGCGGATCACGGTGGCGGGTAAGAAATCGATCTTCGCGCGGCGCGTCATCGTCGCGGTTGGCGCCGGAACATCACCGTTGCCACCACATCTCGACGGCATCGAGCAGTTCGACGGCCCCATGCTGAATACGGCGGACTGGGACCCGGACTTCGATTTCACCGGCCGTAATGTGGCCGTGATCGCAGCGGGGGCCAGCGCGGTGCATGTGGTGCCCGAACTGGTCAAGAAGGCGGCACGGGTGCGGGTGTTTCAGCGCACTCCGGACTGGGTGCTGCCGCGCTGGGGCGGAGAATCGTCGAGCACGGCGGGGCGGCTGCTTTCGCGTGCATCGGGATCCATTGCGGGACGGGTGGCTAGCCGTTCGCATGAGGCGCTGCGCCGGGGTTTGGTGTGGCGGGGAATGGGCACCCGGTTCGTCGAGGCGGTGGCCGAGAATCATCTCAACCGCAATGTGAAGGATCCTTGGTTGCGCCGCAACCTGCTTCCGGCCTATCGTGTGGGCAGCCGCCGGGTTCTTTTCTCCGATGATTTCTATTCGGCTCTGCAACAAGACAATTGCAAGTTGGTTCCGTGGCCTGTCACCGGAGTGAGCGCCATTGGAGTGCGATCGGCCGATGCCATGACTCACAAGGCCGACTGCCTGGTCTTCGCGCTCGATACTCCCGAGGTGCTGATCGAAGCACCGTTCGCCATCAAGGGGGTGGACGGCTCCACGCTGGACGAGCAATGGGGTTCCCAGCCGAAGGCCTTCCGCGGCGTGAACGTGCCCGGATTCCCCAATCTGTTCCTGCTCACCGGCCCCGGTTCCGGTTCCAACGCGTTGGCGGGCCTGTCGCATATCGAAGCGCAAATCGATTATGTGGCAGCGTCATTGGCCCTGGTTGATTCGTTGGCATTCGTCTCCATCGAGGTGCGCCGAGAGCCCCTGGAGCGTGAGCAGGCGCGCGCGATACGGCGATTCGATCGAACCACCTGGCGCGATGGTGCGTTCCGCTGGTACAAGCCCACTGAAACCGTCGGTAGCGAGCTTTTCCCTGGTACGACAAGCGAATTCCGGCGTGCGCTAGCCGATCTGGATGCCGCCGACTACAAGATTCTTACCCAGCAGGAACTCGTTTCCGCCAATACGACGAAGTTAGGGGTAGCCCAATGACCGCAGTGCTCCCGGACGAGCTGACCAGAGAGAACACCAAGGACATCTCGAAGAACGACGAGTTCTTCGAGAATGTGCTGGTCAAGATCAAGGCCAGGCAGTGGACCCTGGCGGACTTTGACTGGGGCAAGCCCGGGGCCGAGACCATCAACCCGGAGCAGTTCGACGACCTCAAGCAGTTCATGTCGGACCTGGTGTGGATCGAGCACATCGGTGGCCGGATGATGGGCACGCTGGGTATTACTGCGCCCAGCGACACGCTGCGGGAGATCTACAGCTACTTCCATGCCGAGGAGCAGCGGCACGCCAATGCCGAGATCGCGCTGATGCGCCGGTGGGGCATGCTTGAGGAGGGCGAAGTTCCGCCGCAGTCCGGCGATATCAAGGCGCTGTTGCAGGCGCTGCGCGGGTTCGACAACCTCGGTGACCGCCGACTGCCATTCGTCTACATGGCCACTGTCATCCCGTTCTTCGAGGTCGGGCTCGACGGCGCCGTCCTGAAATTCTTGTCCGGCGAGGTCGAGGATCCGCTGTTCCATGAGGTGTTCGCCAAGATCAACTCCGACGAATCACGCCATTTGGCAATTGGTTTCGCGGTCATGGACATGCTGGGTACCCGCAAGTTCTCCCGGATGCTGGTAGAGGATGTGGCGCCGCTACTCAAGCCGGTGACGATCGTGCGCGCGGTTGGCTTGGCCAACCCGCATGTCATCCGCTTCGCGGGCTTTCTGACGCGGGTGGGTGACGCGATGCGAAACATGGGTATCGACACGATTCTGATTCAGCGTGCATTCGACCGCTATGCCGAATCAGGTGGTCGCAAGAGCAGCAATGCCAGCCGGTTGCCTGTCTTCCGGGTGCTGCGTTACCCCATCGTCAACAGCACCTACTTCACCGACTTCGATCATCCGCTGCATAAGGTGGGGCGTGCGGTGAACAAGTTCAACGACAAAGTGCCGTATCGCAAGAAGATCAAGACACCGACGTGGACCAACGACCTCACCGCGGAGACCGCGGTGTAGGACGTACCTGACCGGCAGAGGAGGGGCTCTGAAGGACCAGATGCACATGAAGTCCTTTATTCCGGTCTTGTTCGTCCGCGACGTCTCCGCGAGCGCGGAGTACTTGAGAACGACACTCGGATTCGCAGTCGACTTTCTCCACGGCACACCGCCGTTCTACGGCGCTGTGTCGCGAGACCAGGTGTGCCTGCACCTACGCTTTGTTCGCCGACCGAACTTCGCCGACCTTGCGGCCTCGGAAAACTCCTTGATCCTGGGTGGGATCGAAGTGCCAGACGTCTGGCCGCTGTTCGACGAATTCAGTGACCGTGGCGCGCTGATCGCCCAGGCCCCGACCAAACAACCCTGGGGTGGAACGGATTTCCATGTCCGTGACCTGGACGGCAACGTGATCTCGTTTGTCAGCTACGAACAGGGCGAGCTGCGCTAGACGAGAACCTTTGCGGGATCGGTGAAGAGCAGCCCGAGATCCTCGGCGACGTGCGCATTCAGCAGGGCACCCTCGTGCGTCGAGAGCCCCTTGGCCAGTGCGGCATCCTGTCGGCAGGCCTGCTGCCAGCCCTTGTCCGCGAGCGCCAAGACGTACGGCATGGTGGCGTTGGTCAAGGCGAAGGTGGATGTGCGGGGCACGGCGCCGGGCATGTTCGCCACGCAGTAGAACACGCTGTCATGCACCGAATAGGTCGGCTCGTCGTGTGTGGTGGGCCGGGAGTCCGCGAAGCAACCGCCCTGGTCGATGGCGATGTCCACGAGCACCGAGCCCGGCTTCATCTGAGCGACAAGCGAATTCGATACGAGCTTAGGTGCCTTGGCGCCAGGAATGAGCACCGCGCCGATCACCAGGTCGGCCCGCTTGACGGCCCCCTCCAGGTCCATGGTGGACGAGTAGCGGGTGCGGATCGTGCCGCCGAATTCGGCATCCAGTTCGCGCAGCTTGTTGAGGTTCACATCGAAAACCGTGACATGAGCACCCATTCCGGCGGCGATCCGCGCGGCGTTGTATCCGGCGACACCACCACCGATGACGACCACGTCGGCGGGGCCGACGCCCGGAACGCCCCCCATCACCACACCGCGGCCGCCCACCGGGGTCATCAGATGGTAGGCCCCGACCTGCGCGGAGAGCCGCCCCGCCACCTCACTCATCGGGGCCAGCAGGGGGAGTGCACCGTCGGCGGTTTGCACGGTCTCGTAAGCGATCGATGTGGTTTCCGACTTCAGCAGCGCCTCGGTGCAGGGCAGGGATGCGGCCAGGTGCAGGTAGGTGAAGAGAGTCTGTCCCCGACGCATCAGGGAGTACTCGGGCTCGATCGGTTCCTTGACCTTGAGGAGCAGATCGGCTTCGGCCCAGACCTGTTCAGCACCGTTGATGACCTGCGCGCCAGCGGCTTTGAAATCTACATCGGATATCGAAGAGCCTTCACCCGCGCCGGCCTGGATGATCACCTCGTGGCCACGGCGGGTCAGCTCGGCCACACCGGCCGGGGTAGTAGCTACGCGGAACTCGTTGTTCTTGATTTCGGTAGGGATGCCTACACGCATGATGCTCTCCTGTTTCGGAACTAAGTCTCGTGTTCAAGTGTGAAGAAGCGTCGGTAAAGGCGCAATAATTATGTGGAAGATTCGGTACATTCCATAAATGACCGCGAAATCACCGGAATCTCGGTACGACATGCCAACCGCGCCGAATGATGTTCGGCGCGTGGATCTTGATGACGTCGACCGCCGCATTCTGAGGGAACTGCATGACGATGCACGTATACCCAACAGTGCGCTTGCCGAGGCCGTGGGGATCGCGGCATCGACGTGTCACGGGCGGGTGCGGCGCCTGCAAGAAACCGGGGTGATCCGTGGATTCTTCACCGATGTCGACCCGGCCGCCGTCGGACGGCCTCTGCAAGCCATGATTTCGGTGAGTCTGCAGGCCAACGCGCGCGGAAAGATCCGTACTTTCATCCGGGACATACGTCAGCTGCCACAGGTCATCGACGTGTACTTCCTGGCGGGTGCCGACGACTACATCCTGCACGTGGCGGCCCGCGACACCGAGGACCTCAGGTCCTTCGTGGTTGAGAAACTCAACGCACAGCCCGATGTCGCGGGCACGCAGACGTCATTGATCTTCGAGCACCTACGTGGGGGAGCCCCTTTGTAGGCGTCGCCGCTCAGCTGGTTGCCGGCGCCGGGTCCTCGACGATGTCGTTCGTGTTGCCGTCCTGGCCCACGATCCCGTTCTCATCCACCTCGTAGACGTGCGCTTCGGCGATGTTGAAGAACGTGCCGACCACGCGAACCCGCCCGGACACCACGGCCCCGGCCAGAATCGGGTGGTGGATAAGACGTTCCACCTGGATCGCCACATTCACGACACCGAGCTGGTCGACTTCGTTGAACCCGTGTGCCTCTGCGCTGGTGCGTGCAGGGTGGTGTTCCTGGAAGGCGATGAGGCTGTCGCGGGCATAGTCGAGCCAGCGTCCCACCGGAGTGGTCGGTGCTTCGGTCGACTCGGACAGCAGTGCCTTCATCGCGCCGCATGAGGAATGCCCGCACACCACAACCGAACTCACGTTCAGCTGGTTGATGGCGAAGTCCAGGGATGCGTCCACCGAGCCATCGGCTGGATCGGTGGGCACCACATTTCCGACATTGCGGATCGTGAACAGGTCGCCCGGTCCACTGGCCGTGATGACATTGGGCAGGATGCGCGAATCGCCACAGGTGAGGAAGAGTGCATCGGGATCCTGGTAGTCGGCCAGTTCGGACACATGCGGTCGCAGCGCACCCGAGCCGCGGCTGTTGTACTCGTTGATGCCATCGATGATCGATGCGCCCACGCCGTTGTCGTCGCTGCGTCGCCACGACCGCCACGGAACCAGACCGACAGCGCGCGAAACGAAATGCCGCTGTGGCCGGGTGGTGTGGGCGTGGTGCAGCTTGGCGTGTGAGGACTCGACGATCATCACGGTGCCGCCGGCAGCCTCATGAGCACGCTTCCAGTCGGAGATGGCCTCCGAGATGGCGTGGTCGACGTAGTCGGCGTTGATGGCCAGCGTGACATGCGCGCCGGGGGGAACCGTGCTGAGGGTCTTGGTCAGCCGGGGCAGCGACAGGAAGCTCAGGGTGCCGTCGAGCTCGACATGCCACTGCCGCGATCCCTCGGTGCCGAACGGGCGGGCGTCCATGTGTGCCCGCATGACCCGGCCCACCAAGATGCCGATGGCCACCACGAGTCCGATGCCCACGCCTTCGAGCAGGTTGAGGAACACCACGGACACGATGGTCACCGCGTAGACCGCCAGATCGCCTGTGCGCCAAGCCAGCTTCATGTGGGCCAACTTGACCAACTGGACGCCGATGATGATCAGCAGACCGGCCAGGGCGGCCTTGGGAATGAGCTGCACCACGCTGCTGAACAGCGAGGCGAACAACAACACCCACACACCGTGCAGGATCGATGAGGCACGAGTCTTGGCGCCCGCGGCCACGTTGGTCGAGCTGCGCACGATCACGCCGGTGATAGGCAAGCCGCCCAGGAAGCCCGAGGCCACGTTGGCGCTGCCCTGACCGATCATCTCGCGATCGAAGTTGGTGCGCGGACCGGTATGCAGTTTATCGACGGCGACCGCGGACAACAGCGACTCGACACTCGCGATCAAGGCGATGGTCAGCACGCCCAAAAGCACTCCGGCCCAGTCTCCGTCGGCCGGACCGATCAGGGTCGGGAAACTGATCGCGTCAAAGAAGTCGCCCGACAGGGAGATCCGCTCGGCCGGGGAGTTGGTCAGGACCGCGAAGGCGGTCGCGACCACGATTGCCACCAGGGCGCCGGGGATCATGCGAATCTTGGGCGGCAGCTTTGGCCAGAGCAGCAAGATCGCAATGACCATGACGCCGATGATCACATCGGGCAGATGGTGATTCAGGATCCCCTGGGGCAGCGCCTTCAGGTTCTGCCACGCGGAGCTTCGCGATGAGCCGCCCATGAGAACGTGGACCTGTTGCAAAGCGATGGTCACACCGATGCCGGCGAGCATGGCGTGCACCACGACCGGCGCGATGGCCAGTGCGGCGCGGGCGATCCGGCTCAGGCCGAACAGGATCTGCAGCAAGCCCGCACCAATGGTGATCAGGCAGGTCATCTGCCAGCCGAACTTGTTGATGATCTCGGCCACCACCACGGTCAGGCCGGCGGCCGGACCGCTGACCTGCAGTGGTGATCCGCCAATGGCACCGGCGACAATGCCACCGACCACAGCAGCGATCAGACCCGCCATCAGCGGGGCGCCGGAGGCGATCGCGATACCCAGAGAAAGTGGCAGCGCGACGAGGAAAACGACGAGGGAGGCGGGGAGGTCGTGCCGCAGATTCTGCAGTAACGACGGCTTCGAAGCCTGCTCGGTGACGGAAGTCGTCATGACAGTAAGCCCTATCGGGAAGAGGGGTCGCTGCAGCTGCGACTAGATGCGCGTGCGCGACAGAGTGGATAGATGGGTGGGTGAGACGCGTATGGCGGCTTCTTTGCCGTCACGGCGACTGCTCAGCGTCGATCTATTCCAATGGTGATAAGGCGTTGTCGTCCCAAATTGTCGGGTGCTCGTGAGAAAACGAACCCCCGCGACACCAAGAGCGCCAAGAGAGTGGCGCCCAACAGTGCTGTCATCACGAACGCGGCCGGAACGGGTATCGAGCCAGGTTGCTGGCGGATCCGTGTAGCGGTCGCGCTGACAGGACTCTTGACGTGCTCGTGGACTTCCTCGGGCAGCAGGTTCGATGCTGGCGAAGTTCCGATGATGGCTGCTCGCCATCCGAACATCTGCCCATGTGTGGCAGGGCCAAGGAAGCACAGGGCCGCAAGAAGAGCGATCGCGACGCCCCCTGCGCGCATGTATCGCTTGCGGCCCGACATGGGCTTCAGAGTACCAGTGTGGGCCTCAAACTGGAGGTATCGCAGCTAGAGATATGTTTCTGAGAGGAACCTGAGAGCGTTGCGTGACCCCGGCAAATGGTTGCCAGAGTCGTGACTACCGTCACAGTTGGTTGCTCGACTGGGCAAAATTACACTCGATTGCCCGATCGAAAAAAGCCTCAACCAGGAGTTGACATCATCGCCTGGCAAATCGATCGACCGATAGACGTAGCGTAGCTCGGGTAGACGCCCGGTGTCGTCCTGGTGAACTTTCCTTGGTGCGGCAACATCGCCATTGACCGGGCGGATGACTGTGTCGCTCTTAGTCGGGCGTCATCTGTGCCCTCTCGGCACCGGGGATTAGGGTGACCGGCGTGACTAATATCGCGACCGGAGTGCTCGGAGCGCAGGGCAAGGTTGGCCAGGCCATGTGTCAGGCCGTTGAGGCCGCCGGGGATCTTGACCTGGTGGCCGCCGTCGACAAAGACGACCCGCTGGAGGCGCTTACCGCGGCCCGCGTCGTCATCGACTTCACCCATCCCGATGTCGTCATGGACAATCTGAAGTTCTTGATAAGCAACGGTATTCACGCCGTTGTCGGTACTACGGGTTTCACCGACGAACGCTTGGATCAGGTGCGGGCCTGGCTGGCCGATAGCCCGGGCACGGCGGTGCTTATCGCTCCGAACTTCGCGATCGGCGCCGTTCTGTCGATGAAGTTCGCGCAGCAGGCTGCCCGATTCTTCGAGTCGGTCGAGGTCATCGAGCTGCACCACCCCAACAAGGCAGACGCCCCCTCCGGGACAGCGATGCGAACGGCACGTTTGATCGCCGAGGCGCGCAAGGGATTGCCGCCGAGCCCCGATGCCACCAGCACGGGGATCGAGGGGGCGCGTGGCGCCGATGTCGACGGGGTGCGGGTCCACGCGGTGCGAGTCGCCGGACTCGTCGCCCATCAGGAAGTGTTGTTCGGAACCACCGGCGAGACATTGACCATCCGCCACGACAGCATCGACCGGTCGTCGTTCGCGCCGGGCGTGCTGCTGGCCGTGCGCAATGTCGCCGCGCGGCCTGGCCTCACGATCGGCATCGAGCCCCTGCTGGAGCTGTAGTGTCCGCCGCAGCCCGGGTCAAGATCCTCATCGCGTTCATGTGCGCGGCGATGGTCGGGTACTTCCTGATCCTGGGCCGTATGGGCGTCACATTGATCGGCACCGGGAAACCGGCGGCGATCGGCCTGGGTCTTGCCGTGCTGATCCTTCCGTTCATCGGACTATGGGCGATGGTCGCCACTCTGCGCGCGGGCTTCGCACATCAACGGCTCGCGAGTCTGGCCTCCGAGTTGGGGCGCGATCTCGACGTGAGTGCTCTGCGCAGGACGCCGTCGGGACGTGTCAATCGTGAGGACGCCGACGCTCTCTTCGCGACGGTCAAAGCAGAGGTTGAGGCCGAACCCGACGACTGGGTGGGGTGGTATCGGCTGGCTCGCGCATATGACTATGCGGGGGATCGGGGTCGCGCCCGCGAGACGATGCGCACCGCCGTGCAGATGCAGCAGGACGCGGCCGGATGAGTCGTCTGCTGATCGTTCACCACACGCCGTCGCCGGCCACGCGAGAACTGCTGGAAGCGGTGTTGGCGGGCGTGAAGGACCCTGAGATCTCCGGAGTTGAGGTCGTGATCAGGCCCGCTCTTGCCGCCACGATTACCGACATGCTGGATGCTGACGGCTACCTGTTTGGCACCACCGCGAATTTCGGATACATGTCCGGCGCCCTCAAGCATTTCTTCGACACCGTCTACTACCCGAGTCTGGATCATGTCGCCACACGTCCCTACGGACTATGGGTGCACGGCAACAACGACACAATCGGCGCGGTGTCCGCGGTGGACAGGATCGCGACCGGGCTCGCACTGGAGAAAGCAGCCGACGCGCTCGAGGTGGTCGGGCCGATCGACGCATCCGTGCGCGAGCAGGCCTATAACCTTGGCGGCACGCTCGCCGCGATCTTGATGCAATGAGGAGACTGGTATGCCCGGACTTGCCGAACTTGCCCTGGGGGCAGCACCCATTGCCGGTGGCGCACTGCTCGGGGCAGTCGCGGGCAATCTGAAACCGCCGGACATCCGGGGTTTGATCGCCAAGGATCTCGACCTGCTCGACCGCATCCCCGAGGAACAGACAGAACGACGCGCGGCGTTCCAGCGCATGATCGATCAGCGGATCGATGATCTCGTTGTCAGTAGTGATCGCGGCCGATCGCTGCGCGAGGCCGCGCTGTCGTACGGCGGTGGCTGGCGTGACGTTCTCGTGTTCGTCGGCGCTGTTCTGTTCACCGTGATCTGGTGGAACGTCGAGCACACCCGGAGCAACTGGCTGGTCATGTTCCTGGTCATGCTGGCGCTGACGCTGGTGGCCGGTTTCTACGCGCTGCGCTCGATATTGCGTTCGCTGCATGGACTGGGCGGCAGGTTGAGCCACCGGTCCCGGGGTTCGTCATAACGGACTCTGATAATTCAGTGGCAAATTCGAATCTGTCATATTCGACATAGTCTGTTATATCGGATTTCAGAGATTACGCGAAGTTAATCGAATGGAATCTCTGGTGGCGCCAGGCATCCACGCACTGGACATAGATTGTGGCTTATCTATTCAGTCCACATGAAATCGGAAACAACTTTGAACGCCACGATACCCGCGACCGATACTGTCGATATTCACCGGATGCTCTCGGTGGCAGAATCGGAATTGAACCATCTGCGCAAGTACACAACCATTTGGTATGTGGCCTGGTTGCGGGGCGATCTGGATATATCCGCACTGCGTGCGGCGGCGACGGCTTTGCAGCACAAGCATCCGTTCCTCGCGGCCCGAGTCGACCCGGTCGGCCGACGTTTTCGGGTAACCACCGAGCCTGTGGGTGACGCTGTGGTGGCCCTGCGGACTGAGCCGCTGGCCGATGTCGCGACACTTCCGGTGTTGTCGCTCGACGACGGAACCTTCGCGATCCTGGTCCATCCCAGGGAAGCAGGTCACGCCGTCGCGGTGGGAGTAGATCATTCGATCGCCGATGCGCGCCTGAGCTATGTCTACTTCTACGAACTGTGGGAGCTCTATACCCAGATCGTGACGGCCGGGGAGATTCCACATCCACAGCGCCAGCCGATTCCTGTGGCGCCGGAGTACGCAATGGAGAGCCGGGGGCTTGTGCGCACCACTCTCCCGGACAAGCATTGGTTCGGCGCTACGTCCTGGGGTGGCCGACAGCAGGAATCCACCGCCGTCTCAGCCCCCGTGCTGGGGTGGAAGCAGCGCTTCGATCCGGAGATCTCCGCCGCATTGCGGACCGCGGCGCGGCAACGTCAGACCACCGTGAACACACTCATCACGGGTGTGATCGCGCTCGCGGAACGCGCGTTGATCTCCGTGGACGCCGACGAGCCGGTGAACCTCGGCTTCGAATCGCTCGTGGACTATCGCCGCCATCTGACGCCACCCGCCGAACTCGGCGAGATCGCCAACGGAATCATGATCGCGCGCAGTCAGGTAATGGTCCGCAGGAATGACGACCCCGTGCAGATCGGCGCTGAGGTGGCGCGTCAAATTCATGAGGACATCGACACGGGTTTTCTTGTGCAAAGCGTCCATCACATCGCCGATGGCGTTTTGACGGGCGGTTATGGACCATTCATCCGTATTACCAACCCCGGTGTACTGCCCATCCCGCCCTTGCCGCAGGACGTGATCCTGGAAGACTTTGACGCCCAGCTGACCACGCCACCGGCCACCATCGCGGGCGGAGTGCCCGCGCCGCAGGCGTCCCGTTACGAGGTCTACTCGATCGGCGATGAGTTCACCATCGTGTGTAAATTTCCCGCCGCGTCGCTTACCGACGACCAGGCGGCCGCGCTGCGCACAGATATCGTCGCGCGGGTCCACGGGCTCGCGATCCGATAAAGGGCGCTGCGCTCTCTGTGCGTCGGAGGCCGGGGATCGTCATGGCCGCAACGTAAGCTAGCTGCGTGCCGGTTCCCACTCCTTACGAGGATCTGTTGCGTCTCGTGCTCGACCAGGGCACGCCGAAGTCGGATCGCACCGGCACCGGTACCCGCAGCGTCTTCGGCCACCAGCTGCGCTACCGACTGGACGAGGGCTTCCCCCTGATCACCACCAAGCGAGTCCACCTGAAGTCGGTGATCTACGAGCTGCTGTGGTTCCTGCGCGGCGAATCCAATGTCCGTTGGCTCCAAGAGCGCGGGGTCACCATCTGGGATGAGTGGGCATCGGAGACGGGGGAGCTGGGTCCGGTGTACGGGGTGCAGTGGCGATCGTGGCCCACCCCCTCGGGCGAGCACATCGACCAGATCAGTGCCGCGCTCGACCTGCTGCGCACCGATCCCGATTCGCGCCGCAACATCGTCTCGGCCTGGAACGTGGGCGAGATCCCGCAGATGGCGTTGCCGCCGTGTCACGCGTTCTTTCAGTTCTATGTCGCGGACGGCAAGCTGAGCTGTCAGCTGTATCAGCGCAGTGCCGATTTGTTTCTCGGCGTTCCGTTCAACATCGCCAGCTATGCGCTGCTCACCCACATGATGGCGGCGCAGGCAGGGCTCGGCGTGGGCGACTTCGTATGGACCGGCGGCGACTGCCATATCTACGACAACCACATCGAGCAGGTCACCGAACAGCTCAGTCGCGATCCCTATCCGTATCCCCGGCTTGTTCTGGCGCAGCGTGATTCGATATTCGATTACGAGTACGAAGATGTCACGGTCGAGAACTATCAGCACCACCCGGCCATCAAGGCGCCTGTCGCGGTATGACGGGGACCATCGGGCTGATCTGGGCACAATCCCGTGACGGCGTCATCGGTGCGGATGGCGCCATACCGTGGCGGCTACCGGAAGATCAAGCGCGCTTCAAGCGAATCACTATGGGACACACGGTGATCATGGGCCGCAAGACCTGGGAATCACTGCCCTCCAGTGTCCGGCCGTTGCCGGGACGGCCCAATATTGTGTTGACCCGCGATGCGTTGTTCGAACCGGACGGAGCGTTGGCTGTCGGCTGTGCGGACGCTGCGCTGGCTGCCTCCGATGAGGCGCCGTGGGTCATTGGAGGCGGCGAGATCTACCGGCTTTTCCTGCCGTTGGCGCAGCGATGCGAGGTGACGGTGGTGGACGCCGATGTGCCGGGCGATGCCCTCGCACCGGAGCTCGACGAGAGCTGGTTGCTGGAGGGAAATGATTGGCAGACAAGTGAATCCGGGTTGCGATACCAGTTCCTGAGTTACCGGAAGGTCGACGTGTGAGGCATGCGCTCCTCCGAGTGGTCATTGTGATGACCGCCGCGGTGCTGGCGCTTACCGGCTGCACACGCGTCGTTGACGGAACCGGGTCGGCCCCCGCCGCCGCCGCGGGCTGGGGCAGTAGCCAAGGTGCCGGTGTGACGGTGGGCGGTGCGGGGGATGTCGCAGCGGGGATTACGGTGTTCGTCGACTTCCAATGCCCGTTTTGTCAGCGATTCGAAGCCGACTACGGCGAGGAGATCACGAAATACGTCACCGAGGGGCGCCTGCAGGTGACCTATAGACCGGTGAGCTTTCTGGACCCGATCTCGGCCAGCGGTGACTACTCATCGCGGGCGTCGGCCGCGTTGTTCCTGATCGACAGGGCGGGTGCGGCCGATGCCGTGATTCTGGGCTTCATTGGGGAGATGTTCCGGAGGCAACCGGTCGAAGGCGTGGGGAACCTCACCAATCTGCAGATCAGCGAGATCGCTGCCGGTGCCGGAGTGACGGGCGATGTCCTGCACGAGATTTCGTCACTTCAGGTCACCGATACCGATCGGCAGCGGACGGCGGGCAATGAGCAGCAGCTGACCGACCACGGTCTGGGCGGTGTCCCTGGTGTCATCGACAGTTCAGGGGAGATGGTCGACCCTTCCGACGCCGATTGGTTGGCCCGCCTCGTGGGAGCCCGGTGAGCCGGTCAGGGTTGAGCATCGTGCAGGCGCGTCGCATCGCGATTGCGGCGCAGGGCTTCACCGACGTGCCAGCGACCCCGGTCACCCGTGCTCACTTGCGTAAGCTCATCTCCAGAATTCAGGTACTACAACTGGATTCGGTATCCGTGGCAGTGCGTGCCCACTATGCCCCGGTGTTCAGCAGGCTCGGGCCCTACGACCGCTCACTTCTTGATGACGCTGCCTGGAGCCACAGCGCGCGTACGCCTCGGCTGCTCATTGAGTATTGGGCGCATGAGGCGGCGCTGATGTCCATTCAGGACTGGCCGTTGATGCGTTGGCGCATGCGCGAGTACCGGCATGGGCGATGGGCGCGAAAGTTCGTCGAGGAGAACCCGGGCCTTGTTGATGAGGTGCTGGCCGCGGTGGCCGAACTCGGGCCGTGTACCGCCGGGCAGATCGAGGCATACCTGGAGCGGGAAGCGCCGAGCCGCAAGGGCCCATGGTGGGATCGCAGTGAGACTAAGTGGATCGCGGAAGCCTTATTCTCTTCGGGCGAGCTGACCACCGACAAGCGCGTCGGGTTCTCGCGGCATTATCAGCTGGCGCACAAGGTGATTCCTGCTGACATCTACCAACGCGAAATCTCCGATGAGGAGGCCGTGCTGGAACTCGCACGCCGCGCGGTGCGTGCGCTGGGCGTGGGAACCGAGGCCGATATCCGTGACTACTTCCGGCTCTCGGCGGGGCAGATCAAACCGGCACTGACCGCGCTCGTCGAGGCGGGGGAAGTCGAGAGGGTGGCCGTCGACGGCTGGAGCGCACCAGCGTATCTGGCTGCCGGGCAGACGATTCCACGTGCCGACCGAGGTACGGCGTTGCTGTGCCCGTTCGACCCGCTGATCTTCTTCCGTCCCAGGGTCGAGCGACTCTTCGACTTTCACTATCGCATCGAGATCTACACGCCGGCACCCAAGCGGCAGTACGGCTACTACGTCTGGCCGTTTCTGCTCGACGGGCATTTGGTCGGCAGGGTCGATCTGAAGGCTGACCGTGCGGCCGGGACGCTCAATGTCATCGGCGCGTTCGCCGAGCAGGGACAGGACCCGGCGCGCATCGCCGGGCCGCTTGCCGAGCAGCTGATCGGTATGGCGTCATGGTTGGGTCTGGGTTCCGTCGCGGTCGGCAGGCGCGGCGACTTGGTCAGGGCGCTGGGCGGCGCGCTTCGAACGACACGGTGATCAGGTCGGCGACCTTCAGCGATCCCATCGCCATCGAGAACGGTTTCACCTGGTACGCCCGCTGCGATATCTCCGTAGTGAGGCGCAGCAGCTGGTCGTCGCCGTCATCGGTGACCGCGAGGTCCAGGTCGACACTCTGTGTGACCCCATGGATCGTCAGCGGACCATGCATGCCGTAGTTCGCGGCTGTTCTGGTGATCGTCTCCGCGCGAAACTCGATGAGGGGAAAACGTTTGGCGTTCAGAGTCTTCAGCGCATTGGATCGCACGATGATCTTCTCGGGTGCCGACAGTGGTGTCAGTCCGCCTTCGCCGCTCTCGACCTGCAACGAGTCCACCTCGACGATGACACTGGCCGATGACGGCCGTTCATCGGGTCCCTCGACTGAGACGGTCCACGTCCCCATGGCGAGCGTCAATCGGTGCCCCATCCGTGCTGCGGGTCCGGTGACGCCGGTGTGCAGGATGAGGGTGCCGTTCTCGGGTCCAAGCGTCCAGGAGCTCACGGGGCCGATCGTAGGGGTGTCATCTATCGCGCTGGCTGGGAGCCGGTCGGCAACGGTTTGCGCCACTGATCGGCGTGCACCTCGATCCTTGTCTTTCCCGAGCCGGACCACGATGTGTTCAGGCCGAAATGCTGCGCCAACTGTACAATTCGCCGGCCGACGAAAGTATCGGTGCGTGCGTGTACCTCGGCCTGCGCGTCCGGGTCGTTCCGGTGATACGCCTCCAGTAGCGCTGCCGGTAACTCGGGGTGAGCACGAAACGCGCTGAACCCCAGATAAAGAGTCGGATCGTCAGAGGCAAGGCGCAGCGCATCTTGTTCGTGGAAATACGTGTACGCCCACTGGTGGTAGTGATACCAATCGGGTGAGTTGGGATTGACGGTGCGCTCGAAGTCGATCTCAGAGGTGGCGCAGGTTGTGCAGCAGGCGAAGCACATACGCGCGAGGATGCCCTCGGATTCCAGCTGAGTGAAGGTGTACTGAAGTCGGCCATAGTCGCCGGTATCGGCCCATGCCGCCTGTTCGGCCAGCCGTTCGTTCCACATCTCGTGGACCAGTGCGGCGGCCTCCTCGGGGTCGATCTGTCCGGAATCGTCCACCCATTCGGCGACGGATTCTTCGACCTCGTCCCGCGACCAGAACCCGGCTACGAGGTACGGGCGGATGAACGCCTGCAGCTCAGCCCGATCGCCAGTTTGCCATTCAAGGATGCGCACATGTCAAAGCTAGCGGTGTGAGTTGCGGAATGCATGCTGAGATGGCGGCGGGAGCGTTCTTGGTGACTGACCGGCCGCGACCGCCGATAGGGTGTTGCGCGTGGCTGAGATCGTGCCGCTGCGCGTGCAGCTGATAGCTAAGACCGACTTCATCGCACCGGAAGACATCGACTGGAGCACCGACGCCGATGGCGGCCCGGCACTCGTCGAATTCGCCGGCCGGGCCTGTTACCAGAGCTGGTCCAAGCCCAACCCGCGCACCGCCACCAATGAGAGCTACCTGCGTCACGTCATCGAAGTGGGGCACCTGTCGCTGTTGGAGCACGCGACGGTCACCTTTTACATCACCGGTATCTCCCGGTCCTGTACGCACGAACTGATCCGGCACCGGCACTTCTCGTACTCACAGCTTTCCCAGCGGTTCGTGCCCGAAGCGGACTCCAATGTGGTGCTGCCGCCCGCGGTCGCGGACGACCCGGAGCTGGTCGAGCTGGTTCGCAAGGCCACCGATGCGAGCCGTGCTGCCTATGTCGAACTGCTGGACAAGCTGGAATCCAAGCTTGCCGACGTTCCCAATGCCGTGCTGCGGCGTAAGCAGGCACGACAGGCGGCCCGGTCTGTGCTGCCCAACGCCACCGAAACCCGCATCGTCGTCACCGGTAACTACCGGGCGTGGCGACACTTCATCGCGATGCGCGCCAGCGAGCATGCCGACGTGGAGATTCGTCGGCTCGCAATCGCTTGTCTGCGCCAACTCACCGACCTGGCGCCGTCGATCTTTGGTGACTTCGACATCGCGACCCTGGCCGACGGTACGGAGGTCGCGATCTCTCCGCTGGTCTACGAGGGATAGAACCGAGGGATACAACACAGCCGCCGGGGGATAACCGCTTGGTCGAGGCGGGTATTCTCATGCCGTGACAGCAGGTGAAACAGTGGCGCGGCTCGGCACCGTGCTCACCGCGATGGTGACTCCTTTCGATGCCGATGGCGCCCTTGACGTCGACACCGCGGTCCGGTTGGCCGCGCATCTGGTCGACGCCGGGTGCGATGGCCTCGTGCTCTCCGGCACCACCGGAGAGTCTCCCGTGACGTCCGACGCCGAGAAGCTGACCCTGCTGCGTGAGGTGGTGGCCGCGGTGGGCGACCGCGCGCGCATCATCGCCGGGTCCGGCACTTACGACACCGCGCACAGCATCAAGCTCTCCCGTGAGTGTGAGGCCGCCGGAGCCGATGGCCTGCTCGTGGTCACCCCCTACTACTCGCGGCCCTCGCAGGCAGGGCTGCTTGCCCACTTCACCGCGGTCGCGGATGCGGTGAACGTCCCGGTCATCTTGTACGACATCCCACCGCGCTCGGTCATCCCCATCGACTTCCACGTCATCCGTGAGCTGGCGGCACATCCGAACATCGTGGCTGTCAAGGATGCCAAGGGCGATCTGCATGGCGGTGCCCAGATCATCGCGGGTACCGATCTCGTCTACTACTCGGGCGACGACCCCCTGAACCTGCCCTGGTTGTCGGTGGGAGCGGTCGGATTCGTCAGTGTCATATCGCATTTTGTTGCCGGACCGTTGCGTGAGCTGCTGGTTGCCTACAACGCCGGCGACGTGGAAACAGCCCGCAAGCTCAATGCGCAGATCGCGCCTGTGACCGAGGCGTGCCGACGACTGGGAGCTGTGGGAGCAGTGAAGGCCGGGCTTCGGTTGCAGGGCATCGATGTTGGCGATCCCCGCCTGCCCAACGTTCCGCCGAGCCCGGAGCAGATCGAGGGATTGGCCGCGGATATGCGCGCTGCCGGGGTGCTGTAGGTGCCGATAACGCCACCCGAAGATCTGCGTGCGCCCGGTCCGCTCGCCGATGGCGCATTGCGCGTCACCGCGCTCGGCGGTATCAGCGAGATCGGCCGCAATATGACGGTTTTCGAGCTGCGTGGGCGCCTCCTCATCATCGACTGTGGAGTGCTTTTCCCCGGCCATGACGAGCCCGGCGTGGACCTGATCCTTCCGGACATCCGGCATATCGAAGATCGTCTCGATGATGTCGAGGCGCTGGTCTTGACCCATGCGCACGAGGATCACATCGGAGCCATCCCTTTCCTGCTCAAGATGCGCCCCGATATCCCAGTGGTGGGTTCGGCTTTCACGCTCGCGTTGGTCGAGGCCAAGTGCCGCGAGCACCGCATCACCCCTCGGTTTATCAAGGTGGCGGAGGGCGAGCGGTCCACTCACGGCGCCTTTGAATGCGAGTACTTCGCGGTCAACCACTCGATTCCCGACGCACTCGCCATCGCCGTACACACCGAGGCCGGGACCATCTTGCACACCGGCGATATCAAGCTTGATCCGCTGCCTCCGGACCGCCGTCCCACCGACCTGCCCGGGCTATCCGGATTGGGTGATCGGGGTGTCGACCTGTTCCTCGTCGACTCCACGAACTCCGAGGTGCCGGGAGTAGGTCCATCGGAGAGCGAGATCGCTCCCACCCTGAACCGGCTCATCGAGACCGCGCGCGGCCGGGTGATCATTGCGTGTTTCGCCAGCAATGTGGCACGGGTGCAACAGATCATCGATGCCTCGGTGGCGCACGGACGCCGTGTCGCGCTCGTGGGCCGATCGATGGTGCGCAACATGGGTATCGCCCGCGATCTGGGCTTTCTCGACGTCGAGGACCGCGACCTGATTAATGTAGAGGCCGCGAACGAGCTTGCACCGCAACGCGTTGTGATGGTTACCACCGGCACACAGGGTGAGCCGATGGCTGCGCTCTCACGTATGGCTCGTGGCGATCATCGCCAAATCACCCTGACTCCTGACGATTTGGTCATCTTGTCGTCATCGCTGGTGCCGGGCAATGAGGAAGCCGTCTACGGCATCATTGACTCGCTTGCGAAGGTGGGCACTCGGGTTGTGACAAACACCCATGCGCGGGTGCATGTTTCGGGACATGCCTATGCCGGGGAGCTGCTCTACCTCTACAACGCGGTACGCCCGCGCAATGTCATGCCGGTGCACGGCACCTGGCGGCATCTGCGTGCCAATGCCGAACTTGCGGTCAAGACCGGTGTCGATGAAGACCGGATCGTGTTGGCGGAAAACGGCGTAAGCGTCGACCTGCACAACGAGCGGGCGCGCATTGCGGGACGGATTCCGGTGGGCAAGATGTTTGTCCACGGCCTGGTCGATGGTGACGTGTCAGATGCCACCGTCGGCGAGCGCCTGGTTTTGAGCAATGGCGGATTCATCGCGGTCACTGTCGTGGTGCGTAGCAACGGGCGCCTGGTCGGCAGGCCGGAGCTGTTCTCGCGCGGATTCTCCGATGACGCCAAGGCCCTGGACCCGGTGACCGAGATGGTGATCACCGAGTTGAATTCACTTGCCGAACAGTCGGTCACCGATACCGGCCGCATCGCGCAGTCGGTGCGGCGTGTGGTTGGCAAATGGGTCGGCGAGACCTACCGCCGCCAGCCCATGATCGTACCGACCGTGTTGACGGTCGACTAAGACTTTTCCGCGAGCACGGTCCGTTCGAGTTCGGTGGTCGAGAGCCTGCGTCCCGCGGGTGCCAGATAACGCGTCTGGAATTCGGGGCCACTGACATCCTCGAGCACTCGCCAGCCGTACTCGGCGAGCAGTGGCGCCACCGCGCCGGGGGAGAGACCGAACATCCATACCTGGCTGCGCATCCGAAAACGTTTGTACAGCATGGTGTTTCCGTACAGGTTCGAACCGTCCATGAAATCGCGTTGCACGTAGGTGAAGGCGAGGCGACTGCCTGTTGCGGCGGTGCTCAGATAGTCGAGCGTCGCTCGAACCGCGGGCTCGGAAAGGTATTGCGTGACGCCCTCCCAGATGAAGAAGGTGCGTGAGGCGCGATCGTGCCCGGCCCGCAGCAGTGCGTCGGACAGATTGTCATGCTGGAAGTGGACGGCCACCAGGTGGACCGACGGCGGTAGAACACCGACCGCCTGCTGGATCGCGCGTCGCTTGGCCACGATGTTCACTGGCTGATCGACCTCGAAGACCGGTATCGATGAGGTTCGGGACAGTCGGCATCCCCGGCTGTCCATTCCCGCACCCAAATTGACGACCGCTTCCGCAATGCCTGCCCACGAGGCCAACTGGTCATCGATGTAACGCTTACGGCACACGAAGATTGACCAGGCGCCTTGGCCGCTTCTCTCCGCCAGCGTGATCAACAGGTTTCGCAGCGTCGTCCATGTGGTGGCACGGACGAACCACCGCAACCCGGTGGGCAGGATTCGGGCCGCCAGGTCGTCGTCGACGATCCGGGACCCGGGCGGCTCGTGCTGCTCGATAGCTGCGATAGCCATGGGGCCGTATGCGGTTTGTGCCGCGGGGTTTCTCCGTGCCATGTTTAGCGCCTGTTGGTGAACCCGGCATCGACGGGGAGTGCGACGCCGGTGACGTACCGCGCATCCTCGGACACCAGCCACGCCACCGCGTTGGCCATGTCCTCGGCGGGCATGAGGACCACCGGTAAGGCATGGCCGGTATCGGACATGCCTTCGGGCGCGCCGTTGGCGAACAGCTCTTCTGTCACCGGGTTCACCAGCATGGGGGTCGCGACACCGCCCGGGTGAATCGTGTTCACCCGGATACTGTGTGGCGCAAGCATGTTCGCATAGGACCGCATGAGCCCGACCAGCCCGTGTTTGGCGGCGGTATAGGCCAGCCCTCCGGGGGTATTCATCACCATGCCGGTCAGGCCGGCCACCGAGCTGGTCAGCACGATCGATCCGCCCGCGCCGCGCTCGACCATCGACGGCCGGGCCACCTCGATCGTGTGATACACCCCGGTGAGGTTGACGTCGAGCACGTCGGTCCAGCCGTCCTCGCCGCTTTCGGGAGTGAGGGTGGCGATACCGGCGTTCGCAATCACGATGTCGACCGGTCCGAGGGCCTCGACACCGGCGTCGAAGGCGCTTTGCAACGCCTGCCGGTCACGCACATCGGCTTCGTGTGCCGAGATGGCGCGCCCCAGGGCATCGACCTCCTTGACCGTGAGGTCGAGGTCCTCCGCGGTGGCCATCGGGTACTCCACGGAAGGTATCTGTGCGCAGATGTCCACCGCGATGACGTTGGCTCCCTCGGATGCCAGCTTGATGGCGTGGGCGCGGCCCTGGCCGCGGGCCGCGCCGGTGATAAACGCGACCTTGCCATCCAGCTTGCCCATATCAGTGGGTCAGATCGCCCTTGGCCGGATCACCTGCGGGAAGCGCTTCGGCGACAACGATTTCCGGCGCCTGACTGAGTAGTGGCCCCACCTTGCCGAACATCGCGGTGACGGCCGGCGCCTTCCCATGCTCTGCGAGTGCTTCGTTGCTCGCCCACGACTCGACGAAGACGAAGCGATCGTGTGCCTCGTGCAGAGAGTAGAGATTGCAGCCCGCCTCGTCGTGAACCTGGGGGATGGTCTCCAGGAGTGCGGCACGAACCTCGTCGCGCTTGTCGGGCTGGGGATACAGGAACGCCACCACAGTGGGCATGGAACACCTCTCGTCGTTGGGAGTGGATCGAATTCCACCGTACCGAAGCCAGCTGGGGCGGCCAGCGGTCGATACGCTGTGGGGGATATCGAGGGAGGGATATGACCGATCACGACCTGGCGAGCGGGCCGCCCATCCGAACCGAGGTTGTCCTCACCGAAGAGGGACGCGGCAAACTTGCAAAGGGCGCGCTTCAGACGGTCGCACGGTCCCGGGGCGTCTGGATTCTGCTCGTCGGGGCCGTGTTGTACGTCGCGTTCTTCTTTGTGTTTGTGGCGGCTGGCGCCGGTGTGGTGATCCTGATCGTGGTGATTGCGGCGGCGGCGCTGATCGCGTCGAGAATCCGTTCTCGTACCCGGCTGTCCATGCAGGCGATACCTGTCGGGACGGTGCAGCGTGCCGAGTTCGGGGCGTCAGAGTTCACGTTCTGGGTACTGCGCCCAACGACGAATGCCTTACTCGGACAATCATTTCTGACCACTCGGCTGATGGTCTTACGGGACTACGCCGAGATCAAGAACATCGTGGTGAACGACAACGCCGTGGGGGTCTTGTTTTCCGCGCGGCCAGGAATGCGTGAAGCCTTCCCCCGCGAACTCTTTCCCGACCAGGCCCTGGCGCTGATGTCCCGCTACACCAAGGTCAGCGGGACGTGGTCGCCTCCGCAGGCACCAGTGAGTTGATCCAGACCGAGTACTCATCGAGCGCGGCGTTGAGACGCTTGCGGTCCACCTGGGTGCCGATCTGCTGGGCGCCGACCAGAATGCTGAATCCGATGCGGGCCAGTGTGTCCGCCCGGACCGGATCGAAGCCGGCTTCGATGTAGCTCTTTGTCAGATGCTTGTGCCGAATCTGGTCGACCCGTTGCATGGCGGCGGCGACATAGCGGTCGGTGGCGGCCCATGCACGAATCGCCTTTTCGGCTTCGTGATCCGCGTCGCGGGCCGTCTGCTCCAACACCGCGAGCCGCTCACGGGGATCGGTCACTGCGTCGACACGCTGGCGTTGCGCGGGGGTGACCTCGTTTTCCCAGTGGTCGATGACGGCCTTGTAGAACTCCGCGCCGCTGCCGAAGTGGTGGTACAGGGAGCCGGTGGTGACGCTCAGGCGGCGGCACACCCCTGTCGTCGTCAATGCGGTCTTCCCGCCCTGAGCGAGCAGCTCGAACGCCGCCCTGAAGTAGTCCAGCTGCGATACCCGTTCCGTCATACCCCTAACCATAGACTAGTCTATTGACCGCAACCATAGATCGATCTATGGTTGCGGCTATGACCATCGAACAGCAATTTCGCGCCATAGTCGCCCGCGATACTCCGCCTTCGTTCGACGAACTGGACTCGCTTTATGAGAATGCCGTCCCGCTCCAGGTTGCGGACGTCCTCGGGGACTGGCGGGGTGGCGTCTTTGGGCTAGGGCACGCCGTCGAGGCGCAGCTCGCTTCCGTCCATTGGGTGGGAAAGTTCTTCGGCTCTGCGGATGACGTCGCACCGATTGTGTGTGCCGATGCGTCCGGACGACGATTCGTCAACGACCTGTTCGGTGGGGCAAGACTGCGCGACGTCGAGTATCGGGGTTCCTCCACGGCCACCATGCAGTACCTCGATCAACCCATGGCCGATCACTTTCGGGGTGTCTCGAATGACATTCTCATCGGCGCGATGGAGCGCACAGGTGGTTCCAAGCCGGGGTATTTCTATCTCGAGCGGCTGCCGGCCGGGGCATCTCCACGACGCCTGGAGTTTCGCTCGCACCAACCACCCGTGTCCGTGCGAGCCGCGGTGTTGCGTGAACCTGCCGGCCGTTACTCGCTGGAGACCGCAGAGATCGAATCGCCAGGTCCGGATGAGGTTCTGGTGCGCTTGGAGGCCAGCGGCATCTGCCATTCCGACATAGTCGTCGGTGGCAGCGCAACCTCCGCTCAGTTGCCCATGGTGCTGGGCCACGAGGGTGCCGGCACTGTCGAGGCCATCGGAGATGCAGTGGTCGATATCGCGGTCGGTGACCGAGTGGTGATGAGTTTCAACTGGTGTGGCGCGTGCACCAACTGTAATCGTGGGCGAATGGCCTACTGCGCTAACTCCGGCTCCCTCAATCTGAGCGGTTTACGCATGGACGGCACCGCAGGCATGCGAGGCATGGGAGGCGCCATTCGCGCACGTTTCTGCGGTCAGTCATCCTTCGCGACGTACGCACTAGCCGCTGCTCACACAGTGGTACCGGTGCGGGCCGATGTTCCCGTCGAGCTGCTTGCGCCACTGGGGTGCGGGGTGCAGACGGGAGCCGGGACCGTGCTCAATGCGCTGCGGCCAGAGCCGGGATCGTCCATTGCAGTCTTTGCCACCGGATCGGTCGGCCTGTCGGCGGTAATGGCCGCCAAACTTGCCGGATGCGCGCGGATCGTGGCAGTGGACCCGATGCCGCAGCGCCGTGCCCTGGCACTGGAGCTCGGCGCGACCGCTGCGGTAGCTCCCGAGGAGGTGAAGACGACGACCGCTGGGGGCGTTGACTATTCCGTGGATTGCATCGGCAAACCCGGGGTACTCCGGGCGGCCATCGCGAGCCTTGCCTCGCCCGGAGTGTGCGCCACCATAGGCCTGCAGGGGGCCTCTGTGCCGATCGAGCTGGATCAGTCGAAAATGGTGGTGCGCGGGCAGACGTTGCGCGGTGTCACCGAGGGCGATGCGGTGCCCCGCACCTTCATCCCGCGGCTCATCGACCATTACCTTGCAGGCGCGTTCCCCATCGACAGGTTGGTCACCACCTACCCCTTCGAGAAAATCAACGATGCGGTGGACGCGAGTCGGCGCGGTGACGCTGTCAAGGCGGTACTGCAGTTTTAGTCCGTGGTCGTTAGGCGCCGACGCGCGGGGCGTGCGGCACCGGGCATCCGGCCGGTGTCGCCGCCGTGGCGTCGTGGTGGGTGTAGGACGTATCCCGCATTCCACCGAGCCTGGCCAGTGCCTGATTGATCACCGTCGCGGACCACCACAACAGTTCGCCATTGCGTTGTTGTGCACGCCGTTCAGCGCCCGGCAGCCTGTCCGTGAGCCGCCGCATCTGGACGTTGGCGTGCACCGCGAGGCCGGTCAGCGTGGTCCACGGTTGGAGGCGGGCGTCGCGCAGGGGAGTAGCGCGCACAAGCGCCCGCACAAGATCCTCGCCGCCGTAATAGGCGGCGACACCCAGAACCGGGGTGAAGACCATTCGGCCGATCCGCCCGGCAATTCCCTTGTCCACGAAGCCGAATGCCGCAGTCATCATGACGTCGGTCCATTCCGAGGGGCCGCCGGCGTAGGCGACCATGTAGTCCATCGTCTCCATGCCCTCGGCCACGGATTTCGGGATCAGCTCCTCGGCGACGCCGAATACGTAGGCGATGTATGCCCAATACATCACGGCTGCTTCCAGATCGGCCATGCTGCGGGTGCGCCCGTGCTGATGGTCGATCAGTGGCGGGATGAGCCCGAAGGTCATCGCGGCACCCATCATCATCGAATTGGAGATCGGGTTGCCGTGGTGGGCGAACTGTTCGTCGCCCCAGGAGCGTCGCAGCCCCGCGCGCACTTGTGCGTGCATCAGCCGAACCAGGACAGTGTCCTTGAAAGGTTGTGAAAAGCGTTCCAGGGCTCCGCGATAGGTCATCTTGCGGAACCACGCGGTGGTCTCCAGATTTCTCCGCAGGGTGTCGTTGACGAATCTTCCGGTCGCTCCGGTTGCGTATGCGACCTCATCGCCCACAAAGGTGCCGAAGGTGTCGCCGAACCCCATGCCGAACTTGGCCGCCAAGGAGGAGTTGTTCCATAGCTGGCGGCCCCGCTCCCAGAGTGCGGGGTCGTACCACGGGGGTGGATTATCGAGCTGCGCGAACAACGCGACAAATTCTGCCGGCGGGTTTTCTATCGATTCGATGCCGTGGTCAAGGGCCCGGGTCAGCATCGCCCGCCCCTGACGCGCGGGCATCTTCCGGATGCGGTCCACGACCGCATCCATCAGCTCGTCGCCCTGCCAGAGGTGATCGGCGAGCAGCCGGGTACGCGCCGTTTCCCTGGGAATCTCGTGGAAGTCCATCCACGGCGCGAGGATGTCTCTGCGAGATTGGGTCCACATCGCATCGAAGCGCAGCCGGGCGGGTGCGGGGCGCAGGTTCATGCCTGCCCGCCAGTAGTAGTCATTGGGATGCGTGCTGACCGGCGATAGGGCGCCATTGCCACTCATGGGGAAAGGCTAGCGAGCGCACGGGCATGTTGGCAACACTCATTGTCAAGTGTCTGGCCGGTTTTCCCGCGCCGGATCGACGGCGTCAATACAATCGGCCTCGCTATTTTGCTGACTCAGTAACCACGAATATCGGGAGGGCTTGGAATGCGGCTGCTGACTCGGATGGTGGCACTCATCGCGCTGGCGCTGGGACTTACTGCCGGATCGCTGGCCTTCGCGATGGCTGATCCAGACATCCCCGGGGACCCGAATCCCTATCCCGACGTCAATAACGCCTCCAAGTTCAAACAGGCCGACTTCGAACAGTTCTTGCGTGATGACACCGACGGAGCGTGGTTTTCGACGCCACGTGGGTTGACGTGTGCCATCTGGATCGACGGAAGCTTCGGCTGCAACGGCTCATTCCCCGGGGCGCCGGCCGGTACGAACCAAGTCGCCTGGTTCCCGGGCGATTGGCGTGCTCATTTCGACATCACCAATGACGCGCTGTTCACTCCGGCGACGCGTCCGCCGGTACTCACGCCCGGTAACTACTTCAACTACCGTGCCGTCAAATGCGCAGTCACCAAGGATCAGGGCGTTTACTGCTTCCGGGGTCACTCGGCGAGCAGCTTCAATGGCGATCAGTTCTATATCGGGGCGAATCAGTCCTGGCTGGGCGAGACCAAGCCGCGTCCCGAGCGCTGAGCCGGGTTTCGTAGGTCACGAGACCGTCTCGGGGCGGCCTCGCGTAGGTGACAAAACATTTGCTTACTAGCGGTTTTAGCCGTGTTGCAGATGGTGCAGATGTGGCTGTTGCGACTAGGCTGTCGCCATGGCGAGTAAGACTGTCAGCCGTTCGCGTGGCCGGAACACCAAATCGGGACCCCGGTCGCGTAACACCGCGCCGACCCGTCGTCCGGCACCGCGTCGGCGTAATCAGCGTCGTAACCAGCATTGGACGACGCCGCTGGTGGCATTGGGCCGAGGGGCGCGTAGCGGGTGGCATGCCTGCGCCCATGGCGTGGGGACGCTGTTCCGGTCCGTGGGCAGGGCTCACGACATCGAACACGGTCACCGGCGCGATGGTGTCGCGCTGGCGTTGCTGGGCCTGGCGTTCGTGGTGGGCGCGAGCTCATGGTTCCACGCCGCCAAGCCGGTAGGCGGCTGGATCGACGATGTCTTCCGCGCGGTCGTGGGATCCGGTGTTGCGCTGGTGCCAATCATCGCAGTCGTCATCGCCGTGTTCCTGATGCGCACCGAGCCGAACCCGGAGGAGCGTCCGCGCCTGCTACTGGGCTTCGCCATGGTCGCGCTGCCGATCCTGGGTCTGTGGCATCTGTTCGCAGGTTCCCCCGATTCCCCAGAGGGGCGAGCGGACGCGGGAGGATTCGTAGGCTTCGTGATCGGCGGGCCCCTCGCGCAAGGCCTCACCGCGTGGATCGCCGCGCCGCTGCTCGTGATGGCGATCGTCTTCGGGGTGCTGCTGCTGACCGGCACCACGATCCGCGACATCCCGGACACCCTTCGGAACATGTTCTCGCCCAGGGACTACGACGAATGGGACGAGGAGTGGGACGACGAGGACTACGTAGAGGACTACGAACCCGAAGACGACTACGAGGCGACGCGTGAATTCACGCGCGGTGCCACCCCGATGGACAACTACCCGCTTGAGGAAGAGGCGGCGGCCCCGGAGCCGCCCGCCGCCCCGGCTCCCAAGCCGGCGCCCGTGGTCAAGTCGACCAAGAAGTCCAAGCCGAAACCACAGATGCCCGTTGTCGATCGGGTGGTCGAGGGCCCCTACGTGCTGCCCTCGCTCGATCTGCTCATCGCGGGAGATCCCCCGAAGGAAAGCAGCGCGGCGAACGACGACATGATCGCCGCGATCACCGGAGTGCTCGAACAATTCAAGGTCGACGCGGCGGTCACCGGTTTCAACCGTGGTCCCACCGTCACGCGCTACGAGGTTGAGCTCGGCCCCGGCGTCAAGGTGGAGAAAATCACCGCCCTGCAACGCAATATCGCGTATGCGGTGGCCACCGACAGCGTGCGCTTGCTCGCGCCGATCCCCGGTAAGTCGGCGGTCGGCATCGAGGTGCCGAATACCGATCGGGAGATGGTGCGACTGGCCGATGTGCTGACCGCACCCGAAACCCGCACGGATCACCATCCGCTGTTGATCGGCCTGGGCAAGGACATCGAGGGCGACTTCATTTCCGCCAACCTGGCCAAGATGCCGCACTTGCTGGTTGCCGGTTCCACCGGTTCGGGTAAGTCGAGCTTCGTCAACTCGATGCTCGTCTCACTGCTGGCCCGCGCCACTCCGGAGGAGGTCAGGATGATCCTGATCGACCCGAAGATGGTGGAACTGACACCCTACGAAGGTATTCCGCACCTGATCACCCCGATCATCACCTCGCCGAAGAAGGCTGCGGCCGCCCTGGCCTGGCTGGTCGAGGAGATGGAGCAGCGATACCAGGACATGCAGGCCAGCCGGGTGCGGCACATCAACGACTTCAACGCGAAGGTGCGCTCCGGCGAGATCACCACCCCGCTGGGCAGCCAGCGTGAGTACCGTCCGTACCCCTTCATTCTCGCCGTCGTCGACGAGTTGGCCGACCTCATGATGACCGCGCCTCGTGACGTCGAGGACGCCATCGTCCGCATCACCCAGAAGGCGCGCGCGGCCGGTATCCACCTGGTGCTGGCCACCCAGCGTCCGTCGGTGGACGTGGTCACCGGTCTGATCAAGACGAATGTGCCTTCGCGGCTTGCCTTTGCGACGTCATCGCTGACGGACAGCCGTGTCATCCTGGACCAACCCGGTGCCGAGAAGCTCATCGGTATGGGTGACGGGCTGTTCCTGCCGATGGGCGCCGGGCGGCCAATTCGCATGCAGGGCGCCTTCATCACCGACGAGGAGATCAGCGCGGTGGTGTCGGCGGCCAAGGAACAGGCCGAGCCCGACTATACCGAGGGTGTCACCGCGACCAAGGTCGGTGGCGGTCCCGGTAAAGAAGACGTCGACCCCGACATCGGCGACGACATGGACGCCTTCTTGCAGGCCGTCGAGCTCGTGGTGTCGAGTCAGTTCGGCTCGACCTCGATGCTGCAGCGCAAGCTGCGGGTCGGTTTCGCCAAGGCGGGTCGCCTCATGGACCTAATGGAGACGCGCGGAATCGTCGGCCCCAGTGAGGGATCCAAGGCGCGCGAGGTCATGGTGAAACCCGAGGATCTCGGCAGTGTGATGGCGTCGATCCGCGGCGGCGGGGGAGCCGACGAGGAAGAAGAAGACGACGGCGCGGTGCCCGAAGACTTCTAAGCGTTCTCGTCGCGCCGCAGTGCGATGGCGTCGCCTACATCGAAGGATGTGAATCCCTCGGGGGCGGCGATCTCCACGATCGGCTCGTCGCGGTTGTCCCATTCCAGACGCAAGGCCGTGCTCATCACCGCATGCATTTCATACATGGCCGTGATGTAGGTGAGTTCCAGGATCTCTTCATCGGAGAGGTGGGCCTTCAACGCGGCGAAGATCCCGTCGGGCACCCGGCCCCCGTCGAGAACCAGGCAGTCCGTGTAGGCCAGCACGGCTCGCTGCGCTGCGGTGAAGCAATCGGCGGTACTCCACGACGGGATCGCGGCGATCATCTCCTCGGACATACCCACCATGCGGCACGACTTGCAATGCTGGGAGAACACAAACTGGCTGCGGCGCGCCCAGCCGGCGCGGGTTTGACCAAGCTCACGCAGAACGGGGTCCAGCTTGCGATCGGGACTGCGGTAGAACGCGAAACCCTGAACCGAGTGCTTCAGCGCCTCGGGCACGAGCGCGAAGACCGTCCACCAGTCACCCGGTGTGCCTGTGGTGGTGCCGGGATCGGAGACCGGATCGCGATCACCGAAGATCTGGTCGTACATCCGATGGACAAGGCGGTCGTCGGTTTCGGCACGGGACACCTGGCGCAGTCGTGGCATGCCTCGATCATGGCCGACGATCGCGCCGAGAATGCCCGATGCGCAGAAATCAGAGGTGGGCGAGCATGCGAGTGTTGCCCAGCGTGTTCGGCTTCACGTAGCTCAGGTCGAGGAACTCGGCCACACCGGTGTCGTAGGACCGGCACATCTCCTCGTAGACCTCGGCCGTCACCGGGGTGCCATCGATCTCGCGGAATCCGTGTTTGGTGAAGAAGTCGACTTCGAAGGTCAGCACGAAGACTCTTTTGAGTTCAAGTTCCCTGGCGACATCGAGCAGGCGGCTGACAATCGCGTGCCCAACCCCCGAGCCCTTGAGCCGGGGGTGCACCGCGATGGTGCGTACCTCACCGAGATCGGACCACAGCACATGCAGGGCGCCACAGCCCACGACGTCCCCGTCGAACTCGGCCACCCAGAACTCCTGAACTGCCTCGTACAGCGTCACAAGGTTCTTTTCCAGCAGGATGCGCCCGGCATAGACGTCGACGAGCGCCTTGATAGCGGGCACATCGGAGGTACGGGCACGACGAACGGTCACCGCGGGAGCCGTGTTAGTCGAGATGCCGGATGTACCTTCAGCGCTCATGCGTGAACAGTAGCTAGCCCTAGAACAGATAGGGTGTTTGACGTGCCGATGCCACCGGAAACCCAGCCTGATTCCGAGGCTTCGGCTGCGCCGGTGCCGGTGGTGAACATTGCCAACATCCTGACAGTGCTGCGCATTCTGCTCGTACCGGTGTTCATCGCTGTCCTGTTCACCGCGGGTGGGCACGAATCCTCCTGGCGCATCGCTGCTTTCGGGGTGTTCGCGCTGGCCATCGCCACCGACCGCTACGACGGCGTGCTGGCCCGCCGGTACGGCCTGGTCACCCCGTTCGGCCAGCTTGCCGACCCGATCGCCGACAAGGCGCTCGTCGGTGCGGCACTGGTAGGGCTCAGCGTGCTCGGAGATCTTGCGTGGTGGGTTACCGCGGTCATCCTGGTGCGCGAGATCGGGATCACGGTGCTGCGTTTCTCGGTGCTCCGCCATGGGGTGATCCCGGCCAATCGTGGCGGCAAGCTCAAGACCATGGTGCAGTCCCTGGCGATCGCCGGGTATCTGCTGCCGCTGACCGGTCATTGGCACACCGCCGCTGCGGTCCTGATGGGGCTGGCGGTGGCTCTCACCCTCATAACCGGCATCGACTACCTGGTGCAGGCGCTGCGGCCTCGGCCCAAATCCGCATCGTCGTAGCCCGCGCGCTGTTAATAGTAGAAATTTTCTGCTATTAACCATCCGGGCAACATTGCAGATCTTGATTGCAGGGTGTGTGGAGAATTGTGTGCCACGATAGATCCTGAGGACAGTTCGGCTCTCTGCAGGTCGTGTCTCCATGTCGCGGTACAGACATCCCATCTGGAGGCACCCGGTCAGGCAGTGGGCACACCGATGAGTTTGACTGGTAAATGATGGAATCGGACACTGAGCGCGATATAGAAGAAGTCATCCCGGCCCGGGCTGCTTATGCCGGTGAACATGTCCGACGCAACGTCATCCTTGATGCCTTGCTTGAAGCGCCGGCGCCGATGAGCGTCCAGATGCTTGCCGAGCAGGTAGGCCTGCATGTTACGACCGTGCGTTTTCACCTCGCGAAGCTGATCTCCTCGGGTGCCGTCAATGTCGTACCTGGCAGCAGCTCGGGGCGAGGCCGGCCACCGGCACACTACGAGGCGGCCCCGCGCTCGCGGCTTTTCACCTTCCTACCTCTCCTTCTTGATCAGTTCGGTAGTACAGAGGCGGCACGCGAACAGCTCGCAGCAAATGCCGGGAGAATCTGGGCGCGGAACCATTCCGCCCACATCCTTCAGATTGACGTACCGGACCCGGCCAGCGTGGCGCTCGAGATCCTCAGCCAGCTCGGATTCCGCGTATCCACGGTCACCAGTATCTTCGGCGAGCACGAGCTAAAGATCTGCTCGTGCCCGCTGCGCGAGATTGCTCTCACACATCCGGAAATTGCCAGCGGAATACAGCGCGGTGCCATCGAGGAGGCACTTGCCTTGACCTCACCGGCGCTCGCGTCCCAGTACTCGGTGTCAATCGTGCCCGATGCGCTCAACGGTGAGTGCGAAGTGATGGTGCGTCTGGTACCCGCATCCCGGAATGGCGGAGGGGGCGCCGGCCCCCCTCCGGCAGAGTGTCAGGTAAGGCTTCCCTTAATTAATTTATAGCATTATATTGCTCCAATGGGCCTCGCCTCGGTGGAGCAATTGGTTAGGAGCGGGGCCGCGAAGGTCGGCTCTGTGCCGATACGTAGCGCCACAACGACCGGTCGCAGTGTGATCCTGGCCGCCCAGGTGCTCAGGTACACCGCGACCGATGCACTGTCAGGGCGGCTGCCGTTCAGCGAACTCATCGTTCAGGCCTGGCTTTTGTTGAAGGTGACGGCCGTGCCGGCGATATTGATGGCGATCCCTTTCGGCGGCATGGTGGCTGTGCAGATCTCAGGCCTCGTCAACCAAGTCGGAGCCAATTCATTGGTGGGGTCGGTCACGGGTGTGGCCGTGCTGCGGCAGGGGGCGCCACTGACAGCCGGCCTGCTGATGGGCGGTGCTGCCGCCGCCGCGATCGCGTCTGACTTCGGGGCCAGAGCGATTCGCGAGGAACTCGATGCCTTGCGGTCGCTGGGAATTGACCCTGTGCAACGACTTGTGGTGCCGCGCGTTCTGGCGTTGCTGCTGGTCACGCCGATTCTGGTCGTGATCATCATCGCGATGGGTGTTGGGGCGGCATTCGTGATTGCGACCGCGTTCAATGGCGTGACACCAGGAAGTTTTTGGTTGTCCTTCGGGTCGTTTACCAAGGTGATCGATCTTTGGTTCACCCTCGGCAAGGGCTTCATTTTTGCCGCGATTGTGGGGGTGGTCTCCTGCCAGCGAGGCATGGAGGCCAAGGGCGGTCCGCGGGGTGTTGCCGATGCCGTGAACGCCGCGGTGGTCCTGAATGTGATCTGCATTGTGGCGGTCAATCTTGCGATCACTCAGTTGCAGACGATGTTCTTCCCGATGGTGGTGGCGTAGATGGCCGGCCAGCCGCAGCATCGTCTCGACGCGCTACCCGCGCGACGTGTCGGCATCGGACACAAAATCCCGATGGCGCTGCTCGAGCCTTTCCGCGCCACCGGGCAGTGGGTGACGTTTATTGCACAGACGGTGTGGTTGCTTCCGGTTACGGTGCGTTTGTACCGGCGTGAGACGTTACGGGTGATGAACAACCTGGCGTGGGGCCGGGGTTCGGTCATTGTCGATGGCGGCGTGATCAGTGTGCTTGCGGTACTTGGCATCGCGGTCGGTGGCATGGCAGCGATCGAGGCATTCTCCATCATGAATCTGATGGGGCTTGGGGCACTCGCCGGCATCATCGGCGGGTGGGGGAATGTCCGTGAGATGGCTCCGCTGGTCGCTGGAGTGGCGTTCGCTTCTCAGGCGGGTTGCCGGATGACCGCGGAGATCGGCTCCATGCGGATCGCGGAGGAAATCGACGCCACCGAAGCCATGGGACTGAGGTCGATCCCGTTTGTGGTCGGTACCCGCCTCATCGGTGGATTGATGTGTGTCGTACCGGGATATCTGCTGGCGCTGGTGGTCAGTTTCGTGACGTGTGACATCGTGATTCGCGTTTTCTACGGCCAGCCGGGCGGCACCTACAATCACTACTTCGTCGAGTTTCTCACCCCGCATGATATCGGTGCCTCGCTGATAAAAGCGGCCACCTACTGCACCGCGGTGACGATAATTCATTGCTACTACGGCTATTTCGCCTCCGGAGGGCCCGTAGGTGTCGGGGAGTCATCGGGCCGGGCTATCCGCGCCAGCCTGGTGACCATCTTGGTGTTAGACCTGGCGACCACCATCATGCTGTGGGGCCTGCGACCCGAATTCGTGTTCAAGGCGTAGGGGGCCACCGTGTTGTTTCGCATGTCAGCAGAGGCTGAAGCGCGCAGGCTGAGCATCATCGGTCTTGCGGTCGCCTTGTGTATTGCCGCACTGGCGCTGTGTGTTGCCTTCAACCCGTGGGCAGATCGGCCGGCGAACCGCCTATCTATCGTGATTGACCTGCCGTACGTCGGTGAGGGGGTGACGGCGGGGGCCCCCATGATGATGCACGGCGTAACTGTCGGAAATGTCGCCGGCGTGTCGACCGTCGCCAATGACAGGGTCCGGCTCGATGTCGACCTGGAGGCCGGCCCCACCGCGGGATTGACGGACACGATGGGCGTGGACTTCCGTCCCGCCAACTACTTTGGCGTAACCGGTATCAATTTGATCGCGGGCCAAGGTGGTAAGCCATTGCACAACGGGGTGCACATCACCGCCACGCCGCAAGGAAACTTCACGCTACAGGCGCTGCTGTACCGAGCGGGCGAGATCACCAACGGTCTGGTGACCCCGCAGCTTGTTGACGTGATTAACCGGGCCACGCGCTACACCGATGGACTCAATCCTCTGATCGAGTCTGTGATCACGGCGGCCCGTGCGGTCGCGGCAGTCCAGACAGTCAGCACCGAGCAGCTGCTGAGAAACACGGCGGGAATCAGTGTGGCATTCCCGGGGTTCGTGGAGGCGGCAACCGTTGCAGGTTACGGCTTCAATCAGCGCTCGGGTTTTGTGAAGTTCAACGTTTCCGCGGCGAACGCGATGCCCGGGCAAGCTGTTGTCCCGGTCGTGGCCGAACCCGGAATGCCTGTCACCGAAGAATTTTGGAACAAACGAGCCCTGCCGTCCATTGATCTACTCGCAAAGGGGTTCTTCGGGGCTGTCGGAAAGCTGTTGTCATCACACACCGGCGAGTTGCTTCCGGTGGTCAACGTGATCCGGACTCTCACTGACACGGTGCCCGGTTTGGTGACACCCGCGGGCCTCAGCGACACCCTGGTGGAACTGCGGACACGTTTCGAGAAGCTGTATGGGGGATCACCGGAACAGCGCGCGTTGCAGGTCCATATCGTGCTCGATCAGATACCTGGTGTGCAGGCTCCGATTAGTGCGATGGGTGGCCCATGATCAAACCCAAGGCTGCACTGTGGCGTTTCATGGTCAGCGGTGCCATTGGGGCCGTGCTGCTGATCTTGATCATCAACGTGCTGCGGCAACCTGTATCCAGTGAAACACGTTCCTATACAGCAGAATTCACTGATGCGTCCGGCCTGCGTCTGGATGCGGATGTTCGCTTTCGTGGGGTGCGTGTGGGCAAGGTCAAGGACATACGGCTGGCACGCAAGGAGGGGCAGAGTATCGCTGAGGTAGAGCTGAGCCTGGACAAGCGCTATGCCGTGGTGTCCAAGACTCGGCTGGCGATCAAGTTCCAATCACTGACCGGGCTGCGCTATCTCGATCTCGCTGATCCCGTCGAGGAGGGGCCCGATGAGAGCGTGGTGACGCGAATTCCGTTGAGCATGACTCATTCTTCGTTCGACGTCACCACCTTGTTCAACGGGTTGCAACCGGTATTGGCGACCTTGAGCCCCAGCGATATTGACAACTTTACGGACAATGTCGCTTCGTTTATGGACGGCAACGGTACTGGTCTTGGACCGATGCTGGACAGCGTCCGAAAACTGACCCAGTTCGTGGCCGATCGACAGCAGGTCATCGCAACTTTGATGCGCAACCTCAGCGCGATCGCGGAAACGTTCGGTGGGCATTCCAGAGATCTGCTACAGATCCTGGACTGGGTAAATCGGCCGGTGGACAACGCGCTCGCGGTGATCGACGAGTTCCGGAAGTCGGAGTTGTACGGGCCGGAGTTCACGTCCGTGACCGTTCAGCTGCTGGCCAATGCCGGATTCACCCCAGGCAAAGCAGACATGGACAAGGGGATTGACCGGGCGATCACGGTGTTTGACGACTACAGCGATGCGTTCAAACGCGTACCGGTGATCTGGGACAACGTCGAGCCGCCCGCGCCTCCCGGGACCCCGGTGCCGTGCTCACATGGACGGGCGCAATTACCTGAATCGATGGACGTACTACTGAACGGTCAACGGGTGATCCTGTGCAATCGCTGAAGAAGCTCGCAAATCCGACGATGGTCGGCCTGCTTGCGCTAGGCATGGTCGCGATGGTGGCACTGGCCGCCGGCATCATCTATGTCAACCCACTCAATCATCGGCCGGTGGTTTTCTACACAGACGACGCCGCATCGGTGCGGCTAGGCGACAGTGTGCGCATCGCCGGCATCACCGTCGGAAAGGTGGACAGCCTCGCGATTGAGCCGAACCAGGTTCAGGTACGCCTGAGCGTGTCGAAGGACGCCTTTGTCGGCGATCAGTCACAAGTTCAGGTTCGGATGCTCACGGTGATCGGTGGCTACTACGTGAACCTGGTGTCGCTGGGCGACAAACCGCTGGGGCAGAAGGCTATTCCGCTGGAACGGGTGACCATGCCCTACAACCTGATGAAAGCACTGGCCGGTGCCACCAAGATCACCGAAAACGTCAATCCGACGCCGATCCGTGAATCACTGGACAAGATTCAGGCCGGCCTGAACGGAACCAACGTGGAGACGCTATCGGCGGTTGTCAACGCAGGCAATGCTCTGACGGAGACGATCGATAAGCAGCGGGGGCAGATCTCACAGATCCTCGATTTGTCGGACGAATACATCGAGTCACTCTCCGGCTACCGCGACAAGCTTAAGGATCTCATCCTGAAAATTTCGATCATGGAGCAGACACTTGTGCTGTACGGCAAGGGATTCGCTGGCGCTCTGAAAGGCATGGGCGACATCTCGGATGCGATCCTGGCTCCCACCGGCAAATTCTGGGTCAACCACCGTGAGGAGTTCATCCAGAAAGTTCGCGAATGGCAGAACCGGGTTCGTCGGTGGGTCGATAACAACAGCAGACTCGTCCCTCGACTGCGCCGGGTGCGTGACAAGCTCGAGCGCGTCCTGGACGCGCAGAACGCACGTCCAGAGCTGCTCGCCACCGATTTGTGCATACCGATGTCCGGAAGCAGCTGCTGATGAATGCGATCGCGGTTCGTCGAACTCTCCGTTGCATGGTGGCCGCCACGATGGCGGTCGTGGCCATCGGAGCCAACTCGTCATGCGCACCGCTAGCTCGGCATGAAGCCTCCTACTGTGCGTTCATGCCTGACGCGATCGGGCTCTATGTAGGTAACCCTGTTACTCAGATGGGTTACCGCATAGGCAAAATCGTCTCGATCCAGCCAGGTCCCAGCCATGTCCGCGTCGGCTTCTCCGTAACCGGAGGACGCGAATTCCCCGGCGACGTCACGGCGGTCATCCGGTCCACCTCAATCCTCGCGGATCGCTCGCTGGAACTGGTCGGCAACTACGCCGGAGGGTCCCGGCTCAACGCCGCCAGTTGTATCCCGCTCAATCGGTCTGTGTCACCGAAGTCGTTGTCGGAGATCATTGGGTCGGCGGACAGCTTCCTCAGCGCCATCAACTCCAGCGGCTCGGAGAACATCGCAGACACAGTTCGTGGGTTAGATCAATTGGCACACAACAATGGAGCAGGGTTCGGCCACTTGCTGACCGTGTCGTCCGACTTGCTCGATGGCCCCGATCGACAGATCAGCAACATCGGCTCGATCGTTCGGAACACCGCGCAGCTGACATCAGCGTTGGAAGACATCACAGGGCCGATGAAGGAGATTCTGCTGGATGCGCCGACCACGACCGTAGACATCGTGACTGCGCTGGACGGCGCGACTCGGCTGGTCGGTGCGGACGCCATCGGAAAGGTTGGTCCACTTATGGAGTTGGTCGCCACACTGGAATCCAGACTCGGGGACGAAACGCAGATCACATTGGACAGAGTGAGCAACGCCCTCCGAAAAATCAGCCCGCACGCCAACGCCCTTGCCGGCTTGTTCAATGGGGTGCCCTGGTGGATCAACACCGCGGCAAATCACTTTAACGCCAAACAGTTCGGCACGTTCAACATCGCTTACCGACCCCCGCTGTTCCGCGTTGCCACCCACGACAAGCTGGCGCTCTGCGGCGCGATGAATGCGTCGATGCCCGGCAGCTGTGCGGACGTCAACGGCCAGCCCTACGCCGTTGACGTTGCGCTGCTGCAGTACGTGCTGCAGCAGGCGAGCCACTCATGAGCCCCCGTCAAATCCGGACAGTGGTTACCGGAGCCGCGACAGCCATGCTGGTCGTTTCTTGTTCGTCGTTATCGGTGAATGCGATACCCCAGCCAGGTGGTAACCATCGCGGCGGCTATGACATCGTTCTGGAATTTGCCAGTGTCCTGAATCTGCCGAATCGTGCGAAAGTGGTCCAAGACGGCGCCACGGTGGGGGTGGTCACCAGGGTCGATCTCAGAAGCAATCACGTTGATGTGACATCGCAGATCGATCCCGGCATCAACATACCGGCGAATGTTAGTGCCACACTGCAGCAATCAACGGTGCTCGGTGATACCTATGTTGCGCTCGAACGTCTCCGGTCAGGTGAGGGGGCGCCACCGGTCACCGCTGGCGGACGAATCCCTTTGGCGCAAACAGTGTCTCCGCCGCAGCTTGAGGACACGTTGGCGAACATGGCGAACTTCGTTGGCAGTGGAGCGATCCAGCGGGTGCAGGACACGATCATCGGCATCAACCGTGTGACCCCGTCGAATCGAGAAGACCTGCGCAACCTGGTGAGCCGGGTTGCGGTGGACCTGGCGGACCTTTCCAACAACGTGGATATGGTCGACAAATGGCTTGACGGCGTATCGAGAACTACCGATGTGATGAGCCGCAACCTGCCTACATACAGGTACTGGTTCTCGCCGGAAGGCATGCTGGGATTCGACCGGTCGACAGTGGTCGCAAGCTACATCGGCACCGTACTTCCGTCGGTCGGGAGTATTTACAGCGGAGGGTTCTGGTTGGTTCCGTTACTTAGGTCGCTGAGCAATGCGGTTGGGGCGGTTCAACAGAGCAAATGGAGCTTCGAAGACGAAGCGCCTAAATGGCGAAAGTTGTTCATCGAGGACTTCTTTCCCGTCGATAAGTACCCCGCAATCAACATCACCTCGATATCCGGGCCCGACGGGCGCGAAATGATTGGCAACGTACAGGATGTGCTGCGCATACTGGGAGCAGCGCCATGAGAGTCGCCAAGAACATACTGTCCTTCGCAATGTTCGCGATGATTATCGCGGTCGCGCTTACATACATCGGGTCGTTCGGTATCCGGCTGGGGTTACCGAAGAATCGCATCAATCTCACGATGGACGTACCGGATAGCGAAGGTGTGGTGGTTGGCTCCAGCGTGCTGCTGCGCGGTGTGGCCATTGGCAAGGTGACCGGTGTTTCGACCTCGGTGAGCAATGCCACCATCGATTTCTATCTCGACCCCGGGCAGCACGTTCCCGTCGACAGTGATGTGCGTCTGGATAATTTTTCTGCGCTCGGTGAAGCCTACGTCGGCTTTCGGCCGCGGTCCGATGACGGCCCTGTGCTGACGGACGGTCAGCGCATCGCGGCGCAGGCGGTAACCGTGCCGCCCTCGATCTCACAACTTGTCGCCACGGTGGTCCGCATACTCAACCAGATGGATCCTGTGCAGCTCAAAAGGATCCTGAATGAAGCGGACGCTTCCTTGCCGGATCCAGGCCGCGTGCTACCCAACCTATCGCGCGCGAGTTTGCTTACCCGAAACATGATGATGAGCATGGACGGAAAAGGGCAGGAACTTCTTGGCAATCTTCAAAATCTGCTGCGTAATGCCGACTGGGTTGGCCCCACTTTGGCAGAAATCGGGCCGCCGTTGCGGGCTGTAGGGGATGGAATATCGGGCGCATTTACCGCCATGATGAATGTTGTCGCCTGGAACAATCCGCACAACGTTCAGCTGTTTCAAAAGTTCCTCGCGCGCCTCCAAAACTTTCTGGACACGCGGGCGCCTGATCTCAAAGTTATTGGTAATGCACTACTTCCGCAGTTCCAGGGAATCGGGGGAGCGTTGATGAACTTCGACACGGCACAAATCCTGAGTAACGCATTATCAGGCATACCGGAAGACGGCGCGATCACGCTTCGTGTATCCATGCCCGACCGCTAGGCCGAGGCCACTCCCATAACCCGAGAGGAAGTTTCATGTCAGTTGTCGATACCGAACCCGAAAGCACGCCTGTGACGGAGAGTCATGACCGGGCTCAGCCAGACGATCCGCCTGCCGATCCGCCTGCCGATCCGCCTGCCGATGTGACTGCCGCAGGCGGTCGTGCGAGTCTGTCGGCTAAGCAGCCACGACAGGTGTCCTTCACACTGCGCAGCGTGATCATCGCGGTCGTGATCCTCCTGCTGACCGGCGTTGCGGTTGCGCTTGGCTGGCTGTATGCCGGTGCGCAGCAGAAGTTGGACGAGCAGGCCGTGGGTGCCGGCAATAGAGTGCGGGCCGAAGAGATCGCTACTGGCTATGCCACGAATGCCGCAGATATGGATTACCAGGACTTCAAGGCGTGGAAAGTCAAGCTGGTCAACGGAACTTCCCCAGATCTGAAGGAGAAGCTGACAAAGGCTGCTGACTCGATGGAGCAGATTCTGGCGCCTTTGCATTGGAAGTCGACGGCCAAGCCTTTGGCTGCAAAGGTTCGCTCGGACGCCGGTGGGATATTCACCGTCGATGCGTTCGTCAGCGTGCTCACCAAGACGATGCAGGCGCCCGAGGGGCTGCAGTCCACTGCTACGTACAGCATCACGATCGACAGCAACAACGACTGGCAGATCACCGACGTTGGTGGTATCGACTCTGCTCTTGGCAAATAGCCTCGGTAGCATGATGATTCGCATCTGGAGTAGCCGGTTGATGGTGGTTGTAGTCGCGACACTGATTTGTTCGGGGGAGGTTCTGACGGCGGCAGCCAGTGCTGATCCGGGTGGCGGCTACGACCCAGTTGCCCACTTCGACCAGCCGCAGCGGCTGCCGGTGATGACTCCGGTGGCCAGCAATTGGCAACCGCAGTTTCCGTTTCCGTTCGATCAGACGAGGCGATACGTGACGTCTGTGGATGTCAACGCGGTACGAGAGATGTGTCAGTGGTTCGACGCTCAATACGATGCCGTGAAACATCAAATCGAGGGACTCAACGACAGTTTGGTCCGCAACAACGGCCATTACGATGCTCCCGGCGTCCAGGAGCAGGCGGATATCGTCATCGCCAACATTGACCAGTCAGTGGATTTCCTGGCTCCGCGGGCACAGGCACTCACCCAGAGCTATGACCACGCGGGTGATATGTATTTCCCTATATACCAAGGGGATAGCTTCTTCGGTCTGTGGCAGCAATTGTCCAATGTCGGTAACGGCATCAAGGCACGTCAACCGACCTGGTTCACGGGACCGTCGTACCACCGGGTCATGCACTGGGGAAGCAAGATCCATCGTTCCCATGCCTGCAGCTGAGTACCACCATCGCACGCGAACGACGAGGAGATGCGTATGTCGACAGTGGAGCCCCGTAGCGGGCGCCGTGACTCAAGACAGGGGCCCGTCATCGTAGTTGTCGCTTCGTTAATGATCTTTAGTGCCGCAACTATTTTCGCTGTGCCGGCCATCGCAGAACCCGGAGCCGAAGTGACGCAGGCTGTCGTCGATGCACGCGGCGGCACCTCGTGTGCACCGCTGCGCCACAACCCGGCCGTAGAGCACGCCGCCGACATCATCAACCGGTCCACCTACTCGTATCTCAACCACACCGCCGAGAATGTTCCGGCCGACGAACCGCACCAGAAGGCGATTGTGAGGGACCTTGGTATCGAGGCGACCAGGACGGCATCGTTTCAGGGCGCGGGTCACAATGTGGCCGATGCCACCAAGGGGATGTTGTTGGAAGGACGTGACGCTTTCCCCGATTGCGCCTACACCGATTTCGGCGTCAGCAGCCTCTACGAAGAACAGTCGGACTTCACCCTTGTCGCGGTTGTTTTGGTAGCGACATGAACCCTGCGAGGACCATGACGCGTTTCCTCGTGGCGGCGGTGTGTGGCGTAACAGTGTTCATGCCGATGGCTCCGCCTGAGGCCTGGGCAGATGATCCCGTCGTCTATGAAGTCCTGTCCGACAGCGTTCAGGTTGCGAACATCGAGTATCAGGCCGTAACCGGCCGGGCAGCTGTCGTGAGCGTGGCACTGCCATGGCGCACTGACGCAATGGTGCGCTCCGTTCGTGGCGCGCCACCGGACGGCAGCCAGCTGCGGGCGGATTGGCGACCCGCCGCCGCGGTTGGCCGGTGGGTGACCGTACGGATCGTCTACCAGGGAAAGGTCGTCTGCCAGAACACGATGGACGTTGGGAATGCCGCATGTTATGGCATCACTCCGCGGATCACGTAGGACGCCATGATGATTCGGGACCGAGATATTGAGAACGATGTCGTGATAGACGATCCGCGTACGGAGTGTGGGCTATGAGACATCGCTGTGCTGCAGTGGCCGCTCTGAGTTTGATTCTTTTCGCGGCAGGTCCGGTCGCGACGGCTCGCTCCGAGCCACCGCCACCGGAGGCCACCTCAGACCCATTCCCCGATATTCGGTACTACGACGAGCTCAACGCCAACGATTTCGCTCAGCCTGGTGGGGTGTGGTTCATCGGGCCGGCCGGACAGAACTGCGGGATTTGGGGCCGTGGCAGCTTCGGCTGCTCCGGCGTGATTCCGGGAGCCCCGGCGGGGACCAACCACATCGGCTGGATCGATGGTGACCGGGCGGTGCACTACGACTGGTCCATGGCCGTCAGATTCCCTGCTGTGGAGGCAGGACAGCCGCTGCCGGCGCGCAGCAAGATCAGCCATCAGGGCACAACCTGCGCAGTAACCCCGGATAACCGAACCTACTGCGAGCGTGGTCCGATGCGTTTCGTCATAGAGCCCACCAGGACCTGGCTGTCGGCCGCATGGACGGATTTGAGCTGGATGGAACTGGGACCGGCTTCGTGTAGCCCACCCGGTGGTGGGCGCTGTTACCGGTGAATCAGGGCCGCATAAAGGGCGGCGTTGAGGCGTCTGTCACTCAAATTTCCGGGAACCTCCGCGTGCGCGGCAACGTTGAGCAAGGCAGACTCAACTACTACGCGGTATGGACGCCGACGTTCAGGACGCAAAGGAGAGACACATGGCGTTGTTGCTTCGAGAGGCCATCGGCGACACCCTGCGGAACGCTCGATCCGGGCAGGGGAGAACGTTGCGTGAGGTGTCGGACTCGGCACGTGTCAGCCTGGGATATCTGTCCGAGGTGGAACGTGGCCGTAAGGAAGCCTCCAGTGAGCTGCTGGCCGCGATCTGCGGCGCGCTCGATGTCCCGCTGTCGGAGGTGTTATCCGAGGTCAGCGCAAGACTGGCGCATCGCGAGGCTGCCGTCGCGGCTTCGCAGCCCGCAGTGACGACAGCGGCCGGCTCACTCAGTGGGATCGATGTCGCGACCAAGGTTGTCATTCCGCAGGTTCGCGCAATGGCGGCCGCCTAACTTACTGTGGCGGTCGCATTGTTTTGCGCCCCGTAGGGGGTGTGGGGATCGGCATGCAACAGATAAGTTGGGACCCACGCAGTCGTAGGTGGCGACGACTACCGGCATCCAAGCAGAAGGCGGATCGATCTCATGGCTAACCCGTTCGTCAAGGCGTGGAAGTACCTGATGGCACTGTTCAACGCGAAGATTGACGAGAACGCAGACCCCAAGGTGCAGATTCAGCAGGCCATCGAGGAGGCCCAGCGGAACCACCAGGCGCTCTCGCAGCAGGCCGCGTCGGTGATCGGGAATCAGCGCCAGCTGGAGATGCGCCTCAACCGTCAGCTGGCCGATGTCGAGAAACTTCAGGTCAATGTTCGTCAGGCGCTGACCTTGGCCGATCAGGCCACTGGTTCGGGAGATGCATCTAAGGCGACCGAGTACAATAACGCGGCCGAGGCGTTCGCCGCCCAGTTGGTTACCGCCGAGCAGAGCGTCGAGGACCTCAAGGCGCTGCACGATCAGGCGCTTGCCGCCGCGGCCCAGGCCAAGAAGGCCGTCGAGCAGAACGCGATGATGCTGCAGCAGCGGATCGCCGAGCGGACCAAGCTGCTGAGCCAGCTGGAGCAGGCAAAGATGCAGGAGCAGGTCTCCGCCTCGCTTCGGTCGATGAGCGAGCTTGCCGCCCCCGGCAACACCCCGAGCCTGGACGAGGTGCGCGACAAGATCGAGCGCCGCTACGCCAACGCCCTTGGTCAGGCCGAGCTGGCGCAGAACTCGGTACAGGGCCGCATGATCGAGGTACAGCAGGCCAGCGTGCAGATGGCCGGACATTCGCGTCTGGAGCAGATCCGCGCCTCCATGAAGGGTGAGGCCCTGCCCACCGGTGGCACCGCGACCCCGGCGCCGGCGGCGGCACCAGAGCAGGCTAATCCCGCTAACCCGCTGGGCCAGCAGTAGTTTTCTCTCTTCTTTCGCTTCAATCCGCCGAGTGGGGACGCAGCCGCGCCCACTCGGCGGATTTGTCGCATGGACAATTCGTCCTCGGCGACCGCCGAATTTTCGGGCACAATGTGAACATGACACCCCAGCCACCCCGTCGCACCGCGGTGCAAGGAGGCTGGGAGCAGCTGCTGCGCCGTGTGGTCAACAACGTCAACGATCTGGGCGAGGAACTCGCCGCACGAATGCGGGTGATGTCCGACAAACGCGAGAAACTGCTGCGGAAGCGTCTACGAGCCAAGCGGTGGAGTATCCGCTGGGCGCTGGCCTGCGCTGCCGGGCTGCTTGTCACGACGGTGCTCGCGACGACCGGCGCACCCCCCTGGCTGCTGATCATCCCGGCGCTGCTCACCGCCGGTTGTGCGATTCCGGCCACGTATCTGTTTGTGCGGTATCGGTACCTCAAGGCTGAGCCGTTGCCGCCGCCGCGGCCCGGAGTGGAACGACGGCTGCCGCCAATAGGTTCGATGGCGCGTCCGCCCATGGCGGCGCTGGATGCCGCCGAGCGCTCGCTGTTCTCTCTTCTCGGAGTGGTGGAGCGCGGCAACATGATTCCCGACAGCGAGGGGCGGCAGATTCTTGCTGCGGCCAATCAGGCTGCGTATGTGATGGCCGCGACCGCCAAGGAAGTGGTATCCATGGAGCGCGCCGCTGTCGCGGCACCACACACCCGTGAGTATCTGCAACCGACCATTAGTGCGTTCACTGCGCAACTCGACACTGGTGTGCGTCAATACAACGAGTTGGTCACCGCGGCAGCGCAGTTGGTGTCGGCCGGAAATGGCGGGGCGGTCCTCGCCTCGCCGATGTCACGCGGTCCGCTTCTCGATGACCTGGTGTCGGCAACCGACCGGCTCACCGGGTGGGCGGGTGCCCTCGACGAACTTGGCCAGCTGTCAGGGTAATCCCCGATCTTTCCCTGATCTTCGCGTTCCGGGGTTCCTCAGGTGCCGATCCGACTGCCAGGCTTGCTCTATCGCAGTCGAGAGAACGGTGGGTACCGGTGTTGTGGAAGATCATTGGCGTGCTGCTGGTCGTGTGGCTGGCGTTTCTGGTCGTGGGCGCCATCTTCAAGCTCGTGGTACCGATGCTGGTGGCCGGTGTGGTGATTCTCGGGGGCGTCATGCTGTACCGCGCGGTCACCGACGCGGACAAATCCCGGCTGCCCTAGAGTCGCGGACGTACAGACGGGAAAACTATCCCCAGCAGGCCCCTCAGGAAACCGAGAGTGACGTTGAGAACGTCGCCGTAGTCACGCCAGAGCGTGATCTTTCCATCATCCGAGTGCTCGGTGACTCCGACGACCCAGAATCCGATGTGTAGCGGGCCCACGATGATCACGTCGGTGCGCTCGGTCATCACGGTGTTTCCGGTGGCGGTGATTCGGTGAATCTTGACGCCAAATCCTGCCCCGGGCCAGTTCGTGGCGGATAACACGCGCAACACAGCCTTGCGCCCACGCACTGCGGGCAGGCCCACATTCTCCCATCGGACATCGTCGGCGAGGACGGACTCGAGCACTGCCAAATCGCCTAGACCGGCAGCGCTCCAAAGGGTTTCGACGGCGGCGGTGGGGTCGGTTCTTGCCAGAATGTCGGTCACCAGCCAACGCTAGCGAGCACCGTCGTGGGGGAGAAGGGGCGTGATCAGATATCGGGGTGTGACCCCAGGTCCGGTCAGCGGATTCGTACGACGGTTTTCAGAACCGCGCCCGCAGCGACGGCACCACGATGCCGATGAGGCCCCGCAGGAAAGCGCGAGATACCGCCGCGAAGTCGAAGTAATCGCGCCACAGGGTGATGGTGTCGCGCTCGCTCACCTCGAAGACACCGCACACCCAGAACTGTGTGCGTAAGGGGCCGAAGCTGAGGGCGTCGTAGCGCTCGTTCATCACGGTGTAGCCGTTGGTGGTGGTGCGCTGAACATCGACCTCGAAACCGAACGACGTGTTCTCCAGCGCCCCGAACAATCGAAGTACAGCCTGTTTGCCGCGGATGGTGGGGAGCCCGACATTCTGATAGACGATGTTCTCGTCCAATACGTCTCGTGCGAAGTCGATGTCGTCGTTCTGTACGGCCTCGAGAAATCGGGTGACAATCGCTCCGGGGTCCAGTCTGGTGGGCGATCCCGCGGTAACCATGAGACTAATTTATGTTAGATAATCTCAGTGCGCCAGAGTCGGTCGCAGTGCGGGAATGGCGATACCGAGCAGGCCGCGCGCGAAGCCAACCGTGATGTTCAGGACATCCGCATAGTCGCGCCACAGGGCGATGGTGCCGCGCGGCGTCACTTCGAACACTCCGCAGACCCAGAATCCGACGTGCAGGCGACCGACGATGAGGACGTCGGTGCGCTCGGTCATCACCGTATTGCCGGTGGCGGTGATCCGGTGAATCTTCACATCGAAACCAACGCCGGGGAGGTTGAGCCCGGACAAGGCACGCATCACCGACGATCGCCCGCGAATCGCAGGCAGGCCGACGTTTTCCCAGCTGACGTTCTCATCCAGGACGGTGTCGATGGACGCCAGATCGCCGAGCCGCATGGCGTCCCAGAGACCCTCGACGATCTCCGTGGGGTTGATGGTGGTGAGAGTGTCCGTCATGCGCCCGACGCTAGCGGCTGTCGAAGGCTTTGGATAGGGGGCTGAACCAGACTTAGAAGCGCGGCCGCAGGGCGGGGATGGCGATGCCGACCAGGCCGCGCACCGTGGCCTTGAACATGTCGAACATGTCGAAGTAGTCGCGCCACAGGGTGATCTTTCCGTCGTCCGACACCTCGAAGACTCCGCATACCCAGAACTGCAGACGAAGTGGTCCGATGACGATGGCGTCGTGGCGCTCGTTCATCACACTGTTCCCGTTGGTGGTGGTGCGGTGGATTTGTACTTCGAATCCGAACTGCGGCTTGGTGAGTGGTTCGAAGACCTTGAGAGTCGCGCGCCGGCCATAGATGGTGGGCAGACCTACGTTCTGATAGACGAGGTCCTCGGCCAGCGCCGATCCCGCGAAGTCGATGTCCTCGGTTTGCAGGGATTCCAGGAATCGGGTGACGGTCTCGGCTGGAGTCAACGTGGAAGGAGCCAGCGTGGCGTCAGTCATGCGTTTCAACCTAGCCCGAATCGCTGTGGCAGGGTAGGGCGGTGCGTGTTGCCGTGGTCGCCGGTCCGGATCCCGGGCATGCCTTTCCCGCCATCGCGTTGTGCCTGAAATTCGGGGCGGCCGGGCACGACCCCGTGTTGTTGACGGGAACGCGCTGGCTCGATCAGGCCCGTGCCGCCGGACTCGAGTCGGTAGAGCTTCTGGGACTGCAGCCCCGGGTTGCCGATGACGACGCAGACGCGGGCGCCAAGATCCATCAGCGGGCGGTCCATATGGCGTTGGCCAATCTCGATCAGTTGGGGCAACTGGCGCCGGATCTCATCGTTTCCGATGTGATCACCGCCTGCGGAGGCATGGCCGGTGAGTTGCTCGGTGTGCCGTGGGTGGAACTCAACCCGCATCCGCTGTACCTGCCGTCAAAAGGATTGCCGCCATTGGGAAGTGGGCTGGCTCCTGGTGAGGGCTTGCGTGGCAGGCTGCGTGACGGGTTGATGCGTCGGTTGACGCAAAGGTCGATCGATGAAGGCTTGCGGCAGCGCTCGCAGGCGCGGGTAGAGATCGGATTGCCCGCCCGCGACCCCGGACCCGTCCGACGGCTGATCGCGACATTGCCCGCGCTGGAAGTGCCGCGTCCCGATTGGCCGGATGAGGCGGTCCTGGTGGGCCCCCTGCATTGGGAGCCCACCGACGCTGCGCTGCAGCCGCCGTTGGGTACGGGACCGGTGGTGGTGATCGCACCGTCGACGGCCTTCACCGGAGCTGAAGGGATGACCGAACTGGCGGTACGGGCTTTGGATTCAGTGGGCGCGCGCGTGGTTGTGTCCGCGCTGGATCCGCCTGCGTCGGGCCTGCCTTCGTGGGCGATTGCCGGGCTGGCGCGTCAGGATCTTTTGCTCGCCGGTGCCGATTTGGCCATTTGCGGTGGGGGACACGGCTTTCTGAGCAAGGCATTGCTGGCCGGGGTGCCTGCGGTGGTTGTTCCTGGCGGCGGCGACCAGTGGGAGTTGGCGAATCGTGTTGTGCGGCAAGGTAGTGCTGAGCTGGTGCGACCGCTGACCTGCGAGGCTATGTCGGCGGCGATCGGCAAGGTGCTGGGTGAGCGGCGCTACACCGAGGCAGCGCGCCGGGCTGCTGCCGGCGCCGCGGACGTCACAGATCCGGTACGGGTGTGCCAGGACGTGGTGGCGGCCCTAAGGTGACCGTGTGCGTCTGACGGAGTTTCATGAGCTTGTCACCGGTCGATTCGGTCGGGTCTACGGCTCGTCGGTACTGGTCGACCATGTGTTGACCGCCCTCGGTGGACGGACGGCGTCGCAGGCAGTCGAAGACGGGGTGGAGCCGCGGGATGTGTGGCGGGCGCTATGTGCCGATTTCGATGTCCCACGCGATCAGTGGTGATGACTCGATGACACGCCGCATCGGCGCGCCTGCTTGATTCGAACAGATGTTCGCCTTACTCTGATTGCAGTCGAAGAGACGATCCGTGCAGGTAGATCGCTTGTCGGTGGGGTCGGTTAGCGTCCACCTCAACCGATCGGCCACCGAATCGGACCGATCTTCGAACACCGAGACGAAATGGAGAACACCATGGCGCAGGCACCGGATCGCGAGAAGGCGCTTGAACTCGCGCTCGCACAAATCGACAAGAGCTTCGGTAAGGGCTCGGTCATGCGGCTGGGTGACGAGGTGCGTCAGCCCATCTCCGTGATCCCGACCGGATCCATCGCGCTGGATGTGGCGCTTGGTATCGGTGGCCTGCCTCGTGGCCGCGTGGTCGAGATCTATGGACCGGAATCCTCGGGTAAGACCACCGTCGCGCTGCACGCGGTCGCCAACGCGCAAGCCGCCGGCGGTATCGCTGCGTTCATCGACGCCGAGCATGCGCTCGACCCCGAATACGCCAAGAAGCTCGGTGTCGATACCGACTCGCTGCTCGTCTCTCAGCCGGATACCGGTGAGCAGGCTCTAGAAATCGCCGACATGCTGGTGCGCTCCGGCGCCATCTCTCTTATCGTGATCGACTCGGTGGCGGCCTTGGTGCCTCGTGCCGAAATCGAGGGTGAGATGGGTGACAGCCATGTCGGTCTGCAGGCTCGTCTGATGAGCCAGGCCCTGCGCAAGATGACCGGTGCACTCAACAACTCGGGTACCACCGCGATCTTCATCAACCAGCTCCGCGAGAAGATCGGTGTGATGTTTGGTTCGCCCGAAACCACCACCGGTGGTAAGGCTTTGAAGTTCTACTCGTCGGTGCGTCTTGATGTGCGCCGTATCGAGACCCTCAAGGACGGCACCGATGCGGTGGGTAACCGCACTCGCGTCAAGGTGGTCAAGAACAAGGTGTCGCCGCCGTTCAAGCAGGCCGAGTTCGACATCCTCTACGGCAAGGGCATCTCCAAGGAGGGGTCGCTCATCGACATGGGCGTGGAGCAGGGCTTCATCCGCAAGTCCGGTTCCTGGTTCACCTACGAGGGTGAGCAGTTGGGTCAGGGCAAGGAAAATGCCCGCAACTTCCTGTTGGAGAACGTCGATGTCGCCAACGAGATCGAGAAGAAGATCAAGGAAAAGCTTGGTATCGGAGCGGTGCTGACCGATGACGAAGTCGTCCCGGCCCCAGTCGATTTCTGATTCTCGTTCCAGGGAATCCCTAGACGAACTGCGAGCCCGGGTCGCGTCGGTCCCCGAAGCCCCGACGCGTGAACCGGTTGACTCGCGGGACGAGCAGGCGTGGTCATATTGCCTTCGCCTGTTGACAAGTCGCGCGCGTACCCGCGCCGAGTTGACCGAAAGGCTCACTCGGCGCGGGTACCCCGATGAGGTTTCCACGCGAATCATGCAACGGTTGGCGACCGCCGGCCTGATCAATGACGCCGACTTTGCCACTCAATGGGTGCAGTCCCGGCATACCTACGCAGGAAAAGGCAAGCGTGCCTTGGCCGCGGAGCTTCGGACCAAGGGAGTGTCGGCCGAGAATGCGGCCGCGGCCCTTGCGCAGATCGACGGGGACGCCGAGCGGTCACGTGCGGCACAGCTTGTCGCCAAAAAACTCCGGTCAGAAAATCTCGACGACGGGGGTATCAAAGCCGCGCGGCGATTGGTCGCCATGCTGGCGCGCCGCGGATACGGCCAATCCATGGCCTATGACGTGGTGAAGAACGCCCTTGCTTCCGAACAAGACCGACGCGACGTCGGCTAGTGGCGCGCGCAGACTGCTTATAGACCGAATGGACGTGCCGGGGCCTCGGGCGGTGGGTTGCCTTCGTCTGGCGCGTTGGATCTCATGCTCATCGACGCTTCGGCCGACGGCGACTGCACGCCCGGCAGGCACGGGACCTGGCGGGAGATCGTCTTGAATGGGCCGATCTCGGTGTCTTCATTGAGCATGGGGAGCGGACCACAGTTCCCCTTGAAGTGCGCGTCCATGGTGAACGGAGTCGGGTTCACGCAGGTGAGATTCATTCCAACCGGTGTCGCGACCTGCAGGCAATCGAAGTTCAACGGAGCTCCGTAGGCCACCGGCGCACCCGTGAGTGCAGCCCCTGCGCACGCCGCTCCGAAAACGGCGGACACGCCAACGGCCAATACGATGTTTCGCATGAGGGTTATGGTAACGAAGTGATACCTGTTACGTAATACTCCGATTGTGATAGTTGAGTAAGAATCGGTCCTGTGATGCAGCTGTGAAGGCTATTTAGGTGTTCTTGGCGTAATGCCGTGCGGCCTTCGCCCTGTTTCCGCAGGTCGCCATGGAATGCCACCGGCGTGCGCCGTTCTTGGATGTGTCATAGAAGAACAGAACGCAGTGTGGGTGAGCGCATTGCTTGATCCGATCGGGGGAGTCGGATAGCAGGGTCAATAGGTTGTCGGCCGCCAGCCAACCCGGAAGCCAATGCGATTCGGGCACCTCGGCGGTGTTCACCGGCCCGTCGGGAGTCAGTGAGCGGCGGATCGCGCCGTGGGAGAGCACCGCGTTGATCTCGTCGCCCTGATCATCCTTCACCGCGTGATAAATGGCGTCGCGCGCAAAGAGCAACGCCTCCTGGGTCTTCTCGTTGGCGGTGCATCGATCATGAAGATTGTTGGTACGCAGCCAGATTCGTACGCCATCAAGAGTGCTGAGCAGATCCTGCAGTCCGTCGCCGCTCATCCACCGGGTGTTCAACAGGTCCAGTGCGAGCGGTTCGCCGAGATGGGGACGTGGATCGGACATGGCCTGAGGCTAGCCGCCTCCTCTCTGGGGGAGTGTGTCGCATGAATTCTAACCGATAAAACTTGATAGATGGTTGACACTGGGATGCTTCGCACTTACGGTCTAACCGGTAACGCAATTTTATTGGTTAGAGAGGATCTCTTATGGGCACTGTCATCGCGCCTCGTGTGGCCACCGGTCATATCGGATTGAACGTCAGTGATCTGGAGCGGTCGGTCGCGTTCTATCGGCAGGCGTTCGGATTCGAGCAACTTGCGGCCAACGAGGACGGCGCACAGCGGTTCGCCTTCCTCGGATTTGATGACGGACCCGTGCTCACCCTCTGGGAGCAAAGCAACGGGGAATTCTCGGCGGCCACACCGGGCTTGCACCATTTGTCGTTCCAAGTGGATTCGGTGCAGCAGGTGCGTGAGGTGGAGGCGGTCTTGAAGGAACTGTCGACGATTTTCGTGCATGAGGGCGTGGTGGCGCACCAGGAGGGCGCATCCTCGGATGGAATCTTCTTCACCGACCCCGATGGGATTCGTCTCGAGGTATTCGCGTCGGCGGGCGTCGAGCAGCATGCGGCGCCAGCCGGCGACGCGCCGACATGCGGATTCTTCTGAGATGACGTACCACTTCGGCGAGCTTGCCGTACAGCGCCGAATGGGGCAGTACGACAGCGCTATTCGAGTCGGGCGGATCATTTCGGCGCAGATACCGGAGGTTGCGGCGGCCTTTCTGGCCGCTCAGCCCCTGGTCTTCGTGTCGGCACGCGATGACGCTGGCCGGATGTGGGCGAGCCAGATCGTCGGGCCACCGGGTTTCGCGCATGCCACCGATGCCCAGACCATCGCGATTGACGGTGTGCCGGACCCCGGCGACCCGCTGGCCGAGCCACTGCAATCGGAGCGCAAGATCGGCATGATCGCGTTGCAGCCGCAGCGCCGGCGCCGGATGCGTGTGAACGGCACCGCCGCGCCGTCGGGGCGGGGTCTTATCGTCACCACCGATCAGGTGTATTCGAACTGCCCCAAGTACATCGCGCGACGCGATGTACTTGGGATCGGTCCGGGGCTGCCCGGAGAGCCGCGCCACGCGACTGCCCTGAACGACGAACAGCAGCAATTGATCTCTGCAACGGATACCTTCATCATCGGCACCGCCGATAAGGAAGGCAATGCCGACGCATCACACCGAGGGGGCAATTCAGGGTTCCTGCGGGTGCTCTCACCACACGAGCTGCGGTGGCCCGATTACTTCGGCAACTCCATGTTCATGACGCTGGGGAACCTGCACGTCGATCCCCGGTGCGGTCTGCTGATCCCGAACTGGCGCAACGGATCAACCCTGCAGCTCACGGGAACCGCACGCCTCAACTGGGATGAGGGCACCTTCGCCCCCGGTGCTCAGTGCTCCGTCGACTTCACCATCGACGAGGTCGTCGAAACCGCCAACTCCAGCCCCTTACGGTGGGGTGAACCCGATCCCTCGCCCGCCAACCCACCTCTCTGACAAAGAAAGACACATCATGCGTCCACCGCTGCCGCCGTTCGACCTCGAATCTGCTCACCAGAAAGTCAGGGCCGCCGAGAATGCCTGGAACACACGTGATCCCGAGATCGTCGCCACCGCCTACACCGAAGATTCGGTATGGCGAAACCGCGACGAGTTCATCACCGGACACGCTGAAATTGTCGCCTTCCTGACCCGTAAATGGGCCAGGGAGAACGGGTACGCGCTGCGCAAGGAGCTGTGGGGATTCCGGGAGAACCGGATGGCGGTGCGCTTTCAATACGAATGGCACGACGAGGCCGGGCAGTGGTGGCGCAGCTATGGCAACGAGTTGTGGGAGTTCACCGCAGAAGGGCTGATGTCACGGCGAGAGGCCAGCATCAACGACACCCCGATCGCCGAGACGGAACGTCGCATCTTCGGTCCGCGCCCGGCTGGTGACGAGTCTCCACTGCCGATCCGGTAGTTACTCCCCGTAATCCCGGCGTAGATCCTGATGGGCGGGATCCACGCCGCGGGTCTCCAACAGGTCCTTGGTGACCAATCCCGGCTCGGGCTGTGCGTGCGGAACCTCTAAGAGGCTCTTCTTCTTTCGGCCTTCACGCAGCTGCCGCTCGATGTTGGTGGCCAGCGACGAGAGCGCGAAGTTGATGATGATCATGATGATCGCCACCACGACGAGCGCCGGCAGATAGTTTCCGTAGTACGACGCCGACCGGATGCCCGAACGCACCACCTCGATGTAACCGAAGGCATAGCCCAGCGCGGAGTCTTTCAGCGCGATGACCATCTGAGAGATCAGTGCGGGCAGCATTGCGGCGATCGATTGAGGGAGCAGGATCAGTCGCATCATCTGTGACTTGCGCATGCCCAGCGCCACCGCGGCCTCGGACTGCCCCTTGGGAAGCGATTGAATGCCCGAGCGCAGGATCTCGGCGATGACCGAGCCGTTGTAGAGGGACAGCCCCGTCACCACGGCAGCGAACGCCAGGTATTCGGACGGGAACACTGCCTGCTGCCCGTACAGGTAGTACGAGAACACCATCAGAATGAGCACGGGGATCGCCCGGAAGAACTCGACGAGGGCGCTGGAAATCCAGCGCACCGTCCGGTGCTCGGAGAGCCGGCCGATGCCGAGCACCGCGCCGAGGACCAGCGCGAAAATGATCGACAGCGCCGCCGCGCTGATGGTGCCCACCAGGCCGGGCAGGATGTAGGTCGTCCACGTGTCGGGCTGCAGGAAGGGCGACCACTTTTCGGCGGTCAGCTGCTCATTGGCGATAAGTGTCCAGATCACCCACGCGCCGACGGCGACCACCAGCGCGGTGAACACGACGGCGATGATCCGATTGACCGCCCTGGCCTTTGGGCCGGGCGCGTCGTACATGACGGTGGCGTTGCCGGTCATCGCTTCACCGCCAATCGCTTTGCGAAGTATCCGAAGGTCAGTCCGATCGTCAACGTGATCACCATGTATCCCGCCGCGATGATGAGGAAGATCCAGACGATCTGATCGGCGAACAGCTCGATCTCCGACCGCATCAGCAGGGCCGCCTCGGCCACCCCGATCGCCGAGGCGATCGAGGTGTTTTTCACCAGCGCGATCAGCACGCTGCCCATGGGGGCCAGGACCGACCGCATGGCCTGCGGTAACACGATGAGCGTCAAGACCTTCCAGAACGGCAATCCGAGGGACCGGGCTGCCTCGGCCTGGCCCAACGGAACGGTGTTGAAGCCGGAGCGCAGCGTCTCGCATACGAAAGTTGCCGTGTACAAAGAGAAGCCGAGAACAGACAGCCAGAAGTTGTTGTTCCTGATGAAGTTGGAGTTCTCGGGCGCCAGCGCGATGCCGAGGTTCTGGTATAGCCCCACCGAACAGAACAAGATGATCAGGGTCAGCGGGGTATTGCGGACCAGGTTGACGTACCAGGTGCCGAAGATTCGCATGATCGGCACCGGTGAGACCCGGCATTCGGCCAGCAGTGTGCCCCACACCAGGGCGCCTATCGCAGAAAAGAACGTCAGCTTGAGCGTCGTCCAGAACGCCGGCCATAGCTGCGGCCCCATGTTCGCCCACAGCGCGTTCATGCGGCCTCACACGCCTTGTCGGCGACGGGCTTCACACCGGTGATCTTCTCGACCGCAGCCGGTGAGGGATCGGGCCGCAGCGCGTAGGTGCCGCCGGTCGCGCGCTTCTCCCAATCATCGATAGTGCTGTCGCCGAGAGCTTCCCGCAGATCGGCATCCCAGGTTCCGCTGGCGATCATCTTGTCGAGTGCGCGGTCGATGGCCTCGATGGCTGCGGTATCGCCCTTGGCCAGACCGATCCCGTACACCTCCCTGGAGAACGGGTCACCGTTTTTCTTCTGTTTCTTGGGTTTCCCGATGCACAACGGCTTGCTCAGCTCGTAGTTCATCTGAATCAGCTTGAACTCACCTTCGTACCGCTTGGCGTACCCGGCCAGGATGGTCTCGTCGGTGGTGAGTGCATCGACCTTGCCCCGCCGCAGTGCTTCTACGCACGAGGAGTACGAATCGAACTCCTGCAGCTGTGTGCCGGCCAGCAGATTCTTGACGTTCTGTGCGGGCGTCGATCCGGACACCGAACACAGCTTCTTGCCCCGGTTGAGGTCGTCCAATGTGGTCAGCGAGTCATCGGCCTTGCGTACCAGGAGCCCTTGGTAGGTAATGAGATAGGGGCCCGCGAACGACACCTTCTGCGCGCGGCTGTAGTTGATCGAGTAACTCCCCGCGATCATGTCCACCGTGCCGTTGTCGATGAGCTGCTCGCGCTGCGCCGACGGCGTCTCATACCAGCGGATGGCCGGGTGCTTGACGCCGAGCTCATCGGCGATGGCGTTGACGACGTACTCGGAGATCTTGACGTCGAATCCGCTCATCTTTTTGTCGGGGTGCTGCAAGCCCACCCCGGGCTGATCGAATTTCGTACCGAGGATGACGGTTCCGCCCCGGATCGATCCAAGCAGCTGACGTGGCTCGGTACTGCCGCAGGAACTGACGAGGGTGGTCACCAAGGCAACTGCCGCCACCAGCGCGGTGTGCCGTCGCATCAGTGCTTGAGCTTCTTCGCGTAAGCGGCCGATCAATGGCCGAGGATCTTTCCGAGGAAGTCCTTGGCGCGTTCGGACTTGGGATTGGTGAAGAAGCTTTCCGGGTCCGTGTCTTCGACGATGGCACCGTCGGCCATGAAGATGATGCGGTCTGCGGCCTTGCGGGCGAATCCCATTTCATGGGTCACCACCAGCATGGTCATGCCCTCTTTGGCCAGCGACACCATGACATCGAGAACCTCGTTGACCATCTCGGGGTCCAGCGCGGAGGTGGGCTCATCGAACAGCATGACCTTGGGGCCCATGGCCAGCGATCTGGCGATCGCGACGCGTTGCTGCTGCCCGCCGGACAGCTGTGCCGGGTACTTGTCCTTCTGACTGGCGATGCCCACGCGTTCCAGCAGCTCGATGGCGTGCTTGCGCGCAGATTCCTTGTCCTTCTTGCGCACCTTCATGGGCGCGAGCGTCACGTTGTCGAGAATTGTCTTGTGTGAGAAGAGGTTGAAGGACTGGAAGACCATCCCTACCTCCGCGCGCAGGTTGGCCAGCGCGCGTCCCTCTTCGGGAAGGGCCTTGCCGTCGATTCGGATGGTGCCGGTGTCGATGGGTTCGAGGCGATTGATGGTGCGACACAAGGTCGACTTGCCCGAGCCGGAAGGCCCGAGGATGACAACGACCTGACCGCGTGGGATTTCCAGGGTGATGTCCTTGAGGACGTGCAAGTCGCCGAAGTGCTTGTCGACGTGCTCAAGGGAGATCATCGGGATGCTTGTTGCGGGGGCGTTTTCCCCGCTCGTTGAGGTGTCGGTGCTCACCGGCATGGTCAGACAATACGGGTTCCCCACACTTCTGCAGCGTGGAACGCAGGGGTCCGCCAATCGAACGACCCGCGATCCGGCACCTCGCCTGACCGGTGTCAGCAAACATCTGCAATACTGAGTCCATGCGGACGCGACGGCGGCCTTCCGTCGAAGGCCCGCGAATCAAGGCGTTCGCAAGAGTTCTCGCATCTGTTCTGTTCATCGCATCTTTTTTGATTGCGGTGATTAACGGGGCAACTACCTGGGGTTGGATCGCGGCGAGTTTCGGGCTGGTATGCGGATTGTTTCTGCTGCCCAGCTCGCTAATGCGTTTGGTCACGCCATCGGGGCAGGTGACCGTCGATGCGGGGCGGCATCTGCGCGACAGCGAGATTCTCGAGCGGCCCCGGCCGCGGCGAGATATCTCCTTTGCGGTCGTCGCCGCACTGATCGTGATGGTCGTCGTGCTCGGTGTTCTCGAAGCATCCGCCGCGCCCGGGCACCCGGAGTCGTGGATATGGGCCGGCTGGTGGATGTGGATAGGTGTGAACGCCGTCTGCAGCATCGACGATTGGTGGCAGGGCTGGCATGTTCCGGAGCGCGGGGTGCGATGAAGCCACGGTGGCGGGTGGCGTTCGACCTCGCTGCGGGGGTGTGTTGGCTGGTGGCGTTCGCCGTCGCGGTCGTATACGGCGCATCATGGTGGCGCTGGATAGTCGCCGTCATCGCGCTGATCGCGGGAGCCTCCACGGTGCTCAACTGGCACGAGATTCTTCGCAGACCCATCCGACCCGAATCGGAATGCCCTCGCTCGGCGGCGTTCTGGTGGGTCATGGGCCTGTATCTGTTTGGCGTCTTCTTCCTGGCGTTGCCCAGCCTGGTGGCCAACACGACGGACAGCATGAATTGGGTGTACCTGGGGTTCTGTCTCTACGGGGTCCAGCAGTACTCCTGCGACGCCGATGAATGGTGGCGGAACCGCCGCACATCGGCGCGAGAAACGGCCTGAACGCGGGCACGTACCATAAGTCCGTGACCAGTACCGTGACTTCCGATCAATCGGCGGTCCGGACGTACCAGGTCCGCACCTACGGCTGCCAGATGAATGTGCACGACTCCGAGCGGGTGTCGGGCCTCCTGGATGCGGCCGGATACGTCAAGGCGCCCGACGGCACCGACGCCGACATCGTCATCTTCAATACCTGCGCGGTGCGCGAGAACGCCGACAACAAGCTGTACGGAAACATCAGCCACTTGGCGCCCCGTAAGGCCGCCAACCCGAACATGCAGATCGCTGTCGGCGGCTGCCTCGCACAGAAGGATCGCGAGGGCATGCTCAAGAAGGCGCCGTGGGTCGACGTCGTCTTCGGTACCCACAACATCGGTTCGTTACCTACCTTGCTGGAACGCGCGCGCCACAACAACGAAGCCCAGGTTGAGATCGTCGAGGCCCTCGAGCACTTTCCCTCCGCGCTGCCCGCTACGCGCGAATCGGCCTACGCGGCCTGGGTGTCGATCTCGGTGGGCTGCAACAACACCTGCACCTTCTGCATCGTGCCCTCGTTGCGGGGCAAAGAGATCGACCGTCGTCCCGGTGACATCCTCGCCGAGGTGCAGGCTCTGGTGGACCAGGGTGTGTTGGAGGTGACGTTGCTAGGGCAGAACGTCAACGCCTACGGCATCAACTTCGCCGATCCCGACATCGCACGTGACCGTGGCGCTTTCGCCGACCTGCTGCGTGCCTGTGGCCGCATCGAGGGGCTAGAACGGGTGCGTTTCACCTCGCCCCACCCGGCTGAATTCACCGACGACGTCATCGAGGCCATGGCGCAGACACCCAATGTGTGTCCGCAGCTGCATATGCCGCTGCAGTCCGGTTCTGACCGCATCCTGAAGGCAATGCGCCGTTCTTACCGCTCCGAGCGCTTCCTGTCGATCATCGACAAGGTGCGAGCGGTCATGCCGGACGCCGCGATCACCACCGACATCATCGTCGGCTTCCCCGGGGAGACCGAAGAAGACTTCGAGCAGACACTCGAGGTCGTGCGTCGGGCACGTTTTTCCAGCGCGTTCACGTTCCAGTACTCGATCAGGCCGGGCACCCCGGCTGCCGATCTTCCCGATCAGCTGCCGAAAGCCGTTGTGCAGGAACGCTATGACCGGCTCATCCTGTTGCAGGAGTCCATCACACTGGAAGAGAATCAAAAGCAGATCGGTCGACAGATCGAGGTGCTGATCGCCACCGGGGAAGGGCGCAAGGATGGTGCTACCGCGCGGATGAGCGGGCGCGCCCGCGACGGCCGGCTGGTGCACTTCCGCCCGCAGGGACACATCGACGGGGAAATGCGTCCCGGAGACATCATCACCGTCGACGTGACCGGCGCGGCACCGCATCACCTGATCGCCGACGGGGGAGTGCTCAGTCATCGGCGCACGCAGGCGGGTGATGCGCACGAAACCGGCAAGAAGCCGTCAACATCAGGAATTGGCTTGGGCATGCCGGCCATTGGAGTCCCGAAGGCGGCAGAGCAGATTGAGGTTGCAGGGTGCGGGCTATGAGTGACGCGGAATCCGGAAAAGAAGACGCCGAATTCGAGGAGTTCCGCAGAGACATCGATGCGGCCGAGAAGAAGGTGGCCGGTGAGATTGATCCGGGCGCCCGCGCCATGGTGGTGGCCGTCCTGGTTTTTGCCTTGCTGCTGACCTTCGTATTGCCGCATACCGGACACGCCAGAGGGTTTGACGTTCTGGTCAACGGCGCGATCGCAGACCAGGAATCGGTGCGGGTGCCGTCCAGGATCTTCGTCTGGCTTGCCATGGTCTTCGGCGTCGGGTTTTCCATGCTGGCGCTACTGACACGCCGCTGGGTGCTGTCCTGGATCGCACTGGCAGGCTCGTTTGTCGCCAGTGTGATTGGCATGCTTGCGATTTGGACCCGTCAGACCGCCGGAGCCGGACATCCCGGTCCGGGGATCGGTTTGGTGGTCGCCTGGATCGCCGTCATCCTGTTGACCTTCCACTGGGCGCGTGTGGTGTGGTCGCGTACCGCCGTGCAGCTGGCGGCCGAGCAGCAGCGCCGCGAGGCCGCCAAGCGCGATCAGCGCACCTTCCTCGATGACGCTTTTGAGGACGACGAGGGCGCGCAGTAACTAGCGCGAGCGGCTCTTGACTGCCGCCACCGCCGCATCGGCCCATTCCTGCCACTGCTTGGCGCTGGCACGGGCCTTCTCGGCATCCTTGGCTTTGCCCGCAGCCTCCGCCTTGGCGGCCTGCTCCTCGAACTGGCGTGCGCGATCGCGGAACTGCTCGGCACGGGCTTCTGCCTCGGGGTCGCCCCAGCCGGACTCGCCGGCCTCGCGCACCTTCTTCTCGACCGCGCGCAGCCGCCGTTCCAGATCGGTCTGCTGCTCGCGCGGCACCTTTCCGATGGCATCCCATTTGTCACCGATGGCTCGCAGCGCCGCCCGGGCAGCATCCACGTCGGTCTCCGGATCGATCTTCTCGGCCTCCACCAGCAACGCCCGCTTGGCGTCGGCATTGGCCACGAATTCGGCATCGCGGGAAGCGGACTCGGCATTGCGCGCCGAGAAGAACTTGTCCTGAGCCGCCTTGAAGCGGTGCCACAGGTTGTCGTCGGTCTCCCGGGGCGCCCGACCGGCAGCCTTCCAGTCATTCAGCAGGTTCCGGAACGCGGCCGCGGTGGCACCCCAGTCGGTGGAATCCGAGAGTGCCTCGGCCTGCTTGCACAGGTCTTCCTTCTTCTCCCGTGCCCCGGCGCGTTCGCGATCGAGCTCGGCGAAGTGTGCGCCGCGCCTGCGGTTGAACGTCTCGCGTGCCGTCGAGTAACGCTTCCACAGAGCGTCGTCCGTCTTGCGGTCGACGCCGTGGATGGACTTCCACTCGTCGAGAATGACGCGGATCCGGTCACCGGCAGCTTTCCACTGGGTGGAGTTGGTCGCCAGCTCCTCGGCTTCGGCGGCAAGCTCCTCCTTGCGGGAGATGCTCGCTGAACGCGCCTCATCGCGCTGTGCGCGCGCCGCCGCGGCCTGGGTGTCTGCGGACTCCACGAGCGCCGACAGCCGTGCCGAGAGCGAGTCCACATCGCCGAGGACAGCGGCGGTGGGCAGCGTCTGCGCCAAGTGCTCGGCAGCGGTCTTGATCTTGCGTGCGTCGCCGGAACCCGAGCCGAGCCGCAGTTCCAGCAGCTGGATCTCCGTCTCCAGGTCTTCGAATCGGCGGCCGAAATGTGAGTACGCCGCGTCGGCATCCCCGGCCTGCCATGACCCGATCTGACGCTCGCCGGCGGAGGTGATCAGCCAGACGGTGCCGTCGTCATCTACGCGGCCGAACTTGTGCGGGTCACCGTGGTGAGCGGCAGGGGCGGGCGCCGATGCCGCGGGACGCCGCGGCATCGGATGAGGTTTCGGCCCCGGCCGGGGGGCGGGGGCAACGCTCTCGTGCTGTGTCGAGAGTTCCGGCTGGGTCTGATCGGACATGAAACCTCTTCCTACAATTGTTGCCGCGCAACACGGCGCCCTAAGCTCACTACACCGTTCATTCAAACAGGTGTCATCGCCGCACGGGCGAACATATGCCAGATGATTCCGCAAGGAGGCCGCGATGTCCCAGGCGGATATCGCGTCGGCACTCGCCGTCGGAGCCGCCGCGGCTGTCGCGTTCGGCGATGTCATCCACCAGCGCACCGCTCACGCCGTGCCCGCCGATGATATCGGCGCGTTGGGTCCCATCACCACGTTATTGCGGCATTGGCCCTGGTGGCTGGGCACGCTGATCAGCCTGGTGGGCTTCGGGCTGCAGGCTGCCGCGCTCGGTGTGGGCTCGGTTGTGCTGGTGCAGACGATCATGGTTTCCTCGTTGCTGTTCGCGCTGGTCATCGAGTCGCGGTGGGCCAAACGCAGGGTTACCGGATACCAGTGGGGAGCCGCGATTCTGCTTGCCGGCGCCATCTCCGTGGTGGTGTCGGTGGGCAACCCGGTGGCCGGCATGCCACATGCCACACCGCAGTTGTGGATACAGGTTGCCGCCGTCATCGGACCCGTCACGCTGCTGTGTCTGGAGGGCGCTCGGCGGTGGCCCGGGCCGCGTCGGGCGGTGCTGCTGGCGGTGGCGTCGGGGATCATGTGGGGACTGATGGCCGTTCTCACCAAAGGTGTTGTCGATTCGCTTGGCCACGGCATCGTCAGCCTGTTGATCAACCCAGAGAGCTACGCGCTGGCGGCCGTGGGCATTACCGGGGTGGCGCTCCAGCAGTCCGCCTTCCACGCCGGGACCTTGGTGGCCTCGCTACCCACGATGACGGTGACCGAGCCCGTGGTCGCCTCGTTGCTGGGCATCTTGGTACTGGGTGAATCGTTTCGCACCAATACCTTTGGCGCCATGATGCTCGTGTTCGCAGTGGTGATCATGGTTGCTGCGACGGCGGCACTGGCGCGCAGCGAGGCGGTCCTGCAGGCGCGGGTCAGTGAAACGACCGGAAATACGCCACCGACGACCCCGAAGGTTTCCTAACGCCGTGGCTCTTTCGATAGCGATCTGCCCGTCGACCCCGCTGCTGGTGCCTGAGCTGGGCGGAGCGGCTGCCCAGGAAACCGCCGAGCTGCGCGAGGCCGCCATCATCGCGGTGCGAAGTCTGCCCACACGGTGGATAGCTATTGGGGCAGGGGACGGACGGTATGGCAGCGAAGTATCGGGCACATTCGCCGGATACGGGGTTGACGTGCATGTTTCGCTGTCTTCGACGATCTCCGGACCCATCCAACTCCCACTGCCGGTGCTCATCGCCGGATGGCTGCGGGCGCAGGTGCCAGCCGCTGCGGTGGAGGCGCGACTGGTCTCGGGCATGGATGGCGCCGCCATCGGGCGGGCATTGCGCGACGAGATCCGCGCGATGCCGACGCCTCCGGGTGTGCTCGTCATCGCCGACGGCGCCAACACCCTCACCGACAAGGCGCCCGGGGGATACCGGCCCGAGTCCGGTGCCGCGCAGCAGGACCTTGTCGATGCGCTCACCCAGGGGGACACGGCCGCGTTGCACCGCGTATCGGATGTCATCACCGGGGGCTCCGCCTACCGGGTGCTTGGCGGATTGGTGGGGTCGGATCAGGTCCAAGCTCAGTGTCTCTACCAGGGCTCCCCGTACGGGGTCGGGTACTTCGCGGGCACCTGGCAGGTGTCGTGATGCGGCCCATTGCGGTCATCGGCCCCACGGCTACAGGCAAGTCGGCACTCGCATTGGATATCGCCGAGCGACTGGGTGGCGAGATCGTCAACGCCGACGCCATGCAGCTGTACCGCGGCATGGATATCGGCACGGCCAAGGTGCCTACGGCCGACCGCAGGGGCATTCCCCATCACATGCTCGATGTGCTCGAGGTGACCGAGACCGCCACCGTCGCGACCTATCAGCAGGAGGCCGTCGCGGCCATCGACACTTTGTTGGCGAGCGGGCATGTGCCCGTGATCGTCGGCGGATCGATGATGTACATCCAAGCGTTGCTTGATGATTGGGCGTTTCCGGCGACCGATGCTCAGGTGCGGGCCCGCTGGGAGCAGCGGCTGGCGGAGATCGGAGTCGCTGCGCTGCACGCCGAACTCGCCGTGCGCGACCCGGCGGCGGCGGCCATCATCTTGCCCACCGACGGGCGCCGCACGGTGCGGGCACTGGAGGTGATCGAGCTCACCGGGCAGCCGTTCGCGGCGTCGGCACCCACCATCGGGGCCCCGCGCTGGGACACCCTGATCGTCGGATTGGACTGGGAGACCTCGAAACTCGATGAGCGGATCGCGCGGCGTACCGACCTGATGTTCGAGCAGGGGTTTGTCGCCGAGGTCGAGCAGCTGCTCGACGCCGGATTGCGCGAGGGCGTGACCGCGTCACGGGCCATCGGATATGCCCAGGTGATCGCGGCTTTGGACGCCGGGGGAGGCTCCGATGATCTGTCGCAGGCGCGGGAACTGACGTTCATCGGCACCCGGCGCTACGTGCGTCGTCAGCGATCGTGGTTCGGTCGCGATCACCGCATCATGTGGCTCGCGGGCGACGGCGGCGATGCAGCGGCACTCTGCGGCGAAATTGAGTCGCGGTGGCGCCTATCCTCGAATACGTGAAGTTCACCAAGGGCCACGGCACCCAGAACGACTTCGTGGTGTTGCCCGACATCCACACCAAGCGGGATCTGACGGTGGCCGCCGTCCAGGCGTTATGCGATCGGCAACGCGGCCTGGGCGCCGATGGCGTGCTGCGCGTGACCACCGTGGGCGCTGCCCTCGAGGGTGGGGTGCTGGAGGAGAAGCCTGCCGGAGTGAGCAGCGAAGACTGGTTCATGGACTACCGCAATGCGGACGGTTCCGTCGCGGAGATGTGCGGTAACGGCGTGCGGGTATTCGCGCACTACCTGCGTTCGGTGGGGCTGGAACACCGGGACGAGTTCGTGGTCGCATCCCTTGCCGGGCCCCGGCCGGTACGTATCAACTCCTGGAGCCAGCTCACGGCCGATGTGACCGTCGACATGGGGCCGGTGAAGGAATTCGGCGCCGGCGAGGCAAGTGTTGGCGGTCGGCGGTTCTCCGGACTGGCCATCGACGTGGGCAATCCGCATCTGGCGTGTGTGGACCCGGATCTGACCGTTGAGGATCTCCGCATGCTCGACGTGGGTGCCCAGGTCAGCTTTGACGAGGTCCTGTTCCCCGACGGGGTGAACATCGAGGTGCTCACGGCCCCCGTGAACGGCACGGACGCTGCCGTCGGTGCGGTGCACATGCGGGTCCACGAGCGCGGTGTCGGTGAGACACGTTCCTGCGGAACGGGAACCGTGGCGGCCGCCTATGCGGCGCTGCGTCATCTCGGGCAGTCGACCGGCGAGATCGTCGTCAACATCCCGGGCGGACAGGTTCGGGTGACGGTCACCGCCGAGTCCAGCTTCCTGCGTGGGCCTTCGATGCTGTTGGCCGACGGCGAGATTTCCGACGAATGGTGGGGCGGCATTGGCTCCTGCGGATAATTCGGATGCGATCGATGAGCCACCGGTGGGAGCATCGGTGCGCGACGAGCGACTCGCGCGAAGAGTAGACAGCAGAGACATGAATTCGACGTCCTATCAGACACCCACCGATGGCGAACTCGCCCTCGAAGACCGCGCGGCACTCAAACGTGTGGCGGGGCTCTCCACCGAACTTGCCGACGTCACCGAGGTCGAGTACCGGCAGCTGCGCCTGGAACGGGTTGTGCTGGTGGGTGTCTGGACCGACGGGACCTCCCAGGAGGCCGACGCCAGCATGGCCGAACTCGCCGCGCTGGCCGAAACCGCAGGATCCGAGGTGCTCGAAGGTCTGATTCAACGTCGCCAAAAGCCTGATCCGGCAACGTATATCGGCTCTGGCAAGGCGATAGAGCTACGGGAGATCGTACTGGCCACCGGTGCCGACACCGTGATCTGCGACGGCGAGCTCAGCCCGGCGCAGCTGGTGGCCCTGGAGAAAGCGGTGAAGGTCAAGGTCATCGATCGCACCGCGCTGATTCTGGATATCTTCGCCCAACACGCCACCAGCCGCGAAGGCAAGGCGCAGGTGTCTTTGGCACAGATGGAATACATGCTGCCGCGACTGCGCGGCTGGGGTGAATCCATGTCTCGTCAGGCCGGTGGTCGCGCCGGAGGTGCCGGTGGCGGCGTGGGTACCCGCGGCCCCGGTGAGACGAAGATCGAGACCGATCGGCGCCGAATCCGTGAGCGCATGTCCAGGCTGCGTCGCGAGATCCGCGACATGAAGAAGGTGCGTGACACCAAGCGCAGCCGTCGGCTCGAAAGCGATGTGCCCTCGATCGCCATTGTCGGTTACACCAATGCCGGTAAGTCGAGCCTGCTGAATGCGATCACCGGAGCCGGGGTGCTGGTCCAGGACGCACTGTTCGCAACACTCGAACCGACAACGCGCCGCGGAACGTTCGACGACGGACGCGAATTCGTCATCACGGACACCGTCGGTTTCGTACGGCACCTACCCACCCAGTTGGTCGAGGCGTTCCGGTCCACTCTGGAGGAGGTGGCCGACGCCGACCTGCTTGTCCATGTGGTGGACGGCTCGGACGTGGCGCCGCTGGCCCAGATCGAAGCGGTGCGTGCGGTCATCAGCGACGTCGTCGCGGATCACGATTCGTCGGCGGCACCGGAGCTGTTGGTGATCAACAAGATCGACGCGGCCAGTGATCTTGCCCTGGCGCAGTTGCGTCGTGCGCTGCCCAAGGCGCTGTTCGTGTCGGCGCACACCGGCGACGGCGTTGCCACGCTGCGCGAGGCGCTCGCCGAGACGGTGCCCCGTGGAGATGTGCCCGTCGACGTGGTGGTCCCTTATGAGCGTGGTGATCTGGTGGCCCGGATCCATACCGACGGGCATGTGCAATCCACCGAGCACCTCGCGGCCGGCACACGGGTGATCGCGAGAGTGCCGCAGGCGCTGGCCGCCAGCCTGCTGGAACTGAAGTAGCGGTTCTAGTCGCGCTCGACAAGACGCGGCGGGATGTACGCACGCACGGGCGGCGGTGTGCCCTCGAACCGTTCGATCTGCACGAGCACGTGCTGACCGGTGCAGCCCTGAGCCAGCGACGAGGTGCCTGCGTCGTCGGTGAGTACGTTCGGGTTCCCGTGTGCGCAGGGCGAATCGGGGTCGGCCGGATCGATCGGATCGAACCATGCCCCGGTGGACAGCTGCACCACGTGGCGCCGCAAGCCCTCGTCGAGAACAGCGCCCGCCAGGCAGGTGCCCCGGTCGTTGAACACCCGCACCACGTCACCATCGGCGATACCGCGTTCGGTGGCGTCGGTCGGGTGTATGCGGATGGGTTCGCGTCCCCGAACCTTCGAGCGTTGGCTAGTGCCACCGAAATCGAGCTGGCTGTGCAGCCGCGTGCGGGGCTGGTTGGCGATGAGGTGTAGCGGGAAGCTTTGGGCGCGTTCTCCGTTCAGCCATTCGGTGGGCTCGTACCACTGTGGGTGGCCACCGCAGTCGGCGTATCCGAATCCGTCGATGGTTTCCGAGAAGATCTCGATGCGCCCGCTCGGGGTGTGCAGCGGGTGCGTGTCCGGGTTGTCCCGGAAATCGGACAGCAGAGTCAGGCCCGGATCGGTGGGCAGCTGCAGGTAGCCGCGCTCCCAGAACTCATCGAAAGATGGCACCGGGAAGTCCCGGGCCCCGGCCCATTCGGTGTACAGGTGGCGAAGCCACTGTGCGGCGGTGCGTCCCTCCGTGAATTGCCCGCCGAACCCGAGCCTGTCGGCCAGAGCCGAGAACGTCGTGTAGTCGTCGCGAGAGTTGGCGTATGGCGGCGCTGCGGCCTTCATGGCCACCAGCAGTGGGTCATTGCGGCTCCCGGAGAAGTCGTCGCGTTCCAGGCTGGTGGTGGACGGCACCACGATATCGGCGTGCTTGGCCATTGCCGTCCACACCGGATCGTGCACCACGACGGTGTCGACGCGCGCCAGGCCGCGGCGCAGCCGCGGCAGGTTCTGATGATGGTGGAATGGGTTGCCGCCTGCCCAGTAGACGCATTTGATGTCCGGCAGCGTGAGCGTTTGACCGTTGTAGGCCAGCGTCTCACCGGGCCGCAGGAGCAGCTCGCTGATGGCTGCCACCGGAATGAATGTCGTCACCGGGTTTGGCCCCTGCGGGAAGGTGGGCAGTGGGCAGTTGATCGGGGCCAGTCCGGCCTCGTTCATCGATCCATAACCGTGGCCGAAACCGCCTCCGGGAACACCGATCTGACCGAGCATGGCGGCCAGGGTGAGCCCCATCCAGGGCGCCTGCTCGCCGTGGCGTACTCGCTGTAGCGACCAGCTGACCGTGACCAGGGTGCGTCCGGCGGCCATGCGCCGTGCCAGTGTCCGCAGCTCGTCGGCTTCCAGATCGCTGATGCTCGCGGCCCATTCCGGGCTCTTGGGCACACCGTCGTCGAGGCCCAGCAGATAGCGTTCGAACCGCTCGTAGCCGGTGCAATAAGTGCTCAGGAACGTCAGGTCTGCGAGCCCCTCCACGGCCAGCACATGGGCCAGCGCGAGCATGACCGCGACATCGGTGCCGGGAACGGGCGCATGCCATTCGCATTCGCCGTCGATGTCATCGCGCAACGGACTGAACGAGACGATGCGGCCACCGCGGGCGCGGAACTTGTCGAGGGCGGCACGTGCCGGATGTGCGGTGGTGCCGCCATGGTTGACACCGGTGTTCTTCAAGGCGATTCCGCCGAATGACACCAACAGATCGGTGTTCTCGACGATGACATCCCATGACGTCGACCTCTTGAAGAGCCCATCGTGGGTGCCGACCACGTGCGGCATGATGACGCCGGTGGCGCCCAGGCTGTACGAATGGCGCGAAAAGGTGTACCCGCCGAGCAGTTTCAGGAACCGGTGCACCTGACTCTGAGCGTGATGGAATCGTCCCGCGCTGGCCCAGCCGTACGAGCCGCCGTAGATGGCTTCATTGCCGTGGGTATCGACGATGCGTCGTAGCTCATCGGCCAGTAGTTCGGTGAGCTCATCCCAGGACACCTCCACGTACTCGTCCGAGCCGCGGGCGGTACTGGGGCCGGGCCCGTCCCGCAGCCAGCCGCGCCGCACCGACGGCGCGGTTACCCGGGCCTGGTGGCGGATCGAACCGGGAATGTTCTGCAGCAGCGGGGAAGGGTCCAGATCCGTCGGGATGGGTGTGACACCGATCACTTCGCCGTCGCGGACCTCGGGCGTGAATGCACCCCAGTGGGTATGTGAAAGCGCCAGCCTGGTCACCCCAATCAGCCTAGGCTTTCTGTCCGTCGAAACCGGGTAGGCGAGTACCAACCGACCAGTGGGTTGGTATACATTCTGCCAAGTACGTAAATCCAAACCGGAAGGTGATCATGGCCGGCGCCGTTAAGTTCAAACGCACCATCTTCGAACCCGAGCACGAACTGTTCCGCGAGTCGTTCAAGACCTTCCTGGAACGGCATGCAGAGCCTTACCGGGAGGAGTGGGACGAGAACAAGATCGTCGACCGCTCGCTGTGGGTCGAGGCCGGCAAGCAGGGCTTTTTGGGCACTGACATGCCCGAGGAGTTCGGCGGCGGCGGACTCGTGGATTTCCGCTACAACGCCATCATCGGTGAAGAGATCACCAAGGCCCGTCAGTCGGGTATCGGCTTCACCCTGCACAACGATGTCGCGGGCCCGTACTTCAGGGATCTGGCCAACGACGAGCAGAAGGCCCGCTGGTTCCCGGGATTCTGTTCCGGTGAGCTGATCACGGCCATCGCCATGACCGAGCCGGGCACCGGTAGTGACCTGCAGGGCATCAAGACCCGCGCGGTCAAGGACGGCGATCATTACATTCTCAATGGCGCGAAGACCTTCATCACCAACGGCATCAATGCCGACCTGGTGATCGTGGTCGCACAGACCGACCCCGAGAAGGGTGCGCTGGGCTTCAGCCTCATCGTCGTAGAGCGCGGCATGGAGGGCTTTGAGCGCGGCCGCAAGCTCGACAAGATGGGCCTGGACGCGCAGGACACCGCTGAGCTGTCCTTCACCGATGTCCGGGTGCCCGCCGCCAACCTGCTGGGTGAAGAGGGCCAGGGCTTCGTTTACCTGATGCAGAACCTGCCGCAGGAGCGCATGTCGATCGCCGTCGTGGCCGCGGCTGCCATGGAAACCATGCTTGAGGCGACCATCGAGTACACGACCGAGCGCAAGGCGTTCGGCAAGCCGATCAAGAGCTTCCAGAACAGCCGCTTCCTGCTCGCCGAGCTCGCGACCGATGCCACGGTGATCCGGATCATGGTCGATGAGTTCATCACCTTGCTCAACAAGAAGGAGCTGACCGTCGAGCAGGCCGCGATGGCCAAGTGGTACAGCACCGAGAAGCAGGTTCACCTGATCGACCGCTGCCTGCAGCTGCACGGTGGTTACGGCTTCATGCGTGAATACCCGGTGGCACGTGCCTACATGGACTCTCGTATCCAGACGATCTATGGCGGAACCACCGAGATCATGAAGGAGATCATCGGGCGTTCGCTCTAGTCGCGGATGCGTATTCGTGACGCCACGGCCGCCGACGCGGCCGCGTGCGCAGCGATCTATGCGCCGTATGTCACCGACACGGCTATTTCGTTCGAGGAGGTGCCGCCGTCGGATGTCGTTCTTGCCGAACGCATCCAGACGGCGGCTCACCGCCATGCCTGGCTAGTCGCTGAGGACGCCGGAGAGATTCTCGGGTATGCCTATGCGGTGCCGTGGAAGTCGCGCACGGCCTATCAGTGGGCTTGCGAAGTGAGCGTGTATGTCGATGGTGCGCGCCGGCAGCGCGGAGCGGGTCGTCAGTTGTACGCGGCTCTGTTGGAGCGGTTGCGCTCCCTCGGCTATCGCACGGTGCTGGCCGTTGTCGTAGTGCCTAATCTGGCGAGCGAAAAACTACACCTGGCAATGGGATTCGAACAGGTGGCGCTGTATCGACGCATCGGTTACAAGCTGGGTAGCTGGCACGACGTGGCACACTTCCAGCTCTTCTTAACGTCCAGCGACGATGCTTCTGCGCCCGGGCCGCCGCCCGGGTCGGCCTAGACTTTGCGGATGACGGTGACGACCTTGCCGAGGATGGCGGCGTCGTTGCCGGGGATGGGCTCGAACAGCGGGTTGTGCGGCATCAGCCACACCTGACCCGTCGTCCGCTTGAATGTCTTGACGGTCGCCTCACCATCGATCATCGCTGCCACGATGTCGCCGTTGTCGGCGACGTTCTGCTGGCGGACCACCACCCAGTCGCCATCGCAGATCGCGGCGTCGATCATCGATTCGCCGACGACCTTGAGCAGGAACAGCGATCCCTCGCCGACGAGTTCGCGGGGGAGCGGGAACACATCCTCAACGGCCTCCTCGGCCAGGATGGGGCCACCGGCGGCGATCCGCCCCAGCACGGGCACGAACGTGGGCTCCGGCAGATCGCCCGAGCCCACCACGTCGGTGGTGGCCGATGGGGAGTGGGAATCATCGATTCCCCGAACATCAACGGCGCGTGGACGATTCGGATCACGCCGCAGGAAGCCCTTCTGTTCGAGGGTGCGTAGTTGATGGGCGACCGACGACGTCGAGGTAAGCCCGACGGCGTCTCCGATTTCGCGGATGCTCGGGGGGTAGCCCCGTTCATTCACCGATGCGCGGATGACCTCCAGGATGGTCCGCTGGCGCTCGGTCAGTGAACCGGTGGCGGGTCCCTTGCTGGGTGTATCGCTCATGGGCCCGAATCTAGACCTGTCGACGACATTTATCAAACATGTGTTCGATGCGTGTCGTCAAAGGTGGCCGGCGGCTCGATCAAATGGAGTGTCGGCGCTGGTCAGGGCCGCTTGTCGGTGGCGGATGCTACAAATCGATCACATGTTCGGACATCGAACACATGATCGAGTACATTCGAACATAAGAGCGAACGGGCTTACCGATCGACAGGACAGGAAGGGCATACAGATGAGCACAAACGTTCTCACCACGCCGCGTCTTCGCACCGCCGAGCACGCATCACGCGAGTGCGCCCCGCAGGCGCGCGCGTACAGCGCCCAATATCCGCTCACCCAGCGCCGGGCGCTGCCGGTGCGCACCGTCGCCTACCGGAGGCCTTCCGGCCGGCCAGTTGCCTACCGGGGTAACGGCATCCGAGTCTCGTCGGTGCCGCATCGGGTGCATCGTCGGAGCCCGGTGAGCCTTAAGGCCACCATCGTTGTCTCGGTGGGTGCCGCCGTGGCCACCATGTGGCTGTTGATGCTCGGCCAGGTCAGCGCCGCCGGAATCGGGGGAGTTGACGTGCCCGACCGCGTGGCGGTTGTCCAGGTCGCGCCCGGAGAGACCCTGGCTGATGTGGCCTCGCGTGTCGCACCGGGCGCGCCGCGCTCGGCGGTGGTGTCCAAGATCCGTGAACTCAATGAACTCGATTCGGCGACAGTGCAAGCCGGTCAGACACTTGTTTCTCCGGTCGGCTGATCGGCGAACGGGCGTGACCTTCGAACGTGCGGGAGCACGGGTATCCTCGACACCGGTCTGGGCGCGTTGCGCTGTGCGTCAGCTCACCCAGCCCAACGACTTGGAGTCCAGAACCGGCGAAGGAGCAGTAATGCACTGTCCGTTCTGCCGGCATCCAGACTCGCGTGTGGTCGATTCCCGTGAGGCGGATGAGGGTCAGGCGATACGGCGACGTCGATCGTGCCCGGAGTGCGGCCGTCGTTTCACCACCGTCGAGACCGCTGTGCTCGCTGTTGTGAAGCGCAGCGGTGTCACCGAGCCGTTCAGTCGCGACAAGGTCATCAAGGGCGTACGCCGTGCCTGTCAGGGTCGCGACGTCGACGACGACGCGCTGAATCTGCTTGCTCAGCAAGTCGAGGATGCCGTCAGGGCCGCCGGATCCCCGGAAATCCCCAGCAATGAGGTGGGCCTGGCCATCCTTGGCCCGCTTCGCGACCTGGACGAGGTCGCGTACCTGCGTTTCGCCTCGGTGTATCGCGGATTCAGCTCCGCCGAGGACTTCGAACGCGAGATCGCCGCATTGCGCGCGCACCGGGACGCGCCGACAGGGTCCTAGACCCAGATGGCGGTGCCGTGCGTCACTAGTCCAACGTCAGTGACTGATCGGCGACGACATGGCCACCGATAGTCACCCAGCCCTCCGGGCTCCATTGCGTGAGAATCTGTGAACCCTTGCCCTGATTGACGATCAGATCACGGCTCAACAGGTCGGTCATCCGTGCCGCCACCGAACCAGTTGCTTCGTCCTCGTTGACGCCCAGGTCGAACGCGAACACCCGCGATCGCACCAGACTCGCGTTACGGTCCTGCCACGCCCACACGCAGTGCAGTAACTCGTCGGCGTAGTCGGAGGGATCGGCAGCATCCACATCGCTGGGGGAGTCCAGCTCGTGGAAATCGGTCTCGGGTGACCACTCGGATCGGGCGCGTATCCACGTGCGGTCGTCGTAGCTCACCTGGAGCACGCCCGCGGGAACTTGGAGGGTGTTGACCGGTGTCCCGCGTTCACGCAGCCACCACGCCAATCCGACTGTCGGATGTCCGGCGAAGGGCAGCTCGGCGGCCGGGGTGAATATCCGCAGATGTGCGGTGTTCGATCCTTCGGCGGGAAGATCGACGAAAACTGTTTCGCTGAAACCCAACCGGGTGGCGACCTCCTGGCGTGCCGACGCTGCGACGTCGGCGCCATTGACGATCCCCAGGGGATTACCGAAGTTGCCTGTCTCGTCGGTGAATACGCGAACAACCGCGACATCAACACTCATGCGTCGACTCTACGTCGCGCGCGCGCCGCGCACCGGGGATACCCCGTGAACTGCGCAATCTTCCGGTACCGCTTCAGCTCTCGTGGCTAGGTGGCGCTGCGCTCGTCGGTGCCCATGGCGTCGAGCACCGCCATCCGGGTCCGTGCGGCCCCACTGATCGTGTGCTCGGTGATGCCGGTGCGCAACAGTCGGCGCAACTCATTCTCGTCGTATTCGGCGGGCTCGGTGGAGGCGATGAATTGGCGAACGATGCTGATGAAACGATCGGGGTCGTCGTGGAAGGGGAAATGCCCGGAGTGCTCGAAGATCTCTAGTGTCGAGCCGGGCATGGCCGCATGGGCGAAATGTCCGTGGCTAACCGGGATCACTAGGTCGTCGCTACCCCAAATCAACTGCACGGGAACGGACTCGGTCAAATAACATCGGTCCAGCATGGTGACCACCTGGCCGCGCCAATCCACCACGGCGCGCAACGTCCGGGTGAACGCGGCCGAGGCCCGGGGCTCGGGCAGGTCGGCGAGAACCCGCAGGACGTCGGGGATGTCGCGGCCCATTCCGGCCCGTCCCAACGTCGCGCCGGCTATTGCGCCGGTCAGCCGGATCATCGGCATGGCCAGCGGTAGTCTGAGCAGGCCGATCGCATCTCCGATGACGGGCATTGACGCACAACGCAATACGATGTTGACGTCTTTGGTCACCCCGCCCGGCGCGACCAGGATCAGGCGCTCTACCAGGTGGGGGAACTGGTAGGTGAACTGCATCGCAACGCCGCCGCCCAGCGAATGCCCGACGACGGTGACCCTTTCGATGTCCAGCACGGCCAGCAAGTCCCGCATGCCATTGGCGTAGGCCGCCACCGAGTAGTCGGCGCGTGGTTTATCCGACTGGCCGTGCCCCAGCAGATCCGGGGCGATCACAGTGAAATGCTCGGCGAGCTGCGCGTGCACGCTGTCCCATGTCGCGGAGTTGTCGCCGATACCGTGGATGAGCAGGAGTGCGGGTCCCGATCCCGCGATTCGAAAGGCGCGCCGGTACCCGTGGATGGTGCGGAACGCCATCCGCGGACGCGTCGATGCGTCGGTGGCCGATTCGGCATTGTCGCCGACATCAGCACCCTCGGTGTGCTCAGTATCCGGCACTGGATGCAGGAGCCGCGGCGGAGGATTCATGTCAAGTATTTTGACCCTTCGCCGCAAATTTGGCGCGGCGAGCGGACAACAGGCTTAGAGAACAGGCCCATCGCCGGACGGATCCTCGCCGAACTTGGCCTGTTCAGCGAGGAAACGCTCGAACTCTCCGGCCAGTTCGTCACCGCTGGGAAGCTCCTCGTCCCGTGCCAGCAACGAGCGATTCTCCTGCGCCGCGACGAAGGCGTCGTACTGGCGTTCCAGTGCCTGGACCACCTGAGCGACCTCTTCGCTGCCTTCCACCTGCTCGTTGATCTGGTTGCGCACCTTGCCGGCTGCCTCGGTAAGCGCCTGCAGATCCAGATCCAGATCGCCGGTCCTGGCGACTTCTTCCAGCAGGCGTTGCGAGGCCTCCGGGTAGTCGGTCTGTGCCAGGTAATGGGGAACGTGGACGGCGAAGCCGACCACATCGTGGCCGTGCTGGGCCAGACGGAACTCCAGCAGGTTGGAGGCGCTGCCCGGGACCTGGACCTCGTCGATCCAGCCCGGGTGCTCGTCGAGGGTCTTGCGGTCGTTTCCGTGTGCGGTCAGGGTGATCGGGCGGGTATGCGGTACCGCCATCGGAATCGCGCCCAGTCCAATGGTCTTGCGTACGCCGAGTTGATCGGCCAGCAGCCGGATCGCGGTGACGAAACGCTCCCACTTCAGATCTGGCTCAAGCCCGGCCAGCAGCAGGAACGGTGTGCCCTTGGTGTCTTTGAGCGCATACAGGTTGAGTTCGGGCGTGGCGTACTCGGTGAAGTGATCGCTCTTGAACGTCATCACCGGACGGCGAGACCGGTAGTCGAGCAGATCGTCGATGGCGAATGACGCGACCAACTCGCTTTCGAGCGTGTCACGCAGATGGGCGGCCGCCAGTTTCACGGCGTGACCGGAGTCGGAGAAGCCCTGCAACGCATGCACCAGAACCGGACCGCGCCCATCGGCGGATGCCAGCTGTGGGCCCGGGAATTCCAGCTCGTACATGCCACTCTGATCGGGTCTGTACGGCTGCTGCTCCCCGTCGTTACTGCTTGTCATGATTCGCCTCCCTTCGCGTCCTCGTCCCACCAGTGTCCCTTACCGGCAGGCAAACGGCGAATGTACCTATGGCCTCAACGGCCCAGGCGGGATGCAAATTCCGGATGCGGGCGGCATTCGCCCAGCGCGAAATCCTTCAGGCCTTGAACTGGTTGAGCGCGCGGATCTTGTTCATCACGTCGAGTGCCGCGACCTTGTAGGCCTCGGAGAACGTCGGGTAGTTGAAAACCGCGTCGACCAGGTATTCGACGGTGCCGCCGCAGCCCATCACCGCCTGTCCGATGTGGACCAGGTCGGTGGCATCGGAGCCGAAGATGTGCACGCCGAGCAGCCTGAGGTCCTCGGTGGAGACCAGCAGCTTGAGCATTCCGTAGGAATCTCCGGCGATCTGACCGCGCGCCAGCTCGCGATAACGCGAGACACCCACCTCGTAGGGAATCGCGTTCTTGGTGAGTTCAACTTCGGTGGCGCCCACATAGGACACTTCGGGGATCGAATAGATGCCGATCGGTTGCAGATCGGTCATGCCTTTGGAGGGCTCGCCAAACGCGTGGTAGGCCGCGAGGCGGCCCTGATCCATCGACGTGGCCGCCAGCGCGGGGAAGCCGATCACATCACCCACCGCGTAGATGTGGTCGACCTTGGTCTGAAAGTTCGCGTCAACCCAGATCCGGCCACGGTTGTCGGCCTCCAGCCCGGCCCGGGCGAGGTCGAGCTGATCTGTCTGCCCCTGTCGTCCCGCGGAGTACATCACGGTATCCGCGGGGATCTGTTTGCCGCTGGCCAATGTGGTCATGGTGCCCGAATCATTGACGTCGACGGCGGTGACCTCCTCGCCGAAACGGAAGGTCACGGCCAAGTCGCGCAGGTGAAAGCGAAGGGCCTCAACGACTTCGGGATCGCAGAAGTCCAGCATCGAGTCGCGTTTCTCCACCACGGTCACCTTGGTGCCCAGGGCGGCGAACATGGAGGCGTACTCGATTCCGATGACGCCCGCGCCGACCACCACCATGGATCCGGGGATGAAGCGCAGATCCAGGATGCCGTCCGAATCCAGGACGCGGCGTTCGTCGAACGCCACACCGGCGGGCCGGGCGGGCTTGGTGCCGGTGGCCAGCACGACGTACTCGGCATGCAGTGTGGTGCGCTCGCCCCGGGAGGGCTCTTCCACTACGACGGTGTGCTCATCGGCGAACCGTCCGATGCCGCTGATCAGGTCGATCCGATTGCGCAGGAGCTGGGAACGCACCACCTCGATTTCCTTACGGATGACGTGTTCGGTGCGGGCCAGCAGATCTTCGGGAGTGATGTTCGCTTTCACCCGGTAGCTCGCGCCATAGAGCTCGCGCTGGTTCATGCCGGTCAGGTAGAGGACGGCCTCACGCAGTGTCTTGGACGGAATGGTTCCGGTGTTGGTGCAAACACCGCCGAGCATGTTGTCGCGTTCGACCACGGCCACCGACTTGCCCAGCTTGGCCGCGGCGATGGCGGCCTTCTGGCCGCCGGGGCCCGATCCGATCACGACAAGGTCGTAGGTGGGGGTTTCTGCTGCCGTGGATGAGCCGCTTGCGCGAAGACCGTTGGTCATGGGTGTACTCAATACGCCGATTCGTCTAACCGTGCATGCCGTCCGTGTCACGGTGACATGAACAGTTGTCCCTACCGAATCTCGCGCGCGCCTCCGGGGGCCCGGGCCGTGCCGATGGCAGCATGTGACCGTGACGGCATCGCGGCTGGTAGCGACGATGGTCGTGGCTGGATGCTGCGCCGCGACATCGCCCGCATGCACGCGGGCAATCGACGGAACGCCCATGGAGTCATCCGCTGGCGCATCGTCCCCGTTGACCACCACCACCGCACCACTGCGGGCACCGGCAGGCCCGGTGGGGGCCCTCCTGCTGGCGCCGACGGACTTCCCGCATCAATATCCAGCCACCACGCTGGATCCTGGTGCCGCCGGTCTGGCGCTGCGCGACATCCGGGGCGTGCCCGATGCGGCTACCGTCGCCCCCACCACATGCACACCGGAACCCGTTCCCGCAGTGCCGCAGGACGCGGCGGTGGCGGTGGGCACCAACGAGTCCGACAATTCGACCATCACGGTGGCGGTACTTCGCGTGCCGCAACCGCTTGCCACCTACAAGACCCAACTGGAACGCTGTACTTCGTATACCTTCACCGACCCGGACCAGGTCACGAGCACGGTGACGGCCTCTCAGGCCGTGGCTCCGCCCATCAACGCCGATGATTCGGTGGCGGTCAACCAAACGGTGTCGCCGTCCGGGGCAGGCAACGGCACACAAACCACCCTGTCGCTCATCGCGCAGATTGCCGATGTTCGAATCCAGGCCACCTACATGACTTTTCAGGGCACCGAGCCCGATGCGGTGCTCCTGGATCAGGCCTTCACCGCGGCTGTACTCAAGGTGCACGACAGCTTCCACTGACATCCGGCTACCGGAGTGACCGTATCCCGTGGGGTGCGATGGAACGGCCCAGATGCTCGATCTTGGCGACGAAGGGCGATGTCATCGCCCGCACGAGCGTGCCGTAGCCGATACCGAAGGCGATCTCGTCTCCGACAACCGCCTGGTGATCACCGAGGTCGACCACCAGATGGTCGCTGCTCATCCCGAGGACCATGATGCCCTCGGGTGGCTGCAGGCCATCCGGGTCCACGTCCTGGCGGCCGAGGGCCAGGATTGCCTGGCGCACAGTCGCACTGCCGGTGCGGGCCGGTGCTTCGCCGAATGCCGCCTGAGCACGATGCCCCCAGGGTTGAGCGGGTTTCATCGCGACCTCGATGACTTCTGCACTCAAGGTGAAGGCATTCGTGTGCAGGCCGGGGATCGGTGTTCGGTACAGCGGGTCGACGCCGAGAAGAATGGCTTCACCGAGCCGGAGTTCGTCGATCCGGCCGACGTCGTGTGTGTGCAGCGCCCAGTTCAGGTTCGCAGAGTTGCCGCCTGAGACAACCTCGAGCGAGATCCCGTGCAGTGCCTCGATGTGGTTCGCGAGCTCCGTAAGGATGCCCATGTTCCGGTCGTCGGGCACGACGCCGCTCTGACAAGCGAGGTTGGCACCGAGCCCGGCGAGCCGCAACGAGGAGTGGCCAAGAACGGCCCGCGCAGCTTCGGGGGCGTCGTCCAGCGCGATGCCCTCACGCAGGTCGCCCAGTTCAACCATGAGCACGACGGCATGTACCCGGTTCTGTTGGGACGCGGCCTTATCGAGCGCAGCCAGGACGACGGCCTCGGTGTTCAGACTGACATCGGCGATGTCAACGATCTGTGCCACTTGGCTGAGCATGGGTGAGCGGATCAACGTGCGTAGCGGTAGGCAGTCGAGGCCGGCCAGCCGAGCGAGGTTCGGTATCCGTGAGTCACCGAGTCCGCGGGCGCCGCCGCGCAGCATCGCCGCACCGACACCCGGCGAGCCCAACACTGCCTTGGTGATGCCGGTGACCCGGATGCCCACCCCGGTAAGCCGATCAACCAGGATCCGCGTGTTCTGCTCGACCTTGTCGAGATCGGTCTCGAGCCGAAGTGTCACACTGGGGTGGTCGCGTTGGCTTTCCCAGCGAGGACAGGGAAAGCCGACAGCACCATCTCGACCAGCTCCGAAGCGGGGCGTGTCAGCGGGTCGGTAACCGGGAGGCCGAGCTCCGAATGATGCTCGGAGATCGCATCGTTCAGCTCGTCGCCGGTCATTTCCTCGTGGTTGATCGTGACCCCGATGACGCGAGTATCGGCGAACGCCTCGATCAGTGCGATCTCGCTGGCTGCGGTCGGCATCGGCACCATGGGGAAGTCGCCGAGCACCTTACGTTTTGGTGCGTGCTGCACGATCACGCCGGCCGGGCGGCTGCCCCGCAGGATGTGGGCCGACGTGATGTACGCGGGGTGGCTCAGCGCGCCCTGGCCCTCGACCACGATCACGTCAGGGTCTTCACCCTCGGACGCGGCGACGACCTGGTGCTCGACTTCACCCGAGCAGAACTGGGGGACCAGCGCGTCCAGCGCCACGCCGTACTTCCCGCCCTGGATCAGGGTGGTCTGACCGGTGCCGACCATGACCGCCCTGATGCCGCGTGCATTCAATGCTTGGACCAGCAAGGTGGCGGTGGTGCGTTTCCCGATCGCCCCGTCCGTACCCAGGATCGCGATTCTTGGGCAGGTGATGTCGAAGATCCGGCCGGAGAACAGGTGTAGGTCGCGCTTGGACTTCGGTTGGCGTACATCGGTGATGGTGACTCGGGCGATCACAGCTGCTGCTACGAATTCGGCATCGTCGTTGAGGAACTCGTGCAGGCCGTTGATGATGTGCATCCCGCGGGCGATGCCGTCTAGCAGTACGAGCCGCTGCTCGTTCGACAGTAGGCCGTCGGCAGGCGCCAGCCCACAGATCAGGTAGTCGGGTACGCGGCCTGCGTGAGCGACGGACTCGGCCAGCGATGCCAGCACCGGGATACCGTTCGCCGTGCCGTCGAGGAGTTTTCCGGCATCGACTCCGGCCCGGAGGCTGTCGATGACACTGAGGATCTCGTACTTCTCCGAGTGCCGCACTAGGCCGTTGGCGGTCTTGCCGTCCTGCTCACCGAATTGTCCCTCGCAGTAGACGATCGCGGTGGAGCCAACAGGCATTGGGAAGGGAGCCGCGGGAAGGATGCCTTCGCTGCGTTCGGAGGCACCGAGAAAGGGGGTACCGCTTGTGAGTGACGACATGGAATCCTCTGAGAAGTCTCAGAGGAGGCGACGGGATCGAGGTGAGGCGGTAAGCCCAACATCCAGCGAGTGGTCTGCCCTGAGGGTCGGCAAGATTACCGACGCCTTGATGCTACCCGATCGGCAATGACGGCCCTGTTTTCGGCGGTGGCCCTGGGTACGTTGTCCACAATCGCGGCGGCATCCACAGGTTCCCGGCGGCGCTGTCACAACGTGAGGTCGCCGTGGCGGCATTGACGGTCCTGGCTGTCACGGTGCGGACATGACATCACTGATTCCCGGACCACTCGGTCGTCCCGACTTTCGATTGAATCGGCCCTCTGCACTGATCGCCGCGTTACCGGCGATGTTGGGGTTCATTCCGGAAGATTCCCTTGTCGTGGTCACACTCGCCGGTGGGCTCATCGAAGCGATACTGCGTAGGGATCTGCACGACCTGGACGGCACCGACTACGCGGCATTCGAGGTGTTAGCAGAGGTATTGGGCCCGGGGCCAGCCGATGCGGTGATCGCAGTGGTCATCAGCGCGGACATGGACGAGCACGAGGCCGGTGACATCATCCGGCGACTAGCGAAACATTTGGAACGTCAGGGTATTTCGTTAATCGCCGGCCATACGGTAGACCGTGTCGGGCCCCAGGGCTGGTGGCGGTGCTATGACGGATGCGGCGCAGGCGGGCCCGTCGACGATCCGGAATGCTCGCCGCTGACCGCGGCGGCGGTACTGGCCGGCAGGACCGTGCATCGCCGCAGGGAGGATCTCGTGGCGCTGATCGCGCCCACCGACACCGCGCGCACCTGCGCGCTGGCGGTTTCCTTGCGGCGGCCGTCTCAGGGACAGGGCGACGGGGCCGTGGTGGACCGGCGTGCCGTCAATCGAGTGATGCGGGCGGCGTGCCAAACAGCGGAACTCCGCTCACTGTCCAACCGTGAGCTGCTGGCGATAGCTCGCTCCCTGACGGTCGTGCGGGTTCGAGACACGCTGTGTGCCTTGGCTGTCGGTGTGCTGTCCGACGATGTGGAACGGTTGTGGCTGGCGCTGAGTCGATTGCTCCCGGACCCCTGGCGTGCGGAAGCGTTGGTGTTGTTGGGATTTAGTGCCTATGTGCGCGGCGACGGTCCACTGGCTGGTGTCGCGCTGGATGCCGCGCTGACGGCCCGGCCGGACCATCGTCTGGGACAGCTCCTGATGTCGGCGCTGCACTCCGGTATGCGCCCCGATGAGATTCGTGCGCTGGCCGATACCGGCTTCCGGCTGGCTCACGAGCTGGGAATCAGCCTGCCGCCCAGGCAAGTCCGACCTGTGAGCTAGACCTTCTCCACCATGACGGCGTGCGCCATCTCATGCGGCAGCTCGACACTTTCATGGCCGGGAATGACGATGATGACGCCCTCGGAGGAGGACTCCACGGTGACGCGCGCATTCGGCACGATGCCAGCGTCCTTAAGGCGCGTCAGCAGATCGGTATCGGCCTGCACGTGTTCGGCCAGGCGGCGCACCACCACGGCAACCTGTGAGCCCCCGGCAATCTCGGTGAGCCGCACGGCGCTCGCATTCTCGGACCGGTCAGGGGCGACACCCAGCTCGGAGAGACCGGGAATGGGGTTACCGAACGGGGAAGTGGTCGGGTTGTTGAGCACGGTGAGCAGTCGGCGCTCGACATCCTCGCTCATCACATGTTCCCAACGGCAAGCCTCGGCGTGCACGTCTTCCCAGGGCAGCCCGATGATGTCGACCAGCAGGCACTCGGCCAGCCGGTGCTTGCGCATCACCGAGACCGCCAGTGCGCGGCCCTTGTCGGTGAGTTCCAAGTGGCGGTCGCCGGCGACGTTCAGCAGGCCGTCGCGTTCCATCCGCGCCACCGTCTGGCTCACGGTCGGGCCGCTCTGCTCGAGCCTTTCGGCAATGCGGGCACGCAGCGGCACCACGCCCTCTTCTTCGAGGTCGTAGATCGTTCGCAGATACATTTCTGTCGTATCGACAAGATCGTTCACCACTCGCCCCTTACGGTCGTGCTTAGTCTACCGATCTACAACGCAAATCGGGGCGCTGCGCTTCCAGAACGCAGCGCCCCGAGGGCAGGGTAGTAGGTCAACTAGCTCGCGTACGAACGCAGGCGTTCTGCGCGGTCGCCGTGGCGCAGCTTCGTCATGACTTCACGCTCGATCTGACGCACCCGCTCGCGAGACAGTCCGAACAGCTTGCCGATCTGGTCGAGTGTGCGGGCCTGTCCGTCATCGAGTCCGTACCGAAGCCGGATGACCTGCTGCTCACGCTCGTCGAGAGTGGCCAGCACGCTGCGCACGTCCGAGTGCAGTAGCTCGGCGATGACGGCGTTCTCCGCCGACATGGCCTCGGTGTCCTCGATAAAGTCGCCAAGCGGCGCTTCTTCGTCGGTACCAACCGGCATGTCCAGGCTTACCGGATCCCGGCTGTGGTCCAGCAGATCCCCGATCTTCTCCACGGGAATGCCGGACTCCTCGGCCAGTTCCTCGTCGCTGGCCTCGCGGCCAAGCCGCTGGTGCAGCTCACGCTTGATGCGAGCCAGCTTGTTCACCTGCTCCACCAGGTGCACTGGCAGGCGGATGGTGCGGCTCTGATCGGCCATGCCGCGGGTGATGGCCTGACGGATCCACCAGGTGGCGTAGGTCGAGAACTTGAACCCCTTGGCGTAGTCGAACTTCTCCATAGCGCGGATCAAGCCCAGGTTGCCCTCCTGGATGAGGTCCAGCAGCGGCATTCCGCGTCCGGTGTAGCGCTTGGCCAGCGACACCACCAGCCGCAGGTTGGCCTCCAGCAGGTGGCTGCGCGCGGCGCTACCTTCCCGCACGATGGCTGCCAGATCCTTCTTGCGGGCCTCGCCGAGGCGTTTCTTGGTGTCCAGAAGGTGCTGGGCGTACAGCCCCGCCTCGATCCGTTTTGCCAGCTCGACTTCGTCCTCCGCCGTGAGCAGAGCAGTCTTGCCGATGCCGTTCAAATACACCCGCACGAGGTCGGCGGCTGGACTTTGGGTGTCCAGATCGTCGGACTCAGTAGTACGGGCCGGACGGGTCGTGGCGTTTGCCATCGCTGCCTCCTAGTTGATCCGTAGGTCTCATGAGTTGCAACGCCCGGGTGGCCCAGAAAGTTCCTGAGGTTCCCAAATGGCGCCGTCACTGACCTGCGGATTTCGAGTTAGCAGCTGAGAATGTCCTGAGAATTGACATAGCTGTCCCTAAGACGGGCCAGCGGAGCCTTCCGGAGGGGTGCGCGGTTGCGGCGGAGGCGCGGGATCAATCGCTCGGCGTTCCGCCGTGGGAAACAGCGAGTGCCGATGTTCCTGGGGCCCGTATCGCCGCGGTTCCTCGGCCTTGCGGGCCGGACGGTCGTTGGCGATGAGCACCGCCATCCAGGGCAGTGGGATCGATGCCGCCAAGATCGCCAGCGAGATCCATCCGTTGTGCCACACGCTGTAGGCCCAGGCGGCGCCCAGTAGTGCCGGGATCCGGAACGCCATCAGCGTCAAATAGCGGCGTACCCGGGCGCGGTGTTGTTCTTCGACCGAGACCGCGGCCGCTGTGATGAGTACAGGGTGGCCGTCGTCATCGAACGACAGCTCTTTTCTCATATCTCCAGGATGTCACAATGTAGGGATGGACACGCAGACGCTCGAGCGTCCGGACACCACCGTCGACGAGAGCACCGACAGTGACAGGCCGAAGGTCTTTCACTACGTCAAGAAGGACAAGATCGTGGAGAGCGCGGTCATGGGAAACCATGTGGTCGCCCTGTGCGGTGAGGTTTTTCCGGTCACCAAGTCGGCCAAACCCGGCTCACCGGTGTGCCCCGACTGCAAGCGCATCTACGAAATGATGAAGAAGGACTAGCAGCCTTCAGGGGCTTTCTCCGGAGCCGCCTCGTCGGGGCTGCTCGGGGCGGTGTTGCCGCCGTTTTGGGGGCTCAGCCATTCCCGCAGCTGCCGGGCGTGGGTGGCCCCGGCCGGCCAGTTCTCCTCGATCGCGGCATTCAGCTCGGCGCCCAGTACGATCGCGAATCCCAGCATGAACGCGAACAGCAAGAACGCGATGGGGGTCGCCAGCGCGCCGTAGGTGTATCCGGTGCGGGTGATCCAGTTCAGGTAGAACCGCAGCCCCAGGCTGGCGATCACGAAGAACGTCACCGCCAGCAGCGCACCGATCCACAGCCGGTGCGAAGGAAGAGGCCGCGGTAGGGATACCCGGTACAGCAGCGTCACCAGGGCCACCAGTGCGATGCCGAAGAGCGGGAAGTAGCCGTAACGCAGCACCGCATTCCACGAGTCGGGTACCACCTCGGCGATCCGTTTGGGTCCGAGGGCGATCACCGGCAAGGTCACCACCGCCATCGCCAGCGCGGCGACGTACAGGCCCAGCGCAAAGAACCGCTGGCGCACGGGATGGCGCAGGGGTGTCTGGTCGTGCGCCTCCACCACGGAGTCCACAAAGCTAGATATCGCCGAGGACCCTGCCCACAGTGAGATGACGAATCCGATGGAGACCACCTCGCCGCGCCCGTCGCGCATGATGTCGACGATGGTGGGCTCGATGATCTCGGTGACCACGCTCTTGCTGAAAACACTGTTGGCCACCCGCAGGATTCGCTCCTGGATCTCGGGCAGCGTGTCCGGTCCGAACAGCGGCCCGACGAACGTCAGACTCCCCAGGATCCCCAAAAGAAGCGGCGGTAGTGACAACACCTGCCAGAAGGCGGCCTGCGCCGACTGCGCGAAAATCGAGTCGTCCCAACTCTTTACGGCCGTGCGGCGCATTACGTGCAAGACGTCTCGACCGAACGAGAAATGGCGTGGCTTATCACTCATGGCCACACCAGCATTCCTGATGGGATGGTCAGCAGTACTTACCGGGGGTGAAACCGCGGTGACTAATCCTCGTCCGGACCGCTGATGTACAGCACAGCCGACATCGCACTCAGCTTCTCGGAGTGCTCATTGGCGTGGTGCTGGCAAAAGAGCAGCTGCGCTCCCGACGGGAGTGTGGCGCGGACTCGAGCAGCCGCACCGCAACGATCGCAGCGGTCAGCCTTCGTCAGCTCTGGACTGGTCAGAGTTGCGTTCATGGCTCCTCCGTATCTCTCCTGAGCTTTGCGGTCCGGTGAACCGCTCGGCGCCTATGTATGTACTTTGTCAGACGTTTGGGGGGTTTCGGTTGTTCCCCGCGTGTGTCCGGTGTGTCGCGGCTCACGTCGAGGGCGTTACAGCGTTGAGGCAGGCTGGTGTGATGCAGTCGATGCCGCCGGGTGAACCCGAACTCGTTCACATCTGTTCCGTCGAGGAGTGGGCGTTGGCGGGTGAACAGGGGGAGCATCGCCCCACGTCACTGGCCGAAACGGGATTTGTTCATCTTTCCGAGCCGTACCAGGTTCACCTTCCGGCCAACCGCTTGTATCGCGGAAGGTGTGATCTGGTCGTATTGTCTGTTGCCCTGAATCTGCTGGACTCTCCGGTACGTTGGGAACCGGGCGTGCCGAGCGACCCCGAATCGATGCTGTTCCCTCATCTATACGGACCGCTGCCGATCGCCGCAGTTACTTCCGTGGCGAACTTCCGGCCGGGATCGGATGGCTTTTTTGAGCCGCTGGCACCTAAGCACTTCCTAAGCTATCAACGTGGTAGCTAGACTGGCGTAGTTCGTCGGTCTTGAGATAAGGGGGTAACCGCGGTGGCCTCTTCAAATCACCCGCTTAAGACCGTGCTGGCCGATGAGCCCGCGGTTGGCGCCTCGTGGCGTCCAGAGCTTGCTGCGATGTTCAACCAGGGGGCCGTCACCGACGACGCCCTGAGCCTCGCCTTCACCGAGATCGTCGCCGAGAACTTTCGCCCCGGAGCGCTGCCCGTCGAACTGACGCGCCTTCGTGAGGCGGGCACCGTCGTCGTGCCGCACGGCGTGTCATTGGGTCTTGCCGGAGCCGATCTGCCAGACGCCAAGCGCGTCAAGCACCTGGCCGCCCTCGCCGCGGAGCTCAATGCTCCGATGGTCAGCGAGCATGTCGCGTTCGTGCGGGCAGGCTTCGAAAGTGGAGGCCAGCACGGCGTCCTAGAGGCGGGGCACCTGGTGGCTCCGCCGCGCACCACATTGGCTTTGGATGTGTTGGTGGACAACGTTTCCCGAGTGCAAGACGACCTCGGTGTGCCGTTGGCGCTGGAGAATGTGGCGACCACCTTGCAGTGGCCCGAGAACGAGCTGAGCGAGCCCGACTACCTGCGGGAACTATCCCGGCGCACCGGCTGTTGGCTGGTGCTCGACGTGCCCAACCTGTATGCGACGGCGGTGGCCTCGGGCACTGATCCCATCGCGATGCTGCGCCGTTTCCCGATCGAGCGTGTCGCGTACGTGCACATCGCCGGTGGCCGGTTCGAGGGCGATCTGTACTGGGATACCCACTCCGACACGATCATCGATCCGGTGGCCGATCTGCTCACCGAGTTCGTGGTGCTCACCTCGGGCCGCGGCCTGGGCGTGCTGATCGAACGCGATGGATCGATCGACGAAGCCAGCGTGAGCGCCGACCTTTCGGTGGTCCGCCAGGCGATCAAGGCCGGTGTTGTTCATGCTTGACAACCGCGAGGTCTTGCGGCGTCGTCAACTGTCGGTGCTGTCGGACCTGCTTGCCGGTAATGCCCCGTCGGGTTTCGACGAGTACACGGCGCTGACCGCCGGTGTGCAGCTGCGGAGTAAGCGGCGTTTCGACGTCGCCAACGCGGTGCCGTGGCTTGCTGAACTGCCCAACTGGGAGTACGAATTCGAGCAGTACGCGCGCCTGCACTCCATGCGGTGCTGCGTGCTGTGTGACGCCAAAGAGTTCCGCACATACAGCTACGAACTGCCGCGTCTGCGCGACTGGATGATGGACCGCGAGGTCGCCGAGGGGCTTCGCCGGATCGCCCTAGTGCGTCGTGGTGGTCGGCGGGAGCTTCAGATCGCATTTGGAAAGAAGCTGCGTTACTTCGCATTACGGCCGGAGCGGGCTGAGGCATGATGACCGCTGTCATCGTCATAGTGACGGTGGCAGCGCTGCTGGTCGTCGGGCTGGGATTCCTGGTGGTGACCAATTCGGGTAGTCGGCCGCGAAACGACCCTGATGCCCCGGATCATCAACAGACCGGATACTCGGGCGCCAGTTACGGGCCGGATGCCGGGAGCTAGCCAGTAATGCTGGACGCGTGCAGGTTTCGCACCGTCGGTGAAGATTGCACCTGTTGTGGATCCGGATAGGTTCCGAGTAGGCGGTCTGCGGTTCCCGAGCTGGTGACGGTAAACCAGTAGTTCTCATTCTTGAAGTGGTGGTACCGGTGGTTTCGCCAGACCGCGCGATAGATCGCGTGGCGGGGTTTGTAGTCGGTATGGACGAGGTAGTGCGTCCACTCGTAGAACACCAGGAACAACGCCACTGTGAGTGCGAAGGTGAGCCCAAGTCCCGTGCGCGGGAACGCAAAGAGTGCGGCCAGGGTCAATCCGATGATCACCACGACCAGACTTGGCCAGGGGATGAACACCAGCGGGATGTCCCGCGGATCCTGATGATGCAGGCGGTGATCACGGGCGAGCCGCGAGTCGATTTTCACCGGCCCCACCGAGCGCGGGCGCCAGTGCAGGATTCCTACGTGGATGAGCCACTCGGCGATAGGCGAGATCGCTACCAGCACAACGGGTGTGATGGCATCGGCGATTGTCCAGTCACCGACGGCGAGTCGCGCACCGAGTAGAGCGGCGGACCATACGACAAGCATCCAGGGGGTGGGGTGCTTGACGAATTCGACAAGGGCATCGCGCAGAGTCATCGACTTACGTGCGGCACGGGTCATTTCTGGTTCTCCGATTCGTCCATGAGTTCCTCCAGGAGTTCGTCAAAGGCCTTGGTGCCCAAGGCAAGCATTGCAACGGCGGCCTCTTGCGCGGCGTCTGGATTTTGTGTGGCGATGGCATCGGCGAGCGCGCGGTAGTGGCCGATGTCGCCGACTTCGGCGGCCATCACGTTGACGAGCACATCCAGCGCCCGCACATAAGAGTCGCGCATGGTGTTGAACACCAGCCGGAAAGCAATCGAGTCGGCGGTATCGATGACTAGCTCCCAGAACCCGAGTGCTTGCCACATTCGTTGTAGCGGATCGTTTTCCGCTTCCAGGTCGGCGGTCATTGTGCGCAGCTGATCTGCGACGCCGGGATTCTGGTGAGATCGTTGTGCGGCCAAGCGTGCCACCTGGGGGCCGATGATGGCCCGGGCCTCGATGACGCTCGCGAGTGTGCGGCGATCCACATCTCCGCCGTAGGCGAGCAGTAGTGGTAGCACGTCGAAGCCGGCGTCGCTGCGGTAATCCCGGATCACCGTGGACCCGCCCTGGCGGATGTGAATCAGGCCCGAGCGCTCCAGTCGGCCCAGCGCTTCGCGGACCGCTGTGCGAGACACTCCGAGGGCTTCGGCGAGGGCGCGCTCGCTGGGCAACGTGTCACCCGGGGTGCGGTCACCGGTGAGGACCTGCGCCGCGAGCTGGCTGAATATCTCATCGGGTATCGACTGCCGGGCGATCGGCTGCAGTGCCATGCCGTCACGGTAGCACCGCGATTGGTAAGAGGTCTAGTGGTCTGACCAATTTAATGTGATGGCATCGGCCTCGATCTCGACCAGCAGCGCTGGATCGATGAGCGCCGACACCTCGACCATGGTGGCTGCCGGGCAGATATCGCCGAAAAACTCGCCGTGGGCCAAACCGACCTCACGCCACCGCCCGATATCGGTGACGAAGATGCGGGTGCGTATGACATCGCCCAGGGTGGCGCCCGCTTGGCTAAGTGCCGACTCGATTCGGCGCAGCGCCTCGCGGGTCTGTTCGGCGATGTCGTCACCGCCGACGGGCGCTTGGCCCTGACGTGCCGCCGTGGTGCCGGCGACGGCGACGTGCGGGCCGACCCGCACCGCACGCGAGTAGCCGACGGCTGCTTCCCATTCGCCGCCTGACGAAATGTTCACGCGTTCCATGGCGGCAGCGTAAGCGGCGGGGAATACCGGCGGCGATCGATTAATTGCACTGCGATGTGACCGGACGCATACGCATCGGAATTCAGCTGCGGCCCGCAAAGGCGCAGAACTACAAACAGTGGCGCGACGCCGTGCTGCGCGCCGAAGACAAGGGAGTGGACGTCATCTTCGGCTATGACCACTTCCATTGGCCCGCAGGAACCCTCAGCAGCGAGGGAGTGGTGCTCGACGAGGTACAGCCCGACGTCAACAACTTCGAGGGCTGGACCGCCCTGGGGTCATGGGCCGAGGTCACCTCGCGGGCGGAGATAGGGCTGCTCGTGACGGGAGTGGGCTACCGCAATCCCGATCTGCTGGCCGATATGGCCCGCACCGTCGATCACATCAGCGACGGTCGGCTGATTCTCGGGGTCGGCGCCGGCTGGTACGAAAGGGACTACACCACCTACGGATATGAGTTCGGTACGGCGGGTTCTCGATTCGATCTGTTCGAGGAGAGTCTGGAACGCATCGAGAACCGGTTGGGTCAGTTGCTGCCGTCGCCCGTGCGTCCCATCCCGATCTTGATAGGTGGTGGGGGAGAGAAGCGCACCATTCCACTGGTGGCCCGGCACGCCCACATCTGGCACGCGTTCGCCGATGTGGACACCTACCGGCGAAAGAACGACATCCTGATCGCCGAGGCCGAACGAATCGGACGTGACCACAATGAAATCGAACGCTCGACCAGCTGGGGGCTGGACCCCGCACGCGGGTTGACGGCCGCGGAGGCCGACGCCTATGCCGAGGTGGGTGCAAGGCTGTTCACCGTGGGCATCGACGCCGACAACGATTACGACCTCTCGGTACTCGATGCCCCGCTGGCCTGGCGCGATTCACGCTCCTAGCGGTTGAATCAGGTAGTGCTCGCCGATCTCCAGCGGGGTGGGTACATCTGCGGTCACCACGGTGGGCGCGGCGGCAGGTGGGAGCCGATTCTCGGGGCGCCACGTGACATCGGAGGGCACCAGGATGAACAGGCCGTCATGATCGCCCACCGGGCCGAAGCCCGGCGCGGGTTCACCGAACGGCAGCAGACCCAGTGTGTCGCGCAGAAGCCGCTGAGTCTCCAGCACATCGGATACCCCGAAGCCGACCTCGCTGAGTGAACGGATATCGCCGACGCCGAATGGACGATCGATGCGGTTGTCGAGGATGTTGCGTTCGATGAGTTCGAGGACGGCGTTGTCGGGGCCGGCGAAGTAGATGCTGCGGGCCTGCCAATGGGGCGCGCAGTCGAATTCGTCATGCCATTGGTTGTCGGTCTGTAAGGGGACCCGTGCCGAGAGCCACTCCTTGGCGGCAGGCAGGCTCCCCGCAGGGATTGTGAAGGCGATGTGATGCGCGCCGTGATATGCCCTACCCGGAACCATCGTCAGGGTGCTGCTCCCGATGCGGACCGTGGCGCGGTTCCCGTCGAGTTGTACCGGCAATTCCAGGGTTTCGGCATAGAAACGTGCGGCCGAGACTACGTCGGTGGCGGTGATCTGTACATCGCGAATCTTCATGACGCCACGCTATGGCCTCATGTTCACTTGAGATCAAGCGAGCGGTTGGAGATCACCCAGAATCGTCGGCAAGAACTCCGCCACCGTGGGATGGATGTGCACGGTGCGCTGAAGTTGTCGTGCGGGCACCCCGTATTGCATGGTGTCGAGCAGGCAGTGCACCACCTCGTCGCCGCCCACCCCGAGGATGGTTGCGCCCAGGATGAGATCGGTGTCGGCATCGACCAAAACCTGCATATAGCCGTCGGTTTCGCCCTTTTCGAGGGCGCGGCCGACCTGACTCATCGGCTTGCGGCCGACGAGTACGGAGTGTCCCGAAGTGCGCGCCTGCGTCTCGGTCATGCCGACGCGCCCCAGCGGCGGATCGGTGTACAGGGCATAGCAGGGCAGTCTGTCGGTGACCCGTCGCGGATCGTCGTCGAGCAGATTCGCGGCCACGATCTCGAAGTCGTTGTATGAGGTGTGTGTGAACGCCCCGCGGCCGTTGCAGTCGCCCAGGGCCCAGATGCCCGGCACGTTGGTGCGCAGCTGGTCGTCGACCGTGATGTATCCACGATCGTCGGTGATGACGCCGGCGTTCTCCAGACCCAAGTCGTCGGTGTTGGGCCGGCGCCCGACCGCGACAAGCACATGAGAGCCGACCACTTCGGGCGCGCCCTGTGTGCAGTCGACGCCGACCCCGACTCCATTGTTCGTGCGGGACAGGCTGATACAGGAGGCGTTGAGCCGGAAGGAGATTCCCTCACGCTCCAGGACTTCCTGGATGATCGCCGAGGCGTCGGGGTCTTCACGTTCCACGAGCCGTGGCCCGCGGTGCACCACGGTGACCTGGCTGCCGAACCGGCGATAGATCTGCGCGAATTCCAGCCCGACATAGCTGCCGCCAATGACGACGAGATGTTCGGGGATGCCGTCGTATTCGATGAGTGAGCTGTTGGTCAACAGCGGAACATCGTCGACACCGGGCCAGTCCGGCACGACCGCCCGGCCGCCGACATTCAGAAACACCTTGTCGGCGGAGATGATTTCGTCGCCGACGGCGAGCTCGGTGGGGGAGATGAAGCGTGCGTGCTCGTGGTAGATAGTGCAGCCCAGATCCTTGAGCCACTTCTCACCGCCATTGCGGGACGGCAGGATCACCGAATCCTTGCGTTCGCGCACGCGGGCCATGTCCATGCTCACCGCGCCATCGACGACCACGCCCCACCGCGCGGCATCGCGTGCCATATGGGCGGCATGCGCGCTGGCGACGAGCGCCTTGGTGGGGCGACAGCCGGTGTTCACGCAGGTGCCGCCGAATAGATGGCGTTCCACGATCGCCACCGTCATCCCCGCGCTGCGTAGGCGGGCGGCCAAGGACGGGCCGGCCTGGCCGGCGCCCACGACGACGGCGTCAAAATGTGTGCTCACGTGGCGAGCACCAGGGTGATCGCCACGGCCGCCGCAACCGTGATCGCATCCTCGGTCAGGGCGGCGGGCAGGTCCTTACCGAAGGCTTCGGCCAGCTTGCCCCGAGCCCAGGCCCCGCCCAGGGTGCCGACCACCGCACCGATGGCGCCGAGCACCAGACCGATGATGAGTCCGGGAGAGGTGCCGCCCGCCAGGGTGCCGAGGACCGCCCCGTAGAAGGCGCCCAGCACCACCCGTGCCGCGAACGCGGGCGGCGCCTTGCGGCTCGGCGTCTTGGGCAGCTTGTCGTTGACGATCTCGCCGACGGCCAGCACCGTGGCGATGATGGCGACGATCAGGCTCGCCAAGAACGATGCCCAGGTACCCTCCACCAGAAGACATTTGGCGAATGCTGCCCAGCTCAAAACGGCAAGTGGCGTCATCGCGCGCAGGCCCGCGACGATACCGATGAGAAGTGCAGCTACATACAAACCGGTCATGAGGTCTCCCGATGCGTTTGGCTGGAGCTTGATGCGCTAGAGCGTAGACCCGCAGGGTGGCTTTTGCGTCAGAACAGTGTCGGGTCGTCGAAACCCGGGGCGTGTTCGAGTCTGAGTAGTTCGCGCTTGGTGACGACACCGCCGTAGGCGGAGAAGCCATGCAGGCTGTGATCGGCGGCGAGCACACGATGGCAGGGGACAAGTAACGGAATCGGATTGCGGCCCAATGACTGTCCGACGGCCTGTGCTGCGCCAGGTGCACCGACGGCTGCCGCCACCTCACCGTAGCTGCGGGTCGAGCCGGGGCCGATGGCCCTTGTCACCGCGTAGACCTCGCGATCGAAATCGGTGATGCCGTCAAGGTCCAGTTGAACCCACTGCAGGTCGTCGTCCTCACCGTCAAGGACTCGCGTCAGGCCGTCGATCGCCTCGGCCACGAAGGGCGGCGGCGTAAGTTCGCTCCCCGGGGGACGCCGGATCCTGGCCAGGGTGGCCGCATCGTCATTCTCGGGCAGCTGCAACGCGACGATGCCGTTGTCGCTCCACGCGATGGCGCAGGCGCCAATGGCGGTGTCGAAGAAGCAATGGCCGACAGTGCTCACGCTGCCCAGTATGGCCGGACCCACCGACACCAAGCCCTAGAGTTATGACCTCGAGTCAAATCAGGCTGCTCGTTGACGGCAAGGTCGTGTCTGGAGTCACTCATGCAGATAGCATCCGCACCGATGTCAGAGAATAGTCGCCCCTTAGAAGTCACGTCTGATACAGACTTGCCGAAGTCCGTGTACCACTACACGGACATAGTTGGTCTGCACGGTATTTGGGAGAGCGGACAGCTCTGGGCCACCGGTTCTCGCTTCCTAAACGACACTTCAGAACTCAAGCTTGGTGTCTTAGTTGTCCGGGGGACGGTGGCGCGTCGTCAGGCTGAGCTTGCGCAGGAGAATCTCGACAATCTGAAACGTGCTTTGGAGGAGGGAGAACCTCCAATGGTTAGTGACATCATCGACGCCTCGAAATCTGCAAATAGGGCAGAAATAGCAGAGTTGGACGAAATTAGCCTCGCCACCAAAGAGGCTGAAAGATATATGCACTGCCATATCGCGTGCCTATCAGAAAAGCGGGACCAGCTAAGTCAGTGGCGTGGATATGCGCGAGAGGGTTACTGCATCGGATTCAATACGCAGATGCTCCTGGAAAGTCTTGGAGAAAACAGAGTTATGCGGAGGGTGCATTACCCCGCGGATGGTGATGAGCGCATAAATGTTGACGAAAACGAAAATCGCTATGAAGCATATGCAAATGAAGTTGTTAACTATGCGAAATCCCTCCGCCAGCGATTACTTCCGTTCGTTGCGGACTGTGACGACGAGCTACGCCGGTGGATGCTATCCAAAGATCTGACTGTGCACGCCGCCTTTCTGAAAGATGGGAGCTTCCGAGAAGAATGCGAAGTCCGAATCGTCGAAGTCAACGGCAAGCCAGATACGTTCACCCCGCATCGATACGGAATGGTGCCGCAGATTTTCATCCCGATTCCGGATGGCTGTATCGAGTCGATAACTATAGGTCCCACGGCCCACAAAGAACTCAAACTTCTTTCTTTGTTTGATTACACGCGAGCAGTACGTTTTAAGAAGCGTGATGGTATGGCCCCTGATAGCGAAATTGCACCCGATATCTGGAATTCCACGATTCCGTTCCGTGATTGGTGAAGCACACCAACGCCCTTCGTCTCGATCCTGGGTATCCGTGAGTAATACTTCGGTGTCGGATGGCATGAAAGTTCTCATCGAGCTAATGTTGAGAATCAATGTGCGAAGTTGGAGGCCCACAGTGAACTGGCCAGTTCGAGTAGTGTTAGTCAGGCTCCCTGCAATACTGGTTACGTGGAGACTCCCGGTAATATCTGGAACCTGCGTACGGAAGAAGAGATTCGGGGTGCCGCCGAGAGCGGGCTTCTCGAGGAGACGCATTACCTCGATCTGAAACGAGAAGTTGCGAAGGGGGACAGCGCCAACAAGGGGCTCGCGAAGGACATCGCAGCGTTCGCGCTCGACGGTGGGACGATCCTCATCGGCGTTGATGAGGACACAGTGCCGCCGTCACTGCACCCCAATGACTTGAGTGGTCTACCTGAACGTGTAGAGCAGATCGCGCGCCTGAAAGTGGATGAACCGGTAATGCTCTCCGCGACGTGCATCCCATCGGCTGAAGATTCAGGGCGTGGTTATCTTGTTGTGCATGTTCCGCCATCACCTCGCGCCCCGCACATGGCTGATGGCCGCTACTACGGTCGCGGGGACAAGACCAACCGGCAATTACCCAATGCTGAAGTGGTGCGACTTCATGAAATGCGAGTCGCTGAGCAGGACGACATCCTTCTCAAAGCGCGCAACGCGATGCTTGCTGAGGCATCGGGCGCGACAACCGATTCGGATCTGATGATGGTCCGGGCCGAGCCAGTGGGCGCGCGCTCGGAGTTCCTAGTCCCCTTGAGCGATGACCAAAACTGGGAAAAGACGGTTCTGAGGCTGACAACCGGAGCTGCAATCCCCGAAATTCAGAATTTCGCGCCGACCCTTCGTCGTCCGAGCACATTTCTCCGCCGCGCGGGAGGGGTGTCCTGCTCTGTCGGCATGTTCGGCGGAGAGCGGTTCGTTGGCGGGGGCGATGCTGCGGAGCTTGTCTTCAATGAATCCGGGACCATCGCACTGATGTTGGAAAGAACTGTTGTGTCGCCCAATCCGAGCATCACTGTCGCATTCGAGACCATGATCATCGGTCATATCGATCTATTGGTTCGCCTATTGCGTTTGATTGCAGATGAATTCAACTTTCATGGCTCCTGGAGAATTGCACTTGTCGTGTGGGGTTTGAATGACGTCGGCTCTTACACCTTGTACGAACGGTCTGGGCTCGGCAGAGGCCAGCGGTACACCGCACCGAACTACGATCGCGTGACGACGGTTTCGCTGCTTGAGTTGCAGTGCCGACCACTAGCCATTGTTGGAGAGCTGGTTTCGCCGTTGCTGCGCAGCTTGGGGAGCCACGGAGTATGGAGACCGTACTTGACGGATGAAGCGGCCGTGGACTAAGCGAGGCTTGGCAGCGTTGTTCGGAGACTGGCTCTCATCGTCACGCTCGGGAGTTGTAATGCTGCAAGGCTCTTGGCGTCCACGCTGCCCAGTATGGCCGGACCCACCGACAAGGTTGTTGTCGCCGGTGGGTCCGCGCCGTGGGGTGTCGCGACCGTCAGTCCAGCGCGCGCCGCAGCTCCGCGATCGCGGCAGCCTTTTCCTCGGCGCTGAGATCGGGATCGCTCGTGACGATCTCGATCTTGTGCTCGATGAACGCGCGCTCATCCGCCCTTTCCCGGTGCCGGCGGCTGAGTTCTTCGAACTCCTGCCGCCGGTCGGCGATGGGCCCGGTACCGGGAGGGGGAGGTGATCCGTTATCACTCATGATCAGCTGCTCCTGCTCGATCAACTCTTCACCACGAAAGAGTAATTCGGGTCCAGGAACAGTGGCGAGAATCCATGTCCGTCATTGCGAATCGTCGAGTCGGCTGCGCGCAGCAGCGCCCATTGGCCCCAGGTTCCGGCCGCATCGCGGCCCACCAGCATCGTGTTGAGGAATCCCAGCCAGCGAGTATTGGTGTAACTGTTCTGGAACGTCTCGACGATCGGTCCCCAGCTGCCCACCCAGCCGGAGGTCTGTTCGGCGGTCGTGGATTGATAGTCGAAGCGGTACACCAGATCCCAACGGTTGGCCGCACGGTTGTGCAGCAGCACCTCGTTGCGCCACCGGTTCGGTGCGATTTCGAACGATTGATTCCAGACGAGCAGGGTCTGCAGACCCCAGCCGTGCGACGAGGTGCTGCGCAGGTACGCCGTCAGGTTCGCGAACGGAATGTCGGTCTGCCAGTGATCCGACCGTGCCCAGTCGAACACCTTGAAGCGGGCGATGTCCTGCGCGTGATAGGAAACGAACGCCTCGACGCCCTTTTGTGCCCGGTTGGTGGCGGTCAGATACAGGTAGTCGGCGACGTTTCCACCGGGCTGGTGCGGGCAGACGATCTCGTAGTAGAACGAGGTACCGCGGGCGAAGCGGGTACGAAAGCTGTTCGTGTAGAACATGCCGTAGCCGACACCGCCCGGAGGTGGGGTTATCCCCGCAGCTAGTTCGGCGATGTCCGCCACTCCGGCAGCCTCGGCCAGTGTTTCCTCGGCCTCGCGGCGGGTGGCCGCCGAAAGCTTCGGATGTGATTGCAGCACAGCCAGCTTCGATGCCAGGAAGGCTCGTTCTGCGTACGGGTCCTTGGCGGTCTCGGCAGTCAGCTTGCGAAACTTGCTGCGCCGGTCGGCGACCTCGCCGTCCAGGGGCGCCGGCGCGGTCACTTCCTTCTCCAGTGTTGCGGTCATGGTGTGTCCTTCGATTCCAGCCCGATGACTGTCACCGGGGTGGCACCATGCTGTGCGAGTGGGCATCCGCTCGACATGCGTAGCGGGCTACTCCATTCGCGCTTCGATCTGTGCGGGTCTGGTTGTGGGCTGTGCTATTTGGGTGCGGGAGCGATGTCCTCGCCGGGCGTGTCCGCCAGCGCCCCTTGGGATTCGGCACCCGCTGCGATCTCGCTGAGATCTCCCGAGGCTTCGGCAGGGGTGAGTGTGGCCTTGCGCCACGTGTACGCGACCAGTGCCACCCAGGCGATGACAATCGCCAGGTAAATGGGTGCACGCACCGAGTCGGGAGTGTCGAAGTACCGCAGCAGGGTGCGGGCGTTGGTGAGCACCAGGATGCCGCCGACTGCGGTGCCTAGCACCACCGAGTTGACGCGCGAGACGAGCCAGGCCGCGATGGGCGCGGCGATCACACCGCCCAGGGCCAGCCCGGCGATCACGATCAGGTTGTTGAAGAACTCGGAGCCGAGGCCGAACAGGAATCCGATGCTCGCCGAGACGGCAACGATGAATTCCGATGCGCTCACCGAGCCGATCACCGTGCGGGGTGCGGCCTTCCCGCTAGTGAGCAAGGTGCTTGTGGTGATGGGCCCCCAGCCGCCGCCACCGGAGGCGTCGATGAATCCGCCGAACAGACCCAACGGGGCCAGGAACCTCGCCGAGAACGGCGTCGTCGGCGCGTAGTTGCCACGCGGCGGGTTCGTGCTGAATCGGTAGATGAGGTAGACGCCGATGGCCAGCAGAATCCCCGCCGTGATCGGGGCTGCGGATTCTGTGGACAACCGTGACAGCACGGTCGCACCGAGGAACGCGCCGATGCCGCCGGGTACGCCCAGCCGCAGCAGGACTCGCTTGTCGACATTGCCGAACCGCCAGTGCGAAACACCTGACGCGAGGGTGGTGGCGACCTCCGCGAAATGTACGGCGGCGCTCGCATGGGCAGCACCGACTCCGGTGAACACCAGCAGGGTCGTCGCCGTGACCCCGAACGCCATCCCGAGCGTTCCGTCGACGATCTGGGCGCCAAGACCCACAAGGGTAAAGATGAGAAGTTTGATCACGAGACGGGCTCCTCGCGGATATTTGTGCGTCTAGCAGGAGTTTCGACAGTAGAGGTGACAGGTTCCGAATTCGCCAGTTGTTCTTACCGTGATCGAAACCTGTGACTGTGCTGTCAGCCCACTGTGAGACCCGTAGGTCCCGTCCCCGCGCAGAGCGGAAAGGACCTAGTCCAGGTAGTCGCGCAGCACCTGTGAACGGCTCGGGTGGCGCAGCTTCGACATGGTCTTGGACTCAATCTGCCGGATGCGCTCACGGGTCACCCCGTACACCTGACCGATCTCGTCGAGCGTGCGCGGCTGGCCGTCGGTGAGACCGAACCGCAGACGCACCACGCCGGCCTCACGTTCGGAAAGCGTCTCCAGCACCGACTGCAGCTGATCCTGCAGCAGGGTGAAGGACACCGCGTCCACCGCGACCACGGCTTCGGAATCCTCGATGAAGTCGCCGAGCTGCGAGTCGCCCTCGTCGCCGATGGTCTGGTCCAGCGAGATGGGCTCACGCGCGTACTGCTGGATCTCCAGCACCTTCTCGGGCGTGATGTCCATTTCCTTGGCCAGCTCTTCGGGTGTGGGCTCGCGGCCCAGGTCCTGGAGCAGCTCACGCTGAATGCGGCCGAGCTTGTTGATGACCTCGACCATGTGCACCGGGATACGGATGGTGCGGGCCTGGTCGGCCATCGCGCGGGTGATGGCCTGACGGATCCACCAGGTCGCGTACGTCGAGAACTTGTAACCCTTTGTGTAGTCGAACTTCTCGACCGCGCGGATCAGACCCAGGTTGCCTTCCTGGATGAGGTCCAGGAACGCCATGCCGCGACCGGTGTAGCGCTTGGCCAGCGAAACCACCAGGCGCAGGTTGGCCTCCAGCAGATGGTTCTTGGCGCGATCGCCGTCACGGCAGATCCAGGACATGTCACGGCGCTGTGCGGCCGGAAGCTTCTCGCCCTTTTCGGTCAGCTCGGTGACGATCTGGGTGGCGTAAAGGCCTGCCTCGATCCGCTTGGCCAGCTCAACTTCCTCTTCGGCGTTGAGCAGGGCCACCTTGCCGATCTGCTTGAGGTAGGCGCGCACCGAGTCCGCAGAAGCGGTGAGCTCGGCGTCCTTACGGGCCTGGCGCAGCGCCTCGGATTCTTCCTCGTCCCAGACGAAATCGCCTGAGGCCTTGTCCTTCTCGGAGGGCTCGTCACCTTCGGCCTCAGCCTCAGCCTCGGGCTCGGGATCGGCGGCAACCTCGGCGAGGTCCGCCTCGATGTCCACGTCGTCGGCGAGGTCGGGGTCCAGATCCTCGCCGGGCTCGATGTCGGCGTCCTCGGGGCTGCCCTGCGGCTCGAGGGAGGGATCGACTGCCTTGGCCGCGGCCTTCTTGGCGGGTGCTGCCTTCTTCGCGGGCGCGGCCTTCTTGGCGGGGGCCTTGGTCGCAGCCTTCGCGGGCGCCTTCTTGGCCGGTGCCTTCTTGGCCGGTGCCTTGACGGCAGCCTTCACCGGTGCCTTCTTGGCCGCTTCGGTTTCCGGAGCTGCTGCTTTCGTGGCTGCCACTGACGCCCTTTCCTGGCTGCTTCGTCGACGAGCATGGGCATGCAAAATCGAGAATTCGGCTGTCTGCTTGATGTTCGCCGCGAACGTGGGGGACCCGCGTGCGGCTAGGTGTTACATCGCTGTCTGCCATTGTAACGACAACACCGCAGAACCTGTGAAAAAGCTAAGGTGAAACGCCAGCGTGTGCCGCCATCGCCGCGCCGACGATTCCCGCCGTGTTCTGCAGAGCGGCGGCCACCACCGGGGTGCGATTGGTCAGCAGCGGCACCCATTTGTCGGCCTTACGGCTAATGCCCCCACCCACGATGAACAGGTCGGGCCACAGTGCGTTCTCCACCGCCTCCAAGACCTTGGTGACCTCGGGCGCCCACTGCTTGTAGCTCCAGTCGTTCTTTTCCTTGACCGACGACGCGGCACGATGCTCGGCCTCCATGCCGCCGACCTCGATGTGTCCGAACTCGGTGTTGGGCAACAGGATTCCATTGTGCAAGACCGCGGATCCGATCCCGGTTCCGAACGTCAAGAGCACGACGACGCCCGACTGATCCTTGCCCGCGCCGTACCGATCCTCGGCGAGCCCGGCGGCATCGGCGTCATTGAGCACGGCAACGGTTTGGCCACCCAATTCGGCGCTGATGATGTCGTGGACGTTGACGCCCAGCCATGATTTGTCGACGTTCGCGGCGGTGCGTGCCTCGCCATGCACGATCACACCCGGGTAGGTCACACCGACGGGTCCGGTCCACGAGAAATCACGCACGACTGTGGCGATGGTCTCTGCGACGGCCTTCGGCGTGGCGGGCTGGGGAGTCGGGTACTTCACCCGCTCGCCGATCATCTCGCCGGTTGTCAGGTCCACGATCGCGCCCTTGATGCCGCTGCCGCCGACGTCGATTCCGAAACCGCGCTGCTCGGACGTGCCGGCTCCCGTCGCGGGTGCGGCCAGTCCGGATTCGGTGGCGGTCATCGGCGCTCCTTGGTTCTGGGTCTATCTGGTTCGCGGATCGGGCCGCGAACACAGCCGGAATGCACGGAATGCGAGTGACACCCTAATGCCCCGGGGGACGCCGCGCGTGTTGCTCGCGCCTGTGCTGCGATAGACGCGTGGGAATCGAAGCGGGAGCGCTGCGTTCGGTGGCGGTACGGCTGGCCTCGGAGGCCGCCGAATTCGTGCGGCATCGTCGGGGAAGCGCCGATTGGGCGTCCTCCGTACGGACCAAGACCTCCGATACCGATCCGGTGACCCTGGTGGACACAGACTGTGAACGGCTGCTGCGCCGCCGGCTATCGGCGTTGCGCCCCGATGACTCCATCCTGGGCGAGGAGGACGGCGAGACAGGCGGTTCGTCGCTGGAGGCCGGCGCGGGGCACGTGCGCTGGGTGATCGACCCGATCGACGGGACGGTGAACTTCGTTTACGGCATTCCTGCCTACGCCGTGTCGGTGGCCGCACAGGTCGACGGAGTGACGGTGGCGGCTGCGGTGGCCGATATCGCGGCCGATCGCGTCTTCTCGGCGGCGTCAGGCCACGGTGCCACGGTGCGTGAGGCCAATGGCCTGCAGTGGCCGTTGGAGTGCAATCCGATCCGGGAGACGCGGCTTGCCCTGGTGGCCACGGGCTTCGCGTATTCGGCGGTGCGGCGAGAACGTCAGGCACAGCTGGTCGCCCAGGTGTTGCCCAAAGTGCGTGACGTGCGGCGGATCGGGTCTGCAGCGCTGGATCTGTGTGCGGTGGCCGAGGGCCGTGTCGATGCCCAGTACGAACATGGGCTGGGACCGTGGGACTGGGCGGGAGGCGCCCTCATCGCACGTGAGGCCGGCGCCGTGCTGGTGTTGCCGGGCAAGGATGCGGTGAGCGCCGACGGCGCCCTCATCTCGGCCGCGGCCCCTGGAATCGCCGAGGAGTTCGGTCAGCTCCTCGCCGATATCGGCGCGATGGCTCCGATTCCCGGCTAGCAGGTGCTCTGGCGAGCCCGGGTGATGAGGTCGGAGTTGGCCTGGTTACCGGACTTGAGGCTGTTGAGCGCCGAGGTGACCGCATTGCCTGAGGCAAGCTCGGTGAACTCACTGCCAAGGGCGAGATCCACCGAGTTGTCGGATCGGTTGTCTTCGATGAATTCCACACACGGCGCGACTAGCGAAAGCGTCAGCGCGTTGGCGTACCCGGACTCCCCGAATCGGATCTGTCCGACGCAGTTCAGGCGGGATCCGCTGGGGTAGAACGGGTCGTTATCGGCGGTCGGTGAGGGGAATCCCAGGTCGCGCAGCGTGGCGGATACGTCCCCGGCCTGACCGGCCTGGCCGTTGGCGTTGAGGACACGCGCCTTGACGTCGTTGAGCATGGCGGGGCTGGTTCCTGACAGCGCGGACCGCGACACCGGCTTACCGATGGTCCCGGAGCCGGGTTCGGTCTGTTGAGCGGGCGGGTTACATGCCGTCGCCTCTTTGACCGGCGCTTCCCGGGTGAGCGCCGAGGCCCAGACGAACACGGTGACGACCAGGAGCGCTATCCCTACGCATAGGGCTGGCAAATAGTTCCGGCGGCGGAACGGGCGCCCGTATTTGTCTACCGAGGTGCCCTCGGTGATGTCTGCGACCACGGATGGCACTCTAGGCCAGCGGACTTCCAGGCGACAGACGACGAAATAGACCGGGCGTCCACTACCGTGTGATGCAAATCACACAAAGAACCGACGAGATCCGGGCACTAATAGTTTGTGATGTCCGTTTCAGCCTGGTACAAAGCCTTGCTGCGCCTATGCAGAAGCTTGATGACGAGATGTTGATAAGGGGATGGACGCATGGCTACCGACTACGACGCTCCGAGGCGATCCGACGCCGACGATGTGTCAGAGGACTCGTTAGAGGAGCTCAAGGCTCGTCGTAACGAAGCACAGTCGGCGGTGGTCGATGTCGATGAGGCGGAAACCGCCGAATCGTTCGAGCTACCAGGTGCCGACCTGTCCGGCGAGGAACTTTCGGTTCGGGTTATCCCGAAGCAGGCCGACGAGTTCACGTGTTCGAGCTGCTTCCTGGTGCACCACCGCAGCCGGCTGGCCAGTGAGAAGAACGGCCAGCTGATCTGCACCGACTGCGCGGCCTGAGGTTCGGCGCTAGTCGCGGCTCAGTCGCGTACTAGCTCCGCAGGGCCGCCAGTACCCGATCGGGGTGGCGGCTGCTCACCAGCCAGTAGGGGGTGGGATCGTCGGCATCGTCGAGTACCACCAAAACCAGCGGGCCGATCCATGCGCGGTGCACGACGAAGGCCGCCGGATCGAGTTGGCGGCCGAGCGCCGCACTTTTCGCGCTGGCCGGGATAGCCGCCGACTTGGCGATGACGCTGACCGGTAAGTGGGCCGAGCCCGCGCGGAGCTCGGGTGCTCCGTCCGGGCCCGTCGTCACCTCTATGCGGATTCTGCTGAACCACAACAAGACTCCCGCGACAATCGCGAACAGGATCGGGTACGGCACCCAGGTGGGCAGCTGCCGCATGCTCTGGTTGATCTCGAGCGCGAGCAGCGTTGCCGCGCCGAAGCCGGGCAGCGCCCACCACCATGGAACCCAGAGCCGCTCGGAGTAGCGGATGGGTGGCGCGTCGCTGGGGGAGTCCGTCACGCGGCCAAGGGTAGTCTGGGCGATCGTGCCCACACCTACGAGATTGGCCATCGTTCGCCTGGACCGCGAACTGCCTCTGCCCTCCCGCGCGCATGCCGATGATGCGGGAGTAGATCTCTATAGCGCCGAAGACGTCGTGATCGAACCCGGTCGCCGGGCGCTGGTGGGCACTGGTATCGCCGTGGCTATCCCATCCGGGATGGTCGGGTTGGTGCACCCCCGTTCGGGTCTGGCTGCGCGCGTGGGTCTTTCGATCGTTAACAGTCCCGGCACCATTGACGCCGGGTACCGTGGCGAGGTGAAGCTCAGCCTGATCAACCTGGACCCCGAGGCCCCTATCGTCATTGCCCGTGGCGACCGGATCGCCCAGTTGCTGGTTCAGCAGGTCGAGCTACCGGAGCTGGTTGAAGTGGATTCTTTTGACGAGGCCGGTCTGGCGGTGACCACCCGTGGCACGGGTGGTCACGGGTCCAGCGGCGGACATGCGAGTTTGTGATGGCTTTACACCGTAGTGGTGGTCTCAACGACCTGGACGATTCGGCCGACGCCTCCGCATCGGGTTCGGACGAATCGTTCGACGGCCCATACGAGATCGAGGATTTCGACAGCCCTGAAGACGCCGGGGTTGGACGCCTGGACCTGGGTTCGGTACTCATCCCGGTGCCCGAGGCCGGCCAGATTCAGGTCGAACTGACCGCCGCGGGCACCCCCGGCGCGGTTTTCGTGCTCACGCCCAACGGGCGCTATTCGGTGGCCGCGTACGCCGCACCGAAATCCGCGGGTCTGTGGCGCGAGATCGCGGGTGAGTTGGCTGAATCGCTCCGCAAGGAGGCCGCCGAGGTCTCCATCGCCGATGGTCCGTGGGGCCGGGAGGTCGTCGGAGTCGCCGAGGGAGGCTCCGTGCGCTTCATTGGCGTCGACGGATACCGATGGATGATCCGCTGCGTGCTGCAGGGTCCTGCCGAGACCTTTGACGCACTGGCCCAGGAGGCCCGCGACGCGGTGGCCGATACCGTCGTCCGTCGCGATGACAGCCCGTACCCCGTGCGGACCCCGCTGCCGGTCGCGCTACCCGAACCGATGCTGGAGCAGCTGCAGGCGGCGCAGGCACAGGCGATGGCCCAGGCCGAAGCCGAGACCGTCGCTCAGGAGCCCGCACCGCAGGACGATCCGACGCCGGCGGCCCGCCGCAGCGTCTCGGGATCGGCCATGCAGCAGCTGCGGTCCACGATCACCGGCGGCTAGTCGGGATCGAACCGGAACACCGACAACGTTCCGGCCAGCGCCTCGAACTCATCCGGAGTGCCGTGGCGCACCAGTCCGGCGTTTTTCGCGAACCGCACGCCCACGGGCACCTTCACGGCGAATACCCGCAGCGCACGCCGCGCTACCTCGGGCGGCACGCTGATGATCCTGACGTGCTGGACACGGTGCCGCCGGGTGAGGGTTCCTGAGCCGGCCGCCGCGGCATTACGCGGCCAATCCGAGCCCGGATAGCCCCCGACCGCGTAGAGGTGACCGTCCATGTCGAACGGTGTGATGGGTGTGGGACGGGGACGGCCCGTCGTACGCCCGGGCACGGTCAGCACCATCGCCGGGCCGGTCGGGATGCCGATGCGGTGAAATGCCCGCACCACCTTGTTCATCGGTTTGAGCCACCGCGGCGGGATGCTGGTCATGGTTGTCACCGGTTCTGCGGTGCGGACTCGGTGCGCGTGAATTCGGCCCGGAATCTGTCGGCCCAGGCGGCGAAGGTCTCTGCGGGACGCCCGAGTATCCGGTTCACCTCCCGCGTGACCACCGCCGGCACCGTGACCGTGGCGGCCTGCATCGCCAGGTACGCGTCGGCGAACTCGGTCGCAAACCCCAGGCCCGCGAAGTGCCGGCGCACGAGATCGTCGGGAACCTGCAGGTACTCCAACGGCCGATGCAGAACATCCCCGAGTACCGCGACGAGGTCGGTGTTAGTGAATGCCTGCGGACCGGTCAGCGGAATGCGTTGCCCGACGAGGTCGTCTGTGAGCAGCGCGTGCGCGGCGATTTCGGAGATGTCGCGGTCCGCGATCGGGGCGCTTGAGGCGGACGCATGCGGTCCGCGGACCAGGTTGCCCGCTGTGAGCTGGCCCGCCCACATCCCGAGAAAATTCGACGCAAAGATGGTTGGGCGCAAGCTCACCCACTCCACTCCGGAATCGACGGCGTACTGTTCCACCTCCTTGTTTCGGTCGCCACGGAACCGTGACGGTTGCCGGGAGAAGTCGTCGTCGCAGTTGATCGCCGAGAGGGCAACCAGGCGGGTAACTCCTTCGCGTACAGCCTGATCCACAAAATCGGCGAGATCTTCCCCTAAAGCCCGGGAGTTCAGGAAGACGGCGGTGGCTCCGCTGATACCGGCGCGCGCCGACTCGATGGTTTTCACCTGCGGAGAGAAGTTCGCGTGCTCGGGGTGTCGGGTGACGGCGCGCACCTCGGCGCCGGCTCTTACCAGTAGGTCCACCAGCGGGCGCCCCACATTGCCTGTTGCGCCGGTGACGAGAATTGTCATGTCGGATACTCCAATTCGGGAGGTTCGGATGGCTCTGCATGTTTTGGCCAAAGCGGCCACATGAGTAGGACGGGACGCGAGCGCGGAAAGTTACGTGAGTTACCCGGTTGGCTTGGTAACTTTCCGGGCCGCGGAATCGTCGTAGTGGCATGAGTTCCTCGTCCACGCACGACGCGCTGGTGGCTGCGGCCTGGCGCGAGCATTACCCCTACCTGGTCAATCTCGCCTATCAGATGCTCGGAGATGTCGGCGACGCCGAGGACTGCGTCCAAGAGGCGTTCGTGCGGCTCGCCCGCGCGGATGAGACGCAGATCGACGAGCCGCGTGCGTGGTTATCGGTGGTGACCGGTCGGTTGTGCCTGGACCAGCTGCGTTCGGCACGCATGCGCCGCGAGCAGACGGGCATCGCATCGATAGTGGAATCCGGTGCACCGCTGTATTTTTCGGCGACCGCAGATCCGGTCGACAGGGTCACTCTGGACGACGAGGTACGAGGTGCCCTCTGGGAAGTATTACGAGCGCTCAGTCCCGGCGAGCGGGTCGCGTTCGTCTTGCATGACGTATTCGGAGTGCCGTTCGAGGAGATCGCTTCCACGGTGGGCCGCCCGGTGGGCACGTGCCGTCAGCTTGCCCGGCGCGCCCGGGCCAGATTCCAGCAGTCCCCATCGCGTACCGGTGATGTCGCCGGTGCTGAGCACCGGGAGCTGATCGAAAAGTTCGTGACCGCCTGCGCCAATGGCGATCTGACCGGACTGATGGAGGTGCTGGATTCCAGCGTCTGGGGGATCGGCACCATCATCGGAGACCCCGCACCGGCGCCGCAGGTCAACCACGGACGCACCGATGTCTCCACGAATCTGCTCATGTACCTGGGCCACGGCGCCACCCTGGTGGGCGGGCCGTTCGGGCAACCGGTTCTGCTGGCCTTCATGCAGCGCAAGCTTTTCGCGGTCGTCACCTTGACGGTGCGCGACGGCCTAGTGCTCAAGATCGAGGCCACGGCCGACCCGGCGGCACGAGGACTCTGACTCAAATATCGCTCAGTGCACCGACGCAGGCCTGCCCCAGGCAGGACGGGTCCGCGCCCAGCTGATCGAGGGCGAACGTGCGCAGTGCCCCCCGCGGTGCCCAGGACGCCCAGTCCTGGCCGACCGCAAGCGGATGTATCGGATCATCGGTGGCCGCTGCCACTGCCAGCGGCACCACCAATCCACGGATGTCGTCGGCAGTCGGGTTCACAAAGCCCGACACCGCATCCATGGCGTTGGGCAGGCCGGGCCATTGGGCGGCCCATGAGCGGGCGAGCTCAGCGCCCAGCCAGGCAGGGCTGCTGGCCTGCATCGCGGCTGTCACCGCTGCCAATCCGTCGGCGCGCAGCGATTCCGCCGTGACCCGGGCAGACACCGAAGCCGGCGAGTTTTCCGGCTTGCCCGTCCACGCGGGCATCGCTGCCAGCACCGCCACCGTGGCCCCGGGGTTCTGCAGCGCCCACGTCAGCGCCACGGCGGTGCCGATGGACATCCCGCCGACAACGATCGGGCCTTTGCGGGCTGCCTGATCGAGTGCCCGCAGGTAGCCGTTGACCAGGTCATTCGGCTCCGGACGTACCGCGATCAGGGCGGCGCCCGCATCGCTGAGCGCGGGGCCGAACGCCCTGGTGATGAAGTCGTCGTCGGAGCCCGTGCCGGGCATGAGAACCGCCGTGTGGCCCTCCAGTTCGGGGGATGGGCCGTGTGCGGCGAGACCGTTGGTGGGCGTCACGCACCTGATCTTGCCCGGTGTGCGGGACACCCCGGGGGCCGCCTGGCATCGGGGCGTGCAAAGGTCTACCGTGGCGGTTGCACCGATGAGCCGCTTGCGCCAAAGAGGCTCCACGAGCGATCACACGATCGGGCATGTTGAGAGGCCAGGACGAGAAGTGGCTACCACAGGCGGTTATCTGCGTCGACTAACTCGTCGGCTGACAGAGGACCTGGAGCAAGTAGACGCCGAGAAAATCGGTGACGACGCCGCCGCCACCGGTGCTCAGCGCGTCATCGATTGTCAGCGCGGCCAAGAGGTCACCATGTGTGGAACGTTGCGCACAGTGGAAACCAACTCCAAGGGCTGCGTGGCCGGCGTAAAGGCCGAGCTATTCGACGGCACCGACACCGTGACGCTGGTCTGGCTGGGTCAGCGCCGCATTCCGGGTATCGAGTCGGGTCGCACCCTGCTGGTGCGCGGTCGGCTCGGCAAGCTCGAGAACGGCGGCAAGGTGATTCACAACCCGTACTACGAGATTCAGCGCTAAGTGCCGGAAACCCCATCGCACGAGCCTCAGGAAGGCTCGGCTGATTCCGACGCGCAGGAGGGCCCGCATCTGAGGATCAGCGTGCCCGGGACCAAGCCCGAGGAGCCGGGAAGCTCGCCGCTGCACGAAATGTGGCATCAGGCCGGGGGTTGGCAGGGAATCGTCTACTCGTCGATTCCGGTCATCGTTTTCGTAGTCGCGGTCAGCGTGTCCTCGCTGATGCCCGCGATCGTTTCGGCCCTGGTCGCCGCGACCCTGATCCTGATTTGGCGCTTGATCCGGCGCGAGTCGCTACAACCGGCGTTCTCCGGGTTTATCAGCGTTGGTATCAGCGCGCTGATCGCCTACCTTCTCGGAGAAGCGAAGGGCTACTTCCTCATTGGGATCTGGGCCAACTTCTTCTGGGGCACCGTCTTCCTGGTGTCGGTCATCATTCGCCGACCGATCGTCGGCTATGCGTACAGCTGGGCGACCGGCGGCGACATGTCATGGCGCGCCAACCGGCGCATCGTGATGGCCTTCGATATCGCCACGGTGTCCTGGATCGTGCTGTTCGCCACCCGATTTGTGGTGCAGCAGTGGCTGTATCTCGCGGGTAACACAGCCTGGCTGGGCGGCACCAAGATCGCAATGGGCTGGCCATTGACGGCCGTCGGGGCGTTGATCACCCTGCTGGTGATCCGCTACGTACGCCGCCACACCGACAACGCGCTCGAGGAATCCCCGAGCGGCCTCTAACCGAGCACGACGCGGTGGAGCTCGTCCTCGATATCCGCGGTGGCGACCAGGATCAGCTCATCGCCGCCTTCGAGGGGCTCATCGGGCTGTACCGGAATAACCCGTGACCCGCGCAGAATCGCCACCAGCACCGCGTCGCGGGGGAGTTCCAGTTTTCGCACCGGCTTACCGGCCCACGGGGTGTCATCGGGGAGGGTGATTTCCACCAGATTGGCCTGGCCGCGCCGGAACTCCATGAGGCGCACCACGTCACCCACGGCGACGGCCTCCTCGACGAGGGAGGCCAGCATGCGCGGGGTGGATACCGCGACATCGACGCCCCAGGCATCGTCGAAGAGCCACTCGTTGCGTGGATCGTTCACGCGGGCCACGACGCGCGGTACCGCGAACTCGGTCTTGGCCAGCAGGCTCAGCACCAGGTTGGCCTTGTCATCACCGGTCGCGGCGATCACCACATCAAAGGTGTGCAGCTCTTCGGCTTCCAGCAGGCTGATCTCGCAGGCGTCACCGAGCCGCCAATGGGCCTCGGGTACCGCCTCGGGGTCGATGTGCTCGGGGTTGCGTTCCAGCAGGGTGACCTCATGCCGGCTCTCGATGAGTTCGCGCGCGATGGAGCGCCCGACGGCGCCTGCGCCTCCGATAGCGACCTTCATCGGGCACCCCCGTGGTCATCGTCGGCATCCTCGCCCGGTGGCTGCGCCGCGATCGCCATCGCCTCGGCGGCGCGCCCCGACACCGCAGAGACGTACACCTCGTCGCTGTCCTGGATGACTGTCTTGGCGTCGGGCAGCAGGCCCGTGCCGAACCGGATGATGAAGGCCGCCCGCGCACCGGTGGCAGTCTCCAGCGCCGTGATGCGCTTACCGATCCATTCTTCGTGCAGAGCCAGTTCGGTAACCACGACCGAACCAGACGGATCACGCCACTTGGTGGTGTCGCTTTCCCTGGTGAGGGCGTGCAGCAGACGATCGGTCGTCCACGGCACGGTGGCGACGGTGGGGATGCCCAGCCGCTCGTAGACGGCGGCACGCTTGGCGTCGTAGATACGGGCCACCACACGCTCGACGCCGAAGGTCTCACGGGCCGCCCGGGCCGAGATGATGTTCGAGTTGTCACCGGAGGAGACCGCGGCGAAGGCCTGTGCCCGCTCGATCCCTGCCCGTAATAGAACGTCGCGATCAAAACCCATGCCGACGATGCGTTCGCCGGTGAATTCGGGGCTGAGCCGGTTGAAGGCGGAGGCTTCCTTGTCGATGATCGCCACCTCGTGGCCGATTCTGGCCAGGCCTCCGGCCAGCGCGGCGCCTACGCGCCCGCAGCCCATCACCACTACTCGCACCGGAAGACCTTTCTGGGTAGGCGTTCGTCTTAGTACCAGTCGCAATACTGAACGCCGCGTCACGGCACCCGACACAGCGATGTCAAGTGAGACCGTACCGCGATTGCTCGCGTGGCCTAATGTTGGCGTTCGTGTCTACGCTTTCCAAGCTGTCGACGGCGGCTCGGCGCCTGGTAATCGGCCGACCGTTTCGTAGCGACAGCCTTGGCCATACCCTGCTGCCGAAGCGCATCGCGCTACCGGTTTTCGCCTCCGACGCGCTGTCCTCGGTGGCGTACGCGCCCGAGGAAATCTTCCTGGTGCTGTCGGTCGCGGGGATGTCCGCCTATGCGATGACGCCGTGGATCGGGCTCGCGGTCGCCGCCGTCATGATGGTGGTGGTGGCGAGTTACCGGCAGAACGTGCACGCCTACCCGTCCGGTGGTGGTGACTATGAGGTGGTCACCACCAATCTGGGGCCTACCGCGGGCCTGACAGTCGGCAGCGCCCTACTGGTGGATTACGTGTTGACCGTTGCCGTTTCCATGTCCTCGGCGATGTCGAACATCGGTTCGGCCATTCCGCTTGTCGCGCAGCACAAGGTCACTTTCGCAGTGGTCGCCATCGTGATCCTGATGTCGATGAATCTGCGCGGAGTCCGCGAATCAGGCGCCGCGTTCGCGATTCCCACGTACGCCTTCATGGTCAGCATGTACCTCATGTTGGGCTGGGGGCTGTTCCAGATCTACGTACTCGGCACCCCGCTGAAGGCGGAGTCGGCCTCCTTCGAGATGCATGGCGAAGGCAGCGGCATCCTGGGCTTCGCGCTGGTGTTCCTTGTCGCGCGGGCTTTCTCGTCGGGTTGCGCGGCATTGACGGGTGTGGAAGCGATCAGTAACGGCGTGCCCGCCTTCCGGAAACCCAAGTCACGCAACGCGGCCACGACGCTGTTGCTCCTCGGCGGCATCGCCATCACCCTTTTTATGGGCATCATCCTGCTGGCCGAGCGCACCGGAGCCAAGATCGCCGAGGACCCCGCCACGCAATTGGTGGGTGCGCCCGCCAACTACCACCAGAAGACCCTGGTCGCCCAGCTGGCCGAGGCGGTGTTCGGTGACTTCCGGATCGGCTTCCTGTTCATCACCGTGGTGACGGCGCTCATCTTGGTGCTGGCCGCCAACACCGCGTTCAACGGTTTCCCGGTGCTCGGATCGATTTTGGCGCAGGACCGTTACCTGCCGCGCCAGCTGCACACGCGCGGTGACCGGCTGGCATTCTCCAACGGCATCATCTTCTTGTCGGCCGTCGCCATCCTGTTCGTGGTGGCGTTCAAGGCGGAGGTGACCGCCCTCATCCAGCTCTACATCGTCGGTGTCTTCGTGTCCTTCACGCTCAGTCAAATTGGCATGGTGCGGCACTGGACCCGGTTGCTCAAGACCGAGACCGACCCGGCGGTGCGCGGTAAGATGATCCGCTCGCGCATCATCAACACCATCGGTTTCATCATGACCGGGGCAGTGCTGCTGGTCGTCCTGGTCACCAAATTCCTTGCCGGAGCGTGGATCGCGATCCTGGCGATGGGTCTGCTGTTCGTGCTCATGAAGATGATCCACAAGCACTACAACACGGTGGCGCGCGAGCTGGACAATCACGAGGGTGAGGTGGTGCTGCCCAGCCGCACCCATGCCGTCGTCCTCGTCTCCAAGGTGCATCAGCCCACGCTGCGCGCCCTGGCCTACGCGCGGGCCACCCGCCCCGACGCACTGGAAGCGGTCACCGTCAGCGTCGATGACCGAGACACCCGCGAGCTCGTCAGGGATTGGGAGACAAGCGATATCAGCACCCCGCTGAAGGTGATCGCGTCCCCATACCGAGAAATCACCCGGCCGATCCTCGACTACGTCAAGCGCATCAGCAAGGAAGCGCCGCGCACGGTTGTCTGCATCTTCATCCCCGAGTATGTGGTGGGGCACTGGTGGGAGCAGGTGCTGCACAACCAAAGTGCGCTGCGACTCAAGGGACGCCTGCTGTTCGTCCCCAATGTGATGGTCACATCCGTTCCGTGGCAGCTTGACTCGTCCGAACGTCGCCGCGAACTCGACAGGCAGTCCGCACCCGGCGACTCGCGGCGAGGGTTCGACTCCTAGATGGCGATCGGCGAAATTCTCGAAGTCCAGACCGGCGGGCCGGCCAACGGGGGCAGCGTGGTGGCCCGGCACGACGGGCGCGTCATCTTCGTCAGATACGCGTTACCGGGCGAGCGGGTACGTGTCCAGATCACCGATGACCGGCAGGCCAGCTTCTGGCATGGCGCCGCCATAGAGGTCCTCGACCCGTCACCGCACCGCATCGACCCGATATGCCCCATCGCGCACGGTAGTGGCGAATCTGGTTGCTGTGACCTGTCTTTCGTCGACCCGGCGTATCTGCGTGAACTCAAGGGCGATGTGGTGAGCCAGCAGCTGGCGCGCCTGGGCAAGTACGAGTGGCAGGGCGCGGCCGAACAGCTGGGAGATGGAGATTCCACCGGGTGGCGTACTCGGGTGCGCTTGGATGTAAATGCCCTGGGCCAACCCGGTTTTCACCGGTATCACAGTGACGAACTGGTGACCGACCTGCGCTGTGCCCAGGTAGTGCCGGGATTGCTCGACGGGCTCGATGAACCGGCTCTCGGTGCGGAGGGGCCGCTGCACGCGGTGATGGATGATCAGGGGCGCCGGCATGTTCTGCGTGGACGTTCGGTGGTCGAGGGTGAAGACGTAGCGGTCCAGAAAGTGGGGGACCGGCACTGGTTGGTGCCGGTAACGGCTTTCTGGCAAGCGCACCGCGACGCGGCGAACACCTACAGCCGGCTGGTCTCCGAGTGGGCCGAGCTGGAACCGGGCATGACCGCCTGGGATTTGTACGGTGGCGTCGGGGTTTTCGCCGCGGCACTGGGAGAAGGGGTGGGAACCAAGGGGCGTGTGGTCAGCGTCGACACCTCCCGGCCGGCATTCCGCAGCGCCAAGAATGCCCTGGGAGACCTGCGACAGGTCAGCATGATCTGCGGATCGGTACGTCACGCCCTGCGTGACCTGGGTAAGGCCGATGTCGCCGTGCTGGACCCGCCCCGGGCGGGTGCCGGCCGTGATGTCATCGGGCGAATTGCCGAGGCGGGCGTACCAAGGGTTATCCATATCGGTTGTGAGGCAGCGGCATTCGCGCGCGATGTGGGCTTGTACCTGGAACGTGGATATCGGGTGCGTGAGCTGCGGCTCTTCGATGCGTTCCCACTGACGCACCACATCGAAAGCTTTGCGCTGCTCACCCGATGAGACAGCGGCAGGCGTAAAGATCTTATAAAGTAGGGCCCTAGGTGTGCCGGGAAGTCTGGTCGGCGGAACTTTGCCCTGCCACAAGGAACGGACACCGAGCCATGCGCCTGCGCCAACGCGTCTTCACCCGCGGATCGTGGGCGGAGTCCTCTCGTGCCGCGGAGATCCTGCGCAAGGAAACCGTCGGTGGTGTGCTGCTGGTCGTGGCCGCGGTGACCGCACTGCTGTGGGCCAACTCGCCGTGGAGCTCCTGGTACTACCGGCTGGGGGCCATCACAGTCGGGCCGGAGCGCTTGCACCTGAATCTCACCTTGGCGGGCTGGGCGACCGACGGGCTGTTGGCCATCTTCTTCTTCGTCGTGGGCGTCGAACTCAAACGCGAGTTCGTGGCGGGCGATCTGCGCGACCCGGGACGAGCCGCGTTGCCGATCGTCGCGGCGGTCGGCGGCATGCTCGTTCCTGCCGCCATCTATCTTGCGGTCAACGCATCCGGTGGTGGCGAGGCCATGCGTGGCTGGGCGATACCGACGGCCACCGATATCGCCTTCGCGCTCGCTGTGCTCGCCGTGATTTCTACCCATCTGCCCTCGGCGCTGCGCACCTTCTTGCTCACCCTGGCGGTGGTTGACGACCTGCTGGCCGTCATCGTCATCGCGGTGTTCTACACCGATGAGCTGCACTGGGCGCCGCTGGGCCTGGCGCTCATCCCGCTCGCGCTGTTCGGGGTGGCGGTGCAGCGCCGTCGCCGGGAATGGTGGCTGCTGGTACCGCTGGCGCTGACGACCTGGGCACTGGTACACGCCTCGGGGGTGCACGCGACGGTGGCGGGTGTGCTTCTGGGATTCACCGTTCCCGTCCTCAGGCGTGATGGCCGTACCGACGTACACGGGATGGCCGAGCGATTCGAGCATCGGATGCGACCGGTGTCCGCGGGTGTGGCGGTGCCGGTGTTCGCATTCTTCGCCGCGGGTGTCACCCTGGGCGGGTTCGCCGGTCTGTGGCAGGCGCTGCTGGATCCGGTGGCGCTGGGCGTGGTGCTGGGCCTGCTGGTGGGTAAACCGATTGGCATCTTCCTCACCACCTACCTGCTGGCGCGATTCACCCGTGCCAATCTCGACGACGACCTCAGCTGGCTCGACATCGCCGGCGTGGCGCTGCTGGCGGGCATCGGCTTCACGGTGTCGCTGCTCATCGGCGAGCTGGCGTTCGGCACCGGGTTGGCTGCCGAGCACGTCAAGGTCGGAGTACTAGCCGGATCGTTGACCTCGGCGGCAGTTGCCTCCGTGGTGCTGCGGCTGCGTAACCGCGCGTATCGGCGGATCGAGGCCAAGGAGACCCTTGACGCAGATCACGATGGAGTGCCCGATGTTTTTGGCTCCGCTCCAAGCGACCGAATCTGAATCGCTGCGTAGACTGACCTGATGCTTGACGACATCAGAGGACCGGGTGACCTGCAGGGTCTCTCGAAGCGAGAGCTGGACTTACTCGCCGACGAGATCCGTGAGTTCCTGATCCATAAGGTCGCCGCGACCGGCGGCCACCTTGGACCCAACCTGGGCGTCGTCGAGCTGACTCTGGCCCTGCATCGTGTCTTCGAGTCCCCGTATGACCCGATTGTCTTCGACACCGGTCATCAGGCGTACGTGCACAAGATCCTCACCGGGCGTTCCGGCGACTTCGACACGCTGCGGCAGAAGGACGGCTTGTCCGGATATCCCTCGCGCGCCGAAAGCGAACACGACTGGGTGGAATCCAGCCACGCCTCGACCGCGCTGTCGTACGCCGATGGACTCGCGAAGGCATTCGAGCTGACCGGCCAACGCCGCCGGCATGTGGTCGCGGTGGTCGGCGACGGCGCGCTCACCGGCGGCATGTGCTGGGAGGCCCTGAACAACATCGCCGCCGCTGCGCATCGGCGCATCATCATCGTCGTCAACGACAATGGGCGCAGCTATGCGCCGACCATCGGTGGGCTCGCCTCGCACCTGGCCGGGCTGCGGCTCACCCCCTCATACGAGAAGGTGCTCGACGAGAGTAAGAAGCTGCTGCGCGGCATGCCGGTGGTCGGACCGCTGGCGTACGCCTTGATGCACAGCCTCAAGGTGGGGGTCAAGGACGCGGTGTCGCCGCAGGTGATGTTCACCGATCTGGGCATCAAATACGTTGGGCCCGTTGATGGCCACGACGAGCACGCGGTAGAGGACGCGTTGCGCCGTGCCCGTGGCTACGGTGGCCCGGTCATCGTGCACGTGATCACTCGCAAGGGGATGGGGTACGCGCCGGCCGAGGACGACGAGGCCGAGCAGATGCATTCCACCGGCATCATCGACCCGAAGACGGGCCGCTCCATCAAGGCGTCGGCGCCGGGCTGGACATCGGTGTTCTCCGACTCGCTCATCGAGGTGGCCAGCGAGCACCGCAACATCGTGGCCATCACCGCAGCCATGCCGGGCCCGACCGGGCTCAGCAAGTTCGGTGAGCGTTTTCCCGACCGGCTGTTCGACGTCGGTATCGCCGAGCAGCACGCCGTCACCTCCGCGGCCGGGCTCGCGATGGGCGGCCTGCACCCGGTGGTCGCGATCTATTCCACCTTCCTGAACCGTGCGTTCGATCAGGTGATGATGGACGTTGCACTGCACAAGCTTCCGGTGACGTTCGTACTGGACCGGGCCGGTATCACGGGAAGCGACGGGGCCAGCCACAACGGCATGTGGGACCTGTCGATCCTGAACGTGGTGCCCGGGATGCGGGTCGCGGCGCCGCGTGATGCGTCGCGGCTGCGTGAGGAGCTGACCGAGGCGCTGGCGGTCGATGACGGACCGACCGCGCTGCGGTTCCCGAAAGGCGAAGTCGGGGAGGATATCCCGGCGGTCGAGCGGCGCGATGGTGTCGACATATTGGCGCGGCCGCTCAGCGGATTGCATGCCGATGTGCTGTTGGTGGCGGTCGGCTCGTTCGCCTCGACGGCGTTGGCGACGGCCGAGAGGCTTGGTAAGCAGGGGATTGGCGTGACCGTCGTCGATCCGCGCTGGGTGCTTCCGGTGCCCGGCCATGTGATCGAGCTGGCTCGCCAGCACCGGTTGGTGGTGACCCTGGAGGACAGCGGCGTGCACGGCGGAGCGGGTAGCGCGGTGACGGCGGCGATGCAGGATGCCGATGTCGACATTCCGGCCCGGAACATTGGTGTGCCGCAACAGTTCCTGGATCACGCATCGCGCGGACAGGTTCTTGAGCAGCTCGGTTTGACCGACCAGCACATCGCCCGCAAGATCACCGGTTGGGTGGCCGCGATGAGCCGCGAGATCGGGGAGAGCACCGTGAACCCGGCCACGCAGCAGGTCGACTAACTCTGAGTCCCGCCTTTCGGCGCGTTCTGCGAGCTATCGAGATTCTGTCAAATGTGCTTGCCGGTCTTCTTGATGGCGTCTATCGCATCGGCCGTGTACAACGCCGGGTCGAGGTAGAGCTGGTACTCGTAAACATCGTTGCCGTTCTTTCTCCTTGCGGTGACACCGACGATTAGTCCCGCGAGGCCGACTCCCATGCCTAGAAACTCCTTATCGTCGTCGCGTTTGGTCGAGTTTGTGATCCAGCGCTGAACATCTTCTGGTCGGAATCCCCAGCGGTAGATCCCAGAGCGCAGCTCGGCGTGGGCATCCTCGATAGTGGCTGGCGCGCTGAACCAAACGATGAGGTCAAGTGTGTCTGCTAGATCGGTGGATGCGAACGTTATGTTCTGTGTGACAACGTTCTCCTCGGCGGAGGGCCCCAAGAAGGTGAATGTGAGTTCGGCGCCGCCGGGGGTGCCAATCATCGGCTCGCTTTTTGAACCCGCGAGTCCCACGGCTTGTCTGGTGAGTTCCCGGTTTCTTAAGTCAAACCGGGCGTGTTTACTGCGTTCGATTTCGGCGATACCGGCCTCGGTAAGCAGTGAAAATCCCTGGTCATTGACAGTAGGTCCGGTCACTTCTTTCCCTTCTCGGATCCAGCCAGCGCAACCACTGACCAGCATCGTTGTGATGAGTAGGAGGCACTGCAACTTCCTCATCGGTGGATCTCAACTTTCCAGCCGTCGATGAAGCGCTTCACGATGTCATCGATTTGGTTGCCAAGCCGCTGACTTTCCATGCGTTGATTAAAGTTCGACTCAATGATTTGGCGCGCGAGGTCCGGATTGTCACGCAGCAGGTTCTGATAAGCGGGCAGGGTGTCCTGAGTGATGAGGTTCCAGCGTTGGTCGGCGTACGAGATGTTTCCGTTGGGGAATGGTGTCTTCACTTCGATCGAGCCGGGGCCCGGCGGGTCGAATTTGAATGTCTCCGGGAACAATTCGGCGTATGAATGCGCACCCGGTATCGATGGGGCTCCCAGCATGGTCATACCCCAAGTGACCACGCCGCCTGTGCCCGGATGGTTGCGCATGCGGTCGTAGTCATCGGCGATTATGTCCCACTGCTCACGATGTAGAAGTTGCGTGTTTCCCTTGGCAATGAGCTCTGGATTCCCTGTTGCTGCTCCATCGGCGATTTCATGCCAGGCTTTTTGGGTGGGCGGGTCCAACAAACCTGCTCTGAACAATCTGTCCGTCTCGGCGGTGCCGCCGTTCAGATACGCCTCATGCATGGCGGCTTGGTCCATGAAGATTTCCTTCTGCATGGACAGCAGGGTTGTTTGGTAGAACTGCAGCTCGCTTGCAGGCATGTTCGCGAGCTGGTGGATTCTATCTTTGATCTGGTCCGGAATCCCTGGGATGTTCGGGAGGTTCGCTTCTATCTGCTTAGCCACTTGCTGCATTTGATCTAAGTCGTAGAACGCCCCGGCGAAGGACGGGCCGATCATGTTGGCCATGCCCGCCCACTGAAGCTCCGGATGGTCTAGGAACAACTTGCCGTAGTACTCGTACACCTTGCGGATGGTGTCCGCATTCGCTTGGGCGCCCTTGGAAGGATCCCATGTCGACGGGTCAATTCCCGCCGCTTCTAACGCCTCTCGTTGCCAGTATCCCTGAAGGAAATTCTTATACATGGGGTCGTTGGGGTCCAGTTGTCCCGCATCGAATGCGGCATCGAGGATTGGTTTGGCCGCATCCGGATGCTCCTTCATCCACTCCTGGAACTCTGCGGATTTGACGATCTGGGCGACTTCCTCCCGCGACTTTCCTTGCAGGGAAGGAGGTTCGTAGTCATCACCCTGGGCCTCGTCTTTTGACCAAGCCTTGATCTCGTCGAACTTGGCATCGAGGTCGAAGGACACGGCTTCGTCCGCCTCGACGAGTTTGTGCCGTCCGTCCTCAACGAGTGCTTGATGATGATCGCGGCGTGCGGGCGCGTTCTTGTCATTGGCCTGCGCCGCTGACAGGGAAACCTTCCACGCATCGGAAACCTCGAACTGCTCGTGTAGCGCGTCATCCACGCGGGCCAAAGCCACGTTGCGGGCATCGCCCATGCGGGTCGCCCCCGCCCGTAACGACGCGACACCGGCATCAATCGCCTTGGCGATCCGCATGCCCATTGAGTGTTCTTTTTGTGCGGCCGCCAGACGGGCGTCGGCCTCCTTGCCACTGCCTCGGCTGTGCTCTTCCTCGGCTTCGCGCAGGGCCTTATCGAGTTGGCCTTCGTAGCTGGTGTTTCCGTTTTCGAGTCCGGTGGCTAACTTGTCCAGAAACGACGGGTCCCATGCGCGCGCTTGCGAAACGGTAAGGCTCATCGTTGTGCTGCCCCGCGTATTGCCGCGGTGTTGGCACCTTCCAAGCTTTCGAAGTTGGCGGCGTTTGCACGTGTGGTCGTGGCCATTGATTGCAGTTTCTTCGCGGTGCCTTCGTACGCCTCTCGTACGGGTTGTGTCGTCGCTGCTGCCGTTACACCAGCTTTACTGCCTGGGAGGGCGCCGGTGGCGCCGGAAGCGTCGTACTGCCCAGCGATGTAGGTGATGTTGCCGGCGATCTCATCGAACCGTGTTGCCAGATCGCGCAAGCTCTCCGGGTTCGTGCGCAGAGTCATGGGTGTTCTCCTGGCCGGGACATAAGTCGTTGATTACTTACTACGACGGGCCCCGGGGTTATTTGGTTCCATGAAAGTTCGGAGCTGTGCACATCGACGAGCCTGGCGTGAATCGCCTGCTCAGTCGGTCAGCGCTTCGGTCAGTATCGGCACGGTCAGTGCCCGCTGCCATGGGCGGGCGCCGTGGCCGGCGAGTAGTTCCTCGACGTCTCCGTTGCCGTCCCAGTCCCAGCAGAGCCGCCGCACGATTTCCGGGGTGACGATGTTTTCCACGGGTACCGAGATCTGCTCGGAGAGCGCCGACAGGGCCGTGCGCGCGGCTTCCAGGCGGGCGTAGGCCTCGGGCTTGCGTCGCGACCACCGCGATACCGGCGGTGGACCGGTGGTGGGTTCATTGACCGGCGGCGGGGCGTCTGCGTTGCGTGCCTTCGCCAGCGCTGCGAGCCATCGGTCGGCCTGCTGTTTCTGCCGGGGGCCGCCGAAGACCGGGAGAGCGATCAGTTCGTTGCGTGTCTTCGGATCTGCCATGGCAGCTTCCACGATTGCCGAATCGGGCAGCGTACGTCCGGGGGCCACATCGCGTGCCCGGGCCAGTTCGTCACGGCTGAGCCATAATTCGCGTACCGCCGCCAACTGTCCGGGCTTGCGAATCTTGTGGATTCCGGAGGTGCGACGCCAGTTGTCCCGTCGGGTCGCCGAGGCCGGTGTGTGGGCCAGGTACTCGAATTCCTGCCGGGCCCACTCGGTCTTGTCTTGTTCGGCCAGAACCTCTGCGATCTTCTCGCGTAGCTCGACGAGCACCTCGACGTCCAGCGCCGCGTAGTTGAGCCAATCGTCCGGTAGCGGACGTTTAGACCAGTCGGCGGCGCCATGTCCCTTGGCCAGACCCAGTCCCAGCAGTCGATGGACCATCGCGGCCAGGTTCACCTTCTCGAAACCGGCCAGCCGCCCGGCTAATTCGGTGTCATAGAGCGACGGCGGTCTCATTTCCAGTTCGGCCAGGCAGGGCAGATCCTGGTCGGCGGCGTGCAAGATCCACTCGTCGGCACCCAGCACCTCGACGATTGGCCCGAGTGCGTCCGGAACGTTGGTCGGATCCAGCAGCACGGTTCCGGCTCCGCGGCGGCGTATCTGGATCAGGTAGGCCCGGTTGGAGTACCGGAATCCCGAGGCCCGCTCCGCGTCGACCGCAAATGCGCCCGTCCCGGATGCCAAACGTTTAGCCGCCATACGGATCTCATCCGTTGAGGCGGTGATCGGCGGCACCCCTTCGGCGGGGCGAAGCAGTGGTGTCGGTTCGGGAAGCTCGGAGTCGGTGTCCATATCTGAGTCAGCAGCGTAGGCGCTAAGCGCGGTGGCGCGACCCCAGGTCGGTCACACCTACCGGTGGTAGGCCCGCCGCATGCTCCAGCACCTCGCAAAATGCTTCGACGTGGGTTTCGATATCGGTGCCGGTGGCGGTCCAGGACGCCCGCAGCTCCAACTGATGGGCGCGCCCCGGGCCGGCGATATCGCCATAGCGGACCGAGGTGGTTGCGGTCACGGTTCCACCCAGCGCCGTCAGATCCGTGGTGCGGGTGTTCAGGGCATCCACGAGCCAGCTCCACGCAACTTCCGGCAGCAACGGGTCCACAGCCTCGGTGGCGTCCAGATCGGCCTGGATGTAGGCGACCAGCCGCATCGTGCCGTTCCACGCCTCATCACCCTCCGGGTCGTGCAGCAGGATTAGCCTGCCAAACGCATCACCTTCGGATTGTTCGGGCACGTTATCGGTGTCGAGGTGCTTGATTTCCGCGCCGAGCGCATAGCTGAACGGAGCCAATCGCTGCGGGGGACGAATAGTGCCCAGCTCGATCTCCGGACGCACGGTCACGGAGTTCATCGCGTCGACCGCCGCGCGGAACGGGGCTGGTTCGGCAGACGTCACAGCAATGGACGGTAGCGCGCTGGGCCGACATGCTCCCGCAGGCGCGCCGTGCAAGGTTGCCATGGCAGCATGGGCAGTGATGACCGGATTGAATGAAGATCGCGCGACGCAGGCAAAAACCCGTCGTGAGCTGCCGCTTTCTCCCTATCTGGCGGCTGCCGCTGGAAGAGCCCCCAGCCGCCCCCCGGTGTGGTTCATGCGGCAGGCCGGGCGTTCGCTGCCCGAGTACCGCGCGGTGCGCGCCGACCACGCCATGCTGGACGCTTGTTTTAATCCTGAACTGGTTTGCGAGATCACGCTGCAGCCGATCCGCCGGCACCAGGTAGATGCCGCCATCTTGTTCTCCGACATCGTGGTCCCGCTCAAGGCGGCCGGGATCGATCTGGACATCGTTCCCGATGTGGGTCCCGTGATCGCCAACCCGGTGCGCACCACCGCCGATGTGGCGAAGCTGCCGCGCCTGGAACCCGGACAGGTCGAGGCCGTCAGTGACGCCGTGCGACTGCTGGTCGCCGAGCTGGGTGCGACCCCATTGATCGGTTTTGCCGGTGCGCCCTTCACGCTGGCCTCCTATCTGGTCGAGGGCGGCCCGAGTCGCCACCATCAGCGCACCAAGGCGCTGCTACAGGGCGATCCGCAGACCTGGCATGCGTTGATGACCGCGTTGACCGATGTCACCATCGCGTTCCTGCGTGCACAGCTCGACGCCGGTGTGGACGCGCTGCAGCTGTTCGACTCGTGGGCCGGCGCGTTGTCGCTGGCCGACTACCGCTCGGCCGTGTTGCCGCACAGCACAAGGATTTTCGATGAATTCGCCCATGAGGGCGTGCCCATGACGCACTTCGGAGTGGGCACCGCCGAGCTATTGGGCGCCATGGGAGAGGCCGGCGCCAGTGTGGTCGGTGTGGACTGGCGCACCCCACTGGATGTGGCGGCGGGTCGGGTCGGCGCTGGAAAAGCCTTGCAGGGCAACCTTGATCCAGCGGTACTGCTGGCCGGGTGGCCCGTGGTGGAGCGCGAGGTGCGCCGGATCGTCGCTGAGGGTCGCCAGGCAGTGGCCGACGGTGCCGCCGGACATATCTTCAATCTGGGACACGGCGTGCTGCCGGATACCGATCCGGTAGTCCTCACCGATGCGGTGGCGCTGGTGCATTCGTTGTGACCTCAGCGGCGCGGTCGTCTTCACCCTCCATTGCCGTTGTGGGGGGCGGTATTTCGGGGCTGACGGCGGCATATCGGCTGCGGTGCGAACTCGGAGATGGTCCGCGCATCACCGTGTACGACCCCGCCGAGCAGCTGGGTGGAATCCTTCGCACCATCACCCTGGGTGAGCACCGGGTCGATATCGGCGCCGAGGCATTCATCACCCGGCGCCCCGAGGTACTGGATCTCCTGGATGAACTGGGCCTGGCCGACCGCCGGATCGATACCACCGGTGCGCGGCCGCTCATTTACGCCGGCGGCAGTCTGCACCCGCTGCCCGCGCGCACGGTGAACGGCATCCCGGCCTCGGGGTCCTCGGTGGTCGGCCTCGTCGACGAGGAGACCGTGGCGCGCATCGACAGCGAGCCTGAGCGCGATATGCACTGGACTGTGGGAGCCGATCCCACCGTTGCCGATCTGGTCTCGTTGCGATTCGGGCCGCAGGTGGTCGCGCGGCTCGTCGACCCCCTGCTCGGTGGCGTGTACGCGGGTTCGGCCGCGACGACCGGCCTGCGGACGGCCGCGCCCGGGATAGCCCGGGCCCTCGACGAGGGGGCGGGCAGCCTGCTGGTCGCTGCCCGCCAAGCATTGCCGCCAATATCGGCCACCGGCATCTTCGGTGCCATCGACGGCGGCTACGCGGTGCTGGTGGAAGCACTCTGGCGCCGCGCCCGCGCCGAACACCGGCGGCTCGCGGTGACCGGCATCGCGCGTGACGGTGAGAGTTGGGCGGTCACCGGCGACGGCGCATCCGAGCACGCGGACGTGGTCATTGTCGCGGTGCCCGCGCCTCGCGCCGCGGACATCCTCGATGCGGTGGCACCCGAATCAGCGGAGGCTGCGCGCGCCGTGCCGGTGGCGTCCTCGGTGGTCGTGGCAATGACGTTGCCCGGCGATGCCCCCATTCCGGCCAACTCGGGCGTGCTCGTCGCATCCGGAGAAGCCCTACACACCAAGGCTTTGACGTTCTCGACCGGTAAATGGGGAATGCGCGGACGAAGCACCCAGGTGGTGCGTTTGTCCTACGGCCGTTTCGGCGACACCGTGGCGCGAGCCACCAGCGACGAGCAGCTGCTGCACTGGGCCGTCACCGACCTCGAAACCGTGCTGGGCGCGTCGGTGACGCCCATCGATACGGCACTGGCCCGATGGATCGACGCCATGCCGCAGTACGGACCCGGCCACGCCGACGTCGCCGACGTCATCCGCGGCGGGTTGCCGCCGGGGATCGCCGTGGCCGGCTCGTACCTGGATGGCATCGGAGTACCGGCTTGTGTGTCCTCCGCCTCTCGAGCGGCACAGGACAGCGTGGCACGATGGGGGCATGGCTAGCCTCGATTTCGACACCCTCAACTCGACCATTCGCTACCTGATGTTCTCGGTGTTCCAGGTGCGCGAAGGAGGGTTGGGCGAGGACCGCGACGGTGCCGCCGACGAGGTGGCCACCCTGATCAAACGGCATGAGGACGATGGTGTCGTGGTTCGTGGCATCTACGACGTGGCAGGCCTGCGCGCCGACGCCGACTTCATGATCTGGTCGCACGCCGAGTCCATCGAGAAGCTGCAGGCGCTGTACAGCGATTTCCGCCGCACCACCGCCCTGGGCCGGGCCAGCACCCCGGTATGGAGCAATGCGGCCCTGCACCGGCCCGCCGAGTTCAACAAGAGCCACATCCCGGCGTTTCTCGCGGGGGAGGAGCCCGGCGCCTACATCTGCGTGTATCCCTTTGTGCGCTCCTACGATTGGTACCTGCTGCCCGATGAGGAGCGGCGCAAGATGCTCGCCGATCACGGTATCGCCGCGCGTGCCTACAAGGATGTGCGTGCCAACACCGTGCCCGCCTTCGCACTCGGCGACTACGAGTGGCTGCTGGCCTTCGAGGCACCCGAGCTGTATCGCATCGTCGACCTGATGCGCGACCTGCGTGCCACCGAGGCACGGTTGCATGTGCGCGAGGAGACGCCGTTCTTCACCGGCCCGCGGGTCTCCGCCGAGGAACTCGTCGCCCGCCTGCCCTAGACCATTTCGCCGAGACCGAGGTTATGGCGAATTTGTGCGAGACGAAACCGCCCCAACCTAGGTTTCGGCGGGCTGCAGGCGCAGCGAGATGGAGTTGATGCAGTAGCGCTGATCGGTGGGCGTGGGATATCCCTCGCCCTCGAATACGTGCCCCAGGTGGCTGTGGCAGTTGGCGCACAGCACCTCGACGCGACGCATGCCCAGCGACTTGTCCGGCTTCAGGATCACCGCGTCCGAGTTGGTCGGGTCGAAGAACGACGGCCAGCCGCAATGGGATTCGAACTTCTCGGTGCTGCGGAATAGTTCGGCCCCGCATGCTCGGCAGGCGTACACGCCCTCGGTCTTGGTGTCGGTGTATTCACCGACGAAAGGGCGTTCGGTGCCGGCGCGGCGCAGCACCGCGAACTCGTCAGGAGTCAGCCGCTCCCGCCACTGCTCGTCGGTCAGATTCACCTTCGGGTCGTTCGATGTCGTCATCGTCCGCTGACTCCTTAGTGCCTATCGCCGCGCTCATCCAGTCTGGATCTAGCCCGCTATCCAGTGTGCCAGCGGCCTTGGCATCCCGATACCGAAGCACCAGCACCATCATTACGACGATCAGCAGCAAGCACCATCCGTAGGTGATCTTCAGATATTCCAGGGCGCGGCCCGTGGTGGGCCAATGCACCAGCAGCCAGCGGTCCATGGAGAAGAACCCGTAGATCGCCAGCCAGGCCGGCCAGTTCCGCAACACCGAATTGGGCAGCACGATCGTCATCACGAACGGGAACAGCGCCATCGAGTAGTAGCCCTGCCCCAGCCCCAGCAACAGGAACGAGGCCGTCAGCACCACACCACCGGTGGTCAGCGCCCAGAACCTGGGGTCGCGGCGGCGGTAGTACTTGTAGAGGAGCCACACACTCACCAGGGCGATCAGTAGGAACGCGACGCGCAGCAGGGCGGTCAAGGGTGCGGGAAGCCCGTAGTACACCGCGTTTCCGGCAATGGAGCTGTTGAAGTAATCGCGGGTTTCACCCAGGTATTTCACGGTGCGCCGCAAGTAGTCCCAACCGTCGACGATCCTGACCTTGTGCGGGCCGAACATCGCTACCGCGTTGAAGAACGCGGGGATGCCGATAGCAGCCACGAACACCCGCCACTGCCGGTTGAGTAGCGGCAACAACAACAGCGGTAACAGCAGCGGTTTGATCACCAGTGTCAGCCCGATCGCGACACCGGCCAGCCAATCGGACTTCGCGTTCCCATTCAGTAGCCAGCGGAAGAACAGCACCTCGAGCAGCAGCATGACGCCGTTGATGTTGGTGAAAACCAGTGTGTTGGTGACACTCTCGGTGCAGAACATGGCCAGTAGTAGCGCAGGCGCGGCCACGGAGGCCAGCGTGAAGTTGAACAGCCGCAGCAGGAAGTAGGCCGCGATCACGATGGCGACGGCGTTGATGCTGATGAACCAGTACCGCGACGCGTCAACGGGCAGATATCCGAACGGGGAGAGCAGCAGTGTGCCGCCGGGTGGATAGATGTAATGCGGATCGACGTAGCTGAAGTTCTCGTTGTACACCGGCTGGTGTCGTTTGAAGGCGATGACGGCCCGGTATACCGGCCCGAAGTCGTCGGTGATGTAGCCGTTGGTGCCCAGCACGTAGGCGCGGTGAATGATCGACATGATCGCGACGGGCCACAGCACCGACCGCAGGATCGTCGCGACCGATGGCGGTGCGGTCGGAGGTTTCAACGAATTCTTGAAGCCCGAAATGAACGTATCGACTGACACCACGCAGGCACCGTACCTTGAGCGCCCAGTGCAGTTCCGGCAAGTACGACTAGGCCGGGCAGAACGTGTCGGTCTCGGGGAGCTTTCCGTCGTTGAGATATGCCAGGGCGGGCGGCTGTGCGCATCCGGTGTAGACAATCGCGCCGTGGCCGATGCCCTGCCACATGACGCGCTTGCTGGCCGCCTTGGCGTTGATGATCACCGCGGCGGTCGCCGAGACGCCCTCGCTGCCGGAGATCGGGTCGTGTTGCCCGCCCAGGATGAGCACGTTGATCTTCAGGTCCTGCGGAGGGTTCGGCTTGGATCCGCTGGGCCATTGCAGGCAGTTCACCAGTTCGAGGGCGGACGTGCGCCCGAACAGCGGGTACTGCTTGCCCCAGGCCACCACCAGCTCGCGTACCCGGTCGGGGGTGGGCCGTGCCAGCGAGTCACTGCACGAGTTCACGAACTGCCCGTCGGAATCGCGCAGCGCGTTGGCCCGGTCCACCAGCGGGGTGAGCGCGCCGCTATCGGGGCCGCGCGCTGCGTTCAGCGCATTCGCGAGGTTCTGCACGACGGCGGTGCCGTCGCCGACCGGATATGCCAACGCGGTGGTGATCGCCCTGACAACCGTCGCCCGCGACCACGGCAGTCCGCCGTTCTGAGCGCGGTTCAGCAGGTCGCCGACGGCACCCGCGGGATCGGGTCCCAGTGGGCAGTTGTTCGCCACACACTGGGCCGCGAATGCGTCGAATGCCGATTGCTGGCCCTTGAGTCGCTGCTCGGCGGCGGCCTCGGCGGTGATGTCGGCGGCCACCGGCGAGTCGAGCATCAGCCGGGCGACCTTGTTGGGATGGGATCCCGCGTACGCCAGTGCGACTCGGGCACCGCTGCCGATGCCGAGGAGCGCCAGGTTGGGCACATCCCATTGGGCGCGGAGCGCCTCCAGGTCTTCTGCGGCGTGCGCGTCGTTGTAGGCGGAGTCGCCGGGGGAGATGGTGTCGGTGCAGTTGGTGGTCGCCGTCTCGACGATCTTGCCCAGACTCGCTACCGGATCGTCTCCGCCACGGTTTTGCGCCAAGTCCCGCATATCCCGCAGATCCCAGGTGTCACGGCATGTGATGGCGTCGGATCGTCCGATACCGCGGCGATCGACCGCGACGACGGGACGTTGCTTGAGCACCTGTGCACCGGGGCCATTGAGCCATGTCGCCAGCTGCACCGAGGAGGGGAGATCCGAGCCGGTGGTGAACACCAGGGGGCCCGCGTCGGCAGGTGTCTGCGAGGTCTTGGCACGCACCGCGCCCAGGGTCACGCTGCCCGGTGCGCCGTTGATCGGATCCAGCGGGGCCTTGTACTCGGCGCATTCGAGCGTGAATGTCGGCGACGTGGTGATGTTGGCGCTGCCGAGCACCTCACGGGTGCAGTCCTGCCAGGACAGGTCGACCTTCGGCTTGTCGATGGACGGCGGGCCGTCCGGCGGCGCTGTGGTGGCGGGGCCGACATTTCCGTGGCCCTCGTCCATGGCGAAATGCGGTCCCGCCGAGGGGCCGGGAGCACACCCAGCCAGTATCACGGCAACCGCCATCGCCCCCGTCAGCCGTGCACGCATGCCGACCACAGTATCGGGTGAATGTTCCTCAAGCCCGGACGTGCCGCGTGAAGAGGTAGCCGTCCGCATCTGCGAGCAGCAACACCCGCCGCCACGACGTGAGTACCTCGGTGGGGCTGGACACGATCCGGGCCCCACCGCCACCGACCGTGGTGGGCGCCACCGTCAGGCACAGCTCGTCGACGAGCTCGGCCGCGAGCAGGGTGCCGAGCAGTGATGGACCGCCCTCACACAGCACCCGGGACAGACCGCGACGGTGCAGCTCCGCCAACGCGGCGCGCAGGTCGACCTTCCCGGCATGCTCGGCAACGAGGACCTGCGCACCGGACACGCGGGAGGCGACGTTCGCTGCTCCGGACGCTGTGGTCACCACGATGGGCGCGATCTCCGACTCGGTGAACAGGGGAGTGCTTGGGTCCACCGTTCCCGAACCCGTGACCACGGCAATCACCGGAACCTCCCCCTGCCCGCGGGCCTGGCGGCGCTGGCGCAGGCCGACCGGCAGATGCGCGCCGTGATACCGCTCGGCCCGCACGGTGCCCGCCCCGACGAGAATCACATCGGCGTTGGCGCGCATGGCCGCGAACACCGCGCGATCGCCGTCGCCGCCCAGTCCGCCGGACAATCCGGTCATCGTCGCCGCGCCGTCCAGGCTGCCAATCATGTTGGCGCGCACGCAAAGTGCATTGCCGTCGGGGTAGTCGTACAGGTCTGCCAGCTCGCTGGGATCCGCGGGCGCACCGGTGGTCAGCTGTGTGAGCTGTATCCCAGCCGGGCCCCGAATCACCTGTTCACCGTCACTGTCGGCCACAAGAAGATCTCAACACGCCGTTACGCTGCCCGTGTGACTGATCCGCAATCCGGTGCCGCATTGACCCTCCAGCACCTTGCTGACCGGCACCCCACCGTCTCCAACGAGCGGCTGATTGCCCAGCTGGTGCCGCCTCCGACGTTCACTTCGGTGAGTTTCGACTCGTACCGGCCCGACCCCAACGAGCCGACGCAGGCCGCAGCGGTGGAATCGTGCCGCGCTTTCGCCCAGGAGGCGACGACCCGCCGTGCGGGTAAGAAGAAGCTGTTCGGCAAGCGCGAGGTGCTGCCCGGGGTCGGGATCTATCTCGACGGCGGGTTCGGTGTCGGTAAGACGCACCTCTTGGCGTCCATCTATCACACCGTTCCCGGCCCCAAGGCGTTTGCGAGCTTCGGGGAATTGACACAGGTAGCGGGCGTTTTCGGCTTCCTGGAGTGCATCGAGCTGCTGTCGGACTACACGGTGGTGTGCATCGATGAGTTCGAGCTGGATGACCCGGGCAACACCACGCTGGTGTCGCGGCTGCTCTCGGAGCTGGTGGCGCGCGGCGTGTCGATCGCCGCGACCTCCAACACGCTGCCCGAGCAGCTCGGTGAGGGTCGGTTCGCGGCACAGGACTTCCTGCGTGAGATCAACACGCTGTCGGCGATCTTCAACACGGTGCGGGTCGAGGGGCCCGATTACCGGCACCGCGACCTACCGCCGGCTCCCGAGCCCCACACCGATGACGAGCTTCGTGAGCTGGCGGCATCCATCGACGGTGCCACTTTCGACCAGTTCGACGATCTGTGCCGGCACCTGGCGAGCATGCATCCGTCGCGGTATCTGACGCTGATCGAAGGGGTGACAGCGGTGTTCATCGCGGGCGTGGAGCAGGTGCACGATCAGGCGGTGGCGCTACGGATCGTCGCCCTGACGGACCGTCTGTACGACGCGGGCATTCCGGTCGAGGCCTCGGGGGCGAAGCTGGACACGATCTTCGATGACGAGATGGTGGCCGGCGGTTTCCGCAAGAAGTACCTGCGTGCCACCTCGCGGCTATTGGCGCTCAGCGCGGCGCCGCTACCGAGTTCTCTATGACCCGCTGCATCACGTAGTCCTTCTCCAGACGCTCACCCACCTGGAATGTTTTGGTACCGCTGCGGTTGAAGCCGTGTTTGGCGTAAAAGCGCTGCGCGCGTTCATTTTCCTGGTTGACGCCCAGCCAGACTCCCGTCGCGCCGCGCGCGGCGGCTTCGGTAAGTGCCGCGTCCATCAGCGCGCCCGCCACACCGGCCTGATGGAATTCGGGCAGCACATACATCTTGGAGAGCTGCATCGCGGGCCGCAGGGTGACGGCCCGCTGCACGTCGGGATCCTCGGCGACGCCGTCCACGAGCATCGCGTACCCGACGATGACGTCGTTCTCGCGTGCTGCCAGTACCCGATGTTCTCGGATGTACTCGTCGAAGTTGCTCGTGCTGAGATTGGCCGCGATGAATGCCGCGATGTCCTCCGGGGTCGAGGAGGGGGGACAGGCGAGCGGGAAGGTGCGGGCGGCGACGGCCGCGACTTCAGCGCTGTCGGCAGCCGTCGCGGTGCTGACCTGAATCGGCATGACCGGCACGCTACCTATACTTGGCGCGGTTCCGAGACTGCGACCCATGTTGATGACCAACCCTGAGGAGCACCATATGACGCGGCGCGTGACGGCCTTCGGCGAGATTCGTGACGCCGTGGTGGGGCAGGGCCTGCGCACACTCGCCCGCACCACCCCCTGGGTGGAAACCGAGCTGGTGGGTATCGCACAGGTGGTCAAGCCCGGGGATGTGTGTCTGGACGTGGGTGCGGCTGCCGGTTTCTACACGGCGGAGCTGGCGCGCCTGGTGGGTGCCGATGGTCTGGTGTACAGCCTGGAGCCGCTGCGGTTCGCCCATGCCACCTCGTCGGCGGCCCTGGGTCTACGCAGTGCGCAGAACGTGCGCCGGCATGCCGTGGCGCTGGGGACCAATCCAGGTGAACAGGTCATGAGCGTTCCGCTGCGCAACGGCAAGCCCATTACCGGCCGGTCCTTCGTCGATGCCGGGGCCGACGGGCTGGGCTCAAACGCCGAGTTCGATGAGCACATCCGAGTGGTTGTCGACACCGAGACGTTCGACGGGTTCTGTGACCGGCTGAGCATCAAGCGGATCGATTTCGTGAAGATCGATGTCGAGGGCGCCGAACTTGACGTTCTGGTCAGCGGCGAGAAGACCCTTGAGCGCACCCGACCGGCGATGATGCTGGAGGTCGAGGATCGCCACATGGAGCGGTTCGGGCGCACCGCCGAGGACATTGTCGCGTGGTTCACGGCGCGGGATTACCGGATGTCGGTGTGGAGCGCCGACTCTTGGCGGCCGGTGGACAAGGTCACCGAGACCTTCCGGAATTACCTGTTCCAGCCCCGCTGAGCAGCTCGCGCGCGGTGTATCAGAGGTCCCACTGGGCCAGGTGAACCTGGGTTTGAGACGACCGCAGCACGATGTGGCGTACCGGTCCGCGATAAACATCCCAGTACACCGCTCCGCTCACGGTCGAACCCTGCGGGGCGTTGCGCAGCGCGTAGTTCAGATCGTCAGGCTCATCGGTGCGTTGCGGCTCGTAGGCATCGCCCGTCTCCGGTGAGATGCCGCCGAGCTTGAGTGCCATCAGCAACGCGTACGCGTTGGGCACCTTGGTCGGACGGATGGTGACGTACGCCTTCCAGATGATGCCGCGCGGGGGAGCCATTCCGGCAGGAACCCCGGTGGGTTCGATGTTGTGCACGGTGACATCGGCGCCGATGGTGCCGTAATCGAAATGCAGTGTCTCGCCGATGTGCCCGATGGGCGCCACGCGCTCGGGTTGCGCAGTCGCGGTTGGCGCCCAGGCCATGGCTATGGCGGCGAGAACGGCGAGGAGCTGGAGGGCGGGGCGTAGACGCACCCAGCGATCTTGGCACACGCCGTGCCGGGGACGGTGCCACATGGCTCTTCCGTATTCGCCCGGTAGGAGGTCGCCGAGGACCTACCATGTCCTGATTGGAGCGGTCCGCCAAGCCGGAGGGGACGTGAGGATGCGCGTATTGGTCACGGGCGGTACCGGATTCGTGGGCGGGTGGACGGCGAAGGCTATTGCCGATGCCGGGCATCAGGTCCGTTTTCTGGTGCGCAAGGAAGCCCGGTTGCACACCACGGTGGCGACGCTGGGGGTCGATGTATCCGACTACACCGTCGGCGACATCACCGACCGGGAGTCGGTCGAGACCGCGCTCGACGGGTGCGATGCGGTGCTGCACAGCGCGGCCATGGTCAGCACCGATCCCACCGAAGCCGACCGGATGATGGCCATCAATCTGGAGGGCACCCAGAACGTTCTTGGCACGGCTGTTGATCGTGGTCTGGACCCGATAGTGCACGTTTCGAGCATCACTGCGTTGTTCCGGCCGGGTCTGCGGACGTTCGAGGCCGACCTGCCCGCCGCGGGAGGCAGCGACGGATACGGGCAGTCCAAGGCGCGGGTCGAGCTGTACGTGCGCGAGCTGCAGGCCTCTGGCGCACCGGTGACCATCACCTACCCGGGCATGGTGCTCGGACCTCCCGCCGGGGATCAGTTCGGTGAGGCGGCCGAGGGCGTGCGCTGGGCACTGTTGATGAGGTCGGTCCCGGGACGCAGTGCGGCGTGGTTGGTGGTCGACGTCCGAGATCTGGCCGCCTTGCATGCCGCTCTGCTGGAGACCGGGCACGGCCCGCGGCGCTACACCGCGGGGGGTCATCGGCTGGAGGTGGACGAGTTGGTGAATCTGTTGACCGAGGCGGCGGGCAGTACGGTGCTGGCCGTTCCGGTGCCTGACTCCGTGCTGCGCGTGGCGGGAACGGTGATGGATCAGGTCGGCCGATATGTGCCGCTGGGTACCCCGATGACCGAGGCAGGCATGCAGTACTACACACAGATGCCCGCGTCCGACGACTCGCCCAGTGAGCGCGAACTCGGGATAACCTACCGCGATCCGGGAGAAACTTTGGCAGACACCATCATTGCGTTGCGTGGACAGAAGGCGACCTCGAAGTTGTTTGGCTTATGGCCCTTCTCCGAATAGAGCGCACCAGCGCGCTGTCCGTGGCTGAAGCGTTCGCGCGCATCACCGACTGGCCACGGCATAGCGAGCACATCCCGCTGACAACGGTGTCGGTGACCAGCGATCCGCCGGCGCGGGTCGGCACCACGTTCGTGGGGCGAACAGGGTTAGGGGCCATAGGTTTTGACGACCCGATGACAGTTACCCGATGGGAGCCGCCGCGCTCGGGGAGTCCCGGTCGTTGCCGATTGGAGAAGACGGGGAGCCTGATCCTGGGGTGGGCCGAGATCGAGGTGCATGCCCAGGGCGGCGGTGCACGTGTGGTTTGGACCGAGGATGTGAATGTTCGAGGTCTGCCCCGGGTCTTCGACCGATTGGCGAAGATAGGCGGGCAGTGGATGTTCGGCCGCGCGATCGACCGATTGCTGCGCTAGCGCGCGGCGCGCCACTTGGCGATGGCGGTACCGATCTCCGTGACGGGTGGCTCGCCGTAGATCCACTCGCGGGCGATGCGATGCCAGTTGCCGGTGACATTGAGCTGTCCGAGTACGCCGAAGGTGTAGAAATCCGCACGGCGAGAGAAGATGTGCTCGGGAGGCAGGTTTTGGCGGCGCATGCCGGAGAACTCGCTGGAACGCGGGTCGACCGCGAGAATCATTGCGCTGGAAGCAATTTCTGGGGTAATGGTCATCTCCTCGTCGACGAGGTTCCATCCCGAAGCCGCGTGGCAGTACTCCAGACAGTCCTGTGGGCTGACGTCTGCATGCGGGTCGATGATCCCGCGCGACACCATCGCTTCATACATGTCCTCGGCGCGGCCTTCGGTGGCGGCGCGCATGATGTGCCGTTCGAAGTCAACGTGTTCGGGGTTCATCCGGTTGTACAGACCGAAGTCCACGAATCCGATGGTGCCGTCGGCCGACCGCAGGATGTTCCCCGGGTGCGGGTCGCCACAGAAGTCATTGTCCTGGAACAGCGATCCGATATAAAACCGGAAAATCAGCTCACCGATCCGGTTGCGCTCATCCTCGGGGAGTGTCTGCATGACAGGGAACGACTGGCCGTCCAGGAACTCCGTCACGAGAACCTGTGATGTGCACATCTCGGATACACAGTCGGGGATCACGATGAAGGGGTGTCCGCGATAGCGTTCGGCGATCTCGTGTTGCGTGCGTGCCTCCCGCAGGTAATCGAGTTCGCTTTCCAAATTCATGGAGATCTCTTCCATGAAGGCCGAATTCGACAGCGTCGGTACCGCTTTGCGCCAGAATTTGGTAAAGAGTGCCAGATTCTGCATGTCCGCGCGTACCGCGTCGTCCACGCCGGGGTACTTGACCTTCACCGCGACCTCGCGGCCATCGTGCAGGACTGCTCGGTATACCTGGCCGATGGAGGCGGCGGCGACCGGAGTCTCGTCGAAATCGCGGAAGCTCTTGTTCAGCTTCCCCAGATTGGACTCGATGATCGGCAGCATCACCGTGAACGGTTCGCGTGGAGCCTGATCGCGCAGTCGCGCCAATTTCTGCCGGAAGCGTTCGCGATGAGCCTCAGGCACCATGTCCACTTCCAGCATCGAAAGCAGCTGGCCGAGCTTCATCGCCGAACCTTTGAGGCTGCCCAGCACGGTTACGAGCTGATCGGCTGCCTGCAGGGTGGATCGTTCCGCGAGTAGCGCGCGCGCCTTTTCGGATCGCCCGATCATGGAGATGCGATTGCTTGCGGTACGCACCGCCTGTCCGGCCGCCAGCTTGCCCAGTGCACGGCCGCGGGTGATGCGTGCCAGGGGGATCCCGTCGGTCATGCGGTGCCGCCGCGTGTGCTGGTGAACGCCAGGTGTAGCGGCTGGTCCGGATCAAGCGTCAGCCCGTTGAACTCGGCGATCGACGCGGCCAGTCCGGATAGCACCGTGGTCAGGTACTCGACGAACCTCTCGATGGGCATTGGTTCGGCACGTTGCTGATTGGGGCCCAGGAACCATTCGGTGGCGGTGCCGATGGCGCCCGCGGCAGAGGTGACCGCCAGGTCGGCGTCGTCGATGTCCACCGTCTCGTCATCGATCGCATTCGACAGTATCTCCGCGATGTCGTGCGTCATCTGCTGCGCGGTCTCCACCAGACGCTCGGTGCCGTCACTGGAATTGACGAAATGACCGTGCACGATGAAGCGCAACACATTCGGGTGATCAGAAATCATGCGGGCGTACTCGTTGGCGCCGTGCTCAACCAACTCGCGAGCCGAGTCGGTCATCAGATTGATCCGATCCATGGCCGCGTTCCACACCATGTCCTGCACGCGTTCCAATACGGCACTGTGCAGGTCGGCCTTGTCTTCGAAATACCGGTACAGCTTGGGTTTGGCGACTCCTGCCTCTCGGGCGATGTCGTCCATGCTGACGGTGGAGCCGTTCGCGTCGATGGCACGAAACGCGGCGTCTAACAACTCTTCTCGGGCAACCTTGCGGCGGTCGCCACGCCGGGCGGCGACGGGGCCGACTTTCGACGCGATGGCTGTACTCACACTCTCCACGCCTCTCATCACCAGTGATGGTACGTGTGCCTGGCCCGTGGTTTGCCGGTTCGGGCGACACACGCGTGCTGCCTATTGTGCTCACGCGGTTCGGTATGGATACTACCAGTAGTACTCAGAGTACTAATATGAATCGCCAGGTCAGACGTCAATGGAGACGTCTCAGGAAGGAGTTCCGTCATGGCTGTTGTCGAGCAGGGCCGGCGAGGTGTCGCGGCGCGCGAGTTGCCCAAGGTGCGCCGGATGAACTTCCGGTTCGGTGATCCGGCCCCCATGAAGAAGCACTACGTCGAGGGCGACATCGTCTTCAGTCACTTGGTGTCGCTCCTTTCCGGCGCGTTTCCTCCCGGCGAGGAATCCTTCATCAGGTCCGTGCGTAACTACGCCGACCAGATCACCGACCCGGTGTTGAAGAAGCGGGTAGCGGGCTTCATCGGGCAGGAGGCCATGCACGGCCGCGAACATCGCAAGCTCAACGAGCAGATCATCGACATGGGCTACCCCTTGGTCCGGATCATGAATTTCGAGGAGGGCAGCCGACGCGAGAAGTTCCTCATCGCGCTGGAGAAACGTGCACCCAAGATCGCGCATCTGGCCATGACGGCGGCCGCCGAGCATTACACGGCGGTGCTTGCCCAGCGGGTGCTCTCCAGTGCTGAGCTGCAAGAGATTCCGATGTCCGCCGAGGTGCACCATCTGCTGAACTGGCATGCCATGGAGGAGATGGAGCACAAGTCCGTGGCCTTCGATGTCTATCGCTCGGTGGGTGGCCCGGAGTCAGTGCGCATTGGTGTGATGTCGCTGATTTGGGCGGGCACGCTGCCCTTGATGACGCTGGCCGTCCTGGCATCGATCCTCACCGATCCGAGCGGATGGAAGCCGCTGGCGGTGCTGCGGCAGACCATCGATGTGTACCGAGGCCCGCTGGTCAAGGGTTTGATGCGCGATATCGCTGAGTACATGCGGCCTGGATTTCATCCGGACGATGTGGACACCGAGGAGCTGCTCGAAAAGTGGCAGGGAATCCTTTTCGGTTCCGAGGGTGAGCTGAATGATCGACTGCCGGGCCGTCGCGCGGTGGGCCAGTGACAGCCGAAGCCATCCGAGTCGCTAGTAGCGATGCCACCGGGAACACCGTCCTGGAGGTCGAAATCTACGGCAGCACACACATTCTGGACTGGCCACCGGGTAAGAAGCTGCTCGACGTGTTGTTGGATGCGGGCATCGACGCGCCGTACGTGTGTCGCGAATCCGCCTGCGCCACCTGCATGTGTTCGGTGCAATCGGGCAAGACGCGGATGCTGATGAACGAGTCTCTCATCGACAGCGAGGTGGCCGAGGGGTTCACGCTGGCGTGCCAGACGCTCCCGGAATCCGATCGGGTACACATCTTTTTCGATGCGTGAGCAAGATCCTCGTGCGTTGTGGCGCACCCGTGAAGGCGCAGCCGGGCCTTCACGGGTGGGCATGAATCAGCAGGGATAAGCTGAGGATCTGCTGATCGGATGAGGTGGATCGACTATGGCGACATTTGACCTGCTGGTGCGCGGGGGCCTGGTGTTCGACGGGACGGGTGCGCCCGGCCAAGTGCTGGACGTTGGGGTGCGCGGCGGCACAGTGGTAGCCATGGCACCGGATCTGTCCAGTGCCGAGGCCGACGAGGTCATCGATGCCCAGGGCAAGTGGGTCATTCCCGGCATGGTCGACGTGCACACCCACTACGACGCCGAGGTGCTGGTCAGCCCGGGACTGGGCGAATCGGTGCGGCACGGTGTCACCTCCGTCATCTACGGCAACTGCTCGATGTCCGCGGTGTACGCCGACCCCGAAGATGTCGCAGATCTATTCGCCCGGGTGGAGGCCCTGCCGTGGGACGCTGTTCACTCGGCGCTCAAGGAGCACAAGGATTGGGACGGGCCACGCGGGTACCGCAAGTTCATCGAGTCACTTCCGTTGGGCGCCAATGTCGCAACGCTGATCGGACACTCTGATATCCGTGCCGCGGTCATGGGACTTGCGCGGGCAACCGACTACGACGAGCGCCCCACATCCGAGGAACTGGCGCGGATGCGCACCATGGTGAGCGATGCGCTCGACGCGGGTTTCGTCGGCTTGTCCACCGACCGGCTGCGGTTCTCCAAGCTGGAGGGCACTCGGTTCGCCGGTCGACAATTGCCGTCTACCTATGCGACCTGGCGTGAGTACGGCGCACTGTATGACGTGGTGCGCCGGCGTGGCGCCGTGGTGCAGTCGAATCTCGACGTGGAGAAGCGGCCCGAGACCGTCATGCACTTCCTGCTCAGTGGTGCCCGCCCGTGGCGTCGCTCGCTCAAGACAACCCTGCTGGCGGCCTTCGACCTGAAAAGCAACAGGTCGGTGATCAAGCTTCTCAAGGCGGCCACCGGTGGCCTCAACCCGCTGCTGCGCTCCCGGGTGAACTTCCAGCTCCTGGCGGTGCCCTTCCATTTGTATTCCGACGGTATGGATTTGGTGATCTTTGAGGAGTTCGCCTCGGGCACGGCGGCATTGGATATCCGTGATCAGCTCCAGCGCGTCGACCTGATCAAGGATGAGGGATATCGTCGCCGGTTCCGCAAGGAGATGGCCCAGAAGTACGGAGTGGTGGCCTGGAACCGCGACATGTACGACACCGAGATCGTCGGATGCCCCGATGAATCTGTGGTGGGCAAGTCGTTCGGTCAGGTGGCCGATGCGCGCGGGGTCCAGCCCGTGGACGCCTTCCTGGACCTGGTGTCCGAGTACCCCGGAAAGGTGCGCTGGCATACCACGATCGCCAATGACCGAACCGATGTGCTCAACGAGGCCATCAAGTACCGCCATTTCCAGCTGGGTAACAACGACTCCGGGGCGCACCTGCGCAATATGTCCTTCTACAACGCGGGGCTGCGGTTACTCAAGCGCGTCAAAGAGGCGCGCGAGGCAGGTAAGCCGTTCATGCCGTTGGAGGCCGCGGTGCATCGGCTCACCGGCGAGCTCGGCGAATGGTATGGATTGGACGCGGGGTGCCTGCGTATCGGCGACACCGCCGATATCGCGGTGATTGACCCTGCGGGCCTTGATGATTCGCTGGAGGATTACCACGAGCAGTACATGGAGGAGTTCGGGGTGTCCCGGCAGGTGTGCCGCAACGACAAGGCCATCGCGGCCACGGTTGTCGGTGGCCAGCGGGTGTACTCCTATGGCACCTTCGTCGAGGGCTTCGGCAGTACGGTCAAGGCGGGCAGGTTCCTCGCCACGAGCTAGCCGAGCCAGCCCATGTTCTTCCCGAACGTCTGGGCGGCGGGGGATAGCGAACCCAGCTCGCTGCTGCGCTGCACGTAACCCTGGATCGCCGTCATGAACTGCATGGGGTTGTAGACGTCTTCCTCGTTGGCCCACTGGTAGTCGCCTGCGTAGCGAAAGATGCTGATATTTGTTGCTTCCCAGATACTTCCGTCGCCCGGGTCCCTCATCCGGTTGACCAGCTCGCAGATGACCCAGCCGTGATCCTCGTCGACGACGTGCCAGTTGGAGAAGTAGTGCGGCATCTCAGCCCCGGGGAACTCCGACATGGTTTGGACCATGGACTCGCGGATGGCCTCCCGGCCCTCGAAGGTGCCATAGGTCGGTTCGATGTAGCTGGCGTCCTCGGCGAAAAGATCCGCATACTTGGCCCACTCGCCCTTGGGGCCTATCTCATCGACCACCCGAAGGTGATGGTCGAACATGCTCTGCAGCTCGTCGCGTGACCACTGTCCCATGGCGGGACCCTAACACCACCGTTCATTCCGAATCCGGGCTTTCGGCGGTATCAAATCGGAATTGAAAGCGGCGCACAGAAATTCGTGCGGCTACAGCAGTCCGAGCTGCCGCAGATCCGTGGCGTACTTGACGATGAGCTCCCGGGTGAGGTGGGGAATATCGGTGTTCTGGGAGGTCTGGACGCCCTCGCGGAATCTGATCGCGGGGAGGAATGCGCCGTTGTGTGCGTGCTGCGGATACCGGTACGCGTGCAGTAGTGGCAGCAGGGAGTGCTGCTTTTGTTTTTCGGGCAGGCCGCGGATGGCGGTGTCGAAGCGGTCGAACCAGTCGCCGTAGTTGTCGATGCGCTGGATGGGATATCCGGCGTCGATGAGCCAGTCGACGAAGTTGTCCAGCGAGATACCGTCAGAATGCGGGTTCACGGAGTCGTACGTGTGGAAGCTTTCGGAAGCGGCGACCGTGATGCCGAGGCAGGTAATGGCCGACGCCGTGAAATCGGCGGGCAGCCCGTCATAGTGGGCAAGTGGGCGTTCGCCCGTTGCCTGTGGCTGGTAGAAGGAGCCGGGTGCGATGCCGGTGGCGATCAGGCTCAGGATGAGGCGGGTGAATTGGTCGGGGACGTTGAGCTGGCCGGTGTAGTGGCTGTGGGCCAGGATCATGTCGGAGCGGAACACCGCGACGGGCAGGCCGCACAGGTCGTGCGCCTCCCGCAGCAGCACCTCACCGGCCCACTTGGCATTGCCGTACCCGTTGGCGTATCCCTCGTCGAGGGGCCTGATCGCACTGATGGTGCGGATGTCAGAGTCCTCGTCGAATACCTTGGGGTCCACCGAGATCGCCACGGCGACGGTGGACAGGTATGTGACGGGTTTGATTTTGGTGGTCAGTGCCAGTTTGATGATTTCCGCGGTGCCAACGACATTCGGGCCGAACAGCTGGTTGTAGGGCAGCACGTGGTTCACCAGGGCTGCGGGGTGCACGATGACGTCCACGGTGTCGGCCAGGCGTTGCCAGGTGTCGGCGTCCAGTCCCAGGTTCGGGTCACCGATATCGCCGGCGAGCACCTCCAGGTGCTTGTCGGCCAGTGTGCGGAAATGCGTCAGCAGTCCGGCGTCGCCACTATCGAACGCCTCCTCCAGGCGCTGGTAGGCGGCGTCGGAGTCCTTGCCGCGGATGACAGCGATGAGCTTGCCGCCGGTTTTATCCAGGCGCTCAAGCCATTCCAACGCTAGGAACCGTCCTAGGTAGCCATTGGCTCCGGTCAGTAACACGGTCTGCGGGGTCCCCGTCGCTCTCGGGAGTGTGGGGGCGGCGCGCAGGGTGGCCTCGTCGATGAACTTGTCCAGAGTCAGGTCGGCGGCACGGATTTCGGTGTGCCCGGCGCCGTGCACCGTGTCGGCGGTGGGCCGGAGTGATCCCGATTCACGGTGCTTTTCGATGATGCTCGCGATGGCCGCCACATCGTTGGCGGCACTGACGATGACTCCGACGGGAACCTCGACACCGAAGATGTCCCGCAGTAGATCCGAGAAGGACAGCGCCGAAAGAGAATCGCCGCCGAGGTCGATGAAGTGCGAGTCCGGGCCCACCTCGGCTACGGATAGGCCCAGCAGTGCTGTGACCGCACGTTGCACGGTCTCAAGGACCGGCTTGCCCTCGTGTCCGGCGGCGTGAAGTGCTTGTAGTTCGAGCGCCTGGGCACTCGCGATATCGGAATACAGCTGTTCCAGACGGGCGCCGTACTTCTCGTGCAACTTCGGCCGGGCCAGCTTGGCGATACCGGTCAATAGGCCGTTGGCGGCGGTGAACGGTTCGGTCTCCACCAGGAAGTCGCGCGGTACCTCGTATGGCTGCAGCTGGGCTTCGCGGGCGACCTGCTGTAGCGACTCGGCAATCAGGCGTTTGAGTAGTTCGTCATCTCCATGGCTTTGGTCGAAGGCCTCGGCGGTGGGTACCACCACGGCCAGCAGGTAGGACCGTTCGCTACTTCCGTAGACACAAATCTGTTGCACCAGTGGACTGTTGGCGTACTCGGCTTCGAGGTTGGCGATCGCGACGAACTCGCCTTGCGACAGCTTGATCACGTTGTTGCGCCGGTCCACGATCTGGATCTTGTCGGGTTCCAGCTCGGCGACAATATCCCCGGTCTTGTAGTAACCGTCCGGGTCGAACACATCGGCGGTGACGTCGGGACGCTTGAAATAGCCGCCGAACACTGACTCGGCTTTCACCAGCAGCTCACCTCGCGGGTGCGGCTTGTCGGTGGAGAAGTAGCCCAGCTCGGGCACATCGACGAGCTTGTAGTCGATGACGGGGGGACGTTGGATGCGTCCGTTCCGGACGATGACTCCGGCCTCGGTGGAGCCGTAGCCGTCGGTGATGCGGGCGTCCAGGCAGGATTCGATGAATGCCGCCAGTTCTTCGGATAGTGGTGCTGATCCGCAGACGATTGTCAAAACGCGTCCGCCGAAAAGGTTTTCACGGATATCGTTCTTGACTTCGGCATCGAGGGTGGCCAGGTCGGCCGCGGAGTCCAGCCCCGCACGGCGTTCGACTTCGTTGCGGTATCGCTGAAAGAGCATGTCGCACACGCGGGGAACGAGCGTCACCACCGTGGGCCGGGTGAGGGTGATGTCTTCGAACAGGGTGGACATATCGCTGGATGCCGCGAAGTACGCAAGACCACCACAGGCCAGGGCCGTGACCAGGCTGCCGCGTCCCATCACATGGCTCATCGGCATGAAGTTGAGGTTGATCAACGGAATCTCGGCCTTGGAGCTCAGGGTGTCGGCCCTCAGCCATGGTTTGGCGACCATCTTCTCGGTGTACGTCGCGCCCTTGGGGGTGCCCGTGCTTCCAGAGGTATAGATCACCAGCGCCAACGGGTCGGTGCCGTCCTCGGCGGTGAACAACGGCGCCTCGGGAAGGGCACGACCGTGCCCGATCACCGCGGACATCACCTCGACCGAGATCGGTAGGCCGGCCTCGGCTATCCGATGTTGCGCCGACTCGACACTGTCGCGCTGCGCATCGACACCGGGGTGGTAATCGAAGACCGTGATATGCCGCAGCGACGGCGTGACGAGCGCTGATTCTATTGCCGCATCGAGTAACTCGGCGCTCACCGCCAGTACCGAAGGCTCTGATTCGGCGAGGATTGCGGTCCAGTTCGATGCGGCCGCGCTGGTCTGCAGCGGTACCGCCACCGCGCCAAGATGGATGCACGCGAGATCGACTGCGGTGTAGTCGACGCTCGTGAAGCCGAGCATCGCGACGAAGTCGCCCGCGCGCACCGGAGTGCTCGGGTCGTGATGCCACGCCGAAGCCAGTGCGCGGGCCATGCCCCACAGTTCCCCGTAGGTGATGGTCTCGAACTCAGGTAGGGGACGAAGTGCCGACCGACCTGTCTCATCGGTGATGAGTTCCTGAACCCGGTGCCCGAGGGCCGGCCGATCGGCGTATCCATCCATGATGGTGGCGACTACCTGGGCGAGCCGCAGACCGGGCGCGGCGACCGCGGCGTCTACCGCAGTATCGGGTTTGGCGGCCCGGAACTGTGGATCCTCGGTGAAGAGCCGCCTGACACGGTCAACCAACCGCTGACGACGTGCTTCCTTGGTATTGGCAGCGGTGGCTTCGATCGTCATATCGGGCAGCTTACGAAACCCTGGATTCTGTAAGTGCGCGGGCTCACCTGGACCTACAGGAGCCCGAGCTGTTCCAGGTCCGTGGCGTACTTGACGATCAACTGCTGCGACAGATGCGGAATGTCCGTGGTGCCGTCTTGCCCGACCGGACCGATTCCGGCGGCTTGCACCGCGTGCTGGAAACGCTTGGCCGGAACCACGCCGTGGTCGTCGGCGCCGGAGGGCTGCTCGAACGCGTGCAGTAGTGGCAGCAGGGAGTGCTGCTTTTGTTTTTCGGGCAGGCCGCGGATGGCGGTGTCGAAGCGGTCGAACCAGTCGCCGTAGTTGTCGATGCGCTGGATGGGATATCCGGCGTCGATGAGCCAGTCGACGAAGTTGTCCAGCGAGATACCGTCAGAATGCGGATTGACGCAGTCGTAGGTCACATACGCCTCCGGGCCCTCCGGCACCTGAGTGCCCAGCGTGGTGATCGCCTCGGCGGTGAAGTCACCCGGTAGCCCGTCATAGTGGGCGCGTGGGCGTTCGCCCGTTGCCTGTGCTTGGTAGAAGGAGCCGGGTGCGATGCCGGTGGCGATCAGGCTCAGGATGAGGCGGGTGAACTGGTCGGGGACGTTGAGCTGGCCGGTGTAGTGGCTGTGGGCCAGGATCATGTCGGAGCGGAACACCGCGACGGGCAGGCCGCACAGGTCGTGCGCCTCCCGCAGCAGCACCTCACCGGCCCACTTGCTGTTGCCGTATCCGTTTGCATACAGCTCGTCAACGGGTCGCACCGCGCTGATGAGCCGGATGTCGGACTCTTCATCGAAGGTGCTCGGATCGACGTACGCCGCGACCGCCACCGTCGACAGATACGTGACGGGTTTGATCTTGGTGGTCAGTGCCAGTTTGATGATTTCCGCGGTACCAACGACATTCGGTCCAAACAGTTGCCGGTAGGGCAGCACGTGGTTCACCAGGGCTGCGGGGTGCACGATGACGTCCACGGTGTCCGCCAGGCGTTGCCAGGTGTCGGCGTCCAGTCCCAGGTTCGGGTCACCGATATCGCCGGCGAGCACCTCCAGGTGCTTGTCGGCCAGTGCGCGGAAATGCGTCAGCAGTCCGGCGTCGCCGGTGTCGAACGCTTCTTCCAGGCGGTGGTAGGCGGCCTGGGCATCTTTGCCGCGAACGATGACGATCAGCTTTCCGTCTGTTTTATCCAGGCGCTCAAGCCATTCCAACGCCAGATAGTGGCCCAGGTAACCGTTCGAGCCGGTGAGTAGCACGGTCTGCGGGGTCCCCGTCGACCTCGGGAGTGCGGGGGCGGCACGCAGAGTGGCCTCGTCGATGAACTTGTCCAGGGTCAGGTCGGCGGCACGGATCTCGGTGTGCCCGGCACCGTGCACCGTGTCGGCGGTGGGCCGGGTACCGCCTGAATGACGTTGCTCGTCAATGAATTGCGCGACACCGCCGAGGTCGTTGGCCGCGCTGACGATGACACCGACGGGAACCTCGACACCGAAGATGTCTCGCAGTAGATCCGAGAAGGACAGAGCCGAGAGCGAATCGCCACCCAGATCGGTGAAATGTGCGTACGCGGCGAGCTCGGCCGACGAGACGCCGAGCAAGGCCTGCGCGGCCTTGAGCACCGTCTCCAGCGCGGGCTTGTCGGGATCGACGCTGTGCAGCGCGCGCAGCTCGGCGGCCTGCTGTTCGGCGATGTCGGCGTACATCTGTTCCAGACGATCGCCGTAGTGCGCCTTGAGGTTCGGGCGAGCCAGCTTGGCGATACCGGTCAGCAGTCCGTTGCCCTGGGTGAACGGTTGCGGCTCGATGATGAAGTCGCGCGGGATCTCGTAGGACTGCAACTGCAGCTCTCTGGCGATGTCCTGCAGGGATTCGGCGATGGTCGCCTTGAGTGCCGTCTCGTCACCCTTGGCGGCGGCGACGGCCTGAGGTGTCGGTACGACGACCGCCAGCAGGTAGGACCGCTCGCTGCTGCCGTACACGTAGATCTGATGCACCACTGGACTGTTGGCGTACTCGGCTTCCAGTGTCGCGACCGCGACGAACTCGCCCTGGGACAGCTTGAGAACGTTGTTGCGGCGATCGACGATCCGGATGTTGTCATGCGCGAGCTCGGTGACGATATCGCCGGTCATGTAGAAACCGTTCTCGTCGAAGACGCCCGCGGTTACCTCGGGGCGCTTGTAGTACCCGAGGAACATGCCGTCCGTCTTCAGCAGCAGCTCGCCCCGTGGATGCGGCTGGTCGGTGGAGAAGTAGCCCAGCTCGGGCACATCGACGAGCTTGTACTCGATGACCGGGGGCCGCTGCACAATTCCATCGCGGAACACCATGCCGGCCTCGGTGGATCCATAACCGTCGGTCAGATGAAGCTCGAAACAGGACTCGATGAACTCGCCGAGTTCATCGGACAGTGGCGCCGAGCCCACCATGACCGCCAGCACGCGGCCACCGAAGAGGCTGTCGCGGATCTCGGCCTTGACCTCTGCGGCCACCGTGTTGGCATCGGCAGTGTGAGCACCGGCCAGCCGACGGTCCACCTCAGTCTGGAACCGCTGGAAGACCATGTCGCAGACACGGGGGACCAGGGCAAGAGCTGTGGGACGAATCAGCTCCATGTCTTCGAAAAGTGTTGACATGTCGCTGGATGCGGCGAAGTACCCGAGGCCACCGGTGGACAGAGTGGAGGTGAGTGTTCCGCGGCCCATGATGTGGCTCATCGGCATGAAGTTCAGGCCGATCATGGGCAGGTTTTCGGTCCCGGCCATGACGTCTTCGCGAATCCACCAGCGGCGCACGATGTTTTCACTATGCATGGCGCCCTTCGGGGCCCCGGTGCTGCCGGAGGTGTAAATGAGCAGTGCCAGCGGATCGTCGCCGGGGGAAGGCGCGTAGAGCGGTGCCGCAGGAAGGTCCGCGCCGCGGGCGATCACCGCATCGAGCGTTTCGATGGCGACACCGGTGCCCGCAAGCCGGGCGCCGGCGGCGTCGAAGGCCTCACGTTGCGCATCGACTTCAGGGGTGTAGTCGAACACCACGACCTGTTTGATCGAGGGGGTCGCGAGTACGGATTCCAGTGCAACGCCGATCAATTCGACACTGACGGCGAGGGTGTTGGGTTCGGCCTCGGCCAGGATGGTGGTCCACTGTGAAGCCGGCGCGCTGGTCTGCAGCGGCACCGCCACCCCGCCCAGAATCATGATCGCCAGATCCAGCACGGTGTAGTCGATGCTGGTGAATCCGAGGGTCGCCACCAGATCGCCGCCCTTGACCGGGTGGGCTGTGTCATGGTGCCACGACGCGGCGACGGATGTTGTCCGGGACCATAATTCACCGTATGTGGTGGTTTCGAAACGGGGGAGCAGACGCTGGATGGTCCGGCCGTCATGGTCGGTGACCAGTTCACGTGCCCGCTCGCCCAGCGCGGGGCGCGCGGCGTATCCGGTCATCAATGTCGCGATGGCTTCGGAGAGGTGCAGACCGGGGCGCAACACCTGCTGGGCGACCGCGGGGTCGGGCAGGGTGTCGCGGAATTGGGGATCGCTCTCGCGCAGATTCTCGATACGACGGGTCAGCTGCTCCAGCTGCAGGTCGGTGTCGTTGTTCACGGTCATGGGCAGCCTCACATCAACAGAGTGTTCTTAGGAAGTCTAAAAAGTAGATTACCTAAACTAACGATATATCCAGATATGGTATTCCTCACAATCGTCCGCCAAGGTCGGGGACGCAAACTCGTCAGATGAGTTGACCGTGAGGCGGTTGCGCAGGAAGTGTGCGATGCGTGGCATAACCGTGCGCGACCTGCAGGGAAGTTGGCGTGGTGGCGCGGATGGTGGTTGCTGCTAGGGAAATGTGCGGAGGCGACTACCTAGCGCGCGGTACGGGTGAACTCCACGATGTCGCGCCACCGGCTTCCGGTAGCCGAGGCGAAGTCGAAGCCCTCTGGTTCGGCCAGGGCCCGCAGCTCGGAGATGCCGAGGCGATCGGGGTCGAGGAAGATTTCCTGGAAGATCAGCCGCCCGCCGGGTTTGAGTGCCTTGTGCAGTGAGCGGATGCACGCCGTCTTGTCGGGGACTTCGCCGATCACGCTGGCGAGGAACGCAACGTCAAAAGACTTGTCCGGGAAAGGAAGTCCATTGCTGGCATCGCCCGAGTGAAATTCCGCGTTCCGGTACCCGGCCCGGTCGAGTTTGTGTTTGACCTTGTCGAGCATCTCGGACTGTATGTCGAACAGGTCGAGGTGGCCGGCGGGGAGTCGCGGGGCTATCTGAACACTGAAGATCCCCGGACCAGGGCCGATCTCCAGCACCCGTTCGTCGCCCCGTAGTGCCAGCCGCTCGGCCACGGCTGCCGGATTGACGAACTTGCGATGAATCGGATTGTCGAGAATGAATGCCGCCTGGTGCGGAAACGGAAAGTCGCCAACCCGGCGTACCTGGCGTACCACGGTGTCCATCCATGTCGTAGGCATGAACTAAGGGTACCCTTACCTGGGTCGCGATGGGGCTCTCGCTAGTGGTGGCCACCACCACTACTGCTGCCACTACTACTGCCACCGCCGTATCCGCCACCGCTGCCGCCGCCCGCACTGGGTGCTTGCGTCGGAGTGCTGTAGGTCGGTGCCTCCCGTGTGGGCGCTTCGCGGGTGGGTGCCACGGTTTCAGGGGCCGATGCGCGCGACGGCTGTGTTTCGCGCTCGACGGGTGTCTGCTTCGCCGGCGCCTCGGCGGTTGGCTGCGGGGCGGGTTCTGTCGTCCGCGGGGCAGGTGCCTCGGACGATGGCGCTTCGTACGTCGGCGTGCTGCGTTGCTTGGTGGGCTCAGGCGCGGCGGACGGTTCGGCCGTCGCCGATGGTGGAGGTGTCGAGACCGTTTCACGTGGCGTAGACGTCGCCGGTGTCTCGTGGGTCGGAGTGGCCGGCGTGCTCGCCGGCGCGGAGGTCTCGTCCTTCGGGGTGGTGGGTGCCGGAGCCACAGATGTGGTGGAGGGGGCCGGTGCACTGGTCGTGGCGCCGCCCGGAGGCCCCGATGTCGGCGTCGGTTCGTGTGACGGTTCGGTGGAGGGTGCCGGGCTCGTCGTACCGGAGGTCGCACGCGGCTCCGAGGAGGGTGCAGGAGTCAGGGGCGGGACCGTAGGCAGCGACGGGGGAGTGAAGTCCTCGGGTACCAGCTTGGGTGGTGCGGTAGGTGCGGGCACCGTCAGTACCGGTGGAGCGGAAGGCTTTACGTCGACGGGTGATGTCGATGTCGGTGACTTCTCGGGAGCCGGAGCCGGGGCTGCGAGCTCCTTACTGAAGTTTCGGACCGACTTGGTCGAGAGGTCCTTGATGAGATCTTGCGACGGGCGGGCGGACTTGTCCTCGGTCAGGAATTGCGCCAGGGACGCATCGAGGTTCACCACGGGTTCGGCCAGGGCCGGGCGATCGGTGATGCGGGCAACGGGCGACCAGTCACGCTCCAAGGGGTTGTCCCAGCCGCGATTGAGATTCCAATCGCGGTACTCAGCGGGGTTGATTCCATGGGACTGGTCCCAGAGATTGCGGCTGTACACCGGGTTGGTGTTCTGGAATTTCCAGTCGTAGTACTGCCGATACGGGTGGTACCTGTCGTACCAGGCCTGGTCGCGAGGGTCGTCGTCGCGGAACTGGCCCCACTCGTTGCGCCCGTCACGATCGCGACCGTCACGGTTGTAGCCCGACCAGTTGTAGCCATCCCAGTTGTAGCCCGCTCGGTCATAGCCCCACCGGTCATAGCCCCACCGGTCATAACCCCAACGGTCGAACCCCATGAAGTCGTATCCGTATCGGTTGAAGCCGGATAGCCCCCAGTTGAACCAGTCCAGGACGTTGTATCCGTACAGCAGCGACCACGACGGGTCGTAGCCGCCCAGATCGAGCAGGTTGGGCGTCAGGGGTGGGGCGACGGGAGCCGGCCAGTCGGCGACGGGATCGACCGGAATCCCGGGAGGCGGCGGAGTGGAGTAAGACTGCGGCGCATTGGGAACGGGTGCGCTCGCTGCGGCCGCATATCCCCAGCTCGGCGGCGATGATGCCGGTGCGGCGGGTCCCACGTTGGCGGCCAGATTCGCGTCGGTGTTCACCTCCGGAGGCGCGGGCAGTGCGGGAAGCTGCTGGGCCTGCTCGGGGGTGTACTGGCGTAGCTGCTGCGTCAGTTGCAGATAGAGGTTCTGCAGAGTGGTGCGCTCATTGGAGGCGGAGATGAATTCCAATCCCTGTTTGGCCTCGTTGAGCGAGGTTCGGGCTTCGGTGAGTTGATCGGGCGAGGGTTGCTTGCCGGTGCTCAGGATGTCCTGAGCGTTCTTGAGTGGGGCGACCACGGCACGTATCGCGACGTCTTGGGAGTGGCCGGTAAAGACGGTTTTGTTCAACGCCCACAGTGAATCGCCGGGCTCGGCGCCGTAGGCCGCGCCCATAAGCACCGCGACAAGCAGGCCGATCAGTGTCCCGAAGGCCGCCGCGCGCAGCTGCGGCTCGCCGGGCACGTACTTGCCCCACCGGTCGTCCGGTTCGGGATGTTCCTCGGGGTTCTCCCAAGCCCGCATCGCCGTGTCCTCGACGGGAGGCGGAACAATCGTCATGTCAACCCTCTGCACTACCGGCGTCCCTGTCACGTCGGGCAGGGACAACTATCAGCACTAATAGATACCGAACTCTAGGTATTCCATCGCCAGGGTAGTCATGGTCGTTACCGATTCTCAGTAGTACTGCATGTCTGCCGTCAGCGATGTTGGGACGCAATCAGTCTCGGTACATCGCCCACAGGGTGGGGCCGTCGGACACCGGTTTGATCTCATCGACGACCTTGAATCCGAAGCGTTCGTAGAGCGGGTTGTTGCGGATGTTCGAGCTCTCCAGATACGCGGGCCCCTCGAGCTGGTCGATCTGGTGTTTGAGGAGTTCGGACCCAATGCCTTTGCCGGGGATGGCGGCGCCGATGGTCGCCAGATACCAGTGCGGGTGTGTGGGACGGACGGCGGCAGCGGCACGCGCCAGGGCAACACCACGCACCACGCCCAGCCGGATCGCTCCGAGTAGCAGCGGGATGGCCCGCATCCGCTGTGCGGCGGGCGGCTCCCAGCTCGGCGGATCCCAATGGGCGGCTCCGACCGCCACGCCGTCTTCGTAGAGCAGGTACTCGCCCTGACCGGAGCCGTGCAGCGCCAGTGAGATGCCACGGAAGATGGCCACGTCTCGTCGGGGATCGGAGTTCACCCATCGGACCACGGGATCCTCTGCGAATGCCGTGGCGATCACGCGGTGGGCAACGGCTTCATTGGTGGAGTCGATGTCTCGGATCTCGCGGGTCATATGTGTTCTACGAGCCCGGGGCGCTGAAGGTTCCCGATTAGGTGTCGGTGTGACGCATCACGAGGGCGGCCGCGAGCGCGGTGGCGACCAGGAGCAGCGTCGACACCCCGGCGACCGCATGGATTCCATCCGTCCATCCGGTTCTGGCGAGCTCGGCCGCGGCGGCGCCGGCCTCGCCGCCGAGATCCTTGGCGCGCGCCATGGCCTGCCCGAGTGTCTCGTGCATGTGGGTGCGTGCGGCGAAGATCGCCGAGGCGAGGGCGCCGAACAGCGCGAGCCCGAAGGCGGTCCCGAGCTCAAAGCTCATCTCCGAGATTCCCGTGGCCTGCCCGGCGCGCTCGGTCGGGGCGGCATTCAGCGCCACCGCCGAAACGAAGGTGAACATAACGCCGGCTCCGGCGCCGACGATCACCGTTGCCGCGATATAGACGCCGACCGGCCCGTGGGGGCCCAGCGCGAGCAGTACCGCGTTGCCCACGGCCATGGCCAGCAGAGACGTCACGAATGTCCAACGCTCACCGAGTAGCCGTTCGATGCGTGCGGCGTCCATCGAGAAGTAGGCGACGGTCAGCGCCATCGGCAGTCCCAGGAACGCGGCGGCCAGCACGTCGAAACCGAGCACCGACTGCAGGTAGAGCCCGGTGAGGTAGGTGGTCGCACCGAAGGTGGCCATCGCGGCGATGGTGCCGACGATTGCCACGGTGAAGGTCCGATTGCGGAACAAGTCGAGTGCCAACAGCGGATGCGGATTCCGCATCTGCTGGCGGACGAATGCCGCGAGCGTCAGTACGCCGATAGCTCCGGTGATCGCCACCACAGGCGAAAAGCCATGTGTGGCCATGGCTTTCACGGCGTAGACAAAGGTCATGATGCCGACCATGGACAATGCGACGCCGGCGAGGTCGAACGGCTCCAGCACCGGGTTTCGGTATTCGGGGATGAGTGCGTTCGCGGTGAGCAGGAGCACGATCAGCACCGGGACGTTGATGAGGAACACCGAGCCCCACCAGTAGTGATGCAACAGCAGGCCACCGATGACGGGGCCGACCGCCGCACCGAAGGAGAACGCTGCGGCCCAGATGCCGACCGCGAGCGCCTTCTGGCGCGCATTGGGGAACATGACACCGATGAGCGCCAGGCTGGCGGGTAGCAGGGTGGCTCCGCCGACACCCATCAGGGCGCGGGCCGCGATCAGGGTCAGCGGTGTGGGTGCGAACGCCGCGATCACCGATGCGAGACCAAAAAGCGTCGCCCCCCACAGCATGAGGCGCCGCCGGCCCCACCGGTCACCCAGATTGCCCATGGTGATCAGCAGACCTGCGAGCAGGAATCCGTACACGTCCAGGATCCAGAGCTGCTCGGCCGCGGTCGGGTTGAGTGACTCGGACAGCCGTGGCATCGCCAGGAACAGCACCGAGACATCCATGGAGACCAGGAAGACCGGCAGTAGCAGGGTCGCGAGCCCGAACCAGGTACGGCGTCCAGCGCGGGCGCCTTCGGGCGTCGCGTTTTCGGTCGCTGTGCTCTTGCAGCTGGTCATGGGGTATCGCTCCGGATGATATTTGTGTGCGTACGGCGTACGCAGTAGACTGGGTACACTGTACGCAAATTGACGAAGGTGGTCAATCGAGTTATGACAGGAGTGCCGTGACCGATCCGCGTCTAACGCTGGAATCGATTGTTGCCCAGGCTATTACGATCGCCGACTCGGATGGCTTGGCCGGTGTCTCCATGCGCAAGATCGCCGATGCCCTCGGAGTGGGGGCGATGTCGCTGTACCGTCACGTGGCCGACAAGGATGCGCTGCTGGTCGAGATGACCGCTGAGGTCACCCGGCGATTCGCCTATCCCCAAGAGATGATGGGCGACCCGGACTGGCGTACACGGGTACGCGTCGCCGTCGAGTACGACTTCAATCTGTACAGCACTCACCCTTGGGTGCTGTTGGCGTACGCGGTGCCGCGCAACGGCATGCAACCCGAAACTCTGGTGTGCTTCGACTGGTTACTGGAGACCTTCAGCCACCTCGGGGTCCCCGTACCCGAGGCGGCGGAATTGGCGTTTCAGGTGTGGAGCTATTCGCAAGGCGTCGGCCTGGGTGCGGTCGGCGGGCAGCTTGTCTCCCCGGGTGCCCGCACCGACTTTTCGGGTTTGTCGGAACTGATCGATGGCAACGTCGGTGTACCGGAGTCCCCGCGACTGGCCGCGCTGGTGGGGGTGGGTGACCTGCCGCAGGTGACCAATCCGCGCGAGGTGATCGTCAAGGGCGTCGAGATCCTGTGCGACGGCATTGCCCGGCGCTACGCGTCCCTATAGATAACCGGCGATGATCGCCGCTTCCTCACGCAGCTGGGCGGCTGCCTCGGCCTGGCCGAGCACGTCGTAGCGTGCGGCTTCGGTGGCCCGGTCTTCGATCTGCGCGTGCAGAATCGCGCGAACATCCGCGGGGGAGAGCACCTTACGGGCCGCCTCCGCTGATCCGAGACCGCTTGCCGCGCTGGCGATATGAGTGTTGTTCTGCACTGTCTGTGTGGCACCGTCCACCGACTCGGCGTTGTCGATCGCGGCGATCGCCGTCCGTAGTGCGCTGACGGCCAGGCTGTCGCGGGTCTTCATCGCTACGGAGAGATCTGCGCGCATGGTTGAGCGCAGCACGAAGGGGTCGTGGTTCGATGTCATGAGGTCTGGAGCCTATGGGGTGGCGAACGGTATCGGCCACCGAATAACCGGCGGCGCCACTGTGGTCAGACGAGGCCGACGCCGTCCTCGTACTCCACGATGTCGACTGTCGAGACCGCGCCATCGGGCATCGCCAGGATCCATCGTTCACCCGAAGCGGTGCTGGGATCCTCGATATCGAAGAGCACCCGCTGGCGCAGTTCACGGGCGATGGCCTGCGCCACCGCCTCGTGAGACCGAGTCACGGGCACGTCGGGCGCCGCGATGATGCACAGCCCCATCCTGAATCCATCCGTGTACTCGGTGATCTGAACATATCCCTGCGGGTCATCGATGGTGTGGCCGTCTGACTCCAGTGCGCATCCGCTTGCCCTGGCGCAAGCCGCCACCACCGCCGCCTCAGAGGCGGCTCGCTCCACGAAAAAGTTCATGTAGCTCGGGTCGTTCACGGTTAGTGCCCGAGGTCAGGCGTCGTCATCGCGTGGCTCGTCATCGGAGTTGTTGCGCCACTCCGAAAATCGGCGGCGTACGTCGCTGGCGACGTCGGTGACCCCTTGTCCGACGACATTCACGACGCCATCGAGGGTGGAGCCGAAGTTGCGTAGTGCGGAGATCAGCGGATCAGTCGATGAATCGAAATTTTCTTTGTATGACCTTGCCGCGGAACGGAAATCAGAACCCAAGTCGGACTGTACGTCGTCTTCGCGCCGCGGGTAGTTTCCGCCGAGTATCGCGCCATATTCGCCGCGGTCGATCCACTTACTCAGTTCGGCGGCCCGCAGCACCGAGAAGGGGTGCGATTGCAATTCCAGGTTGAGCAATTTGAGCACGCCGTCACGCATGTCCCCGGTGCGTTCGTACTCGGCGGCCTGCGCCAGGAAGCGCTGCGTATCCATCTCGTCGAGGCGTGACCCGCCGGCCAGCTTCATCTCCACGCGGATCGCGGTATCCACGTCTTGCCCGCAGAGCATTCCGGCGCGGTCGCCGGAGAGCTCGGACTTGCGCTGCCATTCCATGAGCGCGGCGACGACGGCGCGCAGCGCCCACCCGCCGATCGGCATCCAGCCGAGATTCCCGGCCAGCCGCATCAGGTGCAGCAGCATCGTGCGATACACGGCATGCCCGGACAATGCGTGCCCGAGTTCGTGGCCGACGACGAAGCGCAGCTCCTGCTCATTCATCAGGTCCAATAGGCCGGAGGTGAGCACGATGAACGGTCGGTCCATCCCGATGGTGAACGCGTTGGCGTACGGCCCTTGAATGACATACAGCTCGGGGATTTCGGGGGCGTCGAGGATGCGGGCGCAATCATTGAGGGTGTCATTGAGCGAGCTGAACTGACGGTCGTCGACGCGGATGGCGGTGGCCAGGTACATCAGCCGATGCTGGCGTTCGCGCAACAGTGCGGCCAGCGCCTTGAGGACGGTGTCGAAGCCCTTAAGGCTGCGCAATGTTTGCAGAGCGGCCCGGTCCGCAGGGTGCTCCCAGGCGCGGGTGCTAATTCCGGGAAACTCGATATAGGTACGAGTGGGCAGATCGGACATGGCATTCAACCTATCTGGTTACCTTATTAAGCGCGCGGATCCGGCGACATCAGGATATGCGGCAGCTGTTAGCGGATACCGCGCAGGCAACGCTGGTGCCGATGTCATGTGTCCCCCCGAAATGCTTCTTGTTAGGTCAGACGATTGCGCATTCGTTTTGGTTCCCGCCAGGCCTATCCGTTCCTGCTCCGCAGCTCCTTCTGGTACCACTCCGACTTACTTCTCACCGCGTCCATCAACGTCGGGTACTGGCCGATCCCGTTGGGTCCGTCACCGCCAAGCTCGAAGACGGTGCCGGGTTCGTCACTGAAGTATGAGTGGGCAACGGCGATGGTCATGACGTAATCGTCCTCAGTGCCGAGGACGGGAATCAGTTGGTTGAAGGAATGGGCGCCGAAGTATTCGGGAGTCAGCGACGCGCCTTCGATGTACGCCTTCATGCCCTCCCAGTTCTTCGAGCCGGGCATCGAGTCCGCAAATGAGAACAAGTCATCGAAGCCGCAGAAAGAGCGCAGGCCGTTGGAGACCTGGAGCAGCTCCCGGTGATCGGCGTCGAGGTACAGGCCTCGCTGGCGTTCCTGTGCGCGGATGTCTTTGCGTGTTGCCGGCTGGAGCGGGCCGGGAAGGTCGTACACCGGGTCCTTGTCGTGCAGGGCCTTCTGCTGGTCGGCGAGCATCGCCACGAGTGAGGACCATTGGTCGTGCCGGGCTGAGCTACTGGGGGACACGCACGCGCACAAGAGTGCGGAGATGAGAAAAACTGTCGCGCTGAATCGCATACGGCCCCCAGAGCTCGCACTTAGCGCAAACGATAGCAAACATATGTCCTGAGCGCGGCTGTTATGGGTGCAGGACTGTACGTGACCAGACGGTCACGTTGGTGCGGCGCTGCTAGGGTCCTATTCGATGCCCACACCGCCCACATTCGTCTCCGCGATTCCCCGGTCGGTGGTACTTCGGCTTGTGCCGTTGGCTGGGTTCATCCGGTTCGCAGTGGTGGGCGCGTTGACGTTCGTCCTTACTACTGGTCTGTACTTCGCGCTGGAAGCTTCTGTACTGCAAACCAAGCCAGTGACCGCGTTGACGTTAGCCACCATGGTGGCGACGGTGGTGTCGTATGTGCTCAACCGGGAGTGGTCGTTCGCCGAACGTCGTGGGAGGGCGGCGCATCACGAGGCGTTCCTGTTTTTCGGAATCAGTGCAGTGGCGGTGGGAATCAACCAGATCCCCTTGGCGCTGTCGCGTTATGCGCTCCATCTGCAGGTTCCTCATGTGCAGCCGGTGACGGAGCACGTTGCCGACTTCGTCAGCGGGTCACTGATCGGCACATTGCTTGCAACGGCATTTAGGTGGTGGGCGTTCCGGAAATGGGTTTTTCCCGAACTGCAAGGCGCCGTAAATAATTCGTCGTCCTCGGCCAGCTCCGAGTTCGGCGCTACTGAACCGATCACGTCAGTGTCGTAGGGGAGCGGCGCTCCATTTTCTCGTCTGCGGTTAGTGGCCCGAGCCCATCTTGACAACAGGCGGTGCCAACCTGATCATTGGCCAGGAGTTGACAGGTGTCAGCTACTGCGGTGCGAGTAGTTGGAGAGGTCGTATGCGGGCGGTCAGGCGCATGATCAATGTTCTTACGAAGCCGGTCGGGCTCAACTACCCGTGGACTCCTTCTCTGGCCGAGCGGGTGAGCGGTCGGACGGTGTTGATCACCGGCGCCTCCAGCGGGATCGGGCGGCGACTGGCGGAAAGGGTCGCAGAGGCCGGGGCGATTGCGATTGTCACCGCACGCCGGGCCGGCGAGCTCGACGACGTCGTGCTGGGAATCACCGCGCGGGGCGGTGCCGCGCACGCCGTTTGCGGCGATTTGTCGACCGGTGACGGTGCGGGAGCGGTGGCCACCGAGGTGCTCGAACGCTTTGGTGCGCCGGATATCTTGGTGTTGAACGCGGGGCGGTCGATCATGCGGTCGCTCGCGGAGTCCGAACACCGGCTGCATGACTACGAGCGGACCGTGGCGATCAACTACCTCGGTGGTGTGGGCCTGGTGCTGCGTCTGATGCCGGGCATGCGCGCCCGTGGCTCAGGGCATATCGTGCACAGCTCGTCGATCGGCGTGCTGGGTAACCTCCCCGAATTCTCCGCCTATGTCGGATCGAAAGCGGCCATGGACGCGGTGCTGCGCATCGCAGGCATCGAAAGCCGAGCCGACGGAGTCCGGGTCACTAACATCCACCTACCGCTTGTCGCGACGGACATGATCGCTCCGACCGACTGGAGTCAATATGCGTCGCTGACTTTGGAGGAGGGGGTCGACATGGTCGTCGATGCGATCCGGCGGCAGAGCCGCGAGGTCAACAACCCGCTGGGCACCTTGTACCGGGATTCGTATCGAATCCTCCCCGGGATCGTCAGCCGGGTGCAGAGCGATTACTACCGTTGGTATTCCGGCCGTGGCGGGGGTGCGGATACTCCTGCGGAAGTGATATCGGGCCCGTTGGCGGTAGACCCCAACTGAGTCCTTCGCGTCGATATACTCGCCGACTTATGGACAGCGCGCCTACGACCCTCTCGGTGCCGAGCGGGCCTGCTGAGCAGCCGGGTGTGGACGCACCTGCCCACCCCGACAAGCTGGACGCCTCGCTGCTGCGGATCGCCGGCATATGCGGTCTGGCGAGCGTGATGGCCTTCTTGGACAGCACGGCCGTCACTGTTGCCCAACGCACGTTCGTCACCCAGTTCGGGGCCAGTCAGGCGATGGTCTCCTGGACCATCGCCGGTTACATGCTTGCCTTCGCGACGGTGATCCCGATGAGCGGTTGGGCAGCCGACAGATACGGCACCAAGCGGCTGTTCCTGGGCGCGGTCCTGGTGTTCACGATTGGCTCACTGCTGTGCGCGGTAGCGCCGAATATCTTGCTGCTCATCATTTTCCGTGTCATTCAGGGCGTAGGTGGCGGCATGTTGATGCCGTTGAGCTTCATGATCCTGACCCGAGAGGCGGGCCCGAAGCGCCTTGGCCGCGTTGTCGCGATAGGGGCGGTTCCCTTCTTGCTCGGCCCGATCGGTGGGCCCATCCTGGGCGGATGGCTGATCGGCACCTATGGCTGGGAATGGATCTTCCTGATCAATCTGCCGATCGGATTGAGCGCTTTTGTATTGGCGGCGCTCATGTTCCCGAAAGACCGTCCCGAGCCCTCCGAGAAGCTCGATGTCGTCGGAGCGCTGCTGCTCTCACCTGGCGTGGCCACGTTGCTTGCCGGAATGTTGGCGATACCCGGCCGTGACAGCCTCGCCGACCCGCATGTCCTGCTACCCATAACTATCGGTGCCGCATTGATTTTCGCCTTCGTGGTGCACACCAGAAACCGTGCGTCGCACCCACTCATCGACCTGGGGTTGTTCGAAAACCCGGTGGTGCGGTGGGCCAACATCACCCAGTTCGCCTTCGCCGCCACATTTGTCGGGGCCGGGCTGCTTGTGCCGAGCTACTTTCAGGTGGCTCTGCATCAGACGCCGATGCAGTCCGGGATGTCCATGGTGGCCATGGGAATCGGTCTCGTACTGACTGTGCCGCTGGCAGGGGTGTTCATGGACAAGCGCGGCCCGGGCACGATCGTCTTGATCGGGCTGCCCCTGATCGCGGTGGGCCTGGGGGTATTCACGTACGGAGTCGCGCGGCCCGAGGGCCACTCAGCGATATTGCTGATCGGATTACTGATCATGGGGATGGGTGTTGGCTGCACATCGACACCGCTTTCGGCGGCGTGCGTCCAGTCACTGGCGCCGGCGCGGGTGGCACGGGGTACCACGCTGCTGAGCGTCAACGACCAGGTAGGGGGGTCGGTTGGGGCCGCGTTGATGGCAATGCTGTTGACCACTCAGTTCAATCGTGTCGGAGGTGGAATTGAGCTGGATCCGATGGCGGTATCGGGTGGCGAAACCAATACCCCTGGAATGGCGGCTGGCTCGCCGGTGAACTCGCATTCAGATTTTGCGAGTGATGCATCTCAATTGCTCTCACACGCGTACACAACGGTATTTCTTGTCGCCGTCGCATTAGCGGCCGTCACCGTCATCCCGGCGATCTTTCTACCGCGGGCAGTGGTGGTAAATATCAACCCCTAAGGTGTGCGGCGCTTCTTGTTCACCCGCGGGCAATTGGGCGGCCAGCGACGGGGTGCTAGGGTCCTTGCGCGGCTTAGGGAAGGCTTGCATAACCTGAGAAAACCCTTAAGCTGATCTGCCAGTGGTGTTCAATTGTGGGCTCAAGCCCCTGACCAGCGCTTAAAAGCTAAGGGGTCGTGTAATGCGCGTCGTGTCGTTTGGGTATCAGGTCTGGGGTTACCGGACTTTGCAGGCGTTGATCGATCTGGGGCATGAGGTGGTGCTTGCGGTCACGCATCCCTCTAGCGAGGAAGCGTATAGGGCGATTTGGTCGGCGCCGGTTGATGAGCTTGCGCGTGAGCACGGTATTCCGGTGCATGTCACCACGCGGGTTGATGCTGAAACCATCGAATTGGTTAAGGGCGCCGAGCCCGATGTCATTGTGGTCAATAGTTGGTACAACCGGATGCCGGTGGAACTTTATGATTTCCCGCCGCATGGCACGTTGAATTTTCATGATTCGTTGCTGCCGAAATTCACGGGGTTCTCGCCTGTGTTGTGGTCGTTGATCAGTGGTGAGTCTGAGTTCGGGTTGACGGTGCATCGGATGGATAGCGGTTTGGATACCGGTGACATTCTGGTGCAGCACTCCCTGCCGATCGGTCCGGCTGATACGGGCACCGAGTTGGTGTTGCGGGGGATGGATCTGATTCCGGGGGTGTTGGCTGAGGCGCTGGGTGCGCTGGAGTCCGGGGAGGCGCTGTGGCGTCCGCAGAACAAGGCCGAGCGAACCTACTGCCATAAGCGTTCGGAGCGTGACAGCGCGATCGATTGGAGTTGGCCGGCCGAGGATCTGGAGCGGTTTGTGCGGGCGTTGTCGGATCCGTATCCGCGGGCGTTCACCTTCTATGACGGCGGGCGTATCGAGGTGTTGGAGGCGCGGATTTCCGAGGCGCGTTATGGCGGTACGCCGGGGCGGGTGATCGTGCAGGAAGAAGGTGGCGTGGTGGTGTGTGGCGCTGATGCCTACCGCGTGGGTAACCGCGGGCTGGTGATCACCCGCATCCGAGACGCCGACGGCAACGAGCACAGCGGCCACGAGTACTTCCGGCGCGGGGGATATCTCAACAGCAACACCTGACCCCCAGGCGGTAGAACCGGTGCTGCTCGGCAGGCTCGCAGCGCCGTCGCGCTCAGATCGTGATGATGAGGAAAATCGATGCAAACCAACCCCTTTGACGATGACAATGGCAGTTTTCTCGTTCTGGTCAACGACCAGGAGCAGCACAGCCTTTGGCCGTCCTTCGCCGATGCGCCGGCGGGCTGGCGCGTGGTCTACGGCGACGCGGGCCGCGCGGCATGTCTTGAATACATCGACGAACACTGGCCCGATATCCGGCCGAAGGACCTGCGCCAACGACTCGCGTAGAGGACGTGTCCGCCCAGCGCGACAAGTCATCTCAACGCTGACATTTCAGACGCCAGTTTGCAGGCCCAAGTAGGGAGTTCGTCGTCCTCATGCTCAATTTCGGAACGCAGACAGAAGTTCTCGGACCCCTGACAGCCGCGCAACGGTCGATATGGGTTGCCCAACAACTGCGGCCCGAGGTTCCCTACAATTTCGCCGGATTTGTCACGATCGACCATGACGTAGACGCCGAAAGGCTCATGGTCGCCTGCGAATCGATGGCCGCGCGATTCGGCACTCCCTGTGCGCGGCTGGCCGTTGAGGACGGTGAACCGGTCTTTGTGGTGGACCGTTCGTTCCCGCAGACCATGCATTGCATCGATCTGCGGGCCGAACCCGATGCCGTGGCAGCCGCTCGTCGTTGGATGGACCAGGAATACCGCCGGCCCATCGACTTACTCAGTGAACGGCTCACGCATTTCACCTTATTGCGGATTGCCGACGATCTGTCGTACTTCTACATGCGTACCCATCACGTTCTCCTGGATGGGTACGCCACCAACAATCTGCTGAGGCATATCGCTGATGTGTACTCGGGATCGGTCGCACCGCAGACCGATGTCGATTTCTCGGAGTTCTCCGTGATTCGCGACGCCGACCAGAAGTATCAGCAGTCCGCGCGCAGCGATGCGGATTTCGAGTACTGGAAGAAGGTCTTGGCCGAGCCCGTGGAGACGGCCGACCTTGCGGGCATGGAACGTGTGGTCACGCCGCGCCACCCCCAGGTGCGCGAATTGGTCTGCGACGAGCTGTTGTCGCAGAACGGACTTGGCCAGATCGAGGTAGCCAGAGTCATCGCAACGCTGGCCACCTTCATCGCGAAAACAACGGGACGCCAGAATGTTTCGCTGTCGCTGCCGGTGTCGGGGCGCACGACGGCGGCGCTGAAAAGATGCGGTGGCATGGTGTCCAACCTGGTGCCGTTGTCCGTCACCGTCGATGCCGCGCACACCATCGGAGCGCTCGACGACCAGGTCGCCAGAGCCGTCGTGGGCGCGTTGCGGCACCAACAGTTCCGGCGCTGGCCGGAGCTGGTGGCCGATGCGGGTCGCCGCGACACCAACATTGAGTTCGGTCAGGTCATCAACGTCTTCGATTTCGCGGATGTGTTCTTCTTCGGGCCGTCGGAGGCGGTGGTCAATGTGCTGACCACTTTCCCGGTCCAGGACATCGCCATCAACATCTATCCGCGACCGGGTGGTGGCACCTCACGCATCCAGTTCGCGTGGAACCCTGACAGGTACACGACCGCCGAGATCGACAGGCACATAAACCGTTTGGAATCACTCCTGGGGCGTCTGCTGGGTGCCGACCCCACGGTGGTGGTGGGTGAGCTGCCGCTGCTGGACCAGCGGGAGCACGATCTGGTGCTGTCACAGTGGTCCGGTGCGGGAGTGCAGGCGCAGGTTGGGGTGGCGCCGCAATTGCTGGCGGCGGCAGCAGCCAGCAGGCCGGATGCAGTGGCCGTGGTCGACGGCGCCCGGGAGCTTACCTACCGCGAACTCGATGAATGGTCGACGCGGTGGGCGCGGGTGTTGATCGAGAACGGGGTCGGCCCGGAACGTGCGGTGGGTGTGGCGATGGATCGCTGCGCCGACCTGGTGGTGGTGTGGTGGGCCGTGGCCAAGGCCGGCGGCGTATACGTGCCGGTGGACAACGCTCATCCGGTCGAGCGGATCGCCACGGTGCTGGATTCGGTGGCAGCGGTGTGCGTTGTGACCCGTGGCACCGATGAGGTTTCCGGGGCTGGCGCGCGCCCCGTGCTGCGTATCGACGGCTACGACGTGTCCGGGCAGTCGTCCGAACCCATCACCGATGCCGATCGGTCAGCGGCGCTGCGGGCCGGGAACACCGCGTACGTGATTTTCACATCGGGCTCCACCGGTACCCCCAAGGGCGTGGCCGTTGGTCACGCGGGGTTGCCGGGAGTTGCTGCAGCACAATGCGATCTGCTGAAACTGGGCGGCGATGCGCGGGTGCTGATGGTGGCTTCGCCGACATTCGACGCCTCGGTCTTCGAGATGGTGTGGGCAGTGGGTGCGGGTGCAGCGCTGGTGGTGGCACCGCGTGACGTCTACGCCGCAGACGCGTTGACTGAGTTTTTGCAGGCACAGCACGTCACTGCCGCGGTGTTGACCCCGACGGTGTTGTCATCGCTGGACCGGACGCGGTTGTCGGCGGTACGCACGGTGGTCACCGCGGGTGAGGACTGCCCGCGTGAGCTGGTGGACGCGTGGGCGCCTGATCGGCGGTTGATCAACGCGTACGGCCCCAGCGAGGCGACCATCTGGGCAACCTCCGCACCGACGACAGCCGGGCAGCCGGTCGATATTGGTGCCCCGATTCCGGGCATGCAAACCCTGGTGCTGGACGCGGGGCTGAACGCGGCGCCCATCGGCGTGGTGGGCGAGCTGTATCTAGCTGGTCCGGCACTCGCATCCGGCTATGTGGGCCGCGCGGTGTTGACGGCGGAACGGTTCGTGGCCAACCCGTACGGTCCGGCCGGGCAGAGGATGTATCGCACGGGGGACCTGGTGCGCTGGAACGCCGATGGCGCGTTGCAGTACATGGGCCGGGCGGACGAGCAGGTCAAGATCCGCGGTAACCGCATCGAACTCGGCGAAGTACAAGCAGTACTCGCCGATGTACACGGCGTGGAGCAGGCCGTGGTGACCGTTCGCCAGGACCGTCCCGGCGATCGGCGCCTGGTGGGCTACGTCACCGGCGCCATCGATCCCGCCCAGGCCCGCGCGGCGCTCGGTGATCGGTTGCCGGCCTACATGATTCCGTCCGCGATCATTGTTCTGGATGCGCTTCCGCTCACCCCCAACGGCAAGCTCGACATCCGGGCACTGCCGGCGCCCGAACTCGCGGCCGGCGAGTACCGAGCACCATCGGATGACGTCGAGCTGACGCTCGCTGCCATCTACGCACAGGTCCTCGGGCTCCCGCGGGTCGGCGTGGACGATTCGTTCTTCGATCTCGGCGGAGACAGCATCATGTCGATGCAGGTGGTGTCGCGTGCACGAGCTGCCGGGGTGCTGTGCCGACCGCGCGATGTGTTCGTCGAGCAGACCGTGGCACGGCTGGCCCGCGTGGCCACTCTGGTCACCGGCGATGAGGATGCGGCCGATGACGGGGTGGGCGAGGTGCTCGCGACGCCGGTCATGCGATGGCTGCAGGGTGTGCAGGGCGAAACCGGCCACTTCAATCAGACAATGGTCGTGTCGGTCCCGGCCGCGGTGACCGAAAACGATGTGGCGGTGGTGCTGCAAGCGCTACTTGACCACCACGCGATGTTGCGGCTGCGTGCCGAGGACACCGGTGCGGGAGGGTGGTCGCTGAGCGTCGCCGAGGCGGGGGCGGTGGACGCGCGCGACTGCCTGCGTTGCGTGGACGCCTTGTCCGACGAGGCATTGTTGCAGGCCCGAGACCGACTGAACCCGGCCACCGGGACGATGCTGAGCGCACTGTGGGTGCGCTCCACAGCGCAACTGGCATTGGTCGTGCACCACCTCGCCGTGGACGGCGTTTCTTGGCGAATCCTGCTGGAAGACATCAACATCGGTTGGGCTCAGCATCACGCCGGGCAACCGGTGGCTCTACCGTCGACCGGCACCTCCTTCGCCCGGTGGGCGGCGCTGATCGATCAGCACGCGCGCACCACCGAGGTGGCTGGGCATGCCGAGGCCTGGACGCGGGTGCAGACGACCCCTGCGCTGCTGCCTGCCGTGCAGCCGGAGGTTGACACCTACGCCACCGCACACACGATGTCGGTGTCTGTGGACGCCGACACCACTCGCATCTTGCTGGGTGAGGCCCCTGCGGCGTTCCACGCCGGGGTGGGCGACATCTTGTTGATCGCGTTCGGGCTGGCGGTCGCGCAGCTGACGGGCAACACCGGAGCGACGGTCGGTATCGACGTGGAAGGCCATGGGCGCCAGGAGGACTTGGATCCCAGTGTGACCGCACGGGTCGATCTGTCGCGCACGGTCGGGTGGTTCACCAGTAAATACCCGGTGGCCCTGAGCCTCGGCAGGCTGGACTGGGCGCAGGTGAGCGCCGGCGATCCCGCGTTGGGTGCGGTGCTCAAGGCAGCCAAGGAGCAGCTGCGTGCGCTGCCCGACGGCATCACCTACGGTCTGCTGCGATACCTGAACCCCGAGGTGGATCTCGCTGGGGCAGAACCGGTTATCGGGTTCAACTACCTGGGGAGGCTGGGCGGCGTCGGCGATCAGGGCGGTGAATTGTGGCTGCCGAGCCCAGACGCTGTCGCTGCGGCCGCGGTGACCGCTGCCGTGCCGCTGGCATTGGCTCATACCGTGACCCTGAACGCGGGTGTTTGGGAAACGGGCACCGGCACCGAGCCTCATCTGCAGGCCAACTGGACCTGGGCGTCCTCGATGGACGATGCGCAGATCGGCCGGTTGAGCCAGCTCTGGATCGAGGCGCTGACAGGCATCTGCGCACATGTGCGTTGCGGCGGAGGGGGATTGACGCCGACAGATATCCTGCCCGCATCCCTCACTCAACATCAGATCGACGAGCTGGGGCGCCAGCACCGAGTTGCCGATGTGCTGCCGCTGACGCCGCTGCAGCAGGGGCTGCTCTTCCATGCCACCGCCCATGCCAACAGCGATGATGTGTATGCGGTGCAACTGGACCTCACTCTCGCGGGGGCGCTCGATGCGCAGGGGCTGCGCGACGCGGTGGATACGGTCATCGCCCGACACCCCAACCTCGCGGCCCGCTTCCACCCTCAGTTCGACCCGCCGGTGCAGAGCATCCCCGCCGATCCTGAAACTCCTTGGCAGTACATAGAACTCGGCGGCATCGATATCGACGACCAGATCGAGCAGGTGTGTGCGGCCGAACGCGCAGCGGTCTGCGACCTGACCAGCCCGCCCCTGTTCCGGGTGGCGTTGATCCGGATCGGACACGACCAACACCGCTTTGTGCTCACCAGCCACCACAGCGTGCTCGACGGCTGGTCGTTGCCCATCCTGTTGCAAGAGGTCTTCGCGACTCTGGGCGGGCACGCGCTGCCGCCGGCCGTCCCGTACCGCAGGTTCGTGACATGGCTGACCGAACAGGATCATGACGCCGCGCTCGCCGCTTGGCAGGACGCGCTGGCCGGGTTCGAGACACCAGCGCTGGTGGGCCCGTCGCACAAGCTGGGATCGGGGCGCCGCGAGACTCAATCACTGCGACTGTCCGAGCCGGCCACGCGCGCACTGACCGACCTTGCACGCACACATCACACCACCGTCAACACCGTCCTGCAGGCAGGCTGGGCGCAGCTGCTGGTCTGGTTGACCGGTCAGCACGACGTGGCATTCGGGGCCGCCGTCTCTGGCCGTCCTGCCGAGGTGGCAGGCGCGGAATCGATGGTGGGCCTGTTGATCAACACGGTCCCGGTGCGCGCACGCATTACCGCGACCACCACCACCGCCGGGCTGCTGGAGCAGCTGCAGAGCCTGTCCAATCGCACCCTGGACCACCAACACGTCGCGCTTCCCGAGATTCACCGCGTCACCGGGCAGGACCAGCTCTTCGACACCTTGTTCGTCTACGAGAACTACCCGATCGACCCGGCGGCATTCGAGACGATCTTGGGGACAGGCGAATTGGCCATCGCGGGGTTCTCCAGCCGGGAAGCCACCCACTACCCGCTGGCGCTACAGGTGACACCCGGTCGGGAACTGGCGCTGACCATCGAACATGACACCGAAGTGTTCGATGCCGAGAGCGCCGAGGTCTTGGTTCGTCGACTCGAACTCGTCTTGGCGGCAATGGCCGCAGATCCATCGCAGAGATTGTCCGCGGTGGACGTGCTGGGAGCCGACGAGCGTGAACGTCTGGATGCGATGGGCAACCGGGCGGTGCTGCTCCGCCCGGCGACGGGGACGTCGATTCCGGCGTTGTTCGCGGGGCAGGTGGCGCGGACCACCGATGCGGCCGCGCTAACCTGCAGAGGCCGGTCGTGGACGTACGGTGAGGTTGATCGGGATTCGAATCGACTGGCGCACTATCTGATTGGCTTAGGTGCCGGCCCGGGCCGGTGCGTTGCGGTGATGTTCCCGCGCTCGGCGCAGGGCATCATCGCGATCTTGGCGGTGCTCAAGACCGGGGCGGCATACGTGCCGATTGACCCGGCGGTGCCCGATGCCCGGATCGATTTCGTAATCGGTGATGCGGGGCCGGTGGCCGTGGTCACCACTGCCGAATTGGCGAGCCGGTTCGCGGCGCAGAATGTCGTGGTTGTCGACGTCGATGACCCGGTGATCGGCGAACAGTCCGATGCATCGCTGCCGTCGCCCGCCTCTGACGACGTCGCGCATGTCATCTACACCTCGGGCACGACGGGTATTCCCAAGGGAGTGGCGACAACTCACCACAACGTCACGCAGTTGCTGGAGTCGTTGCACGTCGGTTTGCCGTCGGCGCCGGGGCAGGTGTGGTCTCAGTGGTACTCGTACGCCTTTGATGCCTCGGTGGAAGAGATCTGGGGTGCGCTGTTCCACGGTTCGCGGCTACTGGTCATACCGGAGTCGATCGGTCCGGATGAGTTCCAGGCCTTGCTGATTGACGAACATGTCACGGTGCTGCACCAGACCCCGTCGGCGGTGTCGGCGTTGTCCGTGGAGGCACTCGATTCGGTAGCACTGGTGGTGGCCGCCGAGGCATGTTCGGCCGAGCTGGTGGATCGTTGGGCACCAGGGCGAGTGATGACGAACGCCTACGGGCCTACCGAGACCACGATGTGCGTGACGGTCAGCAAGCCGTTGGCCGCGGGTTCTGGGACGCCGACGATCGGTGGCCCGGTGCCCGGAGCCGCACTGTTTGTGCTCGATGCCTGGCTGCGGCCGGTGCCGGTCGGTGTGGTCGGCGAGTTGTATGTGTCGGGGCTCGGTCTTGGACTCGGTTATGTGAGCCGGTCGTCGTTGACCGCCTCGCGGTTTGTGGCGTGCCCGTTCGTTGGCCCGGGCCAAGAAGGGCTCCGTATGTACCGCACTGGCGATTTGGTGCGGTGGCGTGCCGACGGAAACCTGCAGTACCTGGGTCGCGCTGATGCGCAGGTCAAGATTCGTGGCTATCGCATCGAACTCGGCGAGATCCAGGCGGCCCTTGCCGACGTCGTGGGCGTCGACCAGGCGGTGGTGATTGTGCGCGAGGATCGGCCGGGCGATAAGCGTCTGGTCGGTTACGTCACCGAGTCGGTAGCCGGACTGGTCGATACCGCCGGCGCGCGTGTGGTGCTGGGTGAGCGCCTGCCGCCGTACATGGTGCCGGCCGCGATCGTGGCGGTAGACGCCTTGCCGTTGACGGTCAATGGAAAACTCGACACCCGCGCCCTGCCGGAGCCGCAGTATCAGGAAACCCAATACCGGGCCCCGTCCAACGCAGTCGAGGAGATCCTGGCCGATATTTATGCGCAGGTGCTCGGTCTGGTACGCGTGGGCGTCGACGATTCGTTCTTCGATCTAGGCGGGGACTCCCTGTCGGCCATGCGTTTGATCGCGGCCATCAACAAGTCGATGAACACGCACCTGACCGTGCGCGCTCTTTTCGACACCCCCACCATCGCCCAGCTGGCTCCGGGTCTGCGCACCGAATCGGGCGGCCGCGCGCCGTTGGTGTCGGTACCGCGTCCCGCGGTCGTTCCGCTGTCGTTCTCGCAGCGGCGGTTGTGGTTCCTTGACCAATTGCATGGCGCCTCACCGGTATACAACATGGCGGTCGCGCTGCGGCTGAGCGGGCAGCTGGACCTGGATGCATTGGGTGCGGCATTGTCCGATGTGGTGAGCCGCCACGAATCGCTGCGCACCGTGTTCCGCGATGAGGAGGGCGTGCCGTACCAGCAGGTGCTGCCACCCGAGAGCGTGGAATTCGGCTGGGATGTCGTCGACGCCAGCACATGGCTGCCCGCGCAGCTGGACGACGCGATCGGCGCCGCGGCGCGCCACACCTTTGATCTCGCAGCCGAGATCCCGCTGTATGCACAGCTTTTCACGGTTTCCGATGACGAGCACGTGCTTGTGGCCACGGTGCATCACATCGCCGCCGACGGCTGGTCGGTGGCGCCGCTCATGCGCGACCTGACCGTGGCCTATGCCAGCCGGTGCGGGGGACATGCACCCGACTGGGCGCCGTTGCCGGTGCAGTATGCCGATTACACGCTGTGGCAACGGGATCAGCTGGGCGATCTCGAAGACAGCGAGAGCGCCATCGCCACCCAGGTCGCCTATTGGCAGGATGTGCTGGCCGGGATGCCCGAACATCTCGCGCTGCCCACCGACCGGCCCTACCCGGCGGTCGCCGATTACCGCGGCGCCAGTGTGGATCTGGACTGGCCGGAGGAACTGCAGCAGGGAGTGCGTGCATTGGCACGTGCGCACGGAGCGACCAGCTTCATGGTGATTCAGGCGGCCTTGGCGGTGCTGCTGTCGAAGATCGGTGCCACCTCCGATGTGGCGGTGGGGTTCGCGGTCGCCGGGCGTGATGAGCCGGCGCTCGACGAGCTGGTCGGTTTCTTCGTCAACACGTTGGTGCTGCGGGTCGACGCCGGGGGTGACCCCACGTTCGCGGATCTGCTGACGCAGGTCCGCGCTCGCAGTTTGGGTGCGCTCGAACACCAGGACGTGCCCTTCGAGGTCTTGGTGGAGCGGCTCAACCCCATCCGGTCCCGCAGTAGTCATCCACTTGTTCAGGTCGGGTTGACCTGGCAGAACCTTCCCGGGCAGGACGCCGCCGCGTTGTCACTGGGCGACCTGCGGATTACGCAAATACCGGTGCATACCAACACCGCTCGCATGGACCTGACGTTCTCTCTGGGTGAGCGTTTCACCGACACCGGCGCACCCGCCGGAATCGGTGGTGCGGTCGAGTTCCGCACCGACGTCTTCGATGTGGAGAGTGTGCAGTCGCTGATGGCACGGCTGCGGCGGGTGCTTGAGGCTGTCGCGGCAGATCCTTCGCAGCGGTTGTCGGCGGTAGATGTGCTCGATGCCGCCGAAGGCGCCCGGCTCGATGAGCTGGGCAACCGCGCGGTGCTCTCTGCTCCGGTAACACCGACGTCGATACCGGAACTGTTCGCAGCGCAGGTGGTTCGCAATCCAGCGGCGACCGCGATGAGATGCGGGCAGCGGTCGTGGACCTACCGCGAGCTCGACGATGAATCGAATCGTTTGGCGCACCTGCTCGTTGAGCACGGTGCGGGACCGGGTCGGTGCGTGGCGTTGCTCTCCGAACGCCGTGGTGAGGCGATCGTCGCGATTCTGTCGGTACTCAAGAGCGGGGCGGCGTATCTGCCGATCGCTCCGGCAGTTCCCGATTCGCGCATCGAATTCATGATCAACGATGCACGTCCGATCGCTGCGATAACCAGTGCGGCACTGCGCTCACGTCTGGACGGGTACACGCTGCCGATCATCGACGTCGGTGACTCCGCAGTGAACACCCAGCCCGGCACCGCCCTGGCGGGGCCGGCCCCCGATGACATCGCGCACATCGTGTACACCTCGGGTACCACCGGTATTCCCAAGGGCGTGGCGACAACTCACCACAACGTGACGCAAGTCCTGGGGTATGAGCACCTTGGCGTGCCGTCGGGGCCGGGGCAGGTGTGGTCTCAGTGGTACTCGTATGCCTTTGATGCCTCGGTGGAAGAGATCTGGGGTCCGCTCCTGCACGGTGGCAGCCTCGTGGTGGTACCCGAATCGTTGGTCCCGGAAGACTTCCAGGAATTCCTGGTTACGGAGCGCGTCACGGTCTTGCACCAAACGCCGTCCGCGGCGGCGGCGCTGTCGCCGGAGGCGCTGGAGGGCATGGCCCTGGTGGTGGCTGCCGAAGCATGCTCTGCGGAGATGGTGGACCGGTGGGCGCCCGGACGGTTGATGGTCAATGCCTACGGCCCCACCGAGTCCACACTATGCGTGACAGTGAGTCCGCCCCTGGCCGCTGGCTCAGGCACACCGGCGATCGGTGTGCCGGTCGCCGGCGCGGCGTTGTTCGTGCTGGACACCTCGATGCGACGGGTTCCGATAGGGGTGGTCGGGGAGCTGTATATCGCGGGCCACGGGCTGGGGGCCGGTTATCTGCACCGGTCCGGGCTAACCGCATCGCGTTTTGTGGCATGCCCATTCGCGGGCCAAGAAGGACTCCGCATGTATCGCACCGGGGATTTGGTGCGGTGGGGTACCGACGGGCAACTGCACTACATGGGGCGTGCCGATGATCAGGTGAAGATCCGCGGTTATCGCATCGAGCTCGGCGAGATCCAAACCGCGCTCGCCGATCTCGAGGGCGTCGAGCAGGCAGTGGTGATCGTGCGTGAGGACCGTCCGGGCGATAAGCGACTGGTCGGATACGTCACCGGGACCGTCGAGCCGGCCCAGGCACGAGCCGCGCTGGCCGAACGGATACCGGCCTACATGGTTCCCGCGGCGATCGTGGCCATCGACGCTTTGCCGTTGACGGTCAACGGAAAGCTCGACACCCGTGCGTTGCCGGAGCCGCAGTATCAGGAAACCCAGTACCGGGCCCCGTCCAATCCGGTCGAGGAAGCCCTGGCAGGCCTGTATGCGGACGTGCTGGGTCTGGAGCGGGTGGGCGTCGACGACTCGTTCTTCGATCTGGGTGGCGACTCTCTCTCCGCGATGCGCCTGATCGCCGCCATCAACAAGTCGATGAACACGCACTTGACGGTGCGTGCGCTCTTCGACACCCCCACGGTGAGCAGCCTGAGCGGACAGCTGGACAAGCATGCCAGTGACCCCCGCTATGTGGCCGTGCACGGCTCCGAGGTCGCCGAGGTACGTGCCGCGGACCTGACGCTGGACAAGTTCATCGACGCGGAAACCCTCAGCACTGCAACGACACTGCCGAAGCCCAGCGGGGAGGCGCGCACTGTCCTGCTGACCGGGGCGACGGGCTTCCTCGGTCGCTACCTGGTGCTGCAATGGCTCGAAAAGCTGGAATTGCTTGACGGCAAGCTGATCTGCTTGGTACGGGCCTCATCCGATGAGGAGGCCCGCCGTCGCCTGGAACAGATCTTCGACAGCGGCGACCCGGAACTGTTGCGGCACTTCCATGAACTGGCCGAAGATCATTTGGAGGTCATCGCCGGTGACAAGGGTGAAGCAGACCTCGGTTTGGCCGAGCAGACCTGGCAGCGGCTGGCCGATACCGTTGACGTGATCGTCGATTCGGCGGCCGTCGTCAGTGGCGCGCTGTCCTATGGCGAGTTGTTCGGGCCCAACGTGGCCGGTACCGCGGAGCTGATCCGGCTGGCGATCACCACGAAGCTGAAGATGTTCACGTTCGTGTCGACGGCCAATGTGGGTGATCCGGTCAAACGGGTGGCTTTCACCGAGGACGCCGATATCCGTGACATCTGCGCCACGCGTGCCATCAAGGACACGTATGCCAACGGCTACGGCAGCAGTAAGTGGGCCGGCGAGGTGCTGCTGCGAGATGCTCATGACCTGTGTGGATTGCCGATCGGGGTCTTCCGCTGCGACATGATCCTGGCCGACACCACCTATGCGGGACAGCTGAACTCATCGGATGTGTTCAGCAAGATGATCCTGAGCATTGTGACCACCGGCCTGGCGCCCAAGTCGTTCTACCGCCTTGACGCAGAAGGCAATCGGAGGCGTGCGCACTTCGACGGGCTGCCCGTGGAATTCGTCGCCGAGGCAATCACCACCTTGGGTGTTCAAGTGGTTGACGGGTTCCAGACCTATCACGTGATGAACCCGCACGATGACGGCATCGGTCTCGACGAGTACATCGACTGGTTGATCGAGGCCGGGTACCCCATCGAGCGCGTCGACGATTTCCAGGACTGGTTGCAGCGGTTCGGGACAGGATTGCACGCGCTGCCCGAGAAGCACCGGCGAAACTCGGTGCTGCAGATGTATCTGACGCTGGTGCAGGATCCCGAGCGGGTCAGTCCCATCGTGCCGACTACAGGTTCATTCGCCCCAGCCGATCGGTTCCGTGCCGCAGTGCAGGAAGCCAAGATTGGCTCCGAGAGAGACATTCCTCAGGTCGGGGCGCCGAACATCGTCAAGTACGTCACCGATATGGAGTTACTCGGGATGCTCTAGGCGTCAACCGGCTGCAGTAACTTTCGCACTACTTCGATATCACTGTCGGAATTGCGAAGGATCTGTCCTCGCTTGGTCTCGAAGTCCGAGGCGCTGATGACAACCAGCCTCAAGCCATACTGAGGCAACAGCTCTCGGCGGCGCTGGTCGTACCGCTTACGCTGTTCTCCGCGATGTACACCGGACACAGTGAGTCTGTCGGGCTTGTCGAAATGTGCCACCGGTTCGTCGTGCTGGCGCTCGTTGTATTCGACCACCAGGGCTAGAGGTTCCCAGTAGCCGTCCACCGGCAGTCGAGCTGCACGTCCAGTCTTGGGTGAGACGTCGCCTCGTAGCCAGTCGAAGCGATGTTCGCGACTTGCCGACAGACCTAGGACGGCGTCGCACAGGTCTATTACGTAGTGCTGATCTTTGCGGCCGTATGGCATGTCAGGGATTGTCTTCGGGCGTTGCTCTACGCGTCTACTGGCTGCTGTTCGGCTGCTGGCCCGATGAATTCGAGACCGGCGTTGATCGCGGGACGATGCCGCAGGATTCGGAAGTGCGCCAGGCGCCCGAGTCCCTTCGTCGCCATGAAACGTGCACCGGGCCATGACTGCGCCAGACGCTCGCTCGACGCGTACGGTGTGTCCGGGTCGTCGGGGTCGTGGATCAGCAGCAGCGGGGGATGCCCGGCGGTCGCAGCGACGCGGACCAACTCGGTTTCGGGCAGCGTCATCTCGATGCGGCGCTCGAGCTGGCGCTGCAATCCGGCGCGTATCCGCTTGCCGAAGCCATGGCGTGCGGCGAACAGGTCGAGATAGAGGGGGAAATCGCCCATCGGTGCCAGGTACACCAAGCGGCCCACCGATGCGCCATAGGAGGCCGCGAAGGTGGTCGCGTTGGCCCCCAGGGAGTGGGCCACCACCGCGTGGGCGGGCCCGTGCTCCTTGATGACGGCCGCCACCGCGTGCGCGCACTCGATAAGCGTGGTGCGCCCCGGTGCGAGCGCGCCCCCAGCGGACTCGCTATGGCTGGGCAGGTCGAAGGCGATGACGCGGTAACCGGCCTGCAGCAGCGGCTTGATGAAGATCCCCAGATGCGTGCGCTGCCCGCCCCAGCCGTGGACCAGGTAGACCGTCGGCCCCTCGCCCCATGACTCACCCGCAATCCGGTGCCCGTCCCAATGGGCCTCCAGCGGCTCGCCGGGGGGTACACCGGGCGGCATGCGCAGACTCGATTCGATGACCGGCGGGGTGCACCACAGCTCGACCGCCCAGCGGGATCCGATGGCCGGTGCGAAGCGCTCCAACCACCAGAAAGCTCTGCGTATCCGGTCGGACACCGGGGGTTGGACACCGGAGCCCTCCACGTCGAGGGCGGCCCCCGCGTCCTTGGTGGGTGCGGAATCCGTCTTCTCTCGTTCGGTCACGTCGAAGGAGTCTATTGACGTCCGCAAGAGCTGTGCCAGGCGCGGACCGATCACGGGCCCTGCAGGGAGGCCCGCCCCGCGCTCGTGAGGTCACCGAAGAGACGCAGGCGCGCCAGCCCACCGTCGGGGTAGATGTCCAGGCGCACGTCGGTGACGGGCTGCTGGCTCTCCAGCAGGAAACGGTGCCGGGTGTCGGGCTGTAGTGAGGTGCGTGGCAGCAGCGGAACCCAATCACCCTGGGCGGTCCGGCCTTGCAGACCCGCCGCACCGGGACTGTTGCCCACGAAATACGAGGTGTCGATCTCAGCCAGGCGCAGTACCCCTTCACCGGCGAGCCGCACCTGCACCCAGTCGTTGGCATCGTCGCGGCGGCGTGCGGTTTCCCATCCGTCGCCCATCACCCGGGCAACGCCGGGGAACAACAGATTCTGCGGTGAGCTGTAGAAGCGGTTGGAGCAATCGGTCACCAGACCGCCGTTCTCGATGGCGGCCAGGTCGAACTGCCCGGCGTCAAGGAATCGCGGGTCGGGCCGGCCATGGCCATGCACGCGCAATCGGGCGACTCCGCCGTCCGGGTGCATGGTCAACCGCACATGTGTCCACCGTTGTGTGGAGTGGACGTCGAAGACGTTGCGGCTGTCTCCGTAGACCTTGGTGCGCCCGATAATGCTGTGCCAGTGAGTATTCCGCGCGATATCGTCGGCGGGCGGGTACCCCTCGATCTCGGCGGCATCGACCGATATCTCCGGCGGGTAGTTGCCCTTGAACCACGCGGTGTCGACGACGATGCCCGCGATCACACCGGGGACGCCCAGCCGGACGATGGCGGAGTCGTGGCCGGGCTCGTCCGCAGGGTCGCGCCGGCGCCGCGTCTCCCACCCGTCGTACACCTGTCCCTTGTGCCCGAAGGTCGCGGGCCGGTAGTCGGCGGGCCCGGGCTTGATCAGGTTCTCCTTCTCCGCGAAGAGGTCGTCGTTGGCCCAGATCACCGCGCCGCCGAGCGGCCGCAGCGCCAGATCAGGCAGCATCGTGAAATCTGGCAGCCCGGTGGGTGTATTGCCGGTCATTGCTGGTCGGTATCTCCTGTTGTGGTGCGTTGCACGAGTTGGTCCAGTACCGCCCGGTCGCATCCGGGTGCGATGGCGACCACGTCGTCGGGGGAATAGGCGCCGCAGTCCAGACCACGCAGAACCCCGGCCGCCAAGGCCTGCGCCGTCGCCGGTTCATCGATGACACCGCCGCCCTGCCGTTGCAGGTAGGCGACGATGCGCGGGCCGGCCACCGCGAGCGCGCGCCGGTGAAATCCATAGGTCGCCAGCCAGCGGGTGACTAGATGTCCCGGGTGCATGTCCCAGCCCTGCCAATAGCCGCGGTCGAGCGCGCGGGTGACCAGCCGGTGATGTCTGGTGAGTGCCGACCGCTGCTGTTCGAGGGTGCCGTCGGGGATCACCTGGGTGGAGCCGTCGCATACCCACACTCCGGTCTGCGCGGCGGCGGCGAGCATCACCGCCTTGGCATGATCGGCCACGGGATGTTCCAGTGACTGATGCTCGGCGGCGATCCCGCATGCCGCGCTGTAGTCATAGGTTCCGTAATGCAAAGCGGTGAGGCGCCCCTGCCCAAGATGGATGGCCTTGGCCAGCGTGGCGGTGCCGTCGGCGCCCAGCACTGCTTGCGGGCTTTCGATCTGAAGCTCGAAACGCAGTGAACCATGGGGTAATCCGTGTACCCGCTCGAGTTCGTCGAACAAACGCAGGGCCGCCTCGACCTGAGCCAGCGCACGGAATTTCGGGATGGTGGTGACGAATCCGCGCGGCACGCCCGATGCGCCGTCCAGCACCAGTTCCAATGTGCGCACGCTGCGCCGCAGGTGTAGGGAGGTTAGGCCCTTGATCCGGATGCCCAGTACCGCAGGAGGATTCGCCTCGATCGACAGTGCACGCAAGGTGCGTCCCGCCTTGCGTGCGTCCGCGTCCTCGGTGCTGTCTTCGCGCCAGCCGTAGCCATCCTCGAAGTCCACCCGCAGGTCCTGGACGGGGGAGGAGGCAAGCCGTTCTGAGACGCGGGGCAGGACGCCCTGTGTGTCGAGTGCCGTGAGCACATCCTCGTGGCGCCCGAGGAGTTCGAGTGCGGATTCACCCCACTGCGCGGTGGTCTGCACGCCGGCCAGCGCCGCGCTGACGTACGCGGTGTGGATCGGTTGTGGTTCACTGCGGCCATCGGGGTAGGAAGACGCCAGCTCGGCGTCCAGACCAGCCACCAGCGCTGCGATGGGAGCCAGCCAGTCGGGACCATCGGCCTCTGGTGGATGGGACGTAGAAGCCGCTGACACGGGTCCCATGCTCGCAGACTCGCTGCGGCGGCGCTCAGGCGTGTGCAGCTGAGGATTCCTCCTCGGGCTCGTCGGCGACCTGTTCACCGGCGAGAACCGCGCGCATGCGGTCCTTGTCGAGTTGGCCTTCCCAGTTGGCCACCACCATCGTGGCCACGCAGTTACCCAGCAGATTCACCGACACGCGCATCGAGTCCATGATCCGGTCGGCGCCCAGCAGTAGCGCCACGGCGGCCACCGGGATGGCGCCGTGGCCAATCGCCGCGACGGTGGCCGAGAGTGCCAGGAACGATGAACCCGGCACGCCGGCCATGCCTTTGGAGGTGAGCATCAGCACCAGCACGGCGGTGATCTGTTCTCCGAGGGTCAGGTCGACCCCGAGTGCCTGCGCGAGGAACAGCACACAGATCGACAGGTACAGGGTGGCTCCGTCGAGATTGAAGGAGTAACCGGTGGGAATGACCAATCCGGTGGTCGTCTTGGAACAGCCCGCGTAATTGAGCTTGGTCATGATGCGCGGCAGCACCACTTCGGTGGATGCGGTTCCGAGAGCAAGGAAGAGCTCGTCCTTGATGTAGACGACGAATTTCCAGAGATTCACTCCCGCGAAAATCCGCGTGATCACCGCCAGGACTCCGATGAACAGCAGCGCCGCCGCGTAACAGGCCGCGATGAGCTTGCCGTAGCTGCCCAGCGAGCCGATGCCGTATTGACCCACGATGTAGGCCATCGCGCCGAGCGCTCCCAGCGGCGCCAGCCGCATGATCCATCCGATGATGGTGAAGAAGATGTGGCTGAGGTGGTCGATGAACTCGAGGACCACCGGTGGCCCCGATTCGCCGAACTTGGCCAGCGCCAGTCCGAACAGCACCGCGAAGAACAGCACCTGCAGCAGCGCGTTCTCGGCGAAGGCCGACACGATCGAGGAGGGGATGATGCCGAGCAGGAACTCGACGGTATGGGGCAGCTCACCGTTGTTGGTCTTCTTCGCGATGGCATCGGCCCCCGTCGCCAGAGTGCCCGCGTCGATGTGAAATCCCGCTCCCGGTTTGGCCAGATTGCCCACCAGCAGGCCGAACACCAGCGCAAATGTGGTGACCGCCTCGAAGTAGATCAGGGCCTTGACGCCGATCCTGCCGACGGACTTGAGGTCGCCGACATGGGCGATCCCGAGCACCACCGTGCAGAAGATGATCGGGGCGATCAGCATCTTGATCAGCTTGATGAAACCGTCCGCCAGGGGGTGCAGATCAGCGCCGACCTCCGGCCACAGCCACCCGATAAGTACGCCCGCGATGATCGCCACCAGAAGCTGCACGAACAGCGATCGGTACCAGGGCGGCTTGTTCGCCAGGCGCACCATCTCACTGGCGGGTGTCTCGATGGCGGTCGACATGTGCGCGACCGTAACGACGGCCTGTTTATCGGATGTGAACACGGTATTCAGCCCGTATTACGCACGGTGCGCCCGTGCGGTTCGATAGACGTATGCAACCGGATACCGGCACGGGCCTCGTCATCGGCGCGGTGCTCGCGGCCGGTGCCGGAAGCCGCTACGGCACGCCGAAGATCCTTGCCGAGAACGGGCGCTGGCTCGAACTGGCCGTCGCAGCACTGGATCGGGGCGGTTGCGACGAGATCTATGTGACGCAAGGCGCTGCGTCGGCCGAGATACCTTTGCCCGCACGGGGTATCGACGTCGCGCGGTGGCGCGGCGGCGTGTCGGAATCGGTGCGGGCGGTGCTGGAAGTTGTGCACCCGCGCACAGATGTGGCCGGAGTTCTCATTCATCTGGTGGACCTGCCATCGGTGGGGCGGCCAGTAGTCAGGGCGGTGCTGCACGCCAGTGAGCGCCGCCGATCGGCACTGGTCCGCGCGACATTCGGCGGTCGGCCGGGTCATCCGGTGTACATCGGCTCGGAGCATTTCGGCCGGTTGTCGAGCGCGCTGGCGGGCGACCGGGGAGCCGGGCCATACCTGGCCGCACGCGGCGATGTGATCGAGGTGCCGTGCGCGCATCTCGGCGAGGGTTGCGACCACGATTACCGGCCGTAAATCAGATGCCGCGGCGTGTATCGCATGCCGAGGAGATAGACGGCGAAACCGATACCCGCGCCCACGAACCAGGTAAAGGCGGCCAGATACGCGCTGCCCCAGATCACCGTCGCAATGGCCACCGCGGCACCGACCACCGTCGCGGTCACCGCGACCGGGTTGATACCGCCGCGGTAGTAATACGCCCCCGACGGCGACAGCGTGAACAGATCGTCCACGATGACCGTGCGGCCCCGCACCAGATAGAAGTCGGCGATCAGGACTCCGAAGAGTGGGCCGATCACGGCGCCGAGAATGTCGAGCGTGTAGTGGATGGTGTTGGGGTTGTTGTAGAGATTCCAGGGCGTGATCAGGATCGAGCCGACCGCCGCGATCATCCCGCCGGCACGCCAGCTGATCCGTGTCGGGGCCAGATTGGAGAAATCGAAAGCGGGCGAGACGAAGTTGGCCACGATGTTGATCCCGATGGTGGCGATCGCGAAGGTGAGCACGCCCAGCACCGCCGCGGTGGTGTTGTTGATCTTGTCCACGATCAGCACCGGGTCGGTGATGATGGCGCCGTCCTCGCCGCGTCCGATGACCGTTGCGCCGGCCGACACCGTGCACACCGCCAACACGGCGAAGAACAGGAAGTTCAACGGCAATCCCAGGAAATTGCCGCGTTTGACCTCGTCGAAGGTGCGGCCATATCGGGAGAAGTCACCGAAATTGAGCATGGGACCCGAGAAGTACGACACCACCAGTGCGATCGCGCTGAGCACCGTCGCCGCTGCGGCGAACCCCGTTTTCGGCGGGCCCGACGCCAAGCCGAAATGCACGTTTTCCCAACCGGCCGCGACGACGAGATAGAGCGCAAGTGCCAGCATCACCGCGTACACCGCGGGCCCGCAGAAGTCGATGAATTTACGTATCGCCTCCATGCCGTTCCAGAAGACTGCGGCCTGCAGTACCCACATCAGCAGGAAGCCGCCCCAGCCAAGGAAAGACAGACCCAGAAAGCCATACTCGTCGGCATTGGCGTAGCGGCCCAGCGAGGGCTCGAACTTCACCGCCAGAAGCACGAAGGCCGTTGATGCCAAATAGGTTTGAATGCCATACCAGGCCACGGCGATGAGTCCGCGGATCACGGCCGGAAGATTGGCGCCGCGCACTCCGAACGCGATGCGCGTGGTCACCGGGTAGGGCACCCCGGTCTGTTGCGAAGGGCGCGCCACCAGGTTGCACAGCCAGTACACCGCCACGATGCCGACCAGCAGTGCGAGCAGCACCTGCGATGCTGAGATTCCCAGCGCGAAAAGACTTCCCGCGAAGACGTAGCCGCCGACACTGTGTACATCGGACATCCAGAACGCAAAGAAGTTGTAGCTGGTCCAATTCTGAGTCCGCAGCGGTGCCAGGTCGCCATTGGTCAACGCCGGGTCATAGCCGGGCTTGATCACACTTTCCCCGGCAGCACCGTGTCCGCCGGTCGGGGCGATGGCCTCAGCCGTGAGTGTGCCGCTCACACAACCTCCTCCGAATGTCGACCAGCCAGGAAAGCTGGTGACACCCGAAACTAAGCGGCCGGTGTTGCCACCGTGTTGCGCGGAAACAATATTTTCCCGGATCAGAATCGATCCACCGGAACGTGATTCGATGCGGTGAATCGGGCCGCCTACTATCGTGCGCACGATGGCTCATAACGAGGCTGGACAGGCGGCACCCCGCGACATGGTGGGTTACGGGCGCACGCCGCCACACCCGCGCTGGCCCGGCGAGGCGCGGATCGCGGTGCAGTTCGTGCTCAACTACGAAGAGGGCGCGGAAAACAACGTCCTGGATGGCTCGGCGGGGTCGGAGACGTTTCTCTCGGAGATGGTCCCGGCCGAGGCATTCCCCAACCGGCACATGAGCATGGAATCGCTGTACGAATACGGCTCACGGGCCGGTCTCTGGCGCGTCTTGAGGGTCTTCGAGCGCCGTGGCCTGCCGCTGACCGTCTTCGCGGTGGCGCAGGCGTTGCAGCGCAATCCGGAGGCGGTGGCCGCGTTCGGTGAGCTTGGGCACGAGATTGCCTGTCACGGGCTGCGCTGGCAGTCCTATCAGTTGGTGTCGCCGGATATCGAACGTGAGCACATGGCGCAGGCGGTTCAGATCGTGCGCGATCTCACTGGCGCTGCGCCTCTGGGGTGGTACACGGGGCGAGACTCCCCACAGACCCGGCAGCTAGTGGTCGAGCACGGGGGGTTCACCTACGACTCCGACTCGTACGCCGACGATCTGCCGTACTGGGTTCGGGTGCCCGCTCACGGCGGTGTGATCGACCACCTGGTGGTGCCCTACACCCTGGACACGAATGACATGCGGTTCGCCTCACCGGCCGGATTCCCCAGTGGGGAACAATTTTTCACCCATCTGCGTGATGCCTTCGATTGTCTGTACGCCGAGGGGGAGGCGGGCAGCCCGAAGATGCTGTCGGTGGGTTTACATTGCCGGCTGGTGGGCCGGCCGGCGCGCACGGTTGCGCTCGAGCGGTTTCTCGACCACGTACAAGCTCATGAGGGGGTGTGGATCGCCAGACGACTCGACATCGCCGAGCATTGGCGCCGGATTCACCCCGCCGGTATCGACCCGAACGAATCCAATAGTCCGGCATAGGGTTTGACCGGAGGTGCGGCGAACTCGCCGTGCCCGGATTTACGCAGGCCCATCGACACCAACGATTGCACCAGGTTCACCGCGGCCGCCACGCCATCGATTACCGGGAGTCCGATCTCCGCCGAGATATCCCGGCACAGCCCGGCCATTCCCGCGCAGCCCAGCACGATCACCTCGCTGCCGTCGTCGCGGGCCGCGCGGCGGCATAGTTCTATGAGAATGTCCTTGGTCTGGGGATTGGTTTCCAAGTCCAGCACCGCGATATCGCAACCGTGCACGCCCCGGCAGAAACGTGACATCCCATAGCGTTCGGCCAGATCCCAGGCGCGCCCGGCGGTGCGTTCCAGCGTGGTGACCACACTGAACCCCCGGCCCAGGTGACTGGCCATGTGCATGGCGGCCTCGGCGATACCGAGCACCGGGCCGGTGGCAAGTTCCCGGGCGGCATCGAGGCCGGGATCGCCGAAGCATGCGAGTACATACCCGTCGGCGCCTTCGATTTCGGCGCGGCGGATTTCGGCCAGCACACCGGGCACACTCAACGCCTCGTCGTAATGGCTCTCTATCGATACCGGCCCCATCGCCGGGTTGACGGCGGTGATGCTGGTTCCCGGCCAGGCCGCCGATTCGGCCACCGCCCCGATGGCCTTCGTCATGGCCTCGGTGGTATTGGGATTGATGACGCGTATCCGCATGGCCCACAGGGTACGTCGCCCGCGTAGGGTGCGGGGTGTGGCGTTGTCACAACGCACCGCGTCATGAAACGTTCGCGTTAACTCTGTGTCGCCAGCGATGGCGGCCCGGCGCGTGCGCTGCGAAGATCGGGTGTGAGACGACGGCGATGGAGGGCGAATGTCACGTACGTTCCGCTACCGGAGGCTGATCAACGAGCTGCGCGCCAATCGGTCCGGGCATGACCAGACGAGTGTGCTCGACGGGCTGCGGCGGGCCATCCTGGACGGTGCCGCGCCGCCGGGCTCGATGATCCCCATCAACGAGGTGGCCGACACGTACCAGATCAGCCCGATCCCGGTGCGGGAAGCACTCAAGACCCTTGTCGCCGAAGGACTTGTCAATCATCGGGCCAATGGCGGATACCGGGTGGCTCAGCTCACGCTGCCGGAACTTCGTGAGATCTATTTCACCCGAGGCGTTCTCGAGCGTGCCGCGCTGGCACAGGCCGCGGCGCTGGCTACCTCGGAGGACCTGGATCGAGCGCTGGCCGAACACGAGCTGCTGCAACAGGCGACCGTCGAGGGTGATGCACGGGCCTTTCACCTGCATTCCCGGCGTTTTCACCGCGCCCTGGTGACCCCTTGCGGTATGCATCGCCTGTTGCACATGTTCGAGGCCACGTGGAATCTGACCGAGCCGTTTCAGGTGATGCGGACGGTATCGGCGTCGGATCAACTGCAGCTGCATGCCGACCATGAGGCGATGATCACAGCGGTGGCAAGGCGCGATACCGAGGCCCTGCTCGCAGTGGCGAGCACGCATCACGACCGCTTGGAGTCGGCGATAGTCTCTGCCGCAGGGCAATTGGATGTGATCGTCGATACGTAGCGGATTGACCGGTCGGCAAAATATAGACACCCGGCAACCTGGCCGCAACACGCTCGCTCTAGCGTCGCTTGCGCGGCCGGCGGGTGCGCACCGAGACCAGGGAGGTTCCGCGATGAGGAGAGTCCATCCCGTCGATGAGGTGCCGTCCGCGGGCAAGCTCGTCACGCTGGGCATTCAACATGTGATCGCGTTTTATGCCGGCGCGGTGCTGGTGCCGCTGCTCATCGCGCGCGCCATCGACCTGGACGCCGAGGCGCTGACCATGCTGATCACCGCCGACCTGTTCACCTGCGGCATCGCCTCCATTTTGCAGGCGGTCGGGTTCTGGAAGATCGGTGTGCGACTGCCGCTGCTGCAAGGGGTTACCTTCGCCACCCTGGCCCCGGTGATCAAGATCGCCAATGACCACGGCGGAGGCCGGGTCGGGCTGCTCACCGTCTACGGCGCCGTCATCGCCGCGGGTGCCTTCACCTTCCTCATCGCGCCGTTCTTCGCCCGCCTCATCCGCTTTTTCCCGCCGATCGTGACCGGTTCGGTCATCACGATCATCGGGGTATCGCTGCTGCCGGTGGGCATCGGCGACGCCGTCCGCAACCCGCACAGCCCGGTGGCCGCGCACGATCCCGGCAACGGGCGCTGGCTGATGTACGCGGTGGGCACCATCGTGCTGATCGTGTTGATGCAGAGGTTCTTTCGTGGCTTCTGGAGCACCATCGCGGTATTGCTCGGGTTGATCGCCGGTACCGCCATTGCCTGGCTCGCCGGTGATACCGATTTCACCCGGGTGGGCGAGGCGGGCTGGGTCGGATTCACCTCGCCGTTCGCCTTCGGCGCACCGCGTTTCGACGTCATCGCGGTGGTGTCCCTGATCGTGGTGTTGATGGTGACCGCCGTCGAATCCACTGGGGCGGTCTTCGCGACCGCCGAGATCGTCGGCAAGCGGGTGCGCGGGGCGGATATCGCGGCCACCGTCCGCGCCGACGGCATCGCCACCATGATCGGCGGCACCTTCAACTCCTTCCCGTACACGGCGTTCTCGGAGAACGTCGGTCTGGTGCGCCTGACCGGGGTCAAGAGTCGTTGGGTAGTAGCGGCCGCCGGGGTCATCATGATGGTGTTGGGCGTGCTGCCCAAGACCGCCAAGGTCGTGGAGTCCATCCCCGCCCCGGTGCTGGGCGGGGCCGCGATGACACTGTTCGCGACGGTGGCTGTGGTCGGCATCCAGACACTCGGCAAGGTCGACTTCAACGACCACCGCAACCTGATCATCGCCAGTACCTCACTGGCCATGGGGATGTACGTACAGTTCTCCCAGTCATCGGGCCCGTCGACCGTGCTGGATCGCGGACGTGAGGTTCAGGTTCCCGCGTTGCCGGGAATCGACCAGGCAGTGCCGGGACTGCTGCAGATCCCGTTCAGCACCGGTATCACCATGGGCGCTATCACCGCGATCGCCTTGAATCTGTTGTTCTTCCACACCGGCAGCCGGGGTATTGCGGTGGCGGGCGGCGGCGCCATCCGGCTCGCACAGGTCAACGAGATGACGTTGGAAGAGTTCCGTCGCACCTTCGGCGCACTGGTCCAAGACGTGCACTGGGTTGTCGATTGTGCCTACCGCCAGCGTCCCTTCGCCGACGCACACGATCTACGCAGCGCCTTCCAGGAGGCGATGCTCACCGGTAGCGATGAGGAACAGCTTGAACTCATCAGATCGTTCCCCGATTTGGGCGCCGAGGACGAAGCTGGAGAGATGACGGCCGTCGACCACACCATTTTGCAGACTCTCGACGAGGGCGAGCTGAACAACGTGGTGAGCCTGGCCAATGCCTATCGCGAGCATTTCGGTTTTCCACTGGTGATCTGCGCGCGTGAGACCGAGCGCTATGAGCGGGTGCTGCGCAATGGGTGGAGCCGCATGGAGAACTCCACGACCAGCGAGCGGTCGTTCGCCCTCATCGAGATCGCCAAGATCGCCAATTACCGGTTCGATGATCTGGTGGCCGACGCCAACCCCATCACGACGGCCCGCTTCGGGCGCTTCGAGGACTTCCATGCGGCGCGTTGATTGGCGGGGGATCGAGAGTTTCAACGAGCTCAGCGACGGCCAGGCGATCCACTGGCTCTACGAGTGCTGCGCGTCGCGGATATGGGCAGTGCGGGTCGCTGCAGGCCGGCCATTCCGCGATGAGGACGCGCTGTACCACCGGGCAGATCTGATTTTGGCCGAGCTGACCGACGCGGATGTGGACGAGGCGCTCGACGGGCACCCACGGATCGGGGAGCGGGCCGATAATGCGGCGTCGCGCCGCGAGCAGTCGGGAGTCACCGGTGCTGACGCCGCGGTACTGGAGCGTCTGCGGGAATGCAATGCCGAGTATGAGGAGCGGTTCGGCTACGTGTACCTGGTCTTTGCGAATGGTAGGCCTGCCGAGGAGCTACTGGCGATCCTTCAGGAGCGGCTCAAGAACGACCCGCAGCACGAGCGCCGGGTGATGAGAATGGAATTGGGAAAGATCAATCGCAGCCGCCTGGAGCGGATGCTGGGTCCGGCGGGCAGGCATGCCGATGAGATCGAGACGGAAGGTGGATTGTGACGGGTTTGAGTACCCATGTGCTGGACGCGGTATCCGGGCGACCGGCGCGGGGCGTGCCCGTGACGCTTCTGGACGGCACGGGCACCGAGCTTGCCAACGGCACAACAGATTCCGATGGCAGGATCGCCGACCTTACTAGTGCGGTGCTGGCCGCTGGGCGGTACCGGTTGGTGTTCGACACCGGCACCTGGTTCACCGACAACGGGATCGAGGGTTTCTACCCGGAAGTGATCATCAGTTTCCAGGCGGACGGTGGTGGGCATCTGCATGTCCCGTTGCTGCTGAGCCCGTACGCCTACTCCACCTATCGCGGCAGCTGAGAAAGGAAACGCACCAGTGGCAATCGTCCTCGGAGGCAATCAGTACGGCAAGGCCGAGAATCGGGTAGTCAGGATCTATCGCGACAGCCCGCGTCATGAGATCAAGGACCTCAACGTCGGCAGCGCGCTGCGTGGGGATTTCGCCGCGGCCTACACAGACGGCGATCAGCGCAAGGTGCTGCCCACCGACAGTCAGAAGCAGACCATCTATGCCTACGCCAAGGAGAAGGGCATAGAGACCATCGAGCGATACGGCCTGGACTTGGCGCATCACTTTGTGGACGAGTACGAACCGGTGACCGGTGCGCGGATTGAGATCGATGAATATGCCTGGGAGAGAGTCGTTGTCGACGGGCGCGAGCATGACCACAGCTGGGTTCGCAAGGGGCAGGAGGTGCGTACCGCGGAGATCACCGTCGACGGTGTGGGTGCGGCGCAGCGGAGCTGGGTGATCGGTGGTCTCAAAGACCTGGTTGTGCTGAAGTCGACGGGTTCGGAGTTTCACGATTTTCTTGAGGACAAGTACACGATTCTGCAGCCCACCAGTGACCGGGTGATGGCCACCTCGCTGGTGGCCAAATGGCGCTTTGTCGGTACCGATGTCGACTGGGATGAGACGTATCTGGGGGTCAAGCGGATCATTCTGGAGCGCTTCGCCACTGTGCATTCGCTGGCCTTGCAGCAGACGCTGTACGAGATCGGCAAGGCGATCCTGGAGGCGTATCCGCTGATCGCCGAGGTTCGGCTCTCGGCGCCTAACAAGCACCACTTCGTGTATGACCTGTCACCGTTCGGGCTGGAGAACCCCAACGAGGTTTTCCACGCAGACGACCGTCCGTACGGGCTCATCCAGGCCATCGTGACCCGCGACGACGCTCCGGAGGCCGGGCCGGCCTGGGACCCGCATCTGGCCTGGCTGGTCTAGCAGTCGCGGTCGAGGTAGCCGGTGATGTCGCGCCCACGCACCCGCACCGAGCTGATGGCCGGTTCGCGTAGCCCCATCAGCAGCCGGAACAGCAGCTGTTCGGTGGCCAACTGCTCATCGTCAGACCGGACGCCACGGAAGAGGGTGTCGGCTAACGGTTCCCATCGGTGTGGATCGATGATCAGGAAGTCTGCGTCCTTGCCTTCGTCCAAGTTGCCAAACGTTTCCTCGCGGTCCAGCGCGCGGGCCCCGGCAAGGGTGGCGGTGAACAACAGCTCGGCGGGATGCAGGGACACCGCGGCCGACGCCGGTTCGGACATATGGACTTTGAAGCAGTCGTTCAGTACACGCGTCATCAGCCATTCATCGCCACCGCCCACATCGGTGCCCAGAGCGATGGTGACTCCGCTCTCGACGGTCCGGCGCCACGGCATGGTCCCGGAGCCCAGGAACAGTTGTGAGGTAGGGCAATGCGCTATGGAGGAGCCGGTTTCGGCCATGCGTGCCAGTTCGGCATCCTGGCAATGCACGGCGTGCGCCAGGATGCTCCTGCGGCCCAACAGGGTTGAGCCGCCCTTGCGAGAGCCGGGCAGGAAATGACCGTCATAGGTATCCAGATAGCTGCTCACCCCGAACGTGGAGAGAGTGACGTCCACCTCACCGGTGCCGGGCCGGGCGTTCTCGTTGAGGTGCGAATGGAAGTAGACACCGCTGCCGCGCACCCCGTCGTACAGCTCGCCAAGCGCGGCGAGGGTATCGGGCGTGACAGACAGCGAGAACCGGGGCACCAGCGCCACGTCGGTGAGCGGGCTGCCATGCCAGCGCTCGATTTCGTCGGCACAGAGCTGGATTGCGCGCTCGGTGGTGGTGAGCAGCGGCGCGGCACTGTCGGGCCCGGTGGTCTGCACGCCGCGTCCGCTGACCATCCGCAGGCCCGCGGTGCGTGTCGCCGTGAACAAGGCGGCCTGCGCGTCGGGGAATGCCGAGCCCATCACCATCGCGGCCGTGGTACCGACGGCGATGCGGCGCCGGCAAAAGGTTTCGGCGGTGTGCTGGGCGAGCACCGGATCGGCCAAACGGGCCTCTGCCGGAAAGATGCAGCGCTGCAGCCACTCCAGCAGTTGGCCGCCGCCATAAGAATCGGTGCAGTAGGTCTGCGGGAAGTGCATGTGGGTGTCGACGAAGCCCGGGAGCAGGAAACCGGGGCGATGATCGCGCACCGGCCACGCGGAATATGCCTGCGGCAGTTCGGTATAGGTGCCGCAGTACGCGATCACACCGTCGGAGCTGACCGCCAGCACGCCATCGGGGATCGACTGCAGGTGCGCGGCGGCATCGGCGACACCGGGGGAGCCCGCGATGTGGAAGATATGCCCGCGGTAGACGGTGGCGGCAATCGGGTCCATCGCACCATAGTGCACATCGCACGTCGGGTCCGCAGCCCAAGGGTCACCGGCAGGTCCCGCCGATGAGTCCAATTACGTTGATCGAGAACGTTTTCGTGGCCACCGTGGATCGCGACGGTCGTGAGCTCGACAGTGCGACCGTGGTCATCGAGGGCAACCTGATCGCCGCGATACTGCACGCCGGTCAGCAGAACCCGTGGCAGGCACTGCCCGGCATCGAACGTGTGGATGGCCGTGGCTGTCTGCTCACACCCGGGCTGGTCAACACACACCACCACCTCTATCAGTGGATCACCCGCGGGCTTGCCGCCGATCACACTCTCTTCCAATGGCTCAGCGCCCTCTATCCGGTGTGGGCGGGTATCGACGCCGATGGTCTGCATGTGGCGGCGCAGGGTGCGTTGAGCTGGCTGGCGTTGTCAGGATGCACCACCACCACCGATCACCACTACGTGTTTCCCTCGGGCGCAGGCGATCTGCTGGAAGCCGAGATCGAGGCGGCGCGGGAGGTCGGCCTGCGGTTCGACCCGACCCGCGGGTCGATGGACCTGGGGCAGTCGGCCGGCGGCCTGCCGCCCGACGACCTGGTGGAGTCGATCGACACCGCCCTGGAGGCCAGCGCCGCGGCCGTCGAGCGCTGGCATGACCCCGCACCCGGATCGATGGTGCGCATCGGGCTGGCCCCCTGCTCGCCGTTCTCGGTGACAGCCGAGCTGTTGCGGCAGACGGCGGTGTTGGCCCGCGAGCACGGTGTCCGGATGCACACCCATCTGGCCGAGACCCAGGATGAAACCGACTACTGTGCCGAGCGGTTTGGCTGCAGCCCCTTGGACTACATGGACGAGCTGGGCTGGCTGGGGCCCGATGTGTGGTTCGCGCACGGTATTCACCTCGACGATGCGGCCATCGCCCGGCTGGCAGGCACGGGGACCGGTATCGCGCATTGCCCGACGTCCAACGGGCGCCTGGGTGCCGGTATCGCCCGTACCCGGGAGCTGCTGGCGGCCGGGGTACCGGTGGGTCTGGGTGTGGACGGCGCTGCTTCCAATGAGTCGGGGCGGCTGCTGGAGGAGGCGCACCAGGCGCTGCTGTTCGCCCGCGCGGTCGGAGGGCCTACGGCACTGAGCACACGTACCGCGCTGGAGCTGGCGACGTTAGGCGGAGCCCGCCTCCTTGGCCGTGCCGACGAGATCGGTTCTATCGAGGTCGGTAAGTACGCCGACCTGGTGCTGTGGGACCTGCGCACGCTGGGACACAGCGGCATCGATGATCCGGTGGCCGCATTGGTGCTGGGTGAGGTACCACCGGTGAAATGCTCGTGGGTGGGCGGCCAACCCGTCGTCAGGGACGGGCAGATGCTGACGGTGGACACCGATCGGATCGCGGCCGCGGTGCAGGCGGCGCATCATGGATTGATGGGCAGGGTGCGCTGATGGATCTGCACACCGTCGACTCGGTGCTGATTCCGCGGGACCGCGCTGATCTGGGCGGTCTCGGGATGCAGGACGGCGTGCTGGCGGGCGGCACCTGGCTGATGAGTCAGCCACAACCTGGGCTGCGGCGTTTAGTCGACCTTGCCGGTATGCGCTGGCCGGACCTGGTGGTGACCGAAGAGGGCCTGCAGGTCGCTGCCACCTGCAGCATCGAACGACTCGTCACTGCCTCATATCCCTCCGACTGGCAGGCCACCGCCCTTTTCGGGCAGTGCGCGCGTGCCCTGCTGGCCTCCTTCAAGATCTGGCGCGCCGCGACAGTCGGCGGCAACGTATGTCTGGGTCTGCCCGCGGGCGCGATGATCTCGCTGTGCGCTGCCCTGGATGCCGAGCTGCTCATCTGGCGCCGCGACGGAACCGACGAACGGTGCGCCGTTACCGACTTCGTGACCGATATCAACACGACGGTATTGCGTACCGGTGATGTATTGCGTGCCATCACCTTTCCCGCCGCAGCGCTTACGCAACCGACAACGCTGCGCAAGGTCGCGTACTCCGAGCTGGGGCGCTCCGGTGCATTGGTGACCGGGCGCCTGGACGGCCGCGACATCGTGCTCGGGGTCTCGGCCGCAACGCGTAGGCCATTCGTGCTGCGGGCTCCCGCCGAAACGGAAAGTGTCGCGCGGGCTGTGGCGGCCATCCCGGGCGCGCAGTTCCATACCGATGCGCATGGCACCGCGGACTGGCGGCGTGCGGTCACCGTTCAACTGGCCCGCGAGGTCGCTGATGAGCTGACCGGAGGCCGCCCGTGAAGGTCAACGGTCACATCATCGACACCAGCCCCCGACCCGGGCAGTGCCTGCGTACCTTCCTGCGCGAGCACGGCCACACCGAGGTCAAAAAGGGTTGCGACGCCGGTGATTGCGGTGCCTGCACGGTACTGGTGGACGGGGCATCGCAACATTCGTGCATCGTGCCCGCGCATCGCGTCACCGATGCCGAGATCCTCACCGTGCGTGGCCTCGGGGACGAACAGGGCCTGCATCCCATGCAGCACGGCTTCATCGGACATGCGGGATTCCAGTGCGGATTTTGCACCGCGGGAATGGTCTTGACGGCGGCCACGCTCACCGAGGACCAGACCGAAGATCTGGGAAATACGTTGAAAGGCAACCTGTGCCGGTGCACCGGTTACCGGCCTATTCGCGCGGCCATCTGCGGTGCGGCACCCCCGCAAGGGAGTGTCAGTGCCCCTGCAGCGGCGAGGGTGGTGACCGGCACCGAGCCGTACACCATGGACCAGCTGCCCGCCGGGGTTGGACATATTGCGGTCCTGGGCAGCCCGCACCCGTCGGCCCGTATCACCCAGATCGACATCCAGAAGGCCCGCGACGTGCCGGGGGTGCGCGCGGTGCTGTGTTATCGCGACGACCCAGGTGTGCCGTTCTCCACCGCACGCCATCACGAGCGCACCGACGACCCCGACGACACACTGATTTTCGACCGTGTGCTGCGTTTCGCGGGACAGCGCGTCGCCGCGGTGGTGGCGGACTCGCCGACCATCGCGCACCGGGCGCTCGAGTACATCGACATCGAGTACGAGGTACTGCCGGCGATCTTCGATCCAGAGCTGGCGCAGCAGCCCGGCGCACACATGGTGCATGGGGATAAGGGGTCCGGTGCCAGGATCGCCGATCCCGCACGCAATCTGGTCGCCGAGGTGCACGGTGAGGTCGGTGATGTCGAGGCCGCGGTGACCCGGGCCAGGGAATCGGGGGCGGTGGTCAGCGGCAGCTGGCAGACGGCGCGGGTGCAGCACGTGCACCTGGAAACCCACGGCGCGGTGGGCTGGCAGGACGAGCGCGGGCGGTATGTGCTGCGTACCAGCAGTCAGGTCCCGTTCCTGGTGCGCGACGAGCTGTGTCATGTTTTCGGCCTTGCACGCGAACAGGTTCGGGTGTTCGCACCGCGCGTCGGTGGCGGGTTCGGCGCCAAACAGGAGATGCTCACCGAGGATTTGGTGCTGCTGGCGGTGCGTGTCACCGGGGCACCTGCGGTTTATGAGTTCAGCCGCACCGACCAGTTCACCATCGCGCCGTGCCGCCACCCCATGCGGGTGAATGTGACCGCCGCGGCCGGACCCGACGGGGTGCTGACCGCGCTGGCGGTCGACGTGCTCTCCGATGCCGGGGCCTACGGCAACCACAGCGTCGGGGTGATGTTCCACGGCTGTAACGAGTCGATGGCCCAATACCGCTGCGCCAACAAGCGCGTCGACGCGCAAGCTGTTTACACCAACAACATTCCGTCCGGTGCGTTCCGTGGCTACGGGCTGGGGCAGGTGCTGTTCGGTATCGAATCGGCACTCGACGAGCTGGCACGTGAACTCGGCATCGACCCGTTCGAGTTCCGGCGCCGCAACGCCATCGTCCCGGGAGACCCGTTTGTCAGCTGGGAAGTCGAGGAAGACGACCTGGAGTTCGGTAGTTACGGGCTGGACCAGTGTCTGGACCTCGCGCAGGACGCGCTGGCTCGCGGCGGCGCCGATCCGGCGCGTAACGGATCGACCCTGTCTGCGGAGTGGAAGGTAGGGGAGGGCATGGCGATCGCCATGATCGCGACCGTGCCGCCGCGTGGGCATGTGGCCGATGCGCGCGCCGAGCTGGACGCGCAAGGGCGCTACCGGATTACCGTGGGTTCTGCCGAATTCGGCAACGGCACCACCACTGTGCACGCGCAGCTCGCGGCTGCGGTACTGGGATGCGTACCGGCCCAGGTCGACATTCACCAGGCCGACACCGACGGGGTGGGCCACGACACGGGTGCCTTCGGCTCGGCCGGCACCACCGTCGCGGGTCTGGCCGTGCACCGTGCGGCGGAGCTATTGCGCGACAGAATCATCCGGTTTGCCGCGGCGAAGTTGGCGGTACCGGAATCGCGGTGCGTGTTGGGACCCGACGGCGTGCGGACCGGCGGGGAGCTGCTGGGGCTGGTCGATATCGCGGGCTCGGCGCCGCAGCCGTTGGCCGCACTGGGCCGCCATGAGGGCACGCCCCGGTCGGTCGCCTTCAACGTCCAGGCATTCCGCGTCGGTGTGCATCCGGGCACCGGCACCGTGCGCATCCTGCAATCGATACAGGCCGCCGACGCGGGGGTGGTCATCAACCCACAGCAGTGCCGCGGCCAGGTGGAAGGCGGTGTGGCACAGGCCATCGGTTCTGCGCTCTACGAAGAGATCCTGGTGCAGGACGGCTTTGTCAGCACCACGGCGCTGCGCAACTATCACATTCCGCGACTGGTGGATCTGCCCGATACCGAGGTCTACTTCGCCGACACCTATGACGCGTTGGGGCCGCTGGGAGCCAAGTCGATGAGCGAGTCCCCGTACAACCCGGTGGCCCCCGCGCTGGCCAACGCGATCCGTGACGCCGTCGGGGTTCGGATGCACCGTCTGCCGATGAACGCGGCACGCGTGTGGCAGGCCATCAACGCATCCGGTGCGGGAGCGTCCTCATGAAGAACGTGCTGGGTGATCTGATCGATCTGCTCGAGGGCGGTGGCGCTGTCGCCTTGGCCCGCGTCGTGGAGGTCAGCGGCGCTGCTCCGCGTGAACCCGGTGCGGCGATGCTCGTGACGGCCGATTCGGCGGTCATCGGATCGCTGTCCGGTGGATGTGTGGAGGCTGCGGTCATCGAGACCGCACGTGACGTGCTGGCGACCGGGCTGTGTGTCAGTGAGCGGTTTGGTGTCGACGACGGTATGGCTCCCGGACTCACCTGCGGCGGTGAGATCGAAGTCGTCACCGAACGTGTGGACTCCGACAAAGTGCCACTGCTGCGCCGGTTGCGTGCGCTGATCGAGGCGGGGGAGCCGGTGGGGTTGGTGAGCACGCTGTCGGGGACTCCGGATTGGGCCCTGGTGCGGCCGGGCGAGTCGGCGCCGTGGCCGCAGATCGACGGCAACATCGCGTCGTTGGTGCGGGCGGGGCACAGCGCGGTGGCGGGTGCCGATCGCTGTGAGCCCGATCAATCCGCGCGGCCGCGTGTGTTTGTGCAGGCGTTCGGAGCACCGCCGCGGATGATTCTGGCAGGCGCCAACGCCTTCGTGCGGGCTTTGAGCCACACGGGAAGCCAACTGGGTTACCGGGTGACGGTGGTCGATGCGCGCGAGGTGTTCGCGACGCCGGCACAGTTCCCGCACGCCCATGAGGTGGTGGTCGACTGGCCGCACCGATACCTGCGCGCCGAAGTAGCGGCCGGGCGCGTCGACGGGCGCACCGTGGTGTGCGTGCTCACCCACGACCCGAAGTTCGATGTGCCGATGCTGGCGGCGGCACTGACGACAGCATCGGTGGCATTCGTCGGCGCGCTGGGCTCACGCCGCACCCACATCGAGCGGGTCGCCCGCCTGCGTGAGGAAGGCGTCACCGACGATCAGCTGCGGCGCTTACACAGCCCGCTGGGCCTGGACCTCAATGCCCGCACGCCGGAGGAGACCGCGATATCCATTGCAGCGCAAATCATCGCGGAGACGTCGGGAGGATCAGGGCGGGCCCTGAGCGACACCGAAGGGCCGATTCACCGGTGAGGACTACCGGCTAGGCGGCGCGCCTGGCCAGCCGTTCCCGGTGCCATCTACTCCGCGCAGAGTGGTGCGCCGAGAATCCCTCGTTGGGATGTGTCCCCAGTCGACCGTTGGGTTTGTCGAACTGAACGAACACGTCGAGATCCTCTGGGGACAAACTGAAATCGAAGATCTGAAGATTCTCCGCCAGTCGGCTCGGCGAGCAGGTCTTGGGAATCACCACATGTCCCAATTCGATATGCCAACGCAGGATGAGCTGCGCGGGGGTCTTGTTGTGTTTTGCGGCCAGCGCGGCCAGTGGGGAGTCCTCGGTGGTGCCGATTCCCTGGGCCAGCGGGCTCCAGGCCTCGGTGACGATTTCCCGATCGGAGTTGAACTGCCGCAACTTTCGCTGCTGGAAGTACGGGTGTAACTCCACCTGGTTGATCACCGGTAGTACGCCGGTCGCATCGACGATGGCGTGAACGTGCTCGGGCTCGAAATTGGATACTCCGATGGCACGGATGCCGCCGGACAAGTAGAGCTGCACGATCTGCTGCCAGGCAGTCACATACTGCCCGTGATCCGGTGCAGGCCAATGGATCAGGAATAGATCCACGTAATCGGTGCCCAGCATCTCGAGGCTGCGGGCGAAAGCGCCCGCCACATCAGAGAAATCGTCTACCCACAACTTCGTGGTGATGAAGACGTCTTCGCGTGGTATGCCCGAACGGGCGATGCCCAGACCGACTCCTCGCTCATTGCCATATCTGGTGGCGGTGTCGATATGTCGATATCCGGCGTCAAGTGCTTGCCGGACAATGGTTTCCGCTTCGACATCGGGGATTGCGGCGACGCCGAGCCCGAGCTGCGGGATGTCCACACCATTGTGGAAACGAACTTTCGGGACAGTGCATGGTTGCATGACGGACTCCAATCACTCTGCGGCTGAAGGAGCAGTGGAATTGATACCCGGGAGCGACACGTCCTTGTGACAGTTGAAACTGTAGAACTGTCAGTTGAATTCGGCATCTATGACGCTGCTCACAAAATCGCTGTGAACTTGCTGAAATCGCTGAACAGCAAGGGGTTTCGGTGTCCGCACGACTATTCGATTTACACGATCCTTACGTCGCGAGTGTCGCGATTGGTCCCTGTGCGATGGCAGAAACGAGCGCAGGAGGGGCTTATGCGGTGGCGTTGGCTTTGACCAGGCGGGCCACGGATTGGGCTTTGTCACTCGTGGCGTCGGTGCGTCCGCGTACCGATACGTCGATGATGTACTGCGATGTCTGGATGGCAGCTCGTTGCGTCTGGCGTGGCGCCAGATGCTGCGGGCCGGTCGATTCGGTGACAATCGCATGCACAAAATCTGATGAAATGCGATCCTCTGCAACATTTTTGATTTCCACATTGGTTACCGCACCGGTCCCGGTGCCTCTTGTGGTGAACGGCGTGTCCTGGCAATGCCGCCAGCTGGCCTCCAGGCTGGTGAACCAGGTTCTCGCGCTGCCTGGGGAATCCAGCTCAACAATCTGGATCTCTATCGTCGTGCCCGAACCAGTTCCCCGGATTTTCCAGCGTGTAGACCACTGCTGCTGTATGGCCTGACGTACCGGAGCTTCGGCGAATGTGGTGCCCCAACTGGGTGAGGCAACGCCGAGGCACTCGACAGAACTTGTGCGGGTATCCGCGCTGTGGGCATTGGCTGCCGCGAGGTCGAGCCTTTCGACGCGTGCATCCGAATGGAGCCGGAGCGCCAATAGTGAAGACATCTGGGCATCATCGGGCAGGATCTCGGCCGCGGAACCAACGTGTCCTTGACCCACATTCGCGGCGCCGGGAACCACACACCCGGCCAACAACCCGCCCGCGATGAACAGGCCAGTCAGCTGCACTCGTAGAGCTTGCACCAGCAATTTCTAGTGCGGAAAAGACAGATGGTCAAGCCGCAAAAATCGCCAGATTCTTAGTGCTTCAGCTACCGCTAGGGCGAGAAAGTGAATGCCTACTTCATCCAGGTCCAATGAGAAATGAACACCCGACGGCGAACTGTTCGCAGGTCAACCCAGCGACGAGGTGGGCGCTCTGTGGTTAATGGGATCTGAACTACCGGTTGACGGGTCAGGGGTGGTGGCTCACGCTTATGCCATGTCTGGAATGAGTGAGCAGGCATTGGTGGCGGCGGTCCAGCAGCGGCTGATGGCGATGTACTCGTGGTTGTCGCCCGAACACGTCTCGGCTGTGGTGCAGGGTGCGCACGCACAGTTCGTCGATTGCCGGGTGCGTGAGTTTGTGCCGTTGCTGGTCGAGCGACGCGCCCGCGCGGAGTTGGCGACGGCGAGTTCGTCGAGTGCGGTGACGGCCGAGGGGGCTACCGCGCGTCTCGCGTAGTGGGGTACCGGTGATGCAGGCCGTCGATGAGCCGGTGGGCCTCATAGAGGTCTCTGCGCATGGCGGCGGCCCGGCGGTGGTGATGCCGGTGGGTTGAGCTGTGCTGCGGGGTATGTCGGATGAGGCGCTCGGTCTTGGCCATGTTTTGTGACACTTCGTTGACATGCTCGTAGAGCGATACCAGGAGTGTCCGGGCCTGTGCCACAGAGGCATCCTCAGTCACGTGCGCATTTTTACATCTGATCACTCACGTGTACAGCTACCTGCTAGGCCCGGCGAAAGTGCTTCAACTGCCTGTTGAATGGCCAGTATGGGATGGGCGATCGTGCAGTCTTTTGACCTGGAGAAAAACTGTGGTGCGCGATACTGGGATTGAACCAGTGACCTCTTCCGTGTCAGGGAAGCGCTCTCCCGCTGAGCTAATCGCGCGGGTCTTTATGGAGGTGGAGACGGGAATCGAACCCGTGTGCACGGCTTTGCAGGCCGTTGCCTCACCACTCGGCCACTCCACCGCTAGGGATGCCTGTCTACCCCTTCGAGCGGATGACGGGATTCGAACCCGCGACCCTCACCTTGGCAAGGTGATGCGCTACCAACTGCGCTACATCCGCGCGCAACGGATGAGATCGTCACCCGGTGCGAGTTGAAACAGTAGTCGAACGGAAGGTTTATTCACAAATCCCTTGCGTGCGCGGCCCGTCGGCGGCCGGACTGCGGTGTTTACGGCGTCTCGTGCTAGCCTTTCACCTCGGTTGATCAGCCATCAACGATCAACATTGCGGTCTCGTAGCTCAGTGGAAGAGCACTCGCCTCACACGCGAGGGGTCGCTGGTTCGAACCCAGCCGGGACCACTCCTTGTCTTCGCAGATCAGAGGGCTAATCACCCACATTCCTGACCCTTTTGGGCTATCCAGGGGCTATGTCGGGTTCTTTGCTGGGGTTGCTGCCGACGCATCCTTCACCTACACCCGCCCTGGCGTCGTCCGGGTTGCATCGCTCCGCCAACGGGTGCCAGAAGGCACCAACGCGGCTCGGCTAGCGCAGTAGGGGAGAGGCGCGTCACATCGAAGCCCATTAATGGCCTTTAGGCACCAATTACGTTAATCTCATTGGTGGGAAACGGAACCCATGCACCAGGGCGCGGTGCGCTGAGAATAAAAAGGTTTCGTTTTATGTCTATTCCCACACGGTATTTATCTACCGCCGAAGCTGCCGAATATATCGGCGTATCCAAGAACACCCTTCGGAGCTACGTCACAAAGAAGATAATCCCCGCACATCGCGTCGGAACGCGGCTGTTGAAATTTGACAGAATGGAATTAGACGAGATTATCAAGAGTCTTGGCCGCTGATAATTTCGGCGATTTCCTTCAGTAGCGTCATCCATGCCGCGTACGATCATGGCTCACGTGAGTTGGCTTCCGGCAGAGGGGGATCTATGGCACGAGATTGCAAGATCGGGCGACGAACCATAGGAGCAACGACCACAGGGCTGGTCGTTGCGATAGCACTATGGATGACGGGCTGGGGATGCGGGTTGTGGTACCGCGCGGTACTGCTCACATCTGGAGCATGGTCAGCCATCGCAGCGTGGGCGACATTTGCGGTGGCGATCATTGCGGCGTTCGTTGCGTATGGCCAGGTCAAGGTCGCGCGACAGACACGTGAGGAGCAGGCTCAGCCGAACGTTGTGGCTTACACCGAATCGACTCCTCACCATATGCAATTTCTCGATATTGTCATACGAAATTTCGGCACGACACCCGCATACAATGTAGTCGTAGATGTCAATCCTGAAATTCGTCAATCTCCGGATTATGAAGGGGAAAGGCCTACTTCGATTCAATTCCGCGAGATCAAAACTTTAGCGCCAGGTCAAGAGGTGCGCACACTTTGGGATTACGCGGTTCAGCGCGAAAAATACATAAAGGATCTTCGACAGAAGTACGAACGACGTTTATTGGCGCCTATTGAGTTTCGAGAATTGGAACTAGTATCACGACACGAGGTAGTTGTTCGGTACGAAGATAGTCATCATCGAAAATACGAGATGCCCTCGGTGCTCGATTTTGATATGTTAAGGGATACTCAATTTATTGAGACGCTCGGTGTGCACGACCTAACGAAACGAATAACCAAACAGACTGAACAAATCAAGAAAATTGCCGATACTCTCGGCAATTTCTCCCAGGAGCATAAAGGTATTTGGGTCTATCCGTCTGATGCTGACGGCGAACGTCAATACTGGATCGACCATCGCCAGAGAGTGCGTGAGCAGAACACGAAGACAATGCAACGCATCCGCGAGGCACAAGCGCGGAGCGCAGCGCGTTCCCAGGATGAACCAGATTCGTAGAACATCTCGCGCGCATCGTTCACCGGCTACCGCGTATAGTCGCTCTAGCAGCGGTTTGGGCCGCTGTATCAACGTGAGGGGGTGCGTGGTGTCCGGGTTGAGCGTCGATGCTGACGGCCTACGGCTGGCGGGGGCTCGTAGTGAAAGTCTTGCCGCCGACTTGGCTGGGCCAAGCGCCGCCGCTAGTGGATCGAGTAGCGATCCGACTGTAGGTGCAGTGCAAGCAGTTTCAGCGCTCATTGACGCCGCCCGTGCCGACCACACGGCCTATCTGTCGGGACGTGCGCAAACGCTGGCCTCGGAAGCCTCGGCGTATGAGAACACCGACAAGGGCAGCGCTGGCAAAATCAATGGGTCGGCCTGATGGCGGCTATTGCCCCGGCTTCTATGCCGACAAAATCTGAGATATTGAATTGGTCCACAACTCATTTGGATGACGCGGCTACGCAGTGGGAAAAGGCCGCGGGACAATCTGAGACGGCCTTTTCGCAGCATGTAGCGAATATTTCCGCACCGGGTGGCACTGATTGGACCGGCAAGGCTGCCACGTCGGCGTATGACGACGCGCGCGAGGCGCAAGACACAGTGCGGGTACAGGCGTCGATCTATCGGGAATGCGCGTCCATCGCGCGCCGTGGGGCCGGGGACATCCGGGGAGCCAAAGAAGCCACCATGAACGCCATACAGGAGGCCGAGGGCAAAGGGTATGCCGTCTCCGAGGACTTGCGGGCCACCGACACCCACCAGGGCGGATCGGATAGCCAGCGTGCCACACGCAAGGCCGAGGCGCAGCAACTCACCGAGTTTATGCGTTGGCACGCAAAGGGTTTGGCGTCTACCGCCGCGAAGGTGGCGAGTGAACTCCAAGGCGAGGCTGCGGGGTTGCAGGGTCGCAAGCTCACCGGCGGTGGGGCGCAGATGCTAGGCAACGAAAAATTCAGTCAGGACAGAATTCCGGGCGGTTTGCAATTTCCTCCGGGGCTGTCGGAAGAGCGGAAAAAGGCAATCATCTACGCCGAGGCTTTCGCCGATGGCTATAACGGCGATTATCGGCAATATGAACAAGACTGCACGAATTTCGTTTCGCAAGCGTTGAGAGCCGGTGGATTTAAAGACGTTGGGGACGGCTTGGACGATTGGCATCACGGCGACCCTGATGATTGGTACTACAATAACAACACTTTAAATCCCAAAAATGTCGAGTCTGAGACTTGGTACAACGCGGCCGCGAACCACGACTATTTCACTCAGCATTCAGGACTGGGAGAAACAAAAGGTGTCGTACCAACTCCGGGGCCAACCGGGTATGACCCGTTGGCTCCCTCTAAAGCTGGCTTGACTCCGGGCGATTTGATTTACTACAGAACCAACGAGGGGAAAATTGATCACGTTGCAATGTACGTGGGCAATATGAACGGTGTCGATGTGGTTGATCAACATGCCGACCCGAGGAATGTTCACGATGATTGGTGGCCGAATACCGATGATTTTTGGGGCGGGCCTGCACAAGTCGAATTTGTACACGTGAAATATCCGGGTGAATAGAATTGAACAAAACACGTAAGCTGCGATGGGCACTAGGCGCATTGGCCGCGATCATCCTTTCAGTCGTGGTGGGTGCGGTCATCTTTTTCTTTTTCATTCCTGAGGATGACCCAACTTCTCTGAAAACGTTCCCTGCCGATCAGCAACAGAAAAAGGCGCGACTAATAGTCGATGGCCTGAACACACATGACGTATCAAAGGTTTATGTGGTGCGCGGAAACAACACGACGGACGCAAGAGAAATAGCCGCGCAGAGGCAACAAGACGAGACCGTGCGGGCAGCCATGCCAGCCGCAGGGTGTCAATATGTCCTTAAATCAGTGGACGATAAAGGTGAGCAGGGCACAAAAATAATTGCAGGACTCACAAAAGAACATAGAGTATGGCGTCTAGAGTTAAACGTGGAAGAACAATGTCCGGCACACCCGTTACAATCACGTACGCTCGACTTGGACTTCATTCAATTTATGGCGCACTGGACGCCTGTTTCCTTCGCGAATTAGCGGAATGTGAAACGTCGCCGGGGAGCACAGTCGGAGGCGGAGGACTCCGCTTAATGCTCGACCCGGCGACGCGGGTGTCCGATAGAGAAGGGCATCCCTCTACCGAGCACGCTTTCGGCCAGCAGTCGGCGTAGGGCGCGTGATCGTGGCGCTACCGGCTAGATCGATCCGGATACCTCCTACCGCGTACGCCGCCGACGCTGACACCCCGGCCCGGCTCTTGCTCAGGGTGCGATTGACATTCACCGAGCCGGGAACGGTGGCCTTACGCACCGCCGACCGGGCCGTCTTAGACCCCACAGCCACACCAATCCCAGCCCCGAGAGCTGCACCGGTCACCTTTGTGCCTGCGCTGGCGAATCGGCCTATCCGATCCCGTTTGTACGTGCGTCGCTTCATGGCCGGTCCTGTCATCGTGGAGCGTTGTCGGGGTACAGACCGGGCGGGCCGTCTGCAATGCCGGTGCGGTCGGTGGTCGCTGGCGAGCGACCAGGAGAGCGCCTGGGACATTCCCCCGGCATGTAGGTGAACTCACTGGCCAACCCCGCCTTGGCGGGTATGACCCCGGTAGGTAGGGGGCCGGTGTAGTCCACCGGCACGTATCCCGAATCATGTTGTGCCACAACGCACCACCTAGACCGGAATGAGCGCGGTCGGTGCGGTGTAGGTGCTGCCAGCGGTCACCTGCAAACACACTGCCGCGCCACGTTGACGCACACCGACACCGAAACTGCGCTGGTAGAACGCATCAATGAGCGGATAGCCGGCGAAATTGCCGGGGATGGTTCGCAACCCCTGATAAGCGGTGTTCGGCAGCTCTCGCATGCCAACCACGTTGCGCTCGGAGTTTGGGCCACCGGAAGCGACAATAGCGACGTATCCCGCTGGCACGAAGGAGGTTTCGAGCAGCCAGGCGGGGCCGTACGAACCAAGTACCTCACGACCGTAGTACTCACCAGAAATAGGCTGGCCGACGATATTCTCCGGCTGGAGGTAGGGCGGGGCTTTCACAGATGGAATAAACGAGTGACGAGCAAGTGGCCCTCCGGAACGTGACTCGACGCCCTGGCGCCAAGTCTGAATCAGTTCTGATTCAACAGGATTGGCGATTATTAGCAGCTGAGACGACGAATCTAGACCGTACCCCTTGACGCGAATCAGGTTGAGGGCGTCCTCAATGTCCTGCGAATCAATGGTGGCGTTCTGCGTCGGCAGATAGTGGTTGGTATTGCTGGGGAACTGATTCCCCAAATACGGTGGGGGAGTTACGCCGTCAGTGCCGGTGTACAAACCGAACACGCGCGCGCCGAACTCTTGTGTGCCTTCGGTGGGGTCGAATAGGCGACGAAGGATCGTCCCGGTGACTAGTTTGTTGTCGGACTCCATCACGCCGTTGATTACCGCATCGACTTGGCGACGGTCGGCGCTGCGCAGGAATTTCCACGTGAACGCGGTGCGCAGGTCGTAGTCGTCAAAGGTGTAGCCCAGAAGCAGCGCGTCAGCGGGGGTACCGGCAGATTTCGGTAAACCATGCTCTGTCGCACGCTCAAAAGAAGAGCTGCCGATACTCTGCGGGACTACGTCGGATGCATTGGTCGTTTTAAACGATAGCAATGACGCGATGGTTGTGCGTTCCTCATTGTAGAGCGAAAATGCAGTAATTAATTCTTCCCAGACAGCATTAATATCTGTGCCATCTGCAAGGGAATTAACGAGTACGTCACCACCAGATTGAATACCTTGACGAGCCATTTTAAAAACCTCAAATCATTCTTTACGATTTTCCATCGCGTAATTGAACATACGCGCGGTTCCGTTGACCTCAGAGTACGCCGAGAATGCCGGATTCCAACGGCACGGATAAATATCTGAGCAGGCATATTTCTAGATGGGAAACTATTCCTTACATATACGACAGGGCTAGTGGTGGTTGTGCGAGGTATCGCGGAATATTGACGACTTGAGAGGGTTGTACGTGGCGTGTCGCCAGGGACTATCTTCTCGGTATTTCCCAAAAAAGAAAACTAGGCAGCGATTCGGCAATTGATTTCCCTATAAATAGCGACCCCAATCGCTTCGGGGAGCGAACAAGAACTTAAATAGCTTCTTATCTGCTCCCTGAACTGGGGTTATTGCCCTATTGGAAGGTGGCGCAAGTTCTGTCAAGGCTATTTCCTGGTTAGCTATTGCGTGACGATAGTCGGGTCGCTAGCGTTGGGAATGACAGTAGTACCCGAGCCTTCCTCGGGTTATTTATCTCATAGGAATGAAAGCCAATTATGACTAAGACTAATGGGGCACTTTTATCTCCACATAATGTGAATCTACTGCCAGAGGATCAAATCTGGCTCGACGCGCAGAGGTTTTCGCATGTGCCAACGCATAATCGCCGCGCAGCCGTCGCATTTCTCAACGACGTACTGGGAATCCCGTACAAGAATGGCGCAGTCTTCCGTGCATTTGATGATCGCGAAATCCCCACTGCGTTAGTAAGTGGCGCAGCGTTGGCGAGTCCTCATGACATTGCAAAGTGGGCGCTCGCGAAGAAATACCGTCATCTGACACAAGCCGGATAACCCCGAATCAAACGACTAGAAAGGCAACCTGAAATGAGCATCACACATGAGGCCGTCATTGCAGCGGCGAATAAAGTGGACCAGCGACTGTATAAGAATGGGGTACTGACACCAGGGCGGTTAGAGAAGCTAGCTGGGTTGCTAGAATTCCCAGACAAGCTAGCCTACCAATTACGCACGTTGAAATCTGTATGGTTTCCGTCACCGGCTACGACAGCCGCAAGCGACGGGGCGCTACAAACAAATAGATTCATCAAGAACTACACGGCGGATTTTGGACGGAGATTTCCACGTTTCGCCCCCGCCCAAATCATCTACGGAAAGCACGCTGACAATAGTGTTGTTGCATCGATGGTAGATAGGGCAGTCGAAAAAAGTCATAGAGAATACTTTATGTCGGGTGGTGAGTTAGTACCGCCGACAGGAAAGTATCTCAATCTTGAGCGGGTAAAAGCGGACGATAAAAGTGCATTGATAGCGGGAAAGATGACCTTCGATCAGATCATAGAAAAATGTGACCGCGACGATTACGAACATTATCACCCACACGTAAGAACGGCGATCGGATATGCGTTGGTGGCGCAATACCCACAATACCGCTGGCTCATTCAAAAACAAGACGATTTAGATATCGTTCGAGAGTTAATGAACTACGCCATTATCGGTGCACAAAACAGCAACGTTCACGGCGGTAATGTTGGACCCGGTTGCGATTGGCCGTTATCGCCGGGGTGCAACGGGCGGTTTAGCCAAACGGTACACGTGATCCCTTTTCCACGACTAAGTGAGCTTGCGGTTTTCTGCAAGGTTTGTTCGTCCTGCTGGGACGACTACGTAGCCAAGTATCAAATTTCAGGTGGATATTCGTCGGGATTATCGGCTGGTTGATCCGGCCCATTTAACCGAACAAAAATCTATCCGAATTGTGCGCAAAAAACAGAGCCATCCTCGCCAACGGGGGGTTTGTTGAGGATGGCTCTGTTAGGTATTTGAAAGGCATACCAGAATCCATGGTAACGCAATCCGCCGACAACGGCCAGACCAAGAAACTCACCCGACGCAAAACTAGCAGGCCCGCCACACAGACCGCCTCGGCGGGGTCCTTGCCTGACGTGGCGGGACTGCCCCTTGCCGACGCGGCCCGCGCTTACGGCTCTGCGGGTCTGGCGGTGTTACCGGTGAACCCGGCTAGACCGAAGAATCCCGGCAGCTACGTAGGTAGGGGATGGCCCGACAAATCCAGCTCCGATGCCGAGCAGATCACCGCATGGTGGCAGCGGTGGCCGAACGCCTCTATCGCCATACACACCGGCAAGAGCGGCCTAGTGGCGTTCGATCTGGATATTGACGTACTACCTGATGAGCTGGCGTGGATGCGCGACGGCCTGTTTCAGGCCACTCGCACCTGTGGGGAGCGCGGCCACTACGTATTCGCCACTGCCGACACGTTCGTATCCGGCCACCTCGCCCTGATCAGCGGAACCGTCGTCGGTGAGGTCAGGTCCGGCAACTCGGTGATCGTCGCCGCGCCATCCCCGCACCACAAGGCCAAGACCGAGGGCGGTCAATACCGCTGGCACCGCCCTGGCGTTATCCCTGCACTACCGGAGGCCGCGCACACCTACCTCCGCACCAGCGCACAGCGGCTATCGGCCCAACACCAGGGCGCGGCGGAGCCGATTACCGACGAGACGGTGCGCCAGTTCCTCGCGCAGGCCACCGGAAATAGCCGGCCAAAGGCTTTGGCCGCGCTGGCGCGCAAGGTGTCAGCAGCGCGAGCCGGAACCCGTGATGAAGTCCGCAACGCGCTGCGCATCGCCGCTGGGGAGGCGCGCATCGGTCTGTACCCGTTCGCGGATGCTGTAGACGAAATCGAAAGTGCGGCGAGGGATTCCTATACCGAACGCGGCGACGATTTCGACGCCCATATCGGGCCGCACGAATACAACCGCCTGGTCGTCAACGGCGTGAAATTCGCGCTGTCGAGGCCGATAGAGGATCTGCGCGCCGAGGCCAACCGCCAATTCGGTACCGACCACCGCGACGGCAGAGGCATGTTCGAGAACCTGGATCTGATTCTATCGACGCGATCCTCCAAAATGGTTGCTGGGCAACCTAATACCGCTGTTGAAATGCAGCTTCGGGAGCGTTTTTCGCTGGAATCGGCATTTGAACTGTCCCAACCGGTTCCGCCGATGCGTTGGCTGGTACGTAACGTTTGGCCCGAAAATTCGGCGGGAGTCCTTGCAGGAGAAAAGAAAACGTTCAAATCGTGGAATCTGCAAGCTTTGGCACTAGCGGTCTCGTCCGGTCTTCCTTACTTCGGGTACGACGATTTCGCGGTGCCCAATGCGGCTCCGGTGCTGTATCTGGCCGGTGAGGGTGGCCGCGACGCTTTCGCGAACCGGCACCAGGTGATTGCCGCCCGGTACGGGATCGGTGAGGCCGACTTGCCCGGTCTGCCGTTCGGGGCGATGTTCGACACCGCCGAGCTGACCGACGCCGAGCTGACCGACGCGCTGGCGCGGCACCTGGACCAGATGCAACCGGCGTTGGTGATCGTGGACCCGCTTTACGCCTACCACCCGTCTGGGGTCGATACCGCCAATCTGTACGTGCGCGGTCAGATGCTCGCGAAGGTGCGCGAGTTGATCGAACCGTACGCCGCTTTAGTCATTGGGGACCACTTTAAAAAGCGCAGCAAAAATACCGGTGGAACTGGCAGTGGCGCAATGGATCTGGATGACATCTCTATGTCGGGTATCAGTCAGTGGGCCGATAGTTGGGGATTGCAGTGCCACCGCGACCCACCCGATATCACGACCAACAACTACTTTCTGCAAGTCGAGTTTTCGACGCGGCGCGGCGGGGGCTGTCGTTATGACATTGATTGGACGTTAAATCGCGATTCAAATCCTGATCTGGTGGCGTGGGAAAGCTGCACGTGGAATGTTGTGCCGTCCTACAGTGCCGCCACAGCGATGCTCACCCGTCAGGGCCGCGCAGCGAGTGTAGTTGGAGGACGGCACCGCGAGGTAATGGAGGCGCTGAGCCGGTACGTCGAGCGTGACGACCTTGAGTCAGCAGAGCGGGGCAAGAAGGCCGTCGTGGACCAGTACAAGAACCTGACCGGCGCGCATGGGAAGCGTTTCACCCGTGCTGAGTGTGATGAGGCGCTGGCATCACTGGTGGCGCAGGGGTTTGTTTCCGTGCGCAAGGAAAGCCGTCGAGACGAACACATATCGGTGCGGCCATACCGGCAGACCGACACCGATTCCGAGTTAGTTCCCATCCCGAGCGGCGGTACCGATAGGCGTGAAGGAGAGGCAGATGGTGGTTCAGCCGACGACGTTTAGAACGTCCCGGGACTGTCCCAGAACGTCCCGGGAAATCGCCAGCAAACAGTGTCCCGAACGTCCCGGACGTCCCGTCCCCCTATGGGGGCGGGACCGGGACTCGGGAAGCTGGAAGCAAACTCGGGACACGGGCCGTCAGCGAGCAGGAAATTTAGAGAACGGAAATTATTCGATGGTTTTTCAGAGAAAAACAGTGCCTGCTCAGATGGCGGCATTAGACGGTATTTGTCCGATCTGCGAGAAAGAATCTTATCTGGTTTCCAGGCTGGACAGATTCTTCCATGTTGATGGATCGGAAAACCAGAGCTGTTGGCGCGCCCTGCTTAAAGGAGGCTGGAATGTATAGCCCCGCCGTCCAGCCCGTCGTGCTCCGAAAATGCGGAGCGTGTGAAGACGTGATTTTGGATGAACAAGATACGAGCCATCGGGCCAAGGATTTAACCGATCATTTTGTGATCCTGGGATTAGGGCACGGATACGTGTTCAGGAAATACTTGTGCAGAGAATGCTATTCCAAGGTGTGCGACTGTCTGGGGTTAGACAAGGGTAATCCGTGGGTGAAAAATGCTGAATTTGTGGGGGAGATTGAAGAAGCTTTTGACGACGAAGATTTAGAAGATTTGGAGGACAACGAAAATGAGTGATATTAACGACACTGAAAATACTTCCGAAGTCAGCGAAGAAAATACCGGCGAAGATCCATCGTCAAAATCACGCATCGTCAAGTGGTCTGAGCAGTGGTGGGCCACGAAAGCTAAACCGGGAGTACGTCGTTGCAAAGCACACCGTAAGAATGGAAACCGCTGTCAACGTGCGGCGATCAACGGCGCGAACGTATGTCCCACCCATGGAGGCAGAGCCCCACAAGTGCAGGCAGCCGCACGTAGACGACTGGCCGAGGCTACCGACCACATGGCCCGCGAGCTGCTGAAGATGGCCGTAGACCCTAATGTGAACGACGCCGTGAAGCTCAAGGCGATGACCGAGGCGCTGGATCGAGGCGGCGTGACCACGAAATCGACTGCGACAGTGGAGATTACGGCCAAGCCGTACGAAGAGGTGTTTGACTCTGTCGAGGTCAGCGGGGGCACACGTGCCGATTACCGCAGGTCACGCGGCCTTGCTGATGATTCTGATACCCCACCCGCCTTGGCGTACGGTGCTGATGACATGGCCGCGATATCCGGTTCTGATTCCTTTTTGCCAATTGACGTGGAATTTTCCAACGACGAATCAACCAATGTCAGATCGCAGGCGCAGCCAATGAGCCACGATGACGCTCAGCGCCAGCCGTACGCGACGCTGGCCGGTCAGACGGGGCCGTTCCGCGCCGACCGTGAGGGCGTAGTCACCACGCCTAATCGCTACGACGAACCAACTACCGGCTGTCAGTCGCTAGAGGACGCGTTGGAAGCTCAAGCCCAGATGTACCGAAACGCCGCCGCCACGCGCGGTCTACCGCCAGGGCGAACAGCCCGTGGATAGCCCATTTACGCGATTTGAGTTGGGGAAAGTGGCCCCTATCTGCCGATACGGTCAGGTCTCCCGGCTGGTATCTGACCTGCCGGTTGGAGATCTTGCCTGGAGAGCTTTGATTTTTTCTGCATAGAGTCGGTCGGCTTTCATCGGCGGAAGGTGCAGATTTAGCCAGACGACACTAATGAAAATCGCGAAAGAGCTGACCGTAATCACGAGTTGGGCAATCGGCAGCAGTATGCCCTTGTCAGAAAAGTAGCCGAACAGTCCTAGCCCTAATCCAGTCATCAGGCCTAGTGCTGCCCATACGTGAATTCGTTTGTCCCACTTGTGAGTTGGCGTTATGACTGACTCCAGCGCCCTCAGCTCTCGTAACATCGCGATTTCTAAGGCATTATTTGGGTTGAGTTCTGGAGGATAGTTTTTATGCAGCTCAGTGAGGTTCTTTAGCCGCTCGATTCTGCGGCCCACCGTGTTTGTCAGTGCGAAGATGCCCGCGATGATTGCGGCCAACAGCGGAACCGATGCTAGAAGGATCTGTATCCAGACGGGTGGCTGAGTCGTCATGGCGTCATTGCACCATGTAGTACCGACATTCAGGTGGTGGCTAAGGCAGATAGTTGGTCAGCTATCTCGACAGCGCGGCCTGAGACCTGCCCCTGATAGCGCAGTGAGGCGGTTTGGGTGCTGTGCCCTAGTCGGGCCATGGTCTCGGGCAGATTGGCCACACGAGCGGTCTGGTGGCCTGCGAAGTGGCGCATGTCGTGCAGGCGCATCCCGGTTACCCCGGCACTGGCACATGCGAGCCGGAACGCATCACGCACTACCCGATCGGATACGTGGCACCCACCTCGCACCGGCACGAACAACAGCGCGTCAGGGGCAGCTCCGACGTAGGTATCGAGATGTTGGGCGATGTCGTCCCGGATGTGTGGCGGCACAACAACCGTGCGGCCTTTGCCTGACTTCGGGGTGCTGACGACGCAGCGGTCAGTGGGGTTGTCGGTGCTGCGATGTGTCACACCACGCGCAACGGCAATGATCTCACATCCGACGCCAATATCCTTGCGGCGCAACTCAATTATCTCACCGAACCGCAAACCGCACCACGCCGAAATCAACACCAGCGCTTTGAATTTCGTTTCTATCTTGCTTGCGACGACGGACATTTGAGCGATGTCGGGCACCACGGGTTCGCGCGTGCGTTTGGTGGCGGTTGCGCCGTCGATCATGCACGGGTTGCGTTCTAGGAGTTCGTCTTTCACAGACGTATCGCATATCGCATGCAACAGTTGATATGCGTGTGCGCGATACGTGGGTTTGTCCTTCAGCGTTTTGGCGTACCAGGATCGCACCATCGCTGGCCGGAGATTATTGACGACGACATTTCCGAGCGCGGGGGAGATGTGCTTTTCGAGCAGATTGTTGTAGTGGATTTTCGTGCGCGGCTTTAGATTTCGTTGTTCAATCCAGCGTTTTCCATACTGCTCCAGCGTCTCACGATTAACTTCCGTGGCCAGGTTCAGACGTTCGGACGGGCTGAGCCAGACCAATTGTGTGCCGGAACTACCAACGGGCGGCAGCGATGAAATAGCGTTTTGGATTGCCCGGCGCTCCTGGGTGAGCCATTCCTCGGCGTCGATTTTGAACTCGAAAGTTGTTGGTGCGAAATGACGTACGTTGTCCGGGCCTATATAGCTTGCCTGAAAACGCCCTGATGATCGCTTGCGTATCCAGCCCCAACCGCGATGTCCTTTTCTTCCGGCCATGATGTCCGATCCCTTTCCGGTGCGGGTAAAGCGCTCGCATTTCCGTGACGGGAATGCGGAAGAATCTACTTGATTTCTTACCAGCCGGGGAATCTTACGAACTGCGGCGTTTGCTAGTTTGGGCTATCCGTGGGCTGTGCCAAGCAGTATAGCGCTGGTATCTGTTGGTACGTACTGTTACTTCAAATCTGATGGAAAGTGCTGTTAGACAGGCATATTGCCAGGTCATTGGCAGTAGCCCAAAAGGTCGTCGCGGCTAATTCGAACCCAGCCGGGACCACCAGTTAGAAGTACTTTCTCGCCGATCAGGTGCGTGTAATACGGGGGAGTTCTAGGGCAAGCGGGACGCGCAGTCGAGGTTCTCCAGACCGCAGGGTTGAGTGCTGATGCGCCGATGGTGACATCGTCGGGCGCCGGCACACCGACATCGGCGACCCGCACAATCACGGGCTCGTCGATGGTCGTGGTCGTCGCTACTACGTCTCCGCTTAGTACTGCGCGCGGACTACGCAACTTCGTTGTCCCCTCGGGGTGGCAAGCCTCGTAAGGCGCCTTGGGGCCGTAGATGATTCGGCAGTGCGGACCTAGTTTCGGTGCATGGATTGCCGCCCCGCAGTGGCAGGTCCACGCGTGGCGCCCGACCTGGGTGAATCCCACCCATGGAGTCAATGCCACCCGACAGCGCTGGCCAGATGCGCCCATAGACCGCCGCAGGCCGATGAGACTTCTCGCGATTAGTTGACGCGCCGAACAGCTGGTGACGGCGTCGCCACGTACGGCAAAACCTCGGACATCAAGTGGCCGCTGATTCAGTAGTTGTGGCAGTTGTTGACAGCTCTGCCTACCGGTCCAGAAGACGAGTCCATGATGTCGTCGCTGATGCCCGTCCACTGTTGGTGGCCAAGGGTCTGTTCGAACGCATTCAACTGCTGTTGACGCTGACCTATGGGGGCAGCCAGAACCCCGGCAAGCCCGATCCGCAGCTCATTCTCCAGTTTTGGATCGCGACTGATCTTCCGCCAGATCAAGGGATCATTTTGCTGCAACGACGACATGACCTGCTGCTCAGAGCATGTGGTGGTGTTCAAATCGTCGGCATATGCCTGCCCTGCCATCGCAATGGCAAGACAGGAGAGTCCTGCCGCCATGCCCAAACGCAAAAGCCCCCGGCCGCCCTTGCTCATTCCATTCATGCCCAGCAGCTTAGAAATATTCCGATTCGAGCGCGGCGAGTTGCCAGTATGCGTAGCGGCCAATGGATAGGTGACGCGATATCACGTGCTGACGATGGAGATCGCCCCTTTTGGGACAGTTGAGAAGTGCCTCGTGCGCGATGTCGAGGACGCCGCCGCGCTGAAGGTCGATGCGGACCGGGAATTCATCGGCCCCGCCCCGAAACCACAGCCAGCCGAGACCCAAAGCAACCCCAGCAGTGGTTGCTGCCTCAAGTTGAAGATTTCTGTCCGGCAGTCAATCCAGGCCCTGGCATAGCTACGAATAGTCAGTGAATGACGCGACGAGGCGGCGGTCTGCCGCGACAAGGGGTCAGGACTTGATCATGGTTCAGAGTGCAAGGGTTGTGGCCGCAAGTTTGGCGACGGTGTCGGGAAGCTAGGACCAAACACATGTCGAACCGATACGACCTCGTCATTGTTGGTGGTGGTCCGTCGGGCTCTGCCGCGGCGTGGCAGGCCGCGCGAACCGGCGCACGTGTGGTGGTGCTTGACAAGGCCGCTTTCCCGCGGGATAAACCGTGCGGTGACGGTTTGACCGCACGCGCCGTCAGCTATCTGCAGGGCATGGGGCTCGCCGAGCAGCTCGCCTCGTTCCATCGCGTGAACCGGGTCACTGTGCACAGTCCCAGCACGTGGAGTCTGTCTTTTCCGCGGCGACCCGGCATGCCCGATTACGGTCTTACCGCAAGTCGAAGTGAACTCGATGCCCTCCTGCTCAAGCATGCGGAGTGTGCAGGCGCCGAAATCCGCCAGGATACCGAGGTCGCCGGGCCAGAACTGGCCGCCGACGGCCAGGTGGTGGGGGTCGTACTCAAGGGCGGCGAGAAGGTTTATGGCAGCGCCGTAATCGCAGCCGATGGCGCGTACTCCCCGATCAAGCGGGCACTCAAACTTGATTCGCGGTGCAAGGGCTACTCGGCAATCGCTATCCGCGCCGAGATGCACGCCAAACGTCCGGACAGTGACAGTCTCGACATCTTTCTCAAGCTCCTTTTTCGGGGCGATCAACTGCCAGGGTATGGCTGGGTGTTCCCAATGGGCAACGGCGCCTTGAACATCGGGCTGGGATATCTCAACAGCTACCGGAACTGGCACTCCATTAACGCAACCCAGTTCTTCGACGAGTTCCTGCGAACGCTGCCCTCTGAGTGGGACCTACCACTGATCGCGGACCTCAAGAGAAACAAGAGCGTGCAGGCCTGGCGACTGCCGATGGGCTTCACTGCATGGCCTCCCTGGCGGCCTGGCGTGCTGTTTACAGGGGACGCACTCGGTGCCGGGAAGCCAGCGTCAGGAGCTGGTATTTCGAAAGCCCTCGAGTCCGGCTTAGCGGCCGGCGAGTGCGCCATCGAGGCGCTCACAAACGGTGGTCCGAACGACTTCACAAATTATGGGCAGCGTATGGAAACCGCGTGGGGGCGGGAATATCGCCGCGGTCGTTACATGCACAAATTGGTGGGTCACCCATATCTCGCGCAAGCGGGTGTGAAGCTGGTCGACAACGCCACGTTCCGCGATCGGATGCTCAAGGCGATGTACAAGAAGTCCCAAGGCCCGCGGCACACGTACGACTGAACAGCGCGTTCTCCTTCGCGTGTGGCCGATTCGGTTGCGGGAACAGGACTTCCGCAGAGACCCATGCGAGGAGCCGAAAGAAGCACAGATCCACCGTGTTCCGCCGAGCAGATAGAGAGGTGATTGGGTGGCCACTCCTATTTTCTCGAATAAGCCACACCCTGTATCGCCTGGCGAAAGGCTTTCTAAGACAGTTTCCGGCAAAATAGTGCCCTCTCTCGGGCGCCGTATTCAGGTAATTGAGGGCGCCATCTGTCTTCTGGCTGCTGTAGGAGACCGCGGAGTCTCCTACAGCAGCGTCGACGCGGCCGCGAATGTTCCGCGGGGCACTACCTCGAATCACTTCAGAACACGTGATGCGTTGATCCTGGGGGTATGCGACGAAATCGAGTCCCGGCGACAGTGCTTCTGGAAGGATCTCAACTTTTGTACGGCGTATTTCACGGTGGACACGCTCGCTGAACTACTCACCCAATACCTCGTTACCGTCACCACCGAAGGAACCGCACAAAATGTTCTCGCGCGTGCTCACACGGCGATTATCGGCGCATCGCAACATTGCTCTCAGCTGCAGGACATAACGGCCCGCACCCAGCAGGTCCAGCTCCGCCGAATACACGCCTGGATGTGCCAAATCCACCCCGGAACACCTGAACTAGACGCCCAGATCATCACCGATTACATGTCCGGCTCAGTCAGCCAGCAGCTCTTGGCTCCCAGGGAGGTGTTCCAACCCGAACCGGGCATAACCGCATTGCTGAACAGTCTTAACCCGCCCAGTTAGGGCAAGGGAAGACTGCCTTTGCGGCCAGATGCCGCTTGACTAGCGCTGGTCCAGCTCGGCCAAGAACTCATCGATGGCCGGCCACGTCTCGTTGACACCAGCCGACAGCGCCACCAGTCCGAGGTGACTCGCCTCCACCGTGGTGAACCGAACGTCCGCAGACTTGAGCATCGTCATGCCGTGATGCACACACTGCCACGGTGCGATGGCATCACGGTGGCTGCCGAACAGCTGGATCGGCGACGTCAGAGCCGTCAGATCGAGGGTGTAGCCGGCCACGTTGACCACGCCCGCCGCGATCTCATCGTGATAGATGAATCGGCCCCACATCTGCGAGACGGCCCGTCCTGGATAGCCGGGGAAGGCATCCTGAAACCGGTCGATCACTTCAGCCTTGGCCAAGGCTTCGGTGTTGTCCAGATTGTTCAGGAGGAACCAGGGCCGCTTGATTTCTCGGTCCCATGAGGTCGCGCGGTAGGCGGCCTGTACCACCGGTGCGGGAATACCGCCGAGCGCTCGTAACACCGTGGTGACGGCGTAGCCGTTGGTGCGTTTGGTGATTCGGCGTGCCTCGGGATATCCGGGGATTTGTCCGTAGTCCAGCGGGGTGCCGATGGCGACGATCGAGCGGATCGGCAATTCGCGGTCGGCCGCGGCGGTCAAAAGGCTCAGGGTGCCGCCCAGGCTCCACCCAATCAGGTCCAGCTCGGACTTCCCGGAATCGATAAGCACGCGCTCGATGGCCTGCGGAATGATGTCGGCAAAGAAGGCCTCCAGGCCCAGATGCCTATCAGCCCAGCCGATCTCACCGTAGTCGACGACGTAGGGCGTGCGGCCCTGCTCGACCAGGTGCGCCACCAGCGACTGACCGGGTGCGAGGTCATAGCATGTCGCAGACGCTGCCAGTGGCGGAACCAACAGGACTGGGACAGCGCTGGACTCACGCGGATCGTCCGCACCGTAACGGCGCAACTGGCGATGTGGCTCGTCGAACAGTGCGACATGGCTGGTCGTTGTGGGTGGGCGCACCCCGTCGCCGAGAGTGAGGGCGAACAGGTTCCTCGCTGAGACCGGAATCGAGACCATAGTGAGTTCGTGTGCTCCTTCTTGCCGGCATTGCCCGGCTTATCCATTAGCTCTGGAAAAGGCTTTCAGTAGACCGGCCGGATTTACAACGGTTTGTGGGATGCACGACACCTGGGTGCACGGCCGCGACCACGCCAGGTTGTCTTCGCGTGAGGGCGGCCGTGCCACTCTGGGGATCGCGTGTTGCCATACTTTCTTCGGTCGGGATGAACTGAAGCACGATAGGGGATACATGGGTGCGTTCACCGGCACCGGAGGAGTCACGAGCGCGTTGGCTCTCGGTGACCTAACACGGTGGTGGAGCTCGCCGTCACGCTACGACCAGATGATGGGCTACTTCTCGACGCGCTCCATGCGTGTGGCGCTGCGTGCTGCCGTCGGCGGATGCGCCGGCGCACTGGCCCTCATCCCACTGGCGATGGAGTTTTCGCCGATGGGGCCGCGTACTGGTGTATGGCGTTGGCTCGACATTCTGGCGAGCCTGCTCGCGTTTTTCTGGATGCTGCGCTGGTGGTTAGGGCCGCTGCCGAAGGAATCCGAATCTGTGGTGTTTTCGGTTACTTCGGTTGCCTCGGTGTGCATAGCCTGCTTTGCGGACTCCGACAGGGGCACCGGCATGCACGGCCTTATCTCCTTGTCTCTGATGGCGATCTACATATGTTCCTTCCACGGCGCTCGGCTCATCGTTCTGTACTTGCTTACATCTCTGGCCACACTGACCTTCCTCGCGATTGCGATTGATCTGCAGCAGGGTTGGGCCGTGGCCATGGCAGATTCGGTGGTCACCGCGACGCTGCTGGTTGGTGTGCCGCCGATCATCCATTTCGCACAGTTGGCGCTCACCAGCGACGCCAGGGCGGCCGGGATTGACCCGCTCACCGGGCTGCACAACCGGCGAGGATTCGATGATCAGTCGACGATCCTGGCCCAGGCGGCACGCGCTGAGCGGTCCGAGCTGAGCATCGTCATGATCGACATCGACCGGTTCAAACAGATCAACGATCGGTTCGGGCACGGTGTCGGCGATCAGGTGATCGCCGATGTGGGCTCCCACATCAAGGCGATCTCCGGCAGCGCCGCCGTAGTTGGGCGCGTTGGCGGCGAGGAGTTCTGTGTCGCGCTACTCGGGCCCGCCTCGCAGGCGCGAGCGGTCGCCGACCAGATCCGGGCGGGTTCGGAATCGCTGGATGGCATGGTTACGGTCACGGTCAGTGTCGGGCTTGCCACCAGCGCGCTGCCGTCGAATGCCGATCCGGACAACCTCATTGGGCAATTGATCGCCGATGCCGATCACGCGATGTACTCCGCCAAGCGGCAGGGCGGTAACCGGCTTGAGGTCTGGAGCGTCGCCGGATAGGGCTGCGCCGCTATCCGACACCGGCTGTCGCCCCTGCGGGCTGAGAGAACGCGCGCAGCATGGCGGGGAAGGCCAGGCGTTCCAGCATGCGTGTCTCGGCCAGCTCAGGCTCGACGTAGAACTGTGCGGCCACGCCTTCACGCAGGGCAGTGGCAAGCCGGGCGATGAGCTCGGCATCGATGACCAGTTCCCGCTTCGCGATCGTCATCAGTTCGTTGATGATGCCGGCGGCCTCGCGTCGCAGCCGTGCGTCGTGCTCGGCCAGCACCACCGCGGCGCTCGGCTCACGGATCGCGTACAGCGTGAACTCCATGCTGATGAGATACCAGCGGCGTTGCGCAGGGCCCTTGTCGTCGATGGTGGAGATGAAGGTGCTGATGGGGTCGGGGCTCGTGCGGCATTCTTCCAGCGCTGCCCGCAGCGCGGCGATCAGTTGGTCGCTGCTGGCATCGAACAGGGTGAAGAAGAGTTCGTCCTTGCCCGTGAAGTTCGAGTAGAACGCGCCTCGCGTGAATCCTGCCTTTTCGCAGATGTTTTCGATGCTTGCGCCGTGGAATCCGCGGTCGGCGAACACATCGAGTGCTGCCTCCATCAGGCGGGTGCGGGTCTGTTCGCGTCGGCGCGTCGAACCGGTCGGCATGGGCGCCCCTTCTGTGGTGTGAGCCGTGAGGCGTAGTTTAGATACAGATACGTATCCTACAGTGAGAGCGCGCAAAATAGCTGGTGAATCGATGAAATGCTTGTAGGGCGATTCGGGACCGTCAGCCATCTGGTTCACCTGGAATAGAACACTATTGGCTTCACACTCTTCGGACGCTGCTCCTCTTGACGGGTTTTCCGCGGCGGGGGTAGCTTGTGATCATCAGATACAGATATGTATTGAAAGGTGAGTACATGACCTCCGGAGATGTTGTGATGGACGAAGGGTTGTCCGCGTACATGGTCGGTTCCGCCGATGCCGTCCCGGCGAGTCCGGTACCGGAGGTGACGGTCGAGCAGGAGCGTGATCGTCGACTGCGCGAGTTGGCGGCCGCCTTCCGGATCTTCGGGGCGTTCGGCTTCTCCGAAGGGGTGGCGGGGCATATCACCGTCCGCGACCCGGAGTTCCCCGACACGTTTTGGGTGAATCCCTTCGGTATGAACTTCCGGCACATCACGGTGTCCGATCTGATCCAGGTCGATCACGACGGCAACGTGATCACCGGCAGCCGGCCGGTGAACAGGGCGGCGTTCTGCATTCACTCCGAGGTGCACAAGGCCAGGCCCGATGTGATCGCTGCGGCGCACGCGCACTCGATACATGGCAAGGCGTTCTCATCGCTGGGGCAGCCGCTATTGCCCATCACGCAGGATGCATGCGCCTTCTACGAAGACCACGCGGTGTACACCGACTACCGCGGTGTGGTCAGCGACCTCGAGGAAGGCCGGGCGATCGGATCCGCGCTCGGGTCCACCAAGGCGGTGATCTTGCAGAATCACGGGCTGCTTACCGTGGGCCACTCGGTGGCGGAGGCCGCCTGGTGGTTCATCACGATGGAACGCTCCTGCCAGGCGCAGCTGCTCGCCATGGCCGCCGGTGAACCTCGATCGATCGACCATGACACCGCCGTCTCGGTCTACAACCAGATCGGCACCCCGGTCGCCGGATGGTTCCAGTTCCAGCCGCTCTGGGACGACGTGATCAGGACGGCCCCCGAGGCCCTCCGATGAGGCCCGGAATCGAGGGCAGCTGCATATGAGTACCACGGTCGAGGAAGCCAGAAAGCTCAACGACACCGCGCTGACCATCGACATGCACACCCACGGTCTGAGCATTGTGCCGAGATGGCTGCGCACGTTGGGCGCCAAGACGATAGACATGCAGTCCGAACCGTTGTCGCAGCTGCCGAAGGGCAAGGTGAACCTCGCTATCGTCACCGCGGTCGGGGACGCATTGCTGGGTACCGCATGGCGACTGCGCTCACCATGGAATGGCGTGAAGGCTCAGCTGGAGCTGGCCCGGGCCGAGGCCTCCGCGGCGGGTATCGCGGTGGTGGAGACCGTAGAGCAGATCGAAGCAGGAGACACCGCCACAGTCATGCTCGGTGTCGAAGGCGCCGATGTCGTGGGAGCACAACCGGATCGGTTGATCGAGCTTCACCGCATGGGAGTGCGCGTGTTGGGTCTGGTGCACTACGCGGACAACGCCCTCGGAACGATCGGTACGTCGGTGACCGGGAGCAGGGGCAGCCGGGCAGTGCGGGCCGGACGATACTCCTCGGGCCTGACCGCCCTCGGTAAAGAGGTTGTGGCAGAAGCCAACCGGCTGGGCATGCTGATAGATCTTGCGCATGCCGATGCGGCGACCACCTTGGCCGTCTGTGATCAGACTTCCGCCCCGGTGGTCAGTTCGCACACCGGGGCATTGGCGGTCCATGAATTTCCGCGCTACATCAGCGACGAGGAGGCGCGTGCGATATCCGCCACCGGCGGCCTCATCGGATTGTGGCCGATGGGGTTTCGTGGCGTCGGCATGCGCGACCTGGATGAGTTCGCCCGGCACGCCTCGCACCTGGCAGAGCTGGTCGGTCCCGAGCACCTCTGCATTGGCACGGATATGAACGGCATACCCCGGTATGTCCCGGGGTTCGACGGGCCCACTGGATTTCCGTCGCTTATCGACGCACTATTGCGGACCGGCTTCGATGCGTCCGGGGCAGCCGGGGTTCTCGGCGGTAACGCCCTGCGCGTTCTGAAAGAAACCCTTCCCGGTCCGTCCGGGAGCGGACCTACCTCATAACCGTCTTATTCATTGGTTGGTAAAGGAGTTCGGATGGCCAAGGCTCAGATTGAAACCGGCGCGGCACCCGATCCCGTCGGCGCCTACTCGCAAGCCGTACGCATTGGTGACACTCTGCAGGTGTCCGGGCAAGTGGGGATCAATGCTCAGACCCGATCCCTGGCCGGAGAGACCGTCTACGCGCAGACCGTCCAGACATTGCGCAACATCGAGGCGATCTTGACTGCGGCTGGAGCCGATTTCGATGACGTGCTGATGCTGCGGGTATTCCTTCACACCCCAGAAGGATTCGCCGAGCTGAACAAGGCGTTCGAGGACACCATCAGCAAGCCCTACCCGGCGCGGACAACCCTTTTCGGTGGGCTCCCGCCCGGGCTGCTGGTGGAGATAGATGCGCTCGCGAAGCTTTCCGGGACAGAGGATTAACCATGCGCATTCATCACCTGAACTGTGGCACGATGGCGCCCGTCGGGAAACGGCTCATGGAAGGCGCGGGAGCACCCTGGCAGCGCGGCCGGCTGATTTGCCATTGTCTGCTCGTCGACACCGGAACGCGGCTGCTGCTTGTCGACACCGGATTCGGCCTGCGCGATATCGCCGATCCGGTGGCCAGGATCGGCCGTCCCCTCAAGCTTCTGCTCAACCCTCGGTTCGCCGAATCGGAGGCAGCGGTGCGCCAGGTGCAGGCACTCGGTTATGACCCTGCCGATGTCACCGACATCGTGCTCACCCATCACGACCACGATCACGTCGGCGGAGTCGACGACTTTCCCAATGCGCGTTTGCATGTGCACGCGATCGAAGCAGAATCCATACGCGCGCAGCTGACACTTCACGACAAGGTGCGCTACAGCGGGCAGCCCGAACTCATGGGACGTAGAGAGGGAGACCGCTGGTCCGAGTATTCGATCGGTGGCGATCAGTGGTTCAGCTTCCGCGCCGTGCGGCAACTCCACGGTCTGCCGGAGGAGATCGCGATCATTCCGCTTCCGGGGCATAGCCGCGGTCATGTCGGCGTGGTGATCGACACCGGTGGCATCGGGCGCCCGCGGTGGCTCGTGCACGCGGGTGATGCCTTCATGCACCCCGATGAAATGCTCACAGATCCGCGATGCCCATTGGTGTTCAAGGTGTTTCAGAGCCTGGTGCAGGCCGATGCCACCTCGCGCCTGTACAACGCGCAACAGCTACGTGAGCTGGCCACGCGCGACGATGTGGAGGTCATCAACTCGCACAATCCGTACTATTGGGACCGTGCCCGCGCGACCGCGCAGAGCGTTGAGGTTGGAGCCCAATGAGAATCGCTGTCGCGGGAGCCGGAAGCATCGGCTGTTATGTGGGCGGCAGGCTGCAGGCCGCCGGGCATGACTTGGTGTACATCGGCCGCGCCGCCCTAGGCGAGTCGATCACCGAGCGTGGTCTCGCTCTTTCGGACTATCTGGGTTGGTCGGCGTCGATTCCCGGAGACAAATGCGTGTTCTCCGAAGACATCGATGCGGTGCGCGCCGCCGATGTGGTGCTGGTGACAGTGAAATCGGCCGCGACCGCGGAGATGGCGGCGTCGCTGGCCGACAGGCTGCGCCCCGGAGCTGTGGTGGTCAGTCTGCAGAACGGGATACGCAACCCCACCGAGATATCGCGATACGTCACGCAGCACCGCGTGATCACCGGAATGGTCGGCTTCAACGTCGCGCAGGTCGGGCCGACGCACTTTCATCAGGGCACACAGGGAAAGTTGTCGATCTCTACGGGTGCGGAGTCCCTGGCACAGGCACTGACCGAGAGCGGATTGCCTACCGCCGTGCGTGAGGACATGTCGGCGGTGCAGTGGGGAAAGCTCGTGGTCAACCTCAACAATGCGGTCAACGCACTCTCGGGCTTGCCGCTGAAAGCCGAACTGGGACAGCGAGACTACCGTCTGGTGCTGGCCGCCGCGCAACGCGAGGCACTGGGGCTGCTGCGCCGCGGTAACCAGGCAGTGGTCAGTCCTCTTGCGGCGCCGCTCGCGTTCATGCCCTGGGTGCTGCGGATGCCGGACGTCGTGTTCGCCCGGGTGGCCCGGCAGATGGTCGAGATTGACCCTCAGGCGCGCTCGTCCATGCTGGACGACCTCACCCGTGGCAGGCCGACCGAAATCGACTACATCAACGGGGAAGTGGTCGAGCTTGCCAAGAAGCTCGGCGTCAGTGCGCCGGTCAACGCCGCGCTCGTCAACCTGATCCACCAGGCAACCGCATCCGGTGAGAAGTGGTCGGGGCCAGAACTGCGCCGCGAAATCGACGATCGGACAGCGGCGCATGTGACGACCATCCGGGGGAAATAGACCGCGATGTGACCACGGCGCGAAACATCGAGACCGCATAGGCGCTGTCAGGGGGTTTGGGCCGATCGACTTGGTTTCCAATCGACTTCCAACCTGTCGTCTATAGCGTAAGTAGTCGCGATCGCGGCGATTCGGCGTCGAAAGGTCAGGTGAGGTTATGCGAACCAGCGTTGTTGTGGTTGCGGCAGTCTTCTTAGCGGCAGGCACGTCCGGATGCCAGGCAACAATCAAGCCCGACGGAGCGGCCAAGTCTGTGACCGACATGGTTTCCGGCAAGACGGGATTCACGCCGACAGATGTGACGTGCCCGTCGGGAATGAAAGCCAAGGTTGGCGTCGAGTTCGATTGCCGATTCACCGGCCCCGAAGGGCCTTACACGGCACATATGCGTGTCACCAAGGTCGATGGCGAGAACGTTGAGTTCGCGATCGACTCCAAGCGCGGGTGACCGACACATGGCCTTGGGCCCTGTCGGATCCGATTGTCGCGTACCCGGCTAAACGTAACGGCGGCAATCGGTTTACCGTCTAGCAGGTTAACGCTCCGTAAGCAGCATGGATCTGCTTTCGCGATCGCGTTTCCTGCGCCAGGATGGCCGCATGGCTGAGATCGACCTCTCGCTGTTGGACGTTCCACGAACCGGGCCCATCACAGATCCCGAGGCCTACCTGCGTGCCGCGATCGCCTGGCATTTCGGCGAGGACACCGGGTCGGCGTTCTGGCTGCGCACCGCGCAGACTCTGAACTTCGACCCGTTGACCGACGTGAAGGTTTTCGAGGACCTTCGGCTGTTTCCGAACCTGGTCAACGAACTGCGCGTTGCACCCGTCGAAGACCTCATCCCGCGCGGCTATGGAACCCCGGTGCCGGTGCCCAAGATCTTCGAATCCGGTGGCACCACCGGCGCACCCAAACGCACGGCGCAACTACCCGATTGGGTTGAGCAGGTCACGCAATGGCAGGTCGAGGACTTCACCGCCGGCGGCTTCGTGGCAGGACAGGGTCTGTTGTTCCTCATGCCCAGTGGCCCGCACGGGGTCGGTCATTTCTCGCGTGCGGTCAGCGAGCGGCTGGGTTCGGTGTTCTATCCGGTGGATCTCGATCCACGGTGGGTCAAGAAACTCGCCGCACGCAACGCCACGGCCGAAGTGTCTGGTTATGTTGAGCACGTTCTGGAGCAGGCGCGGTTCGTGCTGCAGACCCAGAACGTGGCGAATCTGCACACCAGCCCGCCGCTGCTGGGCGCCATCGCCCGCGACGACGCCACGGTGGACCTGGTCAACCAGAAGATCCGCTACATACTGATCAGCGGCGCCCACGTAGACCTGGACACTCTCGATCTGCTCCGTGAGATCTTCCCGACGGCCGAGATCGCGATGGCGTTCGGCAGCACAATGATCTTGTCCCAGGCGAGGACTCGCGTTGACGGGGACACTTTTGTTTTCGATCCGCGGTCACCCTACGTCGTGTTCTGGGTGATTGATCCCGACACGGGGGAGTGTGTGCCCTACGGTGAGCGCGGCCAGGTGGTGATGAATCACATTAGCAAGGGCATGTTCATTCCCCACAACCTCGAACGCGACACCGCGATCCGAATGAAGGGCCCGGGCAATCAGATTGGTGATTCCGTCAGTGAGGTGGTCCCGGTCGCCAGCTTTGAGGGCGAGCCGGTGATCGAGGGCGTTTACTGATCGTGATTGCACTTGACGCCCTTGGCCCCGGTGGCGAGTACCGCACCCGAAACCGTGAGGTGATCACCGATGTGGCCGGAGCCCCGGTCGCCGAGCTGAGCATTGTGCCCCCGCTGTATGTGAGCCGCAGCATCCGTGCGCAGCGCAAGGTCAAGTCCTTCCCCTGTGATCGGTGTAACGCCGCGCTGGCAGACGCTGCCGCGATCTTCGTTGACGCGCACCTCGGCGGCCTCGGCTTTGAGCAATACGTCGGGGTGGTCAGCCGGGTGTCGGGGCTACCGATCGCGATTGCGCGGACCAGTGCGCTTGGTGTCGCAGACGCGGTACGGGGCGCCGCTGATTCGGTGGTGCCTGCCCGCCCGATGGGTGCGGCCATCGACTGGCGCGACGAGCGCACCCGGCGAGGAAGCGCGGTGTGGGCGCGCCGCGGTGAGGTGCTCGCCGTGCACGCGTCGGGAAACAGCCCTGGTGTGCACAGCACGTGGGCGCAGGCACTGGCGCTGGGTTATCGAGTGGCCATTCGTCCATCGCGGCGTGAACCTTTCACCGGACACCGGCTTATCAATGCCTTACGCCAGGCCGGATTTCGGCCCGAAGATGCCCTCTATCTACCCACCGACCATGTAGGCGCGGCTGAGATCATCGCCGCCGCCGACCTCGCCGTCGTCTACGGCGGACAAGACGTCGTAGACGGCTATGCCGACGACCCGACAGTGCTGACGAACGGGCCGGGCCGCACCAAGATCCTGATCACCGCCGAACAGGACTGGCGCGACTACCTTGACGTCATCGTCGAGTCGATCAGCGGGCAGGGTGGGATGGCCTGCACCAACGCCACCGCCGTTCTCTACGAGGGCGATCCGCGACCGCTGGCGGAAGCGATCGCCGCCAGGCTGACGACGATCCCGGCGCTTCCGATCACCGATGAACGCGCCGCGCTACCGGCTCAGCCTGTTGCGGCGGCCAGGCGCTATGCCGAGCACCTGGCGACCGTATCTCAGGGCACCACAGCGCTGCTGGGCGCCGAGCAGGTGGTCGCAGACCTCGGCGACGGCTCAGCGGTACTGCGACCGGCAGTACACCTGCTGGCACGACCCGACATCAGCCCACTCAACACGGAGCTGGCGTTCCCATGCGTGTGGGTCTCACCGTGGACACGCGCCGACGGCCTTGCCCCGCTGCGGCATTCCTTGGTGATCAACGCGATTACCAAGGACGAGCAGCTGATCGATGATCTGCTCAACGAGCCGACGGTGGCCAACGTGTACAGCGGCAGGCATCTCACGTCGTACGCGGCGCTGGACGTCCCACACGACGGATTTCTCGCGGACTTCTTGATGCGCACCAAGGGCATCATCCGCGACTGATGTCAGGGTTGAGGTGCCCAGGGGCCGTGGCCGCCAACCGACTCGACGCGGATGCGGGTGAGATACCCCTCGGGAGAGCCGGGCGGCGGGAAGTGCTCGTCGGAGCCCAGCAGGGCGATGGCCAGCTGGCTGAGCAGCTCGGGTGCGCCGCCTTCTACGACCCGAGCGGAACCGGTCACGGACAGGTACTCGCGCTGCTGTCCGGGCTGGCTGGGCGCCAGGATGGTCACGGCAACGTGGGGATCGCGCCGGATGTTGCGCAGCTTCTTGTAGTTGCCGGACAGATGAGCGGCCACCAGCTCGTCGCCCTCGGGTGTGGATTGCAAGGCAACCCACACCACGGACACCTGTGGGGTGCCGTCGGCATTGATGGTGACGAGTGTGGCATCAGCACCCGCCCCGATGAGTGCGCGCGCGGCGTCATGGAGTTCCATGTGTGGTAGCTACCTCTGTGCCGATGATTTCATTCCCGCACGGTGTCAATGTGCAGGAAAAAACCGCGCGATGGCGGGGCGCAGGCGCGAGACCTCGAAGTCGTCGATGGGCAGCGCGAGCTGCTCAAGAACCAGCCCGTTGACGGCGGTGAGCAGGTCGGCGGCAGCTGCCTCCGGACTGCTCACGCCGGCTCCGCGCAGCTCCTGGGCGAAGGCGGCGCGCTGGGTGGTGCCCCATTCGTCAAGGGTGGCCCGCAGGCTGGGGCGGCGAGCGACCTCGAGGAAGAATTCGTAGCGGGCGATTGCCGCGTCGCGGTCATCGGACAGGGTCTCGGTGACATAGCGGGCCAGCCGGTCGATGCGTTCGGAGATCTTCGCGTCGGGCAGCTCGGTGAACAGCGCCCGCACTTCTTCGATCTGCCGGGTGGCCAAGCGCCGCAGCGCTTCCTCCAGGAGCTGATCGAGGGTGCCGAAGTAGTAGCGGGCGATTCCATGAGTTGTCCCCGCCTCGGCGGCGACCGCCCGGTGCGTCACCGCGCGCGCACCCTCACGTGCCAGTAGACGGATCGCGGCATCCAAAAGCGACTCTCGGCGGGCAGCGCCCCGGGCCATGCGTGGCTCGCGCACCGGAGACGTCATGGGCGTCATCGTACTGGCGCACATTTCCTTAAACTTCTCCATTTGGAGAAAATAAGGGATACGGTGGCGCCTATCGACGAACGGCGGGAGGCCTCAATGACCAACACACTCATTACCGGCGCACTGGTGCGCACCTTCGACCCGGCCATCCCCGAGGCTGACGCGCTGGTGCTTTCGGACGGGCGCGTTGTCGCCGTGGGAGATCGGCGGGAGATGGACGATGCGGCCGGAACCGGTGCGCACCGCGTCGATGCCGAAGGCGCCGTAGTACTGCCCGGTCTGATCGACACCCACCCGCATGTCATGCATTTCGGGATGCTCTCCGGTGGACTGGTAGATCTGACCGATGCTGTCGATCACGCGGACATCGTAGCCAGAATCCGCGCGAAGGCCGCGGAAACCGAGCCGGGTGAATGGATCATGTGTACCCCGGTGGGCGAGCCGCACTACTTCATTCGCCGTTCGGAGCGCGACCTGGCCGAGCGGCATCTGCCCGATCGATGGATCCTGGACACCGCCACCGACGCGCATCCGGTGCTGATTCAGGCCTGGGCGCCGCGCATGCCGAATGTGGTGGCCTTCAACAGTGCTGGCCTGCGCACCGTGGGCCTGAGCGCACTCATCCCGGACCGGGTATGTGACGTCGAGATCGAGAAGAACGAGGCCGGTGATCTGACCGGGATCCTGCGCGGACCCGTCACCAACTACTACACCTACGACCCCTTTTGGGGACAGATCCTGACCAAGCTGCCGCGCCCGAGCCTGGAGAACGCCGTCTCCGGAACCCTCGCGGAAATGAGTCGCTATACCGCGCAAGGAATTACCAGCGTGTACGAGGGGCACGCCATGGAACCCGAACACGTGGCGCTGTACCGGCATTTACGCGCGACCAACGCGCTGAGCATGCGGGTGCTGGCGACTCTGGATGTCGAGTCCGTCATCTTCTATCCGTTTGATCCGCTGCCGCAGCACGAGTTCAGCGCCAGACTGCGCGAACTCGCCAGCCAGGCAGTCGATCTGGAGGACGACATGCTGCGCCTCAACGGGCTCACGATGAGTCCGGGCGGCCCATGCTTCTCTGGATACTTCGCGACCTACGAACCGTGCGCCGACCCCTTTGGGCGCCCCACGAGGGGCAAGCGCTTCCTGTCGCTGGACAAGGAGGAAGCATTTGTGCGGTTCTGTGCCACCGAGGGGATCCGTGCGAATCTGTGCCTGGGTGCGTTCCGAGAGCACGACGATTTCCTCGACATCGCCGAACGTGTTGTGCGCGAACACGATTTCCGTGACCAGCACTGGATTCTGCAGCACGCCATGACCATCACACCCAAGCAGGCTCAGCGATACGCGGATCTGGGATTTCAGGTGACCACCAGTGCGGGCTTCGCGTGGGGAAAGGGCGCCATGTATGGCGATCGCATCGGTCGGCACGTGTGGCAAGACCTGGAGCCGCTGCAGCGGTTGATCGACACCGGGCTTGATCTGGCCGGCGGCTCGGACTGGGGTCCGAAGAATCCGTGGGAGCAGATCGAGCTGGCCCAGACGCACCGTTTCGCAGGCAGCGACCATCGCAACGACGGGCCCGACCAGAAGATCTCGAGGCTCGAGGCACTGAAGATGTGGACGACGGGTGCAGCCGCGGTGCTGGGCTGGCCCGAAATCGGCTCACTGACAGCGGGCAACTATGCGGACGTGATCATCGCCGACCGAGATCCGCTGACCTGTCCGCTCGACGAGCTACGCGGCACGCGGGTGCTGCGGACCTACCTCGGCGGCGAGACGGTATACGACAGTGGCGAGTTGACTTCGCCGGCCGCACAATCGCAGGCGGTGCACTCGTGAGCTCGGCAGACAAAGTGCTCGACCGTGTCGACAGTCTTCGCGATGAGCTGCTCGACACACTTACCCACGCCATCGCGCTGCGCAGCGTGAATCCGACCTACCCCGACCAGGACTATGACGACCTGGTGGGCGGCGAATCCGATGTGGCGCGCCTGCTGGCCGGCGTCTACCGGCAGGGCGGAGCCGAAACGGAGCTTTTCGGCGAGGTGACCGGACGAGACAATGTGGTCGGTGTGCTTCGGGGTAGCGGGGGAGGGCGATCGCTGATCTTCAACGGCCACCTCGATGTCGTGCCCGCCAACGACTCCGACGAATGGACTCATGATCCGTTCTCGGGATTTATTGATGAGACCCACGTGTGGGGACGTGGCTCGGTGGACATGAAGAGCGGATTGGTGGCACAGGCTTTCGCTGCCAGGGCATTACGAGAATCAGGTGTGCAGCTGCGGGGCGATCTGATCCTGCAGGGCGTGGTCGGCGAAGAGAACTTCGAACATCACCTGGGTACCTCGGCCGTGCTTGCCCGCGGCTACAGCGCCGACGGTGCGATCATCGCCGAGCCCACCGGGGCGCGACGTCCTCTGACCGTCATGCCGGCTACCCCCGGCGTGCTCGTCATGCGCATCACCGTCAGCGGCCGCTCCGGTCACGCGTCGGCTCGTTCCCTGATGCGCCTCCAAGCGACCAACGCTCCAGATGCCGAACCCGTTGCGGTCAGCGCTATTGATGCCGCGCTGTCGATTCACGCGGCGCTGTGCGGGCTGGAAGTCCAGTGGGAGCAGACACGTACCGACCCACTCTTTGAGCGCGGGCAGTTCACCATCGGTCTGGACGTGATCGACGGGGGTGCCCGCAGTGGCCGCAATGTCGCCTTCATCCCTGACGAAACCGTGCTGGACTACGCGGTCTTCTACCCGCCCGCGGCCGACCTGGCCGACATCCAGGCCGAGATCCTCGAGACGGTGGCCGCCGTTGTCACGGCAGATCCCTGGCTGCGGCGTGAGCCTCCGCGCGTCGAATGGCCGATGCACTATCCGGGCGGGCGAACGGACAAGTGCGACCCGTTCTGCCAAACCGTGATCGCCGCACGCGAAGAGGCTGCCGCCGGGTCCACATTCAGTGGGCCCCCGGAGGTCCGACCATTCCCCACGGCAACCGATCTCACCTGGTTCACCGCTGCGGGGATTCCCGCTGTCGGCATGGGCCCGGGTGCGTTGGCCATGGCACACGCGGTGGACGAGCGCTGTGCGATCGACGAAATAGTCTGTGCCACCAAGGCCTACGCACTGGCCGCGATGCGTTGGTGCGGTGTGCAATGACCGAGACGGCCCAAAATACGCCGGTCGCCCCGTACATGGCGGTCGGGTTGTCGACCATTGTCCACGGCATCGGTAGACGAGACGACATCGCGCGCAACCTGGACAACATCGAGGAGGCCATCCATGCCGCGGTCTCGATTGTGGGCATCAACCTGCCGGTGAAGCTGGTCGCCCTCGCCGAGGGCGCGCTGACCGGCTTTACCGACGAGGTCTTCAACCTTCCGCATATCCGCAGTGCTCGTGAGCTTTTCATTGACATTCCGGGGCCGGAGACAGATCGCCTGGCCGCGCTGGCCCGGATGTATGAGACGTACATCATCGTGCAGTGCAAGGCCCGCTGGCCCGAGATCATCGCAGACCGATTCTTCAACGTCATGGTGGTGATCGCGCCCGACGGTGAGATCGTGCATCGAGCGGCCAAGAATCACGTCTGGTGCCGTGAGCACTCGTGTACCCCGCATGACGTGTACGACCGATGGGTACAGCTGTTCGGCGATGGGATCGATGCCTTTTATCCGGTGCTGCGTACCCCGGACATCGGCGCTATCGGCACGCTGTGTTGCAGCGACGGTGAGTATCCGGAGGCAGTGCGGGCTTTGGCATTCAATGGCGCCGAGGTGGTGTATCGGCCCAGCGAGGCGGTGCCGATGACAGCGGCCGGTTCGGACGCCGGCGGTACCTGGCTACTGCAGAACAGGGCACACGCGCACTTCAACGGTCTGTACATGGTGTGTCCCAACTCCGGACCCGTCTACTCCACACCGGCCACCGAGCATCCGGTCGACATCGCGGGCGGCAACGGTCACATTGTCGACTACTACGGGCAGGTGATCGGGCAGGCGTCTTCGGGGGCGAATGCGATTATCGCGGCGCCGGTGGATGTCGAGGCTCTGCGCCAGTTTCGCGCCATGAATTTGAACTCGAATTGGCTCAAAGATATCCGGACAGAGCTGTTTCGGCGTATGTACGACCGGTCGATCCACCCGGCCAATCTGTGGCTGCACCGTGAGCCGGGGCGCCACGCCGAGGTGGACGATATCTATCGATCCAACATCGCCAGGCTTGTTGACGCGGGAACGTATACCGAACCGGCTCATCGGTTTCCGGGCGCTCGTCATCTGCCGGGGCCCGGAGATGGCGATATGGACGCGGTCCTGGCGAACTGGTCGCCGTAGCACGGCGGGCACCGTCCCGAAATCGTTTACTGCAGAACGGTTGTGGTGTTCGTGCCGTAGGGGACCTGCGGGTTGGTGCCCAGCGGAGTGCGCGGGTTGGCGCCCTCATGGGTGGGCTCGTGAAATCCTCGGTCGTACAGGTTGGTGCCGGGCTGAGTGCAGGCCCCGCCGACCCGCGGTGCGCTGCCCGCGCACGCCGTCCGGCAGCTGTGGTTGTACGGCGTCTCGCCGGCCGAACACACCGGGAGGTCCGCGGCCGCCACGGGGGCGATGAACATCGCGGCCGAGGCACCCAGGGCTCCGGCGAATAGCGCGATGCCAGCGGGCAGGGAAACCATGAGGTTCAGAGCTCCTAAAAAAGCATGAATCGAAGTTGAACAAAAGGTTACACATCATAACGATTCGAATACTCAGAAGGTTTGCTGAGAAGTGCCCCTGTCGGTTTTTTAGTATCAAAAACCCAAGATATGCCCGTCTATTCGGCACGCCGGAATGTAGCTGCGTCCATCAGCCAGCTAACATGTAGGTTACCGGGGGAGGGTTATATGTGTGGCAACTGCTCGGCGGCGCTCACAGCGCGCGTAGGTAGCGCTGAGTTACCACACGTTGTAGCTGCTTGACCACCAGATTGCCCACCCGGACCCACCAGTACGACGGCCTGGAGAATGCGGTTATCTCGACGGAGACAACGTCATTGGATGGATCAAAGCGCACGATGAAGACCTCTTCGCCGGTTTCTGGGTGTCCGCGAAGCGTCCCGTATGCGAAACCGCGCCGATTCGGCTCGTCCACCACGTACACGATGCGGCACAGCGCCCAGAACGGCCACAGCCGCGTCATCACGTTCACGCCGACGGCGGCCTCCGGTGCCGACGTCTGAACCGGCAGCCCGATCCCACGTTGGATACCGAATTGCATGAGGCTTGCGGCAGCCTCGTCGAACCGCGCCCTACCCTTTCCGATCTGCCGAGATTCGCGCACATGGTGATATCCGGCGGGTAACTCGGTGGCCGTCGCGCCGATCTCGGAGTAGGTGAACGGGAGCTGGCTCAGCCGTGCAATATCCACCCCAATAACGTAGGGGAGTATGACCACCGAGGAAGCAGTAACAGCGCATGAGGGTGGCGGGTTCAATCCGCCCGACCCCACCCTCAAGGGCGGCCCCGACTACGGCCGTTTCATCGATGCACTGCGGACTCTGCAGGATCGCGCTCGCGCCGCCCTGCCACCCGATGAGGTGATCACCAATCTGGCCAACCAGCTCGAGGCCATGAACGAGCTGCTGGACCCGTACGAGGTTTCGGAGTGGGACTCGCCCTCGGGCCGTCGCACCGATCTTCCGCTGCGTGGAAACATCCTGCTGGTCCCGATGACAATCGATAGCTTCGACGACGGAGTGCTCACCGGCACAGCCACTTTCGGGCGCTACCACCTGGGCCGAAACGGGGCGGTGCATGGCGGATGTCTCGGCCTGCTCTTCGACACGATCATCGGCACCGGCACGATGCTGCTCACGGACCTGCGCAAGCTGCGTACCGCGTACCTGAACATCAACTACCGCAAGGTCACGCCGATCGAGAAGGAGCTGCAGTTCGACTGCACCCTGGACCGCGTCGAGGGCCGCAAGGTGTACCTGACCAGCAGATTGCTCGACGGCGACGATGTGCTCGCCGAGGCCGACGCTTTGTTTGTGAAGCTCAATCCCGGTCAGCCGTGAGCGGCCGTACCCGTCGGTGGGCCCGATGGCGCGACGGGGTGCGGGACCGTCCGGCATTGAACGTCTTCTACCGCATGGCGGTTGCGATCATCGGTCTGGCAGTGCTGGGTGCGGGCATCATTGCGATCCCCTATCCGGGGCCCGGCTGGGCGATCGTCTTCCTCGGCCTGGCGATTCTTGCCTCAGAGTTCTCTTGGGCAAGAAAGCTTCTCCACGCAGTCAGGGCCCGGTACGACAGGTTCATGGCCTGGTTTTCCACTCAACCTCAGTGGCTGCGGGGGATCGGGGTGCTGTTCACCGCGGCGTTGGTGGTGGTCACGCTGTGGGTGTTGGGTGCGGTCGGCTGGGTCGCCGCGCTGGTCGGAATCGAGGCGAACTGGCTGAAGAGCCCGCTAGGGCTTGGCAGCTGACCTGCGCCGCACCCGATCGATGACGGTCGCCCACAGCACCTTCGAGCCCGCCACGACCTCCGCGCCGGCATCGCGTGCCGAGATCATGCCCTTCATCATCAGCACCGCATCTGCCTTGTTGCGGGTCGAGGCCTTGCTGATGTGGCCGGTATCGAATGGCGGCCGCGGGTCGTACTCGATGCACAGCTGAGTGGCCTCGGCGCGCGGCTGTCCGGCGATCTCGCCGACGAGCCACAGACCAAGATCGAGCCCTGCGGACACCCCTGCGGCGGTAATCACCTTGCCGTCGCGGACGATTCGCTTGTCCCGCTGGGGATTGGCCCCAAAGGTCGTGAGCACCCGCTGCCCGGCCCAATGGCAGGTGGCGTCCTTGCCCTGCAAGATCCCGGCGGCGCCGAGAATGAGCGACCCGCTACATACCGATGCGGTCCACGTCGTGCCCAGGTGAACCTTCCGCAGCCAGGTGAGAACGCCGTCGTCGGCGGCGGTGCTCATGGTGGCCGGTATCGAGCCGCCGATCAGGACGATGTCCGGTGCCGGGGTCTCCTCGAAGGAATGCGTCGCGCCGACCACCAGGACACCGCTATCGGTCACTATCGGCCCCGGCTCGTGCCAGACGAATCGAAACTCGGCATCGGGCAGCCCCCTCAGCATTTCGTAGGGGCCTATCGCGTCGAGCGCCGTCATGCCCGGGTACGCCAGGATCGCTATCTGCATGGTTGCCATGGTTGTCGACCGATCACGGCGGCAGAAGTGGCCAGATAGACAGCATCCAACGAGATATTGCCAACAACGAGTTACGCTCGCCGTATGCATTCCGTTACGGCGGGCTGTTCGGGCGAGCCCCACTCGGTGCCCTTGGGTCGCTCGGGCGAGCCTCACTCGGTGCTCGTCCTCGCCCTTCCCGACACCATCGGGTTCGACCTGGCGACCGCTGTGGAGGTGTTTCGCCGCGTGCACCTTGCCGACGGCACCCGGCCCTACCGGGTGCGGGTGTGCGGAACGGCACCCGTCGTCTCTGCCGGACCGTTCGGTATCGCCACAGACCTTGGGCTTGAGGCTCTTTCGGGCGCTGACACGATCGTGGTGCCCGCGCGCAACGACGTGACCGCGCCCACGCCCGACGGCGTCATCGAGGCACTGCAGGCCGCGTACGCCCGCGGTGCGCGCATCGCGTCCATCTGCGCCGGAGCCTTCACGCTGGCCGAGGCCGGAATTCTGGACGGCAAGCGTGCCACCACGCACTGGCTAGCCGCTGATCTGTTTCGGAAGATGTATCCGGAAGTGCGCCTGGACGCCGATGTGCTGTACGTGGACGAGGGGCAGGTGCTCACGTCCGCCGGTGCCTCGGCAGGGCTCGATCTGTGTCTACACATGATCACGTGCGATCACGGCACGGCGGTGGCTTCCGAGGCGGCGCGGATGGCCGTGGCGCCGCTGCACCGGGACGGCGGTCAGGCCCAATACGTCATCCGGAACCGTCAGCGCACCGAGGCGGGTCTCGGCGAGATGCTGGCGTGGATTGAGCACAACGCCCATCGAGAACTTTCTCTGGAGGACCTCGCGGTCCAGGCATCCACCAGCGTGCGCAGCCTCAACCGGCGGTTTCGGGCCGAAACGGGGCAGACGCCGATGCAGTGGCTCACCGGCGTGCGGGTCCGTCATGCCCAGCAGCTGCTGGAATGTTCGGCGGACTCGGTGGAGTGGATCGGGCGCGAGGTGGGGTTCGGTTCACCTGCGAATTTCCGGGAGCAGTTCCGCCGGCTCACCGGGGTCTCCCCGCTCGCTTACCGGAATACCTTCCGGGCACGATCGGCCTGAGCGGTCTCGGTGCCCATCGGCTGGGAAGGCGCTGGTGCGGACCGATAGCATGAGTTCGCAAACCCCCCGTCTCTGAAGTGGAGAACTGCTGATGACTGCGCCCAACCCGTCTTCCCCTGTGCCCCCTATCCGGGTGCCGGCCGGGACGACGGCGGGGACCGCGGTACGCGAGGCAGGTCTGCCGGGCAAGGGCGAGGACGCCATCGTCGTCGTCCGTGTGGATGGTGCGTTGAAAGATCTGTCCTGGACTCCGGAGGTCGACACCGAGGTAGAGCCGGTTGCGGCCAACACCGAGGATGGACGCAGCGTCATCCGGCACTCGGCCGCCCACGTGCTGGCGCAGGCAGTGCAGGACCTGTTCCCGAAGGCCAAGCTTGGTATCGGTCCGCCGATTACCGATGGCTTCTACTACGACTTCGGGATCGATCACGCCTTCACCCCCGAGGACCTGGCTGCCCTCGAAAAGAAGATGAAGCAGATCATCAAGGAGGGGCAACGCTTTTCGCGCCGGGTGTACGGCTCGGTGGAGGATGCGCAGGCAGAATTGGCCAACGAGCCGTTCAAGCTGGAGCTTGTCTCCGATAAGTCGGGCGCCGACGATCCCGAGGTGATGGAGGTCGGCGGCGACGAGCTGTCCGCCTACGACAACCTGAATCCTCGTACCGGGGAACGGGAATGGTTCGACCTGTGTCGCGGCCCGCACATTCCCACCACCAAACACATCCCGGCGTTCCGGCTCACTCGCAGCTCCGCCGCCTACTGGCGCGGCAATCAGGCTAACGCCAGCATGCAGCGCGTCTACGGCACCGCCTGGGAGTCGCAGGAAGCGCTCGACAAGCACCTCGAACTGCTGGAAGAGGCGTTGCGGCGCGACCACCGCAAGCTCGGTGTGGAGCTCGATCTGTTCAGCTTCCCCGACGAAATCGGTTCCGGTCTGCCGGTTTTCCACCCCAAGGGTGGCATCATCCGCAAGGAACTGGAGGACTACTCGCGCGCCAAGCACACCGCCGCCGGGTACGAATTCGTCAACACTCCGCACATCACCAAGGAAAACCTGTATCAGACCTCCGGGCACCTGGACTGGTACTCCGACGGCATGTTCCCTCCGATGCACATCGACGCCGAACTCAATGACGACGGCACCGTGCGCAAGCCGGGGCAGAACTACTACCTCAAGCCCATGAACTGCCCGATGCACCATCTGATCTACCGGGCACGGGGCCGTTCGTACCGTGAATTGCCGTTGCGGCTCTTCGAATTCGGATCGGTCTACCGATACGAGAAATCCGGTGTGGTGCACGGTCTGACCCGGGTGCGGGGCATGACGCAGGACGACGCACACATCTACACCACCCGTGAGCAGATGCATGAGGAGCTGACGTCCCTGCTGCGGTTCGTGCTGGATCTGTTGTCCGATTACGGGCTCGACGACTTCTACCTTGAGCTGTCGACCAAGGACGAGACGAAATTCGTTGGATCCGATGAGGACTGGGAGCAAGCGACCAAGACCCTGGAGCAGGTGGCGCTCGATTCCGGGCTGCAGCTGGTCCCGGATCCGGGTGGCGCGGCGTTCTACGGTCCCAAGATCTCGGTGCAGGCCAAGGACGCGTTGGGGCGGTCCTGGCAGATGTCGACCATCCAGCTCGACTTCAACATGCCGGAGCGATTTGAACTGGAGTACACCGCTGCCGACGGAACCCGCCAGCGTCCGGTGCTCATCCACCGCGCACTGTTTGGCTCTATCGAGCGGTTCTTCGGTGTGCTCACCGAGCACTACGCGGGTGCCTTCCCGGCCTGGCTATCGCCGGTGCAGGCTGTCGGTATCCCGATCGCCGACGCCCACGCGCCGTACCTGAGCGACATTGTCTCGCAGCTCAAATCGCAGGGCATCCGTGCAGAGATCGATGTCAGCGATGATCGTATGAACAAGAAGATCGTCAACCACACCAACCAGCGCGTGCCGTTCTTGCTGCTGGCCGGCGATCGTGATGTGGAGGCGGGTGCGGTGAGCTTCCGCTTCCGCGACCGTACTCAGGTGAACGGAGTGCCCCGTGATGAGGCCGTGGCCGCCATCATCGATTGGGTGAACAGACACGAGAATGTTTCTCCGACCGCCGAATTGATGAAGCTGGGGTCCCGTGACTGACGAGGACTCGACCATCACCGACCGGGGAGTGGGCGACCCCGATCACCTGCAGCGGCTCTGGACCCCGCACCGGATGACCTACCTGGTGGAGGCGGTGAAGTCGAGTGGGGCGGAGTCCGCTCCGTTCACCGACATTCCCGAGATGGCCGACGAAGACGGTCTGGTGGTGGCGCGCGGGGAGCATGTGTACGCGGTGCTCAACTTGTATCCGTACAACCCGGGACATCTCATGGTGGTTCCGTATCGGCAGGTCGCCGAGCTCGAGGACCTCACCGAGAATGAGAGCCGCGAACTGATGGCGTTCACCCAGAAGGCGATTCGGGTGATCAAGAAGGTATCTCGCCCGCACGGTTTCAACGTGGGACTCAACCTGGGCACAGCGGCAGGTGGGTCGCTGGCCGAGCACTTGCATCAGCATGTGGTGCCGCGCTGGGGCGGCGACGCCAACTTCATCACCATTATCGGTGACTCCAAGGTGCTGCCGCAGCTACTGCGGGACACCCGCCAGCTACTCGCCAGCGCCTGGGAGCAGCTGCCATGAGCGGCTTCCTGTCCCGGGAGACTTTCGCGAAGATCATCAACCCGCTTGCCAGTGCGGTGCTGCGCGCGGGATTCACCCCGGACACCGTCACCATCTTCGGGACCGCTGCGACGGTCGTCGCCGCGCTCACCTTGTTCCCGACGGGCCATCTGTTCTGGGGTGGCATGGCGGTCTGGCTGTTCACCATGTTCGACATGCTTGACGGAGCGATGGCGCGGGCCCGTGGTGGTGGCACCAGATTCGGCGCGGTGCTGGATGCCACGTGTGATCGTGTGGCCGATGGCGCGGTGTTCGCCGGGCTGCTGTGGTGGGCGGCATTCGGTTGGGGATCAACATCTTTGGTCGTCGCCACATTGATCTGCATGATCACCTCGCAGGTGATCTCGTACGTGAAGGCACGGGCCGAGGCCTCCGGACTACGTGCCGACGGCGGGCTGATCGAGCGCCCGGAACGGCTCATCATCGTGCTTGCCGGAGCGATCTTCAGCGGTGGGTTCGGGTTACCGGAACCGCTGCATGTGGCGATGTGGGTGCTGGCGATCGCGAGCCTGGTGACGGTGGCGCAGCGCATGCACGCGGTGCGCACATCTCCCGGAGCACTCGATCTGCTGCCCAATTCCGATGCAGGACAGGACACCGCGGAGACGAATCAGTCATGAGTGTGTGGGGCGAACGCGCTGCCGACTGGGGGTACGCCGCCGGCTGGAATCTGACGCAGGTGACGCCAGATCTGCTTGCCCGCGCCATCTTCGATGTCGGTGCCATGGTGGGTGCCCGTAACGGTGGACCCGAGCAGCTGCGCAAGAACCTGGCCCGGGTGCTTGGCGTGCATCCGCGTGAGGTGCCCGACCGGCTGATGATCGACTCGATGCGTTCCTATGCCCGGTACTGGCGTGAAGCGTTCCGGCTGCCCTCGCAGAACATGGAACGGCTCGCCGGTCGTTTGGACAGCAGTGCGTTCGGGCGTCGAAACATCGACGCGTCCCAGGATTGTGGACGGGGCACCATCATCGCCCTGCCGCACAGCGGAAACTGGGACATGGCGGGGGTGTGGTTGGCCCAAACCTATGGGACGTTCACCACGGTGGCCGAGCGTCTGAAACCCGAGTCGCTGTACCGCCGGTTCCTGGACTACCGGGAAACCCTTGGCTTCGAGGTGCTCGCGTCCAGCGGCGACTCCACCGGGCCGTACGAGACGCTGGCAACGCGCCTACGGGAAAATCGCGTCGTCTGCCTCATGGCCGATCGCGATTTGAGCCGCAGTGGCGTCCCCGTCGACTTCTTCGGCGCAGAGGCGCGGATGCCCGCGGGGCCGGCCCGGCTGGCGATCGACACCGGAGCACGCCTGCTGCCGGCACACTGCTGGTTCGAGCCGCACGGTCAATGGGGGGTGCGGATCCAAGAGCCCATCGATACGTCGTCAGGCGATGTTGCGGTGGTCATCCAGGCGCTCGCTGACGAGTTCGCCGCCAATATCGCCGAGCGCCCGGCGGATTGGCATATGTTGCAGCCGCTCTGGCTCGACGATCTGTCCGAAGAGCGTCGCACCCGTTTGCAGACCTCGCCGGCCCAACCGGCGTCGGAGAACCATCCCGCGCCCGTCCGGGAACCGGAGACTGACGGTCGGGCGGCCCCCCGGGAGACTGATCCCGTTGGTGGGCAGGCGTAATGCGCATCGGGATGGTCTGCCCGTACTCCTTTGATGTACCGGGTGGCGTCCAGTCCCATGTGGTGCAGTTGGCGGAGGTCATGCGGGACCGCGGACACCACGTCAGCCTGCTCGCACCGTCCTCATCGGACGTAGAGCTGCCCGAGTTCGTGGTGTCCGGCGGCAAGGCCGTCCCCATTCCGTACAACGGTTCGGTGGCGCGGCTGCGGTTCGGCCCGGCCACCTATGCCAAGACCCGGCGCTGGCTGGTCGACGGCGACTTCGATGTGTTGCACCTGCATGAACCCAACGCGCCAAGTCTGTCCATGCTGGCGCTTATGGTGGCCGAGGGCCCGATCGTCGCTACCTTCCACACGTCTACGACGAAGTCGTTGACGCTGAGCGTCTTTCAGGCGGTGTTGCGCCCGTGGCACGAAAAGATCGTCGGCCGGATCGCGGTCTCCGAGTTGGCCCGGCGCTGGCAGATGGAGGCACTCGGATCCGACGCGGTCGAGATTCCCAACGGCGTCGATGTCCGGTCCTTTTCCGGGGCGCCGATGCTGGAGGGCTACCCGCGGGCAGGTAAGACGGTGCTTTTCCTGGGCCGCTATGACGAGCCACGCAAGGGCATGGACGTATTGATGGGGGCGCTGCCGAAGATCGCGGCCAGCTTCTCCGATGTGGAGATCCTGATTGTTGGTCGTGGAGATGAGGCCGAACTCCGCACGCAGGCAGGGCCATTGGCCAAGCATCTGCGCTTCCTCGGGCAGGTGGACGATGCCACCAAGGCCTCGGCCATGCGCAGTGCGGACGTCTACTGCGCCCCCAATATCGGCGGCGAGAGCTTCGGCATCGTGTTGGTGGAGGCGATGGCGGCGGGTACCGCGGTAGTGGCCAGCTCGCTGGACGCCTTCCGCCGGGTGCTCCTGGACGGCTCGGCGGGCCGGTTGACACCCACAGGTGATGCGGATGCCTTGGCGGCGGCCATCATCGACGTGCTCGGTGACGATGAGGCCCGCGCAGAGCTGGTGGCGGCAGGCACCGAGGCGGTGCAGCGGTACGACTGGTCGGTGGTCGCGCAGCAGATCATGCTCGTCTACGAGACCGTCACCGCTTCCGGGGCGCGTGTGAAGGTCGACAGTTGGTGACCTTCTCGGCGTTGACCGTCATCGTCATCGCCCTCATCGGCACGCTGGTCGCGCTGGGCCTGCTGTGGGCCTATCTGGTGGCCAACCGGCTGGACCGCCTGCATGTGCGCAGCGACCTGTCCTGGCAAGCCCTCGATGCCGCGTTGGCGCGCCGCGCCGTCGTCGCGCGGGCGGTAGGAGATGCGCTCAAGGACGACCAACTGATCAAACTCGCCGCGAAAGCCGAGCGGGCCGAACGTGACCGGCGCGAGTACGCGGAGAACCAGTTGGCCTCGGCGTTGTCCACCGTGGACTCCGAGCGGCTGCGCCCCGCGCTGGTGGCCGAGCTCGCGGACGCCGAGACGCGGGTGCTGATCGCGCGGCGCTTCCACAACGACGCCGTGCGCGACACCCTGGCCCTGCGGGTGCGCCGACCGGTGCGCTGGTTGCGTCTGGGCGGAACCGCGCCGATGCCAACATATTTCGAAATCATCGACCGCCAGGGTGCGGGTACCGAAGACCCGGCCCTGGCCAACTTCCGTACCTCGGCGCGGATCATCCTGCTCGATGAGGATGGCCGGGTGCTGCTGCTGCGCGGCTTCGATCCCGCCGCCCCCAGCCCGGCGGTGCATTGGTGGTTCACCGTGGGCGGACAGACGTTGCCGGGGGAGAAGCTGTGCGATGGCGCGGTGCGCGAGCTGGTCGAGGAGACCGGCTTATCGGTTCCCTCCGGACGCCTCGTAGGCCCGCTGTGGCGTCGGGTGGCCGTCTTCGACTTCAACGGAACCACCATTCGCTCCGAGGAATTGTTCTTCGTGCACCGGACCAAGAGGTTCGAACCGGCGACGGACGGCCGCACGAATTTGGAGCAGCGCTACATCACCGGGCACCGCTGGTGCGACGCCGGCGAGATCGCCGCGCTCGCGGCCTCGGGAGAGCAAGTTTTCCCGAATCAGCTGGGAGAGCTGCTCGGAGAGGCCGCCACTGCCGCAGATGCGGTGGCCGCCGGTGGGCGCCGCGACCCGATCCTCATCGGGTGAGCCCGGTCACCGCACCTCCCGGGACAAAATCGCTGGTGTGGCCGCATTAGACTGGTGGCAGAAACCGACATCCAGGAGCCCTCAGTTGACTAGCACGACCAACGGAACGTCCCCCGAGACCGGAACCGGCACCGCGCGCGTCAAGCGCGGCATGGCCGAGATGCTCAAGGGCGGCGTCATCATGGACGTCGTTACGCCGGAACAGGCGAAGATCGCCGAAGATGCCGGTGCTGTCGCTGTCATGGCGCTGGAGCGGGTGCCCGCGGACATTCGCGCCCAGGGCGGCGTGTCCCGCATGAGCGATCCGGACATGATCGACGGCATCATCAGCACCGTCAGCATTCCGGTCATGGCCAAGGCCCGCATCGGGCATTTCGTCGAGGCGCAGATCCTGCAGAGCCTGGGCGTGGACTACATCGACGAGTCGGAGGTGCTGACCCCGGCCGACTACACCAACCACATCGACAAGTGGAAGTTCACCGTGCCGTTCGTGTGTGGCGCCACCAACCTGGGCGAGGCGCTGCGCCGCATCACCGAGGGGGCGGCCATGATCCGTTCCAAGGGTGAGGCCGGTACCGGTGACGTGTCCAACGCGACGACTCACATGCGCAAGATCGGTGGCGAGATCCGTCGGCTCACTTCGTTCTCCGAGGATGAGTTGTACGTTGCCGCAAAGGAACTGCAGGCACCGTATGACCTTGTGGTCGAGGTTGCTCGCGCCGGCAAGCTGCCGGTCACGCTGTTCACCGCCGGTGGCATCGCGACACCTGCCGATGCCGCGATGATGATGCAGCTGGGCGCCGAGGGTGTGTTCGTCGGATCCGGAATCTTTAAGTCCGGCAACCCCGAGCAGCGCGCCGCGGCGATCGTGAAGGCCACCACCTTCTACGACGATCCGGACGTGCTGGCCAAGGTGTCGCGCGGACTGGGTGAAGCGATGGTCGGCATCAACGTGGAGGACATCGCGCAGCCGCATCGGCTCGCCGAGCGCGGCTGGTAAAACCATCTGATGGCCGATATCGAAGAGATCCTGACGCTCGAGCAGCTCGAAAAGGACATCTTCCGAGGCAACGTCACCCCGAGCAGCCTGCGCCGCACCTTCGGCGGCCAGGTTGCGGGGCAATCGTTGGTCTCGGCCGTCCGCACCGTCGAGCCGCAGTACCTGGTGCATTCCCTGCACGGATACTTCCTGCGGCCCGGAAATCCCAACGAGCCCACTGTGTTTCTCGTTGATCGGGTACGCGACGGCCGCTCGTTCAGCACCCGTCGGGTCACCGCGATCCAGGACGGGCAGGCGATCTTCAGCATGTCGGCCTCCTTCCAGACGCTGGACACCGGCATCGAGCATCAGGATCTGATGCCGCCCGTCCCGACGCCCGAAGACCTGCCCGATGTGCAGGATGCGGAGGGGTCGTTCAGCCACGACCTCTTCCGGCAGTTCGCTGAATGGGACATCCGGATCGTCCCCGACGAGCTGATGGACCGGAACCCGCGGCTGGCCGCGCAGCAGCGGGTGTGGTTCCGCTGCCGCAAGCAGCTTCCGGATGATCCGGTGCTGCACATCTGCGCGCTGGCCTACATGAGCGATCTGACGCTGCTGAGTTCTTCCAAGGTGCCGCACCGGGACGCGGTACTGCAGACCGCATCCCTGGATCATGCGCTGTGGTTCCTGCGTCCATTCCGTGCCGATGAATGGCTGCTGTACGACGAGACGTCGCCGTCGGCCGGATACGGGCGGGCGCTGACTCAGGGCCGGATCTTCGATCGCGAGGGCCGGATGGTCGCGGCGGTGGTACAGGAGGGATTGACCCGGTACGAGCGCAACCCCGACGAGGCGTCGATCGCCAAGGGGAACATGGCGTGAGCCCGTTGATCGGCGTGCTGGCATTGCAGGGCGATGTCAGGGAACATGTTGCTGCTCTGGAAGATTCGGGTGCAGACGCGCTTGGCGTGCGCCGTCCCGACGAACTCTCCAAGGTGGACGGGCTGGTCATTCCCGGCGGGGAGTCGACCACCATGAGCAACTTACTGCGCGTGTTCGAACTGCTGGACCCGCTCACCGAGCGTCTGCGTGGTGGTCTGCCGGTGTACGGGTCCTGCGCGGGCATGATCCTGCTGGCCAGCGAGATACTCGATACCCGCCCGGATGCGGTGGCGCTGGGAGCGATCGATATGACGGTGCGGCGCAACGCCTTCGGGCGCCAGGTGGACTCGTTCGAGGGTGATCTGGATTTCGTGGGGCTCGATGGCGGGCTGCACGCGGTGTTCATCAGGGCGCCGTGGGTGGAGCGGGTCGGCACAGACGTCGAGGTGCTGGCCACCGCGCAGGGGCATCCGGTCGCGGTGCGGCAGGGCAGTGCGTTGGCGACGTCGTTTCACCCCGAGGTCACCGGGGACCGGCGAGTGCACCAATTGTTCGTCGACATGGTGCGCGCTTCCTAGGTGTCATCGACCGCATACCAGGTGCGGCCGTAGCGCCCGATTTTTCGGCGTGCGGTATGCGCTCGACGCGGTGGTTACCAGCGCAGCATGGGCATCGGGCGCAGCGGATGCTTCAGCGTCCACTGTCCGGCCGTCCGCAATAAGAATCCGTGAAAACCGCCGTATGGCAGTGCCTCCACGACCTCGCGTACATCGGAGCGTTCCAGACCGGTCCAGGCGTAGAGCCCGCGGAACGCATCGACCCGATCACCCAAGCGGAACATCTCGACCCACAGATCGTCCGCTGACCTCAGCTTGTGGTGATCGGCCACCATCGCCTTGACCCGGCCGACGTCGGTGATACCGAACTCCGGCGCCAGCTGCTCGGCCAGTGCCACCGAGGGATCCAGGTAGTCCCAGGTCCCTGCCGTCCAGATGCCGATATCGTGCGTGGCCCACGCCAGCGCGATGTCGGGCGGGGCTTGCGTCATGCCGAGAAGACGGAGCTGGTAGTTCATGCCCCGGTACAGGTGATTGCGGTAATCGGTGAGGCTGTCTCCGACGGTTGACGCGTATCGGTCCAGGACAGTGTCGACAATCGGGTCGGCTACCAGGACAGTCATGTGATTCACCCTAGGTGCGCGAGTACACTCGGGCAGCGCAGAAGTGCGACAGAACCTAGAGAAAGTAGTACAGGGGTACATGAGCGGCCATTCCAAGTGGGCCACCACCAAGCATCAGAAGGCCGTCAAAGACGCGCGCCGTGGCAAAGAGTTCGCCAAGCTGATCAAGAACATCGAGGTCGCCGCGCGTACCGGCGGCGGTGATCCGTCTGGTAACCCGACGCTCTACGACGCCATCCAGAAGGCTAAGAAGACCTCGGTACCCAACGACAACATCGAGCGGGCGCGCAAGCGCGGCGCCGGCGAAGAGGCTGGCGGTGCCGACTGGCAGACCATCATGTACGAGGGCTATGGCCCCAACGGCGTCGCGGTGCTCATCGAGTGCCTGAGTGACAACCGCAACCGCGCTGCCGGTGAGGTTCGGGTCGCGATGACGCGTAACGGCGGCAGCATGGCGGATCCGGGTTCGGTGTCGTACCTGTTCTCCCGCAAGGGCGTTGTGACGCTGGAGAAGAACGGCCTGTCCGAGGACGACGTGCTCACGGCCGTGCTGGAGGCGGGCGCCGAGGAGGTCAACGACCTCGGCGAGACCTTCGAAGTCATCTCCGAGCCCACTGACTTGATCGCGGTCCGTCAGTCACTGCAAGAGGCCGGGATCGACTACGAGTCGGCGGAGGCCAGCTTCCAGCCGTCGATGAGCGTGCCCGTCGACGTCGACACCGCCCGCAAGGTGTTCAAGCTAGTCGACGCGCTGGAAGACAGCGACGACGTGCAGAACGTCTACACCAACGTGGATTTGTCCGACGAGGTGCTCGCCGCGCTCGACGAAGACTGACCTGCAGCCCAGAACGCCAGGGTCACGACCGCGGTGGTGACCAGGACGGCACCGATGGTGTCGGTGAAGTAGTGATACCCGCAGGCGACCTGCCCGAGTAGTCCGAGCATGCTGACGATCGCGGCGGCGATGTACGCCCAAAGGGCTCCGCCGGCGACCAGCACCAGCATCCCCGTCACGGCCACCACGAAGGTGGTGTGGCCGCTGGGATAAGCGAGGTATCCGCCCTTCTCGCGGCCGACGAGCATCTTGGTGGCCTGGGTGGTCCAGTTCGCGATGAAGGGGCAGACGAGAACAACTGTCGCGACCCGCCAGCGCCGCCGATACAGCTCGAACCCGACGCACACCACGAGCACCGGAACCAAGAACACCCAATCGGTGAAGAACAGCAGCCAGCGTGGCTGCACCCCGAACGCGACCTGGGTCGCATCGAAAAACCACCTGTCAAGCGGCGTTGAACCCTTCCCGACGGAGAACCCGAGCACCAGCATCAAGATCACGCCGAGGGGAGGCCACCACTGAACCGTTTTCTCGCTGGGCAGTTTTCCGACAGACACTCCGACGACAGTAATCGGACCCAGACGGCGGGCCCGAATCGTGCCGATGGCCGGGAATCAAATGTCACTGGACGGCGTTACTGTGACGTCAACAACTGTTGGTCAACATCTGTTGACTTGAATGTCAAGCAGGCGTACATATAAGACATCCACGAGTGAGGGGAGGCCGGTCATGGCCACACAAGCAGTCGCCCCGGCGCCTGAAACGACATCCCTGTGGCGCACTGCGCGCGCGGTTCTCGCGCTGCCGGTCACCGTGACGGTTCTGATTCCGCTGGTGATCCTCTACGGGTCCGGTATCCAGGTGCCGTCGTGGATGTCGGATCAGATGTCGATGACGGCGACGGTGATCGGGACCCTGCTGGTGGCCGCCGGCCTGTTCCTGGTGGCGCGCACCGTCATGCTCTTTCATCAGACCGGCAAGGGTTCCCTGGCGCCCTTCGATCCGCCGGTGCGTCTCGTCGTGCGCGGCCCGTACCGCCACATGCGCAACCCCATGATCACCGGCGTCATCGCCATCCTGTTGGGTGAAGCGTTCGCGGTGAACTCCGTTGGTTTGCTGATCTACGCGGCCGCTTTCGTGGCCATCAACGCGATCTACTTCCCGCTGGTCGAGGAGCGCGGCCTGTTGCGGCGATTCGGCCGCGACTACGCCGAGTATGCGCAGCACGTACCGCGGTGGCTGCCGCGGCTGCGCCCGTGGACGCAGCCCGAGGGCGCGCGCTAAGGCGCCTCGCAATCGCAGTCGCAGTCCAGGTAGGCCTGGATGGTCGGTGCGATGAGGTCGATGATCTGTTCGTGCGTCATCGCGGGCACGTTTCCGAGTCGGATGACGTAACGGCACATCGCCAAACCGATCATTTGGGTACCGATCAGCGCCGCGCGTTCCATGGCCCGATCCGCGGTCAATGATTCGATGACCGGAACCATCTGGCAGCTGAAAATCTCCTCCATGCGTGCCCGTGCGGACTCGTGGGACACCGCGGCCCGAAGCAACGCGACCATGGTGTCGTCGGCTTCCCATTGGGTGAGGAAGTGCTGGACCATGCTCGCTCCGAGCTGATCGCGCGGAATCTCAGCTAGATCGTCGGGAAAATGTATGTCGAAGTTGGCCGCAGCGGTGAACAGCTTGGCCTTGTTGCCGTAGTACCGCATGACCAGGGATGGGTCGATGCCCGCGGTTGCCGCGATAGCCCGTATGGTTGCCTTCTCGTAGCCGACGCCCGCGAAGTGTTCCTGGGCGGCCTCGAGGATGGCCGCGCGAGTGGCGTCCGATCGCCGAGGTTCGGTAGACATGCGCTGAGCTTAGGCCAACGGATGTTGACATTTGCAGAGCCCTCGCGTGTTGCTATGCGGAATGGGCGAGCTCTCTCGATATGCTATCGAACAACTGTTCTACGGCGAGAGGGCTGGCGCGTGCGAGTGATGGGAGTCGACCCGGGACTCACCCGGTGTGGTCTGTCCATGGTCGAGGCCTCCTCGGGTCGCAAGGTGGTGGCCCTGGATGTCGACGTCGTGCGCACCCCGGCCAATCAGCCTCTCCCGCAACGGCTTTTGGCGATCAGCGAGGTCGTAGAGCATTGGATGGACACCCACCGTCCCGACGTGGTGGCCATCGAGCGCGTCTTCGCTCAGCAGAACGTGTCGACCGTGATGGGTACCGCCCAGGCGGGCGGAATAGTTGCGCTCAGTGCCGCAAAGCGGGGTATCGAGGTGTATTTCCACACCCCGTCGGAGGTCAAGGCGGCCGTCACCGGCAACGGCCGGGCAGATAAATCCCAGGTGACCGCGATGATCACACGCATCCTGCAGCTGCAGACGGCGCCGAAGCCCGCCGACGCGGCCGACGCCCTGGCCCTGGCAATCTGTCACTGCTGGCGTGCGCCCATGCTGGCGAGAATGGCGAAAGCGGAGGCCGCCGCCGAAGAGCAGCGGAAAGCCTTCGCGGCCCGGATGAAGGCGGTAGCCCGATGATTGCTTCGGTCAATGGCGAGGTCATCGACATCGCGCTCGATCACGTGGTAATCGAGGCCGCTGGCGTCGGATACCGCGTCAACGCCACCCCCGCCACACTGTCGACGCTACGGCGCGGCGCCCAGGTGCGGCTGATCACGGCGATGATCGTGCGCGAGGACTCGATGACGTTGTACGGCTTCACCGATACCGATGCGCGCGACCTGTTCCTGACGCTGCTCGGGGTCTCCGGTGTGGGGCCCAAGATCGCGATGGCCACGCTCGCGGTCTACGACGCGTCGGCCCTGCGCCAGGCGCTGGCCGATGGCGATGTCAATGCGCTGACCCGGGTGCCCGGGATCGGCAAGCGCGGCGCCGAGCGCATGGTGCTCGAGCTGCGCGAGAAGGTGGCGGCAGCCCCCGGTGGCACTACCGAGCTGGGCCGGGGTACCGCATCCCTGGTGCGCACCCAGGTCGTCGAGGCGCTCATCGGCCTCGGATTCGCCGCCAAACAAGCCGAACAGGCCACCGATACCGTTCTGGCTCAAGACAATTCCGAGGGAGACACCTCGACCGTGCTGCGGTCGGCGCTGACATTGCTGGGTAAAACACGGTGAGCCGCTTCGACGAGCTTGACGGCGCGGAGGACGACTTCGACGCCGGTCCCGAGATGTCAGGAGCGCTCACGGTCGGTGAGAACGACATCGACGCCGGACTTCGGCCCAAGTCGCTGCGGGAGTTCATCGGCCAGCCGCGCGTGCGTGAGCAACTGGATCTAGTGCTGTCCGGTGCGAAGAATCGCGGTGGTACTCCCGATCACATACTGCTATCCGGGCCGCCTGGGCTGGGGAAGACCTCGCTGGCGATGATCATCGCCGCCGAACTGGGGTCCTCGTTGCGGGTCACCTCGGGCCCGGCGCTGGAGCGGGCGGGTGACCTGGCGGCGATGCTGAGCAATCTCGTCGAAAACGATGTGCTCTTCATCGACGAGATTCACCGCATCGCCCGGCCCGCCGAGGAAATGCTGTACCTGGCGATGGAGGACTTCCGGGTCGACATTGTCGTCGGCAAGGGTCCCGGCGCTACCTCAATTCCTCTGGAGGTGGCGCCCTTCACGTTGGTCGGCGCGACAACCCGTTCGGGATCTCTGACCGGGCCGCTGCGGGATCGCTTCGGATTCACGGCGCACATGGACTTCTACGAGTCCGAAGAGCTCGAGCTGGTGCTGGCCCGATCGGCGGGAATCCTCGGCATTGAGTTGGGAGTCGACGCGGGCGTGGAGATCGCCCGGCGTTCGCGCGGCACCCCGCGCATCGCCAACCGATTGTTGCGCCGGGTCCGTGACTATGCGGAAGTGCGTGCCGACGGCGTCATCACCGTGGACGTCGCGAAGTCTGCTCTAGAGGTCTACGACGTCGACGAACTCGGGCTGGATCGCCTGGACCGGGCCGTGCTTTCCGCGCTGACCCGCAGCTTCGGCGGCGGGCCGGTGGGCTTGTCGACCTTGGCGGTGGCCGTCGGGGAGGAGTCGACGACCGTCGAAGAGGTATGCGAGCCGTTTCTGGTGCGTGCCGGGATGCTCGCGCGAACGCCGCGCGGGCGGGTGGCCACGGCGTTGGCGTGGACGCACCTGGGTCTTACCCCGCCGCCGCAAGTGCTGGGGCAGGCCGGGCTGTTCGATTGAGAGGACGCTTGAGTCCAGGACGCGCAGGTCCGGGGTTCGCGTCAATTCCACAGAGTCGGATGGCACACTGGTGACTTGTCGCGTGCTTGTTTCACGCAGACCCTGCCTGACCTCGTGAAGACCCAACGGAAAGAATCCCGAAAGCCGCCATGGAATCGATCATCGTCTTTTTGCCGCTCATCCTCGTTATGGGCGCGTTCCTCTTCTTCGCGAACCGGCGGCAGCGCAAAGCTCTGGACGCCACCATCGAGCTGCACGAGTCGCTGGCGATCGGTGATCGGGTGCACACCACCTCCGGCCTGCAGGGCACCATCGCCGCCGTCACCGACGACACCGTGGACCTGGAAATTGCGCCGGGTGTCGTGACGCGCTGGATGAAGCTCGCGATCCGCGACAAGATCGTCGACGAGGCCGAGGACGCCGATGACACCGCTGGCGAGGCGTCGCGCGACGTCGAGAGCTCCGGGGTCGAGCTGACCAAGGAGTAACGGCTCCGCCGCTACTCAACCCTGAAAGCCTCCCGACCCGCCCTCGACAAGCAAGGAGACCGGACACGTGGCCTCGCCATCGGCCCCTGTGCACCCCGCGCGTTATCTAGCTGCCTTCCTGGTATTGCTGATTGGCGCTTACCTGCTGGTGTTCCTGACCGGCGACAAGCACGCCAAACCCAAGCTCGGTATCGACCTGCAGGGCGGAACCCGCGTCACGCTGACGGCGCGCACCCCTGACGGTTCCAAGCCGACCAAGGAAGCACTGACGCAGGCGCAGCAGATCATCAACGCGCGCGTCAACGGACTCGGCGTCTCCGGGTCCGAGGTCATCATCGATGGCGACAACCTCGTCATCACGGTGCCGGGTAATGACGGCAGCGAGGCCCGCAACCTCGGTCAGACCGCCAAGCTCTACATTCGGCCCGTCATTCAGATGGTGCCGGCGCAGCCCAGGGAGAATCCCCAGGCCGGGGCCCCACAGGGCGGTCAGCCGGGCGGCGCTGGCCAGGAGGCGACACCACCGGAGCCCGGTGGTGGGAAGCCCGCACCCGCGGCGCCTTCTCCGAAACCGCAGCCGCGTCCGTACCCGGCGCAAACCACCACGATGCCGCCACCTCCGCCGCCCGCACCGGCGACGCAGCCCGCGACGCCGAATGCCACAACGTCTCCGGCCGCTCCTCCCGCCGATCTGCCGCCCAAGCCGGGAAGCGGTGAGGAACGCAAGCAGCTGATCGACTTCGAGAAGCAGATCAGACAGAGCGAGGATCCGCGGATCCAGATGCTGGCCCTCCAGGTCCAGTCCTCGCGCTGCTTCGACCCCGATGACCCGCTCGCGGGCAACGACGATCCGAACCTTCCCTTGGTCACCTGCGGTGACGACAGCCAGGGCGGCAAGGCCGCCTACCTGCTGGACAAGTCGATCATCAGCGGGGAAGAGATCAAGGACGCCAGTTCTGGACTCGACCAGCAGCGCGGCATCTACGTGGTGAGCATGGAATTCAAGCCCACCGGCGCGAAGATCTGGGCGGACTACACCTCTGCGCATTGGCAGCAGGGCACCCAAACGGCATTCACGTTGGACTCCAAGGTGATCAGTGCTCCGGCCATCCGCGAACCCATCCCGGGCGGCAAGACCGAAATCAGCGGGCAGTTCACGTCCGACTCGGCCAAGCAGCTCGCCGCGGCGCTCAAGTACGGCTCACTGCCACTGTCGTTTGAATCGTCCGATGCCGAAACCGTTTCGGCCACACTCGGATTGACCTCGCTCAGGGCCGGACTGATCGCGGGCGCCATCGGATTGGCGATCGTGCTGCTGTACTCACTGATCTATTACCGGGTGCTCGGCGTCCTGACCGCGCTGTCCCTCGTCGCCTCCGGCGCCATGGTGTTCGCCATCCTGGTCCTGCTGGGCCGGTACATCTCGTACACCCTGGACCTGGCCGGCATCGCCGGTTTGATCATCGGCATCGGTACCACCGCCGACTCCTTCGTGGTGTTCTTCGAGCGCATCAAAGATGAGATACGAGAAGGGCGTTCCTACCGTTCGGCGGTGCCGCGCGGTTGGGCTCGTGCCCGTAAGACGATCCTGTCGGGTAACGCGGTGACCCTGCTGGCCGCCGTGGTGCTCTACGCGCTCGCCATCGGGCAGGTGAAGGGCTTCGCGTTCACCCTGGGCCTCACCACCATCCTCGATGTCGTGGTGGTGTTCCTGGTGACGTGGCCGCTTGTCTACCTGTCCTCCAAGTCCGCGACCCTGTCCAAGCCCGTGTACAACGGGCTTGGCGCGGTCCAGCAGATTGCCCGCGAACGTAAGGCGGCGGCACACGCATGAGCACCAGCAACGACACCGTGAGCAACGGCAACGGGACCGAAAAGGACGTCGTGGACGGCACGGAGAAGGCCACCGCAACGGATGCTAAGTCCAGCGCAGTGGAAACCATCACTGCGGCACCAGAACACGGGTTCTTCTATCGCCTGTACACCGGAACCGGTGCCGTCGACGTCGTGGGCAAGCGCACCCTGTGGTTCGCGATCAGTGGCGCGTTCATGGTGATCGCGATCTTGTCGATCGCGATCAAGGGATTCGTCTTCGGTATCGACTTCGAGGGCGGCACCAAGGTGTCGTTCCCGAAGGGCGAGGCCACCGTCCAGCAGACCGAGGACGTCTTCAGTCAAACACTGGGCCGCGACGCCGAATCGATCGTCGTCACCGGAACCGGTGACTCGGCCTCCATTCAGATTCGCACCGAGACACTCGACAACGAGGAATCGGCGAAGCTCCACAAGGCGCTCTTCGACCGGTTCGCGCCCAAGGGATCTGACGGCAAGCCGTCCATCAACGCCATCAGCGATTCGGCCGTATCGGAGACGTGGGGAGGGCAGATCACCAACAAGGCGCTGTGGGCGCTGGGTGTGTTCCTGGTGCTGTCCGGTATCTACATCGCCGTACGTTACGAGCGCTACATGGCCATTGCCGCACTGGCCGCGCTGGTGTTCGACCTGCTGGTCACCGCGGGTGTGTACTCGCTGGTGGGCTTCGAGGTCACCCCGGCGACAGTGATCGGTCTGCTCACGATCCTCGGATTCTCCTTGTACGACACCGTGATCGTGTTCGACAAGGTCGAGGAAAATACGCACGGATTCCAGCACACGTCGCGGCGCACCTTCGCCGAACACGCCAACCTGGCCGTGAACCAGACCTTCATGCGCTCCATCAACACCAGCCTCATCTCGGTGATCCCGGTGCTCTCGCTCATCGTGGTGGCCATCTGGCTGCTGGGTGTGGGCACTCTGAAAGACCTTGCGCTGGTTCAGCTTGTCGGCATCCTGGTGGGCACGTATTCGTCCATCTTCTTCGCGACCCCACTGTTGGTGGCATTGCGTGAGCGCACCGAGCTGGTGGCGAGCCACACCAAGAAGGTGCTGAGCCGCCGCAAGCCGGACGCCGCGCCCCTTGCCGATACCGGCTCGGGAACCAAGACGGTCAAGGCAGCGGCATCGGCTACCTCCGACACCTCGACGACCACGGTGCGACCCGCGAAACCCAGGCCCGGCGCCCGCCCTCAAGGTAAGCGGAACGTACGGCGGCACTGATGGATTCACGCAGTCCAGCACGGACCGGGGCAAGACGGATCGCTCGAATCGGCGCCATCGCGACCACGGTGCTACTCGCGGCGGGGTTGCTGACCTCGTGTTGGACCTCGGCGGCTAAAACGCTCGACTACGCCGTCGATGGCCGCCTCACGACGTACAACGTCAACAGTGTCGCGGGGAATGCCTCGGCGGGAGCGCAGGCCTTCAATCGAGTGCTCACCGGGTTCGGCTTCCACGGACCGGACGGTCAGGTGATCGCTGACCACGATTTCGGCAGCGTCGAGGTCGTCGGCCGCATTCCGTTGGTGCTCGACTACACCATCAACGAAAAGGCCGTCTACTCCGACGGCAAGCCGGTGACCTGTGAAGACATGGTGCTGTCCTGGTTCGCGCAATCCGGCAGGCTGCCCGACTTCGATGCGGCAAGCACCGCGGGATACGCCGACATCTCCACGGTGGATTGCAAGCCCGGGCAGAAGACCGCCCGGGTGACCTTCGCGCCGGATCGAGCCTTCACCGACTGGACCCAGCTGTTCGCCGCCACCACGATGTTGCCGTGGCATGTGATCGCCGACAAGCTCGGCGGGGGCGTGGACCTGATTGGCGCCATCTCCGCCAATGACATTCCGACACTGCAGAAGATCGCCGAGTTCTGGAACAACCAGTGGAATCTCGGCTCCGATCTGGACCTCTCGAAGTTCCCCTCGTCGGGGCCCTACAAGCTCGACGGATACAACGACGACGGTTCGGTTGTGCTTGTCGCCAACGACAAGTGGTGGGGGAGCCCGCCGGTGACCAAGCGGGTCACGGTGTGGCCCAGCGGGATCGACGTGCAAAAGCGGCTGTCCGACGGTGATCTCGAGGTTGTCGACGTCGCGGCCGGATCAGCCGGGACGCTCACCGCACCTGACGGGTTCGCGCGTACCGAGGAACCCGGTTCCGGTGTGGAACAACTCATCTTCGGCGCCGGGGGATCGGTCGGAGCTCCCGACCTGCGCCGCGCGGTCGCGCTGTGCACGCCGCGTGATGCCATCGCGGGAATCGCCGGGGTGCCGGTGATGAATGCGCGACTGGATACCAGCATCGGGGACTCGTTCGCCTCGGTGGAGGCCGCCGCCGAAGCGGGACGGTTCATGCGTTCGGACCCCGTCGCGGCCCGTGCTGCCGCGGCCAATCGTCCGCTGACAGTCCGGGTGGGGTACCAGGCGCCCAACCCGCGCCGCGCGGCCATCGTGTCCGCCATGGCGCAGGCCTGCGAACCCGCCGGAATCACCGTGCAGGACGTCAGCTCGCCCGAGATCACCCCACAGTCGTTGCGGAACAATCAGATTGATGCGCTGCTCAGCTCCATCGGCGGAGCCCCCGGAAGTGGGTCGACGGGTTCGTGGCTCATGGATGCGTACGCCCTGCGTTCCCGCGAGGGGAAGAACCCGGCGAACTACGCCAACGGCCAGATCGACGGCATCATCGCTGCCTTGGCGGTGACCACCAACGCCAGGGATCAGAGCAGGTTGCTCGCCGATGCTTCGGCGATTCTGTGGAATGACCTGCCGACACTGCCGCTGTACCGGCAACCGCGCGTGCTGATCGCCCCCAAGACGATGTACGCCGCCACCCCGAGCGTCACCCGATGGGGTACCGGCTGGAACATGGATCGTTGGGTGCTGCCCGCGTGACCTCGGCCGACGCCGTGACGGCGCTCATCGACGGGCTGACCCGGAAGGTCGCCGACTTCCCCGAACCCGGGGTCCAGTTCAAGGATCTGACGCCGTTGTTCGCCGACGCCGATGGCCTCTCACAGGTCACCGATGCGTTGGCGCAGGCGGCCTCGGGTGCCACGCTCATCGCCGGTATCGACGCCCGGGGCTTCCTCCTCGGCGCGGCCGTGGCGATCCGCCTCGGGGTGGGCGTCCTGGCGGTGCGCAAGGCCGGAAAGTTGCCACCTCCGGTGCATTCCCAAACCTATGAACTCGAGTACGGCACCGCGGCGCTGGAGATTCCCGCTGACGGGGTGGACCTGACCGGCCACCGCGTGGCGATCATCGACGATGTGCTGGCCACCGGGGGCACGCTCGCGGCGACGGTGAAGCTCTTGAGCACCGCGGGAGCAGAGGTCGTCAGCGCCGGTGTTGTTCTGGAACTCGCTGATCTGGGCGGCCGTGCGGTCGTGGCGCCGCTGCCATTAACTGCGCTCCGTGTGATCTGAGCGTTAATCTAGGCGGTAGGAGGTGAACCGTGGCTGACGAGCAAGCGCCCAGCGAGAATCAGGTCGCGGTCGAATCCCTGCCTGTCGTGAGCGATCCAGCCACACCGACCTCGGATTCGCTGCGGGTCAGCGGCACCATGAGTGCGTCGCGCCGGGTGCGGGCCCGGCTGGCCCGCCGGATGACAGCCCAGCGTGGCGCCGTCAGCCCGGTCCTGGAACCACTGCTTGCCGTCCATCGCGAGTTCTACCCCAAGGCCGACCGTTCGGTGCTGCAGCGCGCGTATGAGGTGGCAGAGAGCCGGCACGCCGAACAGTTCCGCAAGTCGGGCGATCCCTACATCACCCACCCGATCGCTGTGGCCAACATCCTGGCGGAGCTGGGTATGGACACCACCACATTGGTCGCCGCGATCCTGCACGACACCGTCGAGGACACCGGCTACAGCCTGGAGCAGCTGACCACCGAATTCGGCACCGAAGTCGCCCACCTGGTCGACGGCGTGACCAAGCTCGACAAAGTGGTGCTGGGCAACGCGGCCGAGGGCGAAACCATCCGCAAGATGATCATCGCGATGGCGCGCGACCCCCGGGTGCTGGTGATCAAGGTCGCCGACCGGCTGCACAACATGCGCACCATGCGGTTCCTGCCGCCGGAGAAGCAGGCGCGCAAGGCCCGCGAGACGCTCGAAGTCATTGCGCCACTGGCGCATCGCCTGGGTATGGCAACGGTCAAGTGGGAGCTCGAAGATCTGTCCTTCGCGATTCTGCACCCCAAGAAGTACGAGGAGATCGTGCGGCTGGTCGCCGACCGGGCACCGTCGCGCGACACGTATCTGGCCAAGGTACGCGCGGAAATCGTTGCCACGCTGAATGGTTCGCGAATCAGCGCCACCGTTGAGGGGCGCCCCAAGCATTACTGGTCGATCTATCAGAAGATGATCGTCAAGGGCCGTGACTTCGACGATATCCACGACCTGGTGGGTGTCCGGATTCTGTGCGACGAGATCCGTGACTGCTACGCCGCGGTCGGCGTGGTGCACTCCCTGTGGCAGCCGATGGCGGGCCGGTTCAAGGATTACATCGCCCAGCCGCGTTTCGGTGTCTACCAGTCCCTGCACACCACTGTCGTGGGCCCCGAAGGGAAGCCGCTGGAGGTGCAGATCCGTACCCGCGATATGCACCGCACCGCCGAATACGGCATTGCCGCGCACTGGCGGTACAAGGAAGCCAAGGGCCGCAACGCGGTACCGCAGTCTCACGCAGCCGCCGAGATCGACGATATGGCGTGGATGCGTCAGCTACTCGACTGGCAGCGTGAGGCCGCCGACCCGGGCGAGTTCCTGGAATCGTTGCGCTACGACCTGGCGGTGCAGGAGATATTCGTCTTCACCCCCAAGGGTGATGTCATCACCTTGCCCGCCGGATCGACCCCCGTCGACTTCGCGTACGCGGTGCACACCGAAGTGGGGCATCGCTGCATCGGCGCACGGGTCAACGGACGGCTGGTGGCGCTGGAGCGCAAGCTCGAAAACGGGGAAGTGGTGGAGGTCTTCACCTCCAAGGCCGCCAACGCCGGTCCCTCACGTGACTGGCAGACCTTTGTGGTGTCGCCGCGCGCGAAGGCGAAGATCCGGCAGTGGTTCGCCAAGGAGCGCCGCGAAGAGGCGCTCGAGGCCGGTAAGGACGCCATCGCGCGTGAGGTGCGCCGTGGTGGACTTCCGTTGCAGCGTTTGGTTAATGGCGAGGGCATGGCCTCGCTGGCCCGCGAGCTGCGTTACCAGGACACCTCGCAGCTCTACACCGCGGTGGGCGAGGGGCACGTGTCGGCGCGGCATGTCGTGCAGCGCCTGGTCGCTCAGCTCGGTGGTGTGGACAGCGCCGAGGAAGAGCTGGCCGAGCGGTCCACACCGTCGACCATGCCCATTCGGCAGCGGCGTTCCGATGATGTGGGCGTGGCCGTGCCGGGCGCACCGGGTGTGCTGACCAAGCTCGCGAAATGCTGCACCCCGGTACCCGGGGATCAGATCCTCGGATTCGTCACGCGCGGCGGGGGAGTCAGCGTGCACCGCACCGACTGCACCAACGCCGAATCTCTGCAGCAGCAATCGGAACGGATCATCGAAGTGAATTGGGCGCCGTCGGCGTCCTCGGTCTTCCTGGTGGCCATCCAGGTAGAGGCGCTGGACCGGCACCGGTTGCTCTCCGATGTGACGCGTGCCCTGGCCGATGAACGGGTGAACATCCTGTCAGCCTCGGTGACCACCTCGAATGATCGCGTGGCCATCAGTCGATTCACTTTTGAGATGGGCGATCCCAAGCATCTGGGACACGTTCTCAATGTGGTGCGCAACGTCGAGGGCGTCTATGACGTCTATCGGGTGACGTCGGCAGCTTAACCCCGGTCCACCGGCGGCGTCAGGCGGCTAGGCGCCGAATGCCTTGAGCGCGATCCGGGTGGCCGCGGCGATGGTCGGCTTCCCCTGAGTGGACTTCGGATCCTCGGGGACCGTGAGCACCGCGACGACAATCGGCGCACGGCCGGTCGGCCAGATCACCGCGATGTCGTTGGTCTCGCCCTTGAATCCGCTGCCGGTCTTGTCGCCGACCGTCCAGCCGGTCGGGACTCCAGCCCGAATGGACTGGTCGCCGGTGGTGTTGCGCTTCAACCAGTCGGTGAGCAGATCGCGTCCCTGCGCGTCCAGCCCCTCGTCGAGCACCAGTCTGCGCAGATTGGTCACCAGCTGCTGAGGGGTCGAGGTGTCCAGATCACCGTCCGGGATATTCAGCTGATCTTCGGTGCGATCCATGCGAGAGACGTTGTCGCCCAGGCTTCGAACAAACTTCTCCGTCTGCTTGGGACCGCCGAGCTGGGCGATCAACAGGTTGGCGCCGGTGTTGTCGCTGTAGCGGAGGGTCGCATCGCACAGTTCGGAGACGGTCATGCCCTCGGCCACATGCTGGGACGTGACCGGTGCCCACTCCAAGAGGTCGGACTGCGTGTACTGAATCCGCTTGTCCAGCAGCCCCGGTTCACTCAGGCGGCGGTGCAAGATGGCCGACACGATGAAGGTCTTCACCGTCGAGCACATCAGGAAGCGTTCATTGGCCCGGTGGCCCAGGGTGGCGCCCGATCCGGTGTCCAACGCGTACACGCCGACGCGCCCACCGAAATCCTTTTCGAGGGAGGCGAGTTCGGTCGGCGAGGTTGGCTTGTCCTCGCTTCGTGAACAACCAACGGCCACCAGACCGACTGCCGACAATCCACCGACGAGTGCTGTGCGACGCGAGATCATGTCAGTCGAGCTGCAGATCGATGATCTTCACCTCTTGCGCCGGTGCGCCATCGCTCGCGCCACGTGATCCGGGTTTGATCCCGTTCTTGGCGATCTTCGCGAGCGTGTCCATACCGGTCTTGTCGATGGTGCCGAACACGGTGTACTGCGGCGGCAGCTTCGAATCCTTGTAGACCATGAAGAACTGGCTGCCGTTGGTCCCTGGTCCCGCATTGGCCATCGCCAACGTGCCGGCGGGATAGACGACGGCCTGCTGGGCGGCCGGGTCGTCGGCCTTGTACGCGGTGGTTGGGTATTCGTTGTCGAATTCGTATCCCGGACCACCTGAGCCGGTGCCCTTGGGGTCACCGCACTGCAGCACCGAAAGGCCGCCGCTGGTGATCCGGTGGCAGATGGTGTTGTCGAAGTATCCACCCTGCGCCAGGCTGGCGAAGCTGTTCACCGTGCACGGGGCCTTGGCGTTGTCCAGGACCAGGCCGATGTTGCCCTGGCTGGTCTTCACGCTGGCGGTGAGCGTCGGCGGGTCGGTCGGGATCTTGCCGGACCGCGGCATCTGCTTCTCGATGGTCTTGGCGGGCGCGTCGGCCGGCCGGTACTGGCAGTTGGCGCCCACTTCAGCGGACGGTACGAACTTCGGAAGTGCCGGGCCGGTGACGGGAGGCTCGTCGGGCGTCGGCAACGAAGACGTGGGTGGCACATCGACCGTGGAGACCGGGGTGGTGGAGGTGTCCAGAGCCGTATCGGTCTTATCGCTCTTGCTGATGGCCAGCCACGCGGTGATGGCCACCGCGACGACGACGGCGACGACCGCGGCACCGCTGATTGCCCAGATCCGCTGCTTACGGGCGCGCTCTGCACGGTTCTCCAGCTGTCGCTCCAGCTTGCGCTTGGCAGTCTGGCGTCGCTGCTCGTTGGTCGGCACCGGGTTCTCCTTTAGGGCTTCCGTTGAAGAATTTGGGTCGCCAGAGAGTGTGCCAGCCACACCTGAGAGATGGGGCAGGACCCGCCGCCTAAGCTGGTCGGGTGCTGATCACCGGTTTTCCCGCGGGCATGTTCGCCACGAACTGCTATATCGTGGCGCCCCACGAGGGCGGCCCCGCCGTCATCGTCGACCCCGGCCAGGAGGCGATCCCTGGTGTCAAGGAGATCCTCGCCGAGCGCGATCTCACCCCTGAGGCGGTGTTGCTCACCCATGGGCATCTGGACCACACCTGGACCGCGCAGCCGCTCGCCGATGAGTACGGGATTCCCGTTTACATCCACCCCGACGACCGCGTGATGCTCGCCGACCCGCTCGCCGGCATCGGTCCGGGGCTGGCTCAGTTCATCCAGGGCATGGAGTTCACCGAGCCCAAGGAACTTGTCGAGATCGGTGACGGGGACAAGCTCGAGCTCGCCGGGATCACGCTCACCGTCGACCACACGCCGGGGCACACCCGTGGTTCTGTGGTGTTCGGCATCGAGGTCGACAGTGACAACGGACCCATCGACGTGGTGTTCAGCGGCGACACCCTCTTCCAGATGTCGATCGGGCGCACCGATCTGCCCGGTGGGAATCACCAGCAGCTGCTCGATTCGATTGCGGCCAAGCTGCTCACCCGTGACGACTCCACCGTTGTGCTGCCGGGGCACGGTAACGCCACCAGCATCGGCGATGAGCGCCGCGCCAACCCGTTCCTCGAGGGAATCCAGTGAGCGAGAAAACTTTTAGTGCCCCCAAGGGCATTCCGGATTATGTGCCGCCGGACTCCGCGCAGTTCCTGGCGGTCCGTGACGGGCTGCTGGAGCAGGCGCGGCTGGCCGGATACGGCTACATCGAGCTGCCCGTGTTCGAGGACACGGGGCTGTTCGCGCGTGGGGTGGGCGAGTCCACCGACGTGGTGAGTAAGGAGATGTACACCTTCGCCGACCGTGGCGATCGGTCGGTGACCTTGCGTCCGGAGGGCACGGCCTCGGTGATGCGTGCGGTGATCGAGCATGGCCTGGATCGTGGCCAGCTTCCCATGAAACTGCGTTACGCCGGCCCCTTTTTCCGGTACGAGCGACCGCAGGCCGGCCGCTACCGTCAGCTGCAGCAGGTCGGTGTGGAAGCCATCGGCGTCGACGATCCGGCCCTGGACGCCGAGGTGATCGCCATCGCCGACGCCGGGTATCGCTCCCTGGGCCTGACCGGCTTCCGGTTGGAGATCAGCTCGCTGGGCGACGCCTCCTGCCGCCCGCAGTATCGAGAGTTGTTGCAGGAATTCCTCTTCGGCTTGGATCTGGACGACGCGACGCGAGAGCGGGCCCGTATCAATCCCATTCGGGTGCTCGACGACAAGCGCCCCGAGGTGCGGGAGATGACGGCCGATGCGCCACTGATGCTCGACCACCTCTCCGAGGAGTCCAAGGCGCATTTCGATCAGGTTCTGGGCCATTTGGATGCGTTGGGCGTGCAATACGTGGTGAACCCCCGGCTGGTGCGCGGTCTTGACTACTACACCAAAACCACGTTCGAGTTCGTGCATGACGGTCTTGGTGCGCAATCCGGAATCGGTGGCGGTGGGCGCTACGACGGACTGATGGCGCAGCTTGGTGGACAGTCGTTGTCGGGTATCGGATTTGGGCTCGGCGTGGACCGAACCCTGCTGGCTCTGCAGGCCGAGGGTGTGACGGTGGGAGATAGCGGACGCTGCGAGGTGTTCTGCGTGCCCCTGGGGCAGGACGCCAAATCGGCGCTCGTCAAGGTGGCGGCGCAATTGCGCGTCGCGGGTATCCGCACCGATATCGCGTACGGCGACCGCGGGCTCAAGGGAGCGATGCGTGGCGCGGACCGCTCCGGAGCCTCGATTGCGCTGGTCGCTGGGGATCGGGAAATCGGTGAGGGAAACATCGAGCTCAAGACGCTGGCGGACGGAGTTCAGCGGCCCGTGCCGATCGGTTCGATTGTCGACGAAGTAACGGCGCGGCTAGCATCGCGGATATGACACGTATGGGACGTATCACAACAGCTCTGCTCGCCACGGCCGGTACCGCAACGTTGACGCTGTCGTCGATGGCCTTGGCCCCGATGGCGGAGGCGGCACCGCACCAGGTGAAGTATGTGATCAGCTCCGATCGTGACTTCCTGTCGCAGACCCTTGTGCTGCAGAACGAGCCGCCGAGCGCGTCGGCGTATGACTCGGAGTCGAGCAAGTATCTGGTGCGTGCCTCGACCCGCATCGCACCCGATGCTCCATTCGTCGTGGAGACCACGCTGAACGATCCGACTCAGTGGGCATATGTGAGCGCGAGCGCGGCGGCCAAGGCCGTCACCGGCGCACCCGTCTTCCACTGTGAGGTGTACGTGGATGGCGCCCTGGCCACCCAGGCCGATGGCGAAACCGCCGTCACCTGCTCGCTGCGCAAGTGGTAACCCGCTAGCCGGCGAATACGTAGACCCAGGCTGTCGCTCCGGAGCGTAGCGGCACCGAAATGCGTTGGTAGTCATCGACTTCGTACTCATCTGCGGCAGCCAGCTGCTCTGCGGTAATCGAGAAAACCGTGCCAGGGACCTGCGCGGCGGAATCAGCCGACGGTCGCAGGATGGGGTGGCGGTCGCTGCCGCTGGTCGCGATGACATGCGCGTCGGTGATGGTCACGTAGTCCAGATCGAATCCCACGATGGCATCGGCATGTCCGTCCAGTTCCCGCCCGAACGTGGTGCGTTGGACCTCGGCCTGCTGCAGGGTGCCATAGGAGAACAGGAGTTCGGTTGCGGTATCCGTCACGCGGTTAGTCAACCAGGGCATCACGCAGAGCGCATCTGGGTGTTCAGCCGCTGAGGTGCACGACGCCGTCGGGGCCTATCCGCCAGCCGGGGTTATGGGCGATTTCCCAGATCAGTCCGTTGGGGTCCTGAATGTGAGCGTGGAACACGCCGCCGAATTGCCCGGGCTGGGGTGGCTTGAGTACCGTGCCGCCGGCCGCTGCCATAGTGCCCGAGAGTGCGGTCACGTCCTCGGGAGAATCGACGTTGTGGGCCAAAGTGATACCGGAGACTCGCGAATGGTCACCGGGCGCGGCGAGATCTTCGTTGAACTTGTCTGCCAGAAAAAAGCCCAGCAGCTGTCCCGGCGCCGACTGGTAGAAGACGATCTCGCCTTCCACGTCGAGTAGCGGAGTCCAGCCCAACGCGCCATAGAAATGTCGGGTCGCGTCCAGATCCGTTGCGGCAATAGTGACAAAGTGCAACTGCTGCTTCATGAAACCCAGCCTAGTTTTGTGTTCTGACACGGCCAGGGGATTGACAGCGGTATCGAACATATGTTCGCATTGGAGTATGCGGTGGGACGGTCAGACGCTGGCGGCCGACGACGGTGCACTCCCTGGCTTGGAGCGTATCGGTCTGGTGCGCAGCGTCCGTACGCCCGAGTTCGAGGGCATCACCTTTCATGAGGTGTTGTGTAAGTCCGCGCTCAACAAGGTGCCTGCGGTATCGATGCTGCCGTTTCGGTTTACTGTCAACGCGTTTCGCGGATGCGCGCATGCCTGTCGCTACTGTTTCGCGCGTCCGACCCACGAATATCTGGAGTTGGACAGCGGTGCCGACTTTGACAGTCAGATCATCGTGAAGACCAATCTGGTGCCGGTGCTCAGGAAGGAGCTGGGGCGAAAGTCCTGGAATCGTGAGACGGTCGCACTCGGTACCAATACCGATCCCTATCAACGGGCCGAGGGGCGCTATCAGCTGATGCCGGGAGTTATTGCAGCGCTGGCAGATTCGGGAACGCCGGTGTCGATCCTCACCAAGGGCACCCTGTTGCGCAGGGATCTGCCGCTGCTTGCCGAGGCGGCCCAGCAGGTCCCAGTGAGCCTGGGAATATCGCTGGCCATCGGTGACGAGACGCTGCACCACGAGGTTGAACCTGGGGTGCCGACGCCGCAGGCGCGGCTGTCGCTGATCGCCGCGGCGCGTGAGGCCGGGTTTGAACCGCACGTGATGGTGGCGCCGGTGCTCCCGTTCCTCACTGACACGGCGGAGCATCTCGATGACCTATTGGGCCGCATCGCCGATGCCGGTGCCGCTGGTGTCACGGTGTTTCCACTGCACTTGCGCGGGACGACACGCGGCTGGTTCATGTCGTGGGTATCGCAAGCGCACCCCGAGCTCGTCGGTCGATACCGGGAGCTGTATCGCAAGGGTGCGTACGTACCCGCCGAGTACCGGGCGTGGCTGCGTGAGCGTGTCGGGCCATTGGTGCGTAAATACGGGCTGGCATCGCATCGCGAGGAAATCCCAACGAGGCCAACGAAATTGATGCCCGCGCTAGAGCCCACACTGTTCTGACCGCCCCGCCGCAGGGCGGCGGGACTAGTTCAGGTTGTCGGCGTTGAAGGTGTCGCAGGTGCGAAAGTCGCCGGTGTTGTACCCCTGGGTAAACCACCGCTGACGCTGCTCGGATGAGCCATGCGACCACGCCTCGGGGTTGACCCGCCCCGTGGCCCGCTTCTGGATCCGGTCATCGCCCACGGAGGACGCCGCCGACAATGCATCCCGAATGTCTTGCTCCGTCAAGGGTTTCAGGAACGGAACGCCGCTGCCTTCCTGGACCGTGGTCGAGGCATGCTTTGCCCAGACGCCGGCGTAGCAGTCGGCCTGCAACTCGGTGCACACGCCGCCACCTGCTTGCCCCTCGGCGCAACGGTGGTTCTTACCCAGTACGCCGAACAGGTTCTGTACGTGATGCCCGAACTCGTGCGCCACCACGTACTCCTGGGCCAACGGGCCACCGCTGGATCCGAACTGGTCCACCAGCACCTGGAAGAAGCTGGTATCGAAGTACGCGGTTTGGTCGGCGGGGCAGTAGAAGGGGCCAACCTCCGTGGAGGCGGCGCCGCACCCGGTGTTCACCTGACCGCTGAACAGCTTCACGCCCGGCCGTGGGTACTTGGGGCCGAGGATCTGCGTCCACACGGCATCCACCGAGTTCCCGGTGGCGATGATGCGGCAGTCCAACGACTTGTTCGCGTCGGCGCCGGTCTTGCAGTGGCTGAAGTCCTGCGTCTGCTCCTGCGCGGGGCCTGCCTGCTGCTGGCCTTGTTGTTGCAGAACCTGGCTCGGGTCGCCGCCGAGCAGCAACACCACCACCGCGATGAGCAACCCGCCGACGCCACCGCCGATGGCCATCTTGGGGCCGCGCCCCATGCCGCCACCCGAGGTGGTGCTGGTGTCGATCTGCATGCCTTCGTTGAAGGTCATTGGTCTGTCACTCCCGTGTCGTAGCTCTGCCACTCAGCAATCGGCTGCTGCCGGCTGCCGATACCTTTGCATACTCCACAGACGCACGTACCGCTACATGGCGAAGAGTTCATGTCGGGTCCGGGACTTTCCGGCGGGGCCATCGGCTCTGTCACGCTCTTCCGCATTACGATTCGATGCGTGGCCGTTGACGTCGCCCTGCCGACCGTCGTGCGCACGCCGTTGGGGGACCTGCGCGGAACCACCGAAGGCGGTGTTTCGGTCTGGCGCGGGGTGCCGTACGCGCGTCAGCCGGTCGAGCAGCTCCGATTCCTGGCACCTGTCCCATTGGAACCCTGGGACGGCGTACGTGATGCCATCGAGCACGCGCCATTGCCTCCGCAAGGAAAATCGTTCGTGGGCGCCGGCCGGGACGATCCCAAGATTCGCGGCGAAGACTGCCTGACCGTCACGGTCTGGTCGCCGGACATCCACGCAAACCTGCCCGTCATGGTGTGGATTCCGGGGGGAGCCTTTGTGTTCGGCGCCGGGCAGCTGGAGCTGTACAGCGGGGCGCGGCTCGCCGCCAACGGCAACGTCGTCGTCGTCAACGTCACCTACCGGATCGGAGCCCTGGGCGGGCTGGAACTCAGTGCCCTGGGTGAAGGTTTCGACGACAACCTGGCGCTGCGTGATCAAATCGCGGCGCTGACGTGGGTGCGTGACAACATCGCGGCGTTCGGCGGCGACCCCGACCGCGTCACGATCTTCGGCGAGTCGGCCGGGGCGACATCGGTGCTGGCACTGCTGGCGAGTCCGGCGGCAGGGGGTCTGTTCGGGCGTGCCATCGCGCAGAGCCCGGCGTTGCCGCTGATTGCCGACAAGGCCCTGCGGGATCGGCGTGCACATCGATATCTGGAACTGCTCGACGTGACAGATCCCAGCCGGCTCAAGGTCCTGCCGCAACGGGAGCTGCGTCGGGGTGCGGCCAAGTTGCAGATCGAGAGCGCGACCGAGACTCCGGTCCTCGGCTACGGGCTGACGCACGGTACCGATCTGCTGCCGCATCACCCGGTTGAGGCGGCGCGACGCGGCGAGGTGCACCAGGTACCCCTCATCATCGGGTCCAACAGTCACGAGGCGTCGATGTTCGCGCGCGTAAAACCGCCGATGCTGCCCACCACGGAGCCGACCGTCAACGGTTATTTCAACCGGATAGGCCCGGAGTATCAAGACGCGATCATTGCCGCGTACCCGCAGTATCCGAGCCGTGCGGCGCTGGTGGCGGTGGGTTCCGATGCCATGTTCGCCGCGCCCATGTGGGCCTTCGCAGATGCCTATAGCGCCTTTGTCGACACCTATATGTACAGGTTCGATCACACGGCATGGGGTTTACGTCTCCTGGGCCTGGGGGCCACCCACGGCAGCGAAATCGTGCATGTGCACCACAGCTACGGCTCCTTCGTCGGGATGCTGCTGAGCCCACTGGGCGCACGGATGATGCCCTCAGTCGGGCGCCGCATGCAGCGAGCCTGGCTGGATTTCGCCACCGGGGGCAGCCCCGACGACTGGCCGCTCTACGGTGCGGACGGCAGGCGCACCCGAATCATCCGGTCACGTTCCGACGTCACGATCGAAGATCCTGACTCGGTGCGCCGTATCGCCTGGGCTCAGGTGCACTGAGTCTCGACACGGCGCCCCGACAAGGCAACGAACGCGGGCCGCTAGGCTCAAACGTCTAACACTGGCCTTTTTGTACAACAAGCACTGTCGAAGGGATCTTTTGTGCTGCGCACTCACGACGCGGGGACGTTGCGGGAGTCGGACGCCGGACAGCGTGTGACGCTTGCCGGCTGGGTGGCTCGACGGCGCGACCACGGCGGCGTCATCTTCATCGATCTGCGTGATGCCTCCGGCGTGTCTCAGGTGGTGTTCCGTGACGACGCGGTGCTCGAACAGGCGCATCGTTTGCGCGCGGAATTCTGTGTCGAGGTCACCGGCGTGGTCGAGGTCCGGCCCGAGGGCAACGCCAACGCCGAGATTCCGACCGGCCAGATCGAGGTCAACGCCGCCGAGCTGATCGTGCTCAACGAAAGTGCGCCGCTGCCGTTCCAGCTGGACGAGACCGCAGGTGAGGAGGCGCGCCTGAAGTATCGCTATCTGGACCTGCGCCGTGAGGGGCCGGGTAACGCAATCAGGTTGCGCTCCAAGGCAAACGCTTCGGCACGTAATGTGCTGGCACGCCACGATTTCGTCGAGGTGGAAACTCCCACGCTGACGCGCTCAACCCCAGAAGGCGCGCGCGACTTCCTGGTGCCGGCCCGTCTGCAGCCGGGCAGTTTCTACGCGCTTCCGCAGAGCCCGCAGCTGTTCAAGCAGCTGCTCATGGTCGCGGGCCTGGAGCGGTACTACCAGATTGCGCGCTGCTACCGGGATGAGGACTTCCGGGCAGACCGCCAGCCCGAGTTCACCCAGCTCGATATTGAGATGAGCTTCGTGGACCAGGACGATGTCATCACGCTCGCCGAGGAGATCCTGGTCGCGCTGTGGGACCTGATCGGCTATCACGTGCCGACCCCGATCGCCCGCATCACCTACGCGGAAGCGATGCGTCGTTACGGCAGCGACAAGCCGGATCTGCGATTCGGACTGGAGCTGGTGGAATGCACGGAGTACTTCTCCGACACCAGCTTCCGGGTGTTCCAGGCGCCCTATGTGGGTGCGGTGGTGATGCCCGGGGGCGCGGATCAGCCGCGCCGCACCCTGGACGGCTGGCAGGAGTTCGCCAAGCAGCGCGGACACAAGGGTCTGGCCTACGTTCTGGTGGGGGAGGACGGCGCCCTCGGTGGCCCCGTCGCCAAGAACCTGACCGACGCCGAACGGGACGGGCTGGCGGCCCACGTCGGCGCAAAACCGGGTGACTGCATCTTCTTCTCTGCCGGCGGCGTCAAGTCGTCGCGTGCCTTGTTGGGCTCGGTGCGCGGCGAGGTCGCGCAGCGTCTCGGATTGATCGATCCGGATGCGTGGGCTTTCACCTGGGTGGTCGACGCCCCCCTGTTCGAGCCCGCAGACGACGCGACAGCGGCCGGTGACGTGGCCGTTGGCTCGGGCGCCTGGACCGCGGTACACCACGCCTTCACCTCTCCGAAGCCGGAGTCGGAGAACACCTTCGATACCGACCCGGGATCGGCCCTGGCCTACGCCTACGACATCGTGTGCAACGGACACGAGATCGGTGGCGGATCGATTCGTATCCATCGCCGCGATATCCAGGAACGCGTCTTCCAGGTGATGGGCATCAGCAATGAGGATGCCCAAGAGAAGTTCGGCTTCCTGCTGGACGCCTTCGCCTTCGGTGCACCGCCACACGGCGGCATCGCCTTCGGCTGGGATCGGGTGACCGCGTTGTTGGCGGGTACACCCTCGATTCGCGAAGTCATCGCCTTCCCGAAGTCCGGTGGTGGTGTCGATCCACTCACCGATGCTCCGGCACCGATCACGGCCGCACAGCGCAAAGAATCGGGAATCGACGCAAAACCGGAGAAGGCGGAGAAGCCCGGAAAGCCTGCGGACGCGTAGCCCGTCGTGCTGCACGTTCGGGTCATCGCACCCGCCGATCTCTCAGACCAGGTGGTGGAGTTCCTCTCCACCACCACGGGAGTCGCTCATATCGTGCGGGTGCCCAAGGCGGCCATCGCCCCGGCCGGCGATGTGATCACGGCCGATGTGGCTCGCGAGACCGCCAACGATGTGCTGGACGGACTTAAGTCGATCGATATCGACAAACGGGGATCGATCACCGCCGAAGTGCTCGACACGGTGATCTCGCAGACCGCCTATGAGGCAGAGGACGACGCCGAAGGTGACCCCGCCGACGCAGTCATCTGGGATGAGCTGATTGGGCGCACGCGCGAAGAATCCACCCTCAACCTGACCTTTCTGGCCTTCTTGTGTCTCGCCTGCCTGATCGCTGCGGTCGGCGTGGTCACCGATTCGCCGGTCACCATCGTCGGTGCTATGGTGGTCGGCCCGGAGTTCGGTCCACTTGCCGCGCTGGCGGTTTCGATTGTGCGGCGGAATTGGTCGCTTGCCCGCCGGTCGCTGCTTGCATTGGTGGTGGGATTCCCCGTGGCGATGGCGGTGACTGCCGTCGGGGCGCTGGCCGCCGAGGGCGCTGGGTGGGTGACCTTGAAGAGCGTGCGTGAACTGCAGCAGGTCGACTTCATATTCCAGGTGGGGCCGTTCTCACTGGTGGTCGCGTTGTTGGCGGGCGCGGCCGGCATGCTCTCGTTGATGTCGGCGAAATCGGCCGCGCTGGTGGGTGTCTTCATCTCGGTGACCACCGTGCCCGCCGCGGGTTTCGCGGTGGTGGCAGCGACCGTGGGGGAATGGGAGATCGCGGGGCTGTCCGCCCTGCAACTGGCGGTCAACCTCTTCGGCATCGTCCTGGCCGGGGTGCTGGTGCTGCTGGTGCGGCCCCGCGGGTTGCGCTAGGCGATAGCGCCGATATCGGAGACCCGCTGATCGAATTCCTGATCGGGGTCGCCGTGAGCAAGCGCGGGATCTCCGTACTCGTGGGGCCGTGAGACGAAGACGGTACCCATACCGATCGCTCGTGCGGCACGCAGATCGTACGGGTGTGCGGCCACCATCGCCGCCTCGTGGGGCTGTATGCCGAGGTAACGGAGCGCGCGGCGGTATACCGCCGGGTCCGGTTTGAAGCTGCCAAACACTTCTGCGGTGAGCACCGCGTCCCACGAAATATCCAGGCGTTTAAACAGATTCACCATGGTAGCCATGTCGGTGTTGGACAGCGTGGCGACGACGGTCTGCGAACGCAGACCTGCCAGCCCGGTGGGTACGTCCGGCCAGGGAACGAGGCGCTGCCAGCCCGATGCGACTGCCTCAGCAGTCGCGGAGTCAGGGCGCCGCAGCCCGAATCTCTCACAGACGTCGGCGAAGCCGTGCGCATACAGATCCTGTACCCGCGTCCAGCCATCTACCGACTGTGCCAGGTTGGCGACGCGGTCGAAATAGTCTGCGCGCCAGGCACGGGTGAACGCGGCGGCATCGATGTCGGGGTCGTACTCGGCAACCGCGCGCGACACCGGCTCAAAGAAGTCCAGCAGCGTGCCCTGCACATCGAACAGGTATGCCTTGTACCGCAATGTGACTCCGTTCAGTAGGTGCTCTTGGGTGGGTCGGTGCGGGTGATGCCGGCGACCTCGATGGCGGGAATCGACGACGGGCCGCGATAGCTCTGTCCGCCGGGTACGGTCCCGGTCACCGAGATCCAGGTGTTTTCGGGAAGCGTCGATGCCGATGCGGCAGCGGGGCCGGTCATGTGCAGCCGGGCCAACTGGGCGTCGGCGGCACAACAGACGATGACTATCTTGGCCAGGTCGGTGCGTTCACCGTCTTTGAAGGTGAAGCCGGTGACAGTGATTGTGCGCCCGCTCAATGTGTCCGAGGAACCTGCCGCGATGCGCATCAGAATCTCTGGCAGCGGCACCGACGGTGCATCGCCGGGTGGCAGTGGGGGAAATGCCCGCCGGGGCGTGTTGACCGAGGCGGAGATGTTGGCCGGCGCGATCGATCGAGCGCTCAGGGCCGGGGGCACGATGAAGATCAGCAGGACGATTGGTAACACCAGAAACCATGTGGCGCCGTGCTTGTGGCTGTGCTCCCCGTGACCGTCATGGTTGTGATCATGGTCGGTGTGGCCGCGGCGCACATCGCGGATGATCGCAGCTAGACCTAGTCCGATCACGATGACCGCCGAAGAGGCGAGCCACGGCAGCAGCCCGGGTTTGACGTAGCGCGTAAAGGTTCCGGTCACCGCGATCATGGCCACACTGACCCCCAACAGGATCAGCAGGGTGTTCTCCGTATCGCGCCTCATGAGGTTCCCAGCACAGCCAGTCCGACGGATGTCGCGACGACGGTAGCCACCACGAATGTCACCGGTGCGAACCGGGCCGCGAACGCTCGCCCGAACACCCCCGACTGCATCGCGATCAGCTTCACGTCGACGGCCGGTCCTACCACGAGGAACACCAAGCGCGGGATCAGCGGCATCATCGTGATGCTGGCGGCGACGAAGGCGTCGGCTTCCGAGCACAACGCCAGCACCACGGCCAGCAGCGCCATGGTCACCACGCCGACGACAAGGTTTCCCGCCAGATGCTCGAACACCCAGGGCGGTACCAGCACGTGCAAGGCCGCCGCGGCCACCGCCCCGATCGCCAGGTACGAGGCCGCCTGCAGAAAGTCGTGTCGCGCCGCCTCGGTGAATGTCGTCCAGCGGGAGCCGGATCCGGCGTGGGCTGCGGGCAGCTTGCGGGTGACCCAGCTGTCGCGCCCCCACCGCGACCACACCATGCCCATGATCACCGCGGTGAGCAGTGAGGCCATCGCGCGCGCCAGCACCATCTTCGGCTGGCCGGGGAACGCGACCGCGGTAGCGACCAGCACCACGGGGTTGATCGCCGGCGCCGACAACATAAAGGTCAGTGCGGCGGCTCCGACCGATCCCGGCCCGTACAGCCGGCGTGCCACCGGCACCGATCCGCATTCGCAGCCGGGCAGCGCAGCGCCGCCAACTCCTGCCACCGCCACCGCGGCAACGGACCGGTTTGGCAGCCACCGCGCCAGACGTTCCGGGGTGACGAACGTCGCGACGAGCCCGCTCACGATCACCCCGAGTGCAAGGAAGGGGACGGCCTGGACGAACACCCCACAGAACACCGTTCCAGCGGTCGCCAGCTTCTCGTTGGCGTCGACGATCCCGCGTAACCGGCTGGCAGCCAGGGCCATCAGGATCAGAGCCACCACCAAGACCTCGGTCGAGCCGAACCAACGTCGTTCCCGGGAGGCGGCCACCGTCATCCAGTCATCCTGACAGTGCAACCTGAGAACCCGGCGCAGCGGTGGCACTCTGGTGGGGTGACTGATGACACACCCTTCAACGAGCAGCCCACCGCGGTGATCAATGAATTCAATGACGGCGTAACCCAGGAATTCCGTGCCAACGGCGGACAGGTCGGCGGTCAATTCGCCGGCGTTCCGATCCTGCTGCTGACCAACACCGGCGCCAAGAGCGGAAATACGCGTCTGAATCCGCTGGCCTACTTCGACATCGACGGCAAGATCTACGTCGTCGGTTCCTTCGGCGGTGCGGACAAGGATCCCGCATGGGTGCATAACCTGCGCGCACATCCACATGCGCATATCGACATCGGAACTGACGGTTACGACGTGGTGGCCCATGAGCTTTCACTCAGCGAGCGCGATGCGCTGTATCCGAAGGTTGTTGAGCAGGTTCCCGTGTTCGCGGACTATCAGGAGAAGACCGACCGGGCAATTCCGATCTTTGAACTGCGACGTCACTAACCGGAAGGGTCGCCGATGAGCTACCGGTAGAGCGTCTGCGCGGCCTCTGCGGGCCTGCGGGTTGGCAGTGCGCCGATTCGCAGGCCATGCGGGTGAGGCCAGGTTATGGTGGGATCAGCCGATGGGCATCAAGGTGGCGCTGGAGCATCGGACCAGCTACGCATTCGACAGACTCGTGCAGGTGCATCCGCACGAGATTCGGTTGCGCCCCGCGCCGCACACCCGCACACCGATCGAGGCGTACTCGTTGCGTATCGCCCCCGATGATCACTTCATCAACTGGCAACAGGATGCCTTCGGGAATTTCCTTGCCCGCGTGGTCTTTCCGAACCGGACCCGTCGACTGTCGATCACGGTGGGGCTCATCGCCGACCTGAAATCGGTTAATCCGTTCGACTTCTTCATCGAAGAGTGGGCCGAACGCATCGGTTTCGCCTACCCGCCCGCGTTGGCCGCCGACCTGGAGCCTTATCTCAAGCCGGTGGACGAGTCCATTCCCGGCTCGGGGCCCGGTGAGCTGGTCCGCGCGTGGGTGGCCAATTTCACGATGGCGCCCGACACACGCATCATCGACTATCTCGTCACCATCAATCAGGCGCTGTGCTCGGATGTCGGCTACGCCGTGCGCTTGGAGCCCGGGGTCCAGAGCCCCGACACCACGCTGGCGGTGGGTATCGGTTCCTGCCGTGACACTGCCTGGTTACTGGTATCGATTCTGCGGCAGAAGGGTCTTGCCGCTCGCTTCGTGTCCGGGTACCTGGTCCAGCTGACGTCGGATATCGCCGCCATCGACGGGCCTTCAGGTCCGGTGGCCGACTTCACCGATCTGCACGCCTGGGCTGAGGTCTACATCCCCGGCGCGGGGTGGGTCGGTCTGGACCCCACATCGGGACTGCTGGCGGGGGAAGGGCACATACCGCTCTCGGCGACTCCGCATCCGTCGACATCGGCCGCAATCTCCGGCGCCACCGACGTGTGTGAGTCCACGCTCGATTTCTCCAACACGGTGACCCGTGTGCATGAGGATCCCCGAGTCACGCTGCCCTACACGGCATCGGCGTGGGAGGCCGTCACCGCGCTGGGTGCGGAGATCGACGTCCGGCTTGACAGCGCAGGGGTGGGGTTGACGATGGGCGGAGAGCCGACCTTCGTCTCGGTCGATGACCAGGTTGCCGAGGAATGGAACACCGCGGCCGATGGACCTCACAAGCGGGTCCGTGCCTCAGATCTGACTGCACGCCTGAAATCGCTGTGGGCCCCAAACGGTTTGGTACAGCGCAGTCAGGGAAAGTGGTATCCGGGTGAGCCCTTGCCGCGGTGGCAGATCGGCTTGTACTGGCGGCGCGACGGCCAGCCGCTGTGGTCTGACCCCGATCTGCTGGCCGACCCGTGGGCCGAGGACCGGCAATGGTCCACGCCCGAAGGTGCCGACCGTGCGTTGTTACTCGCGCTGGCCGGCGATCTCGGGCTGCCCGAGAGTCAGGTGCGCGCGGCATACGAGGACCCGTTGACCCGATTGGCAGCGTCGGTTCGCCGTCCGGCGGGAGATCCGGTACCAACGGCTGATGACCTAGCGCCGCAGGAGGATTCGGCGGAACGGCGTTCGGGGCTGCTGGCACGCCTGGACGAACAAGTGACCCGGCCGGCCGCGCATCTGCTGCCACTGCACCGCGGGGAGGACGGCAGCGGCTGGGAAAGCGCCGACTGGCAACTGCGGCGCGGCCGGATCGTGCTGACGGAGGGACGGTCTCCGGCAGGTCTGCGGCTCCCACTGGCCGCCATCTCCTGGAAGCCGGCCCCACACTCGGCCGAGGCTGATCCGCTCAGCGCTGCAGCCGAACTCGATGCACAACGATCCGGAAACGCCGCCGTAGTACCCGCGGACGGTGTACCCACCACGGCCATGGTTGCCGAGATTCGGGACGGGCTGCTGTACCTGTTCCTACCGCCCCTGGAGAGCCTCGACGATTTCGTCGATCTCATTACCCGCATCGAAGCGGCAGCCACCTGCCCACTGGTGATCGAGGGGTATGGGCCGCCGCCGGACCCTCGGCTCGAAGCGATGAGCGTGACTCCCGACCCCGGGGTCATCGAGGTCAATGTGACCCCCACCGGGAGCTTCGCCGAGCAGTCCCACCAGCTCGAGGTGTTGTACGAGGAGGCACGGAAAGCGCGGCTGACCACCGAATCGTTCGACACCGACGGCACCCACACCGGGACCGGAGGGGGTAACCACATCACGCTGGGGGGCCGGACCCCGGCGACGTCGCCGTTGTTGCGGCGGCCCGATCTGCTGGTCTCGCTGCTGACCTACTGGCAGCATCACCCCGCGTTGTCGTATCTATTCTCGGGACGATTCGTCGGCACCACCTCGCAGGCCCCGCGTGTTGACGAGGGGCGCGAAGAGGCGCTGTACGAGTTGGAGATCGCCTTCGCGGAGATCGAGAGATTGACGACGTCGCCTGACCCCGACCGCTCTGCGGACGCCGCGCCGTGGCATGTGGACAGGGCGCTGCGGCACCTACTCACCGACATCACCGGGAACACCCATCGTGCGGAGTTCTGCATCGACAAGCTGTACAGCCCCGACAGTGCGCGCGGGCGTCTGGGCCTGTTGGAGCTGCGGGGATTCGAGATGCCTCCGCATTTCCAGATGGCGATGGTCCAGTCTCTGTTGGTGCGCGCGCTGGTCGCCAAGTTCTGGGAACAACCCCTGCGGGCGCCGCTGATACGACACGGCGCAAACCTTCATGGCCGTTACTTGTTGCCACACTTCATCATTCACGATATCGCCCAGGTTGCCGCCGATCTGCGCGCGCACGGCATAGCTTTCGAGACCAGCTGGCTCGATCCTTTCACCGAGTTCCGGTTCCCACGGATCGGCACCGCGGTGTTCGACGGTATCGAGGTTGAACTGCGCGGGGCCATCGAACCGTGGCGGGTGCTGGGGGAGGAGGCGACCGCAGGGGGCACCGCGCGCTACGTGGATTCCTCCATCGAACGGGTGCAGGTGCGGGTCATCGGCGCCGACCGATCCCGGTACGTCATCACCTGCAACGGTCAGCCCATCCCACTGCTCTCGACGGCAAACCCCGATGTGCAGGTGGCCGGAGTCCGTTATCGGGCCTGGCAGCCGCCCAGCGCTCTGCACCCGAGCATCACCGTCGATGACCCGCTGCGATTCGAGCTCATCGACACCGCTAACGCCCTGTCGCGTGGAGGCTGTACGTACCACGTATCGCACCCGGGCGGCCGTGCGTATGACGATCCTCCGGTCAATGCGGTGGCGGCCGAAGCACGCCGCGGTCGGCGTTTCGATGCCACCGGTTACACCACCGGTCGTGTCGATTTGTCAGACTTGCGCGAGAAACAAGCCCGCATGTCCACCGATGCGGTCGCGCCCGGCATCCTGGATTTACGCCGTGCGAGGACGGTGGGACGCAGGTGAGAGAGCGGAACAGGAAGGAAGGTAGCGACGGTGGCAGCACCTGCTTCGGGGGCTCCCGCCGGACCCGGCTACCCGTTGACCGATAACCCGCTGATCGCGCAGTACCGCAGCGCTCGCGCCCAGGGAGCACTGTTCGAGGTCGGACGGCGGGGCAGTCAGGCAGGGTACGACGAGTTCCTGGCGCCCGACGGCGACGTCCGCCCGGCCTGGACCGACTTGGCCGACGCCATCGCGCAACGCGGCCGTCCTGGTTTGGACCGTCTGCTGGATCGTGTCCGCACTCTGGTCGACAGTGACGGCATCACCTACATGGATCCCCGGCGCGTCCCGGGATCTGTGTCCGGGCCCGATGCGCCCACCCATCCGGTGCCGTGGCGTCTGGATGGGCTTCCGCTGTTGCTCGACCCCGCCGACTGGAACGTGCTGGAGGTTGGTCTCACCCAGCGGGCCACGCTGCTGGACGCCGTTCTCAGCGACCTCTACGGGCCTCAGGAACTGATCAGTTCCGGCGCGTTGCCTCCGCAGCTGCTCTTCGCCCATCCCGGTTACGTGCGTGCCGCCCACGGCATGGCCCTGCCCGGTAGGCATCAGCTCTTTCTGCTCGGATGCGATATCGGCCGCACGGGCGCCGGAGACTTCCGGGTGAACGCCGACTGGACGCAGGCGCCCTCGGGTGCCGGGTATGCGATGGCGGATCGCCGTGTGGTCGCCCACGCCGCTCCCGACCTCTACGAGAAGGTTGCGCCAAGGCCGACCTCATCCTTCGCGCAGGCGCTGCGCCTGGCGCTCATCGATGTCGCTCCCGAATCGGTCGAGGATCCGACGGTGGTCGTGCTCAGCCCAGGCATCCACTCCGAGACATCATTCGACCAGGCCTACCTCGCGTCGGTACTGGGTTTTCCGATGGTCGAGTCCGCGGATCTGGTGGTACGCGACGGCAAGCTCTGGATGAGGTCACTGGGCACCCTGCGCCGCGTGGACGTGGTGCTGCGCCGTGTCGACGCCGGCTACTCCGATCCGCTGGACCTGCGGGCAGACTCGCGTCTGGGGGTCGTCGGCCTGGTCGAGGTGCTGCGCCGGGGTGCGGTCACCGTCGTCAACTCGCTGGGTAGCGGGATACTGGAAAACCCGGGCCTGGCCCGTTTCCTGCCGGAATTGTCCTATCGCCTGCTTGACGAGCCGCTCGCGTTGTCGGGCGTCCAGACCTGGTGGGGCGGCGTCGATGCGGAGCGATCGCACCTGCTCGCGAACCTGGGCACGCTGTTGGTCAAATCAACAGTGTCGGACGAGGTCTATACCGGACCGTTGCAGTCCTCGGAGACATTGCAGACATTGCGGGCACGTATCGAAGCGGCCCCCTGGCGCTGGGTCGGTCAGGAACTTCCCGAACTCTCGGTGGCCCCCACCTACCTGCGGCCGGGAGCCCTCACCGCGGCACCGATCGGCATGCGGCTGTTCACCGTTGCGCAGCGCGGTGGGTACGCGCCGATGATCGGTGGTCTCGGTTATGTCGCCGCTTCGGGATATTCGGGATCGACACTTAACAGCCTTGCCGCCAAAGATATCTGGGTCCAGCAGCCGGATCGCGATCAGACCGAGCGGGCACTGACCGTCGCGCCGCTGGATCTGCCCGCCGGGCGATTGGCGGGCGCCGACGCGGTCAGCTCGCCGCGCGTGTTGTCCGATCTATTCTGGCTCGGGCGATACGGAGAGCGTGCCGAGAATCTCGTTCGGCTGTTGTCTGTCACCCGGGAACGGTTCCACGAGTATCGGTATCGGCAGTTCATGGAGGCCAGTGAATGCGTCCCGGTGTTGCTCAAGGCGCTCGGTGACATCACCGGCACCGACACCGGATCCGAAGATTTGGGAACCCAATTGTGGTCGCTGACGGTGGACAAGGAACGGGTCGGTTCCCTGGCCCAATCGGTGGAGCGCCTCGGCCTGGCCGCTCGTGCGGTTCGCGACCAGATGTCCAACGACACCTGGATGGTGCTCGGTGGCATGGACCGGGCCATTGCCGCGGCGGCGGCCGAGTACGACGACAGCACGCGTTCGGGAGGCAACTCCACCCGCGCCGATGACACGGTGCTCGCCGCCACCCAAACGCAAGTATTGGCAGGGCTTCTCGCGCTATCCGGCCTGGCGGCGGAGTCGACGGTTCACGACATCGGCTGGACGATCATGGATATCGGAAAGCGCATCGAGCGTGGCCTCGGCCTGACGGCGCTGTTGCGTTCCACGCTCACTACGGTCCGCGGCCGCGCAGCCGACCAGTCGGTCACTGAATCCACGCTGGTGGCGTGCGAGTCCTCGGTGATGTACCGTCGCCGCACCCGCGGCAAGATCAGCCTGGAGGCGGTCGCGGACCTGCTGCTGTTCGATGCTGTGAACCCGAGATCGCTTCTGTATCAGGTGGAATCGCTGCGCACCGACCTTAAGTCGCTGCCGAGTGCCTCGGGAACCTCGCGTCCCGAGCGGCTAGTGGAGGATCTGGTGACGCAGTTGCGGCGGATCGATCCGGCCGATCTGGATACCGCCGGTGAGGATGGACAGCGCGATACGCTCGCTGAAACTCTCGACAACGTGCATCAGGCATTGCGCGAGTTGTCCACCGTGGTCACCAGGACACACTTGTCCATGCCGACCGGGATGCAGCCACTGTGGGGACCCGACACGACACGGAGGCTGCCGTGACCGACGGTCTTGACCCAAGCGGCTCAGCGGTGGTCCGGTATCAGGTAACGCACCGCACCCTGTACCAATACTCCGACGATGTCACAAGCTCCTATGGCCGTGGCTATCTCACGCCGCGTGACACCGATTGGCAGCGTTGCGAATCGAACGAGCTGATCGTCGAACCGGAACCCTCTGACAGTTCCACCGGTAGAGACCTCTACGGGAACCTCAGTTCGTACTTCCACGTCACCACGCCACACCGCGAGCTCAGCGTGACTGCCCGGTCCATCGTCGACGTCAGTGCCCCGTCGCCACCCGGCGCGGGGTGGGAGCAGGCATGGGAGCTGGCCCGTCCGGCATACGCGGAATCGTCGGGGGCGGGTGCGCTGGCCACCGAGTTCGTGCTGGATTTGGTGCCTCCAGAGATCACCGAAGACGTAGAGGCCTACGCCGCAGTGAGTTTCACGACGGGACGGCCGCTCGGGGAGGCCGTCGTGGACTTGATGGGCCGCATCTATCGCGATTTCCAGTACCGGTCGGGATCCACCACCATTTCCACCAAGGTCAGCGAGGTGCTGGCCGCGGGGGAAGGCGTCTGTCAGGATTTCGCGCGCATGGCGGTGACCGCGCTGCGCACCCAGGGACTCGCGGCACGTTACGTATCGGGGTACCTGGCGACGAATCCGCCGCCGGGACAGCCCCGCCTCGTCGGCGCCGACGCCACCCATGCCTGGGCGGCGGTGTGGGTTCCGCCCGACGGATGGGTCGCGTTCGACCCGACGAATGACACCGTCGCTGACGAGCGGTACGTCACCGTCGCGTGGGGTCGCGATTACGCCGACGTACCGCCTCTGCGCGGCATCATCTACACCGACTCCGAAAGCAGCACGATCAAAGTGTCGGTGGACGTCGCACCGTGTGAGGAGAGCCCCGCGCATGCGTGACTTCATCTGCCCACAGTGCGGTCAGCATCTGGCGTTCGAAAACTCGGTGTGCCTGTCCTGTGGCAGTCATGTCGGGTTTTCGCTCCAGGACAAGGCGCTGTTGGTTATCGCCAACGACGACGGACCCGGTTTCGTCGACTCCTATGATCACCGCCTGTGTGCGAACCTGCATGTGGCCGAATGCAATTGGCTGGTGTCCGGCACAGGGTCGGGCACGTTATGCGCGTCCTGTGAGCTCACGCGCACCCGGCCCAACGACTCTGACAGCACAGCCCTGCCTGCGTTCGCGGAGGCGGAGAAGGCCAAGCGCCGGCTCATCGCCGAACTCGCAGAGCTGCGGCTACCGGTGACGGGGCGTGATGTCGACACCGAGTTCGGGCTGGCCTTCGATCTGCTTTCCAGTGAGCAGGAACCGGTGATGACGGGACATCACAACGGAGTGATCACCCTGGATCTGGCCGAGGGCGATGACGTGCATCGCGAGCAGCTTCGCATTTCCATGGATGAGCCGTATCGCACCCTGCTCGGACATTTCCGTCACGAGATCGGGCATTACTTCTACTACCGGCTCGTCGGGGAATCTGCGGACTATGCCGAGAGATTCCGTGCGCTGTTCGGTGATGCGGATGCCGACTACCAGGCCGCACTGGACCGCCACTATCAGCAAGGTGTGCCCGAGGGGTGGGAGGCGAATTTCGTCTCCTCCTATGCGACCATGCATCCCGCCGAGGACTGGGCGGAGACCTTCGCGCACTATCTGCATATCCGTGACACGTTGGACACCGCCGCTTCCTTCGCGCTGGCGCCGGCGGGCGGCACCTTCGATCGCCGGGTTTTGGGGCCCAGCGGATTCGACACCATTATCGAGATGTGGCTGCCCCTGGCCTGGTCGCTCAACATGGTCAACCGCTCCATGGGGCGCGATGACCTGTATCCCTTCGTGCTGCCCGGTCCGGTGCTCGAGAAGATGCGTCTGATCCACGAGGTGGTCATGGCGGCCGGGGATGCTGCCGCGTAACTACCCGCCGGGGGTGGCAAATACGAAGAGTGCCATGAACGCCACGTTGATGAAAAAGGTGGCTTCCACGAGGCTCACGGTAATGAAAAATGGTGTGAATAGACGGTTCTGAGATTCAGGCTGGCGCGCCACTCCGGCAATGAGCTGTGCTCCAGCCATGCCGTCACCGATACCGGCGCCGATCGCGCCGCCCGCGAGCGTTATCGCTCCGGCCAGTAGTGCGTTGCCCATGAGTAGATCAGTAGCCATGAAGTGCACCTTTCATCGTTGTGGCGTCCAACATCGCAGCGATGATCATCACCGCTGACCCGATACCGTCCTCATCGTTAATCAGTCGCGAGAGACGTTGGGCTTCTTGGCGATACCGTGATTCAGTAATCGCCTGCGTAATCGATGCCGAGAGCTCGTCGGCTCGAAGCGACACGCGCGGTAGCGGACTGGTGGCTGCACCGGCTTGAGACAGCCGTGCGGCCCAGAAGGGTTGGTCCATGATGCCGGGCACGGGAACCGAGGGGACACCGGCGCGCAGTGCGGCTGCGGCGGTGCCGGCGCCGCAGTGGTGGACGACAGCGGCCATTCGCGGAAACAGCCAGGCGTGCGGAACATCGTCGATGGTGAGGATGTCATTGCCCAGACCGGCAAGTCCGGCCCATCCGCGTTGCACGACCGCTCGGACCCCGGCGGCATGTGTCGCGGCGGCAATGATCTCCGAGAGTTCTGGCCCCCGGGATGTGGCGGTACTGCCGAAACCGAGAAAGACGGGAGCGGGTCCCTTCTTCAGAAATTCGTCCAGCTCTGTTGGCGGTAGCCAGGTTTCGTCACTGGCAGGCCACCAGTAGCCGGTCTGGTGCCAGTGATCGCGCCAATCACGGGGACGTGTGACGACATGCCGGCTGTATCCGTGCACGATGGGCCAGCTGTTGGCTCGGACCCCCTGATATCGACGCCGCGACGCGGGGGCAAGTCCGAGGTGGTGGCGCAGATCGTTGATGAGCGGGGTGTAGATCCGTTCACCCGACTGGGCAAGGCGCCATACCAACCGATTCCCGTACCCGCCGAACGAACGGATGGTGAGCGGTGGGGGTGCAAATTCTGTAGTGGGGCAAGCTGGTTGGAGTGCAAGTCCTGCGCTGGGTATGCCCAGGGCCTCGGCAACGTGATACCCCAGCAGAGTGCCCACCGGGCCCTCTGCCAGCAGGAGATCGGCATCGTGCGCGGTGCTGGCCATCGCCTCGCCGACTCCCACAAGTCCGGCGCGCATCTCAGCGAGAGCCGCGCCCGAAGGGCGCATCCGGGCGCCGTCCACGAGTGCCTGACCGTGTTGGGAGTCCCGCGTTGCTGTCTCGGTATCACCGGGCAACGGCCGAAATTCCAGGCCAGAGGCGCGCACCAGCTGTGCGTAGGGATGTTGCGCGGCAATGACCACATGCGCAGATAGGCTGTCGCGCAGTCGAGTTCCCAGCCCGGTCAGCGGTGCGACGTCTCCGCGGGTGCCATACGCGGAGATCACGATCGTCGTCATCGCACTGCACCTACGGCTTTGGTGAACATGTCGACTAGTTGCTCCCCGTATCCGATCGCGTCGTAGTCCGCGTCGCGGCCCAACTCCCATACGGCGCCATCCAGGGCGGCTCGTAAGGCGTTCTTCATGAACCGGGGTGATACCCGTTGGAACTCGCCGGTCGCGATGCCGTCGACGAAGATCGCCTCGGGATCCATGGCGGCGAACTCTGCGGGCGGCGCTGTGCCGGAGGCGGCCTGGTCGAATCGGAGGCCGTCGGCGCTGCGATAACCGGTGATGATCTCCAACAGGGCTATCGCGGCTACCCGATTGCTCACGATGAACGCGATGTTGGCTCTGATGTAGGCGGCGAGGCGTGCGGTCGCGGTGGACTCTGTGTGTACGGCAGGCACGATTGCGGTGGCCGCCTGGGTAAAGACATCGACCATCACGGATTCGATGACCTCGGTTTTCGACGTGAAGTGGTACAGCACCGCGCTCTTGGCCACCCCCACGTGCTCGGCGATTTTCGCCAGCGATGTCTGCGGATATCCGACACCGGCGAGTACCTCGATGGCCCCGGCCACTATCTGTGCTCGTCGGGCCCGTTCGGTGAACGTCAACGTCTCTTCAGACCGCATGGTCTTAAATTAGACCGATCGGTCAGAACACGCAAGGGTGATACCCATCGCGTTGATCGGCAAATGCGTGGAGGTGAATACCGGGAGGAATGTGTGCCGCCCCACAGTCTTATAAAGACGAGGTAAGGTGAAGCGGTAATGACGACACTATTGGCAGACCCCGTCGCGCAGGTTATCGCCACAGCCGAGGAGTTGCTCTCCAAGCGCGCGGGGGCAACCGTCACGTTGGCTGAACCCGAGGATCTCGGTGGCAGCGGGCCTGCGATCGTCCTTCGGGTCCGCGCGGTGCAGAACCCTTTCGCGTTGCCCAAGTCCATGGTGATCAAGCAGGTCCCCGAAGGGGGATCCGAGGCCGCCGTGCTCCGTGAGGTGGTGTCGTATCAGTTCGCAAACTCGTTGACGGCCAAGCATCGGCCCGGCCCCGAGCTGGTTGCCTACTCCATTGCCGAACGGCTCATCGTGCTTACCGATCTAGGTTCTGCGCCGACCATGTCAGAGCTACTGGCGGAGCGTAATCGTGCTGCGATCAACCATGCGCTGATGGCGTGGGCGCAAGCCCTAGGGCGGATGCACGTAGCCACTGTGGGGCGTGAAGGTGACTTTGCTGCGCTGCTCAGGCGCATCGATGTGAAGAAGACAGATGTCGACCCGTCGCAGCAGCGCATCGGTGGGGCGGAGACCATCGACCCACTGCAGCAGATCCTGAGAAGCGAGTACGCCCTCGAAGTGCCGCCTGCACTGATTTCTCGTTTACAGCAAACAGCTGAGCTTTTCGGAAAGGGCGGCGTTCGCGCCTTCAGCCCCTCCGAGGTCGCCCCCGACAACATCCTCGTCACCGAACATGGTGTCCGGATTCTTGACTACGAATGGGGCGGATTCCGCGACATCGTGCTGGACATCGCCCACGCACTCACCGTCTACCCGGAGTTCCTCGGTGCCGCCGAACGTGAGGAAGTCGCCGAGCTCGATGATGCGATGACCGAAGCGTGGCGCTCCGACGTGGTGTCGATCGCTCCCGGGCTGGCCGATGACGAGACGCTCGCGCGGCGCGTCCTGGATGCGCGACTGATGTGGGTGTGGCTGGCCACTCACGAGTACTTCACCATCGACGTCGATCTCGACGACGAGACTGTGGCCTTCGGGAATCCCGCGCCCACCCATGCCGCGCTGCTGGGGCGATGGGTAGCGCTACATGCGGCCGCTGAGCGTGTGGGCGACCCCATTGTCGCCGGTCATGCCACCGACGTTATCGCGGCGCTGCGCGGCGAATCACTCATGGAGGACTGAGTTCTCCGGGTTTCTGTCTGGACGTAGCCGACATGCCATGTCTTGCTGGGTGCGTCGAGGATTGTTATTTTCTGCGGATGCATAGTCGGCGGGGTTTAGGCATACCCCGTTTCGGCGTGCTTGCACGCCGGTCGAGAAACGCAGAGATCGGAACCGCCGTCGATGGAGTGTTCGCTGTTGCACCGGCAGGCACATCCTCGCTGATGACGCTCGTCGAGATGTGGGGACTGCAGCGCGGCAGACCAATTGCGATCGAGGACGGGCGGTTGCCCGTCGGGGTTTTTGGGCAGTGGTTGTCCTTCCCGGACCGGGACGTGCTAAAGGTCCGATCAGAGGAGTTGTCGCGAGAGCGGACTATTGCTCATGAACTCGGTCATATGGTCCTAGGTCACCGTGGGCGGGCGATCACCGAGTACGCGATAGCGCACATGGAGGCTGCCTCGGTAGATCTGGTGGCCTTCATGCTGCAGCGATCGTGTGACGAAACCCGCGCGTGGCCCGATGAGGAAATCGATGCAGAATGTTTCGCGGGTCTGGTCTTACGCCGTCTGGAACGAGCGGGTGCGGCCGGGGAGTCGTCTCGGCGACGCATTGACGACATGTTCTGCTGAATGGTTCTGGCGCTTGGCTATTGAACTGGGTTCCTCGGCATAAATGCATCGGCGAGGACCTGGATCCACTCGGTATTCGTCAGCTCTGGTGGCGCGTGAAGCCATGCGGTGCTCATGCCTGATGGCGATTGTCCCTGGATCCAATCAATAACTGCCTGTATATGTTTCGTGCGATTTTCAGGGGGTGAAGAAGCCTCACGCGGCAGATCGCGGTACTGCGCGAGCAGGCTTAGGCCATCCTGAATTTGGTCAATCCATTCCGGTGGCACCGCCGTTAGGCCCACCCCGAACTGCCGCGGCGGAGCCAGCCCCGGGAATAATTCGATCAATGCATCACGTAAGGGCTGAAGTCGGCGCAGCGTGTGGCGCACTTGGCGGTGCAATGCCGCCGGGGGCCACGTCAGGGCCGAAATGGCAAGTGCAGCACCTGCCGTAATGGCGCTCGTTTGCACGGTTAGCCCACACCATGCCGGAGGTGAATATCCATTCCACTGGAACAGCTCGGCGCAGATTCCGCGAGTTACGACCGCAATCGCGACCGCGCCGCCGGCGGCTCCAAGCAAGCCCAGGCCTATGCCGGCCGGCGTGTGGTCCATCCGCCGCATCGCGAGTAGGGCGAGATGGGCTAACACGGCGGCGGCAAAGATGTGGCCGATGAGAGTGGCTGCTAAAAGGCTGAGTGAGTCGCGGCGTGGCTCAGTCAGGTAGGTGAAGAAGTCACTCCCGCCCGGTGTTGATTCCGTCGAAACGGTCAACGCTGCAACGGCTACGAACGTAATCGTCGCTCCCGCAACGAGTCTCTGGATCTTCTTGCGACGAACCGGGCGATCGGCCTGACCGCATGCCTCAAAGACAAGTACCCATGCGCTTGCCGACGCTACGACACCGATCCCTCCCGCGGCATGAAAGGCTTGTAGTTTCGGCGATAACGCCGCCCAAATTGGCTCGATATCACACAGTGCCCACGGCCAGATGGATACTGCAAAAATCGCGCTTGCCGCTAATGCAAGCGACGGTCTACCTGTCCACCATCGCCACCCGCGGTACAGAACAGCTGGTGCGGCAAAGGCAAGGACCAGAAGCTCCACCGCTTGGCAGTGATCCCAAAACCAGCGCATAGCCATCTCGTGCACTATGAGTCAGCAAATGAAGAATGTCCATCGAAAGTTGCCTTCGAACGGTGTACGCCACGCGACTTGCTGGTGCTCTCCACCGTCCGCCCGCCGGTCGAAAAACGCCGATTCGGTGGTGGCCACCCGCACCCACACGCATGCGGTCCCGGTCACGGTCTAATCACGCGGGCGCGTCGTAACGCGATGGGATCTCGACACATTCCTACGATCGCCGGGTGGCTGATCGCTATGGCACCGACATCTTGTCCAACAACCCGCACGCTCCGCGGCGTCCGCAATCGACCGAGGTCGCGGCGATAAAGGGTTTGGTCGTGGAGGATGCCCAGACGGGTTTTGTGGGCGCGGTGGTGCGCATCGAGTACGGCCGGATGGACCTGGAAGACCGGCACGGACGAGTTCGTGGCTTCCCGGTAGGCCCGGGATACCTCATCGACGGTAAACCGGTGATCCTCAAGGAGCCGTTGCGGCACACCCCTACCAAGGAAACCCGGAGCGCGTCGGGATCGGTTGCCGTTCACGGCCTCAAGGCGCGCACGGCGTTGGCCAGCCGGATCTATGTCGAGGGCCGTCACGACGCCGAACTCGTCGAACAGGTGTGGGGTCATGACCTGCGCGTCGAAGGTGTGGTCGTCGAGTATCTGGGAGGGGTCGATGACTTGGCCGCCATCGTGAAGGAGTTCCAGCCGGGACCGGGCCGCCGACTCGGAGTTCTGGTCGACCACCTCGTGAAGGGGTCGAAGGAGTCACGTATCGCCGAAACGGTGCAAAAGGGTCCCTATGGCGAGCACACCCTGGTGGTGGGGCATCCGTTCGTTGACATCTGGCAGGCGGTCAAACCCGCTCGGATTGGGCTGCATGCCTGGCCCACCGTGCCGCGGGACATCGAGTGGAAGCACGGCATCTGCCAGGCGCTTGGCTGGCCGCACGGCAGCCAGACCGAGATCGCCGAGGCCTGGCGCCGGATTCGCGGCAAGGTGCGCACCTGGACCGACCTGGAGCCCGCCCTGATCGGCCGTGTTGAGGAACTGATCGATTTCGTCACCCAACCGGCGGGCTGAAGCCGTCGGCCCGACGTGGTAAGCCTGAGACGTGTCAGACAGCCTGTTCGACGTGCCCGGGGGCGCTTTCGAGTCGGCCCCGGCGGATGCCGGGGTGCCGCCCAACGCGCCCCTGGCCGTCCGGATGCGTCCCGCCGCGCTCGATGAAGTGGTGGGACAGGGGCACCTGCTCAAACAGGGTTCGCCGTTGCGTCGCCTCGTCGACGGCTCGGGTGCTGCCTCGGTCATCCTGTATGGACCTCCGGGTACGGGGAAAACCACTCTCGCATCCTTGATTTCGGGTGCCACCGGGCGCCGGTTCGAGGCGCTGTCCGCATTGTCCGCCGGAGTCAAAGAGGTGCGGGCCGTCATCGACGATGCCCGCCGCGCGGCCGTTCACGGCCGTCAGACGGTGCTTTTCATCGACGAGGTGCACCGGTTCTCCAAGACGCAGCAAGACGCGCTGCTTGCGGCTGTGGAGAACCGAGTGGTGCTGTTGGTGGCCGCCACCACCGAGAATCCCTCTTTTTCCGTAGTGGCGCCGCTGCTCTCGCGCTCGCTGATCCTTCAGCTGCAGCCATTGGGCGACAACGATATTCGAGAAGTACTCACGCGTGCGATCGCCGATGAGCGCGGGCTCGGCAGTGCGGTAGCCGTGGATCCCGAGGCGCTGAGTCTGCTGGCGCAGCTCGCCGCGGGCGACGCACGACGCGCTCTGACTGCCCTCGAGGTCGCGGCGGAGACTGCGGGAGGAGCGGGCGGCACCGTGACCGTCGAGGTGGTGGAGCAGTCGGTGGACCGCGCTGCCGTGCGCTACGACCGTGACGGCGATCAGCACTACGACGTGGTGAGTGCCTTCATCAAATCGATCCGCGGGTCCGATGTGGATGCCGCGCTGCACTATCTGGCGCGGATGCTGATCGCGGGGGAGGACCCGCGCTTCATCGCCCGGCGACTGATGATCCTGGCCAGCGAGGACGTCGGGATGGCCGATCCCACCGCATTGCCGGTGGCGGTGGCGGCGGCGCAGACGGTGCAACTGATCGGGATGCCGGAGGCGCAGCTGACGCTGACTCACGCCACCATTCACCTCGCCACCGCGCCCAAGTCGGGTGCGGTGCCCGCGGCCCTGGGGGCGGCGATGGGCGACATCCGCGCGGGCAAGGCCGGGCTGGTGCCGCCTCATCTGCGTGACGGCCATTACAGCGGGGCGGCCAAACTCGGCAATGCCGTCGGCTACCTGTACCCGCATAACGACCGCGACGGGGTGGTGGCACAGCAGTATCCGCCCGATGAGTTGGTCGGTACCGATTACTACCAGCCCACCGATCACGGCACCGAGCGTGACATCGGATCACGGCTGGACAAGCTGCGCGCCATCATCCGGCGTGGGCTGAAAAGGCCCTGAGTTCTGATCGAGTGTGCGGATTCTGTCGGTTCTGGCCAGAAAATCGACACAAATCGCACACTCGGCATACTGAAGGCATGGCGTTACGTATGCGTGTGGCCGCGGGCGGGCTACTGGCATCGCTCGCAGTGATGGCAGCGCCCGCCGTGGCGTGGGCAGACCCCGAACCCGAACCGGGGCCCGACCCGATCCTCGAAGATCCAGGCCCGCCGCCACCCGCACCGGTTGATCCGTGGGTGGAGCAGTACGGCCGCGATGTGGGCGCTGGCGCCGCCGGTAATGCCGCCGAGGCGGGAGCCGGCATCTTGTTGAGCCCGTTCCTGGGGCCGTTCACCGGGCTGGCAACCGCGCCGATCGGCGGAGCCGTCGACAGCTCGATCCGCGACGCTCCGTACGGCTAGCGCCGGACCGCGATTGCTATGAGGCAAGCCGGAGCCTGTCTGTCCATGTGGAGGGACTGTTCACGGTTAGCTCGGTGAATTGTGACGGAGCAGATACCTGGTGGCGGTACCTGGTGACCTTGGCGTATACCGGCGGTAGGTGGACACACCGGTAGGGTGGTCCGGTCAGATTCCCCAGCTACACGCAAGGACGACATGCAGACACACGAGATCCGGAAGCGATTCCTGGACCACTTCGTGAAGGCCGGTCACACCGAGGTACCGAGCGCTTCGGTGATTCTCGACGACCCCAACCTGCTGTTCGTCAACGCCGGCATGGTCCAGTTCGTGCCGTTCTTCCTGGGGCAGCGCACGCCGCCGTACAACACGGCCACCAGTGTCCAGAAGTGCATTCGCACGCCGGACATCGATGAGGTGGGCATCACCACCCGGCACAACACCTTCTTCCAGATGGCCGGAAACTTCTCCTTCGGCGACTACTTCAAGAGCGAGGCGATCCGGCTTGCCTGGACACTGCTGACCAACCCGCTGTCCGAGGGGGGTTACGGCTTCGACCCGGAGAGGCTGTGGGCCACCGTCTATCTCGACGACGACGAGGCCATCGGGCTGTGGCAGGACATCGCCGGGCTGCCGCTGGACCGGATCCAGCGCCGCGGCATGGCCGACAACTACTGGTCCATGGGCATCCCCGGTCCCTGCGGTCCGTGCTCGGAGATCTACTACGACCGTGGCCCCGAGTACGGCATCGAAGGTGGCCCGGAGGCGAACGAGGACCGCTACATCGAGATCTGGAATCTCGTGTTCATGCAGAACGAGCGCGGCGAGGGGACCTCCAAGACCGACTTCGAGATACTCGGCCCACTGCCGCGTCAGAACATCGACACCGGCATGGGTGTCGAGCGCATCGCGTGTCTATTGCAGGGTGTCGACAACGTCTACGAAACCGACCTGGTGCGCCCCGTCATCGACTGTGTGGCAGCAGTTGCCCCGCGCGGGTATGGGCAGGGCAGTCACGAGGACGACGTGCGCTACCGCGTCATCGGCGACCACGCCCGCACGGCGGCGATCATCATCGGCGACGGGGTCAGCCCCGGCAATGAAGGCCGCGGCTATGTGCTGCGCCGCCTGCTGCGCCGGATCATCCGCTCCACCAAGTTGCTTGGCGTCGAAAAGCCCATGATGGGTGAGCTGATGGCCGTGGTGCGTGACGAGATGGGCCCGTCGTACCCCGAGCTGGTGACCGACTTCGAACGCATCAGCAGAATCGCCGTTGCCGAGGAGACCGCGTTCAACCGGACCCTGGCCTCGGGTTCGAAGCTGTTCGAGGATGCCGCGGACAAGACGAAAACGGCAGGAAAAAGCACACTTTCGGGTAGCGACGCGTTCACCCTGCATGACACTTACGGGTTCCCCATCGAGCTCACCCTCGAAATGGCCGCCGAGGCCGGGCTTTCGGTGGACGAGAACGGCTTCCGTGAGCTGATGAATGAGCAGCGGCAACGCGCCAAGGCCGACGCCGCTGCGCGCAAGCATGCCCACGCAGACCTGACGGCATACCGCGAACTCGTGGACGCGGGGCCCACGGAATTCACCGGATTCGACGAATTAGATTCGCAGGCAACGATTCTGGGCATCTTCGTCGACGGCGCCCGGGTGCCGGTCGCCTCGGCGGGCGCCGAGGCGGAAATCGTGTTGGACCGCACCCCGCTCTACGCGGAATCGGGCGGCCAGATCGCCGACATCGGATCCATTCGCGGCGACGGGACGAACGCAACATCGCAGGCGAAGGTCTCCGATGTCCAGAAGATCGCCAAAACCCTCTTCGTACACAAGGTCACGGTGGAATCCGGTGAGTTCGTCGAGGGTGATCAGGTGGTGGCCTCGGTGGATCCGCAGTGGCGCCACGGCGCCACTCAGGGCCACTCGGGCACGCACATGGTGCACGCCGCGCTGCGGCAAGTACTGGGGCCCAATGCCGTTCAGGCGGGCTCGCTGAACCGGCCCGGATACCTGCGTTTCGACTTCAGCTGGCAGGGCGCGCTCTCGGAGGCACAGCGGCAAGAGGTCGAGGACGTGGCCAACAAGGCGGTCGAGGCCAACTATCCCGTCAACACCTTCATCACTGATCTGGACAAGGCCAAGGCCATGGGAGCGATGGCGCTGTTCGGCGAGAACTACGGAGACAACGTGCGCGTTGTCGACATCGGCGGCCCGTTCTCGCTCGAATTGTGCGGTGGGACTCACGTGGCCAACTCCTCCCAGATCGGACCCGTGACGCTGCTGGGAGAGTCTTCGGTGGGCTCGGGCGTGCGCCGGGTGGAGGCCTATGTCGGCCTGGACGCGTTCCGCTACCTCTCGAAGGAACGTGCCTTGATGGCCGCGCTGTCCTCAAGCCTGAAGGTGCCCTCCGAGGAGGTTCCCGGCCGGGTCGCGACTCTGGTGGAGCGCCTGAAGGTGGCCGAAAAGGAGTTGGAGCAAACACGTTTGGCCTCGGTAAAGGCCTCCATCTCGACGTTGGTGGACAACGCGGAACGCCTGAGCACGTCGGCCGGCACCGTCACCGTGGTGGCGCACCGGCTGCCCGACGGGACCGGCGCGGGTGACCTGCGCAGTCTGATCGGAGACATTCGGGGCCGGCTCGGCAGTGACCCCGCCGTGGTCGCGCTGATCGCAGCCGGCGAGGGCTCGGTGCCCTTCGTGGTGTCGGTCAACCAGGCCGCTCAAGATGCGGGGCTGCGTGCCAACGACCTCGTGGGTGCCATCGGATCGGCCGTGGACGGACGAGGCGGCGGTAAGTCCGACACGGCACAGGGGTCCGGTAAGGACTCCTCCGGCATTGACGCGGCACTGCGGGCGCTGCGTGAACAGATCCGCCAGGCCTGAACCGAGTGCCCGATAGCGAAGCTCCTGCCCCTGATCGTCCAGGCCCGGACGATCCGGGCCGCGGCCGTCGTCTCGGCGTGGATGTGGGCACCGTCAGAATAGGAGTCGCATCGTGCGACCCCGACGGAATTCTTGCCACCCCGGTCGAAACGGTCGCGCGGGATAATAAGGAAGACAGTGATTTTCGCCGCATCGTGGAATTGGTCGAGGAGCTGAGCGTGGTAGAGGTCGTTGTCGGCCTGCCACGCAACCTGCGCGAAGGTACGGGGGCCTCGGCGCGCGATGCCGCAGGGTTCGCCCGGGAGCTGAGCGAGCGAATCGCGCCCGTGCCGGTGCGCTTAGTAGACGAGCGTTTCACTACTACTACCGCCCAGCGTTCCCTGCGTGAGGCAGGAGTACGGTCTCGTCAGCAGCGCGGCATCATCGACCAGGCGGCAGCGGTGGCCATTCTGCAGGATTGGCTTGAGCAGCGTCGCCGGTGCGGCAGTGAAGGGGGCACGCGTTGAGCGACTGGCGCGATTGGGACGATCGCCAGGAGCCCGACGACGACTGGGGAGGCGGTCGCCGGGCCGTCCCGGTGGCGGTGGGTCCGCGTCCTCGCGAGACCCGTCGTGAGCGGGCGCGCCGCAGGGCTGCGGCGCGGCGTCGCCGTAACGCCGGACTGGCGGGTCTGGCGCTGGTTGTCATCATCACCGTCGCTGCCGTTGTCGGCGGAGCAAAGCTGTGGGACAGCCTCTTCGGTGCCGACGCCCCCGTCACCGACTACTCGGGCTCCGGGGTCAAGGACTTCGTGTTCGAGGTGCATCGCGGCGACACCACCAAGGTCATCGGACAGCGGCTGAAGGACGAGGGAGTGGTGGCCACTCCGAGTGCGTTCACTGATGCCGCGCAAGGCAATCAGGCCATCGCCGCGATCCAGCCCGGCTTCTACAAGCTGCGCACCAAGATTCCCGGCAAGGACGCCGTCGCGCGTCTGGCCGAACAAGACAACCGGGTCGGTCTGCTCGTCATCCCGGAGGGCCGTCAGCTCGATGACGTCTCCGCGGTGGCCAATGGCGCCGTTACCGAGGGCATCTTCACCCTCATCGCGCGTGCTTCGTGTGTGGACCTGGACGGGGACAAGCATTGCGTGGCCGCTTCGGACTTACGGCAGGCCGCCACGACGGCCTCGCAGGCCGAGCTGTCGGTCCCGCAGTGGGCGTCCAACGGAGTCAATGCCGTGCGCGACGACCACCGCCGCCTCGAGGGACTGATCGCCGCTGGGCGGTGGGACTTCGACCCGATGGCCGAGCCGGAGCAGATTCTGGCCTCCCTCATCCGTGAGAGCAGCGACCAGTACCAGCAGCTGGGGTTGCTGCAGGCCGATGCGGCCGGGTTGTCGCCCTATGAAGTGCTGGTGGTGGCCTCGCTGCTGCAGCGGGAGGCCAAACCGCGCGACTTCGCGAAGGTGGCGCGGGTGGTCTACAACCGGCTGGCCAAGCATCAGAAGCTGGAATTCGACTCCACGGTGAACTACCCGTTGGACCGCCAAGAAGTCGCGACGACCGATGACGACCGCGAGCGCAAGACGCTCTGGAATACCTATGTGTCGCAGGGGCTCCCGGCTACCCCGATTTCTTCGCCGAGCCCCGAGGCGCTTCAGGCGGCCGAGCATCCGGAGCCGGGGGACTGGCTGTACTTCGTCACGATCGACGCCGAGGGCACCACGTTGTTCACCGCCGACTACAACGAGCATTTGGCCAACATCGAGCTGGCCAAGAAGAACGGCATTCTGGACAGTGCGCGATGAGCCTCCCCGGCGTAGAGCATGAGCACGGCTGAGGTTCGCCGCGCCGCGGTGCTCGGCTCACCGATAGGGCATTCCCGCTCGCCCGATTTACATCTGGCCGCCTATCGCGCACTGGGGCTGACCGGCTGGACATACGAACGCATCGAGTGCACGGCTGAGCAGCTGCCCGACGTGGTGGGAGGCGCCGGGCCCGATTGGGTGGGTTTCTCGGTGACCATGCCCGGCAAGTTCGCCGCCCTGGAATCGGCGTCGAGTTGCACCGAACGTGCGCGGCTGATCGGTGCCGCCAACACCCTGGTGCGTACCGATGACGGTTGGCATGCCGACAACACCGACGTCGATGGCGTATCCGGGGCACTGCGCGGCGCGGGAATCGAACCCGCGGAGCGGGCAGCCGTGATCGTCGGCGCCGGCGGTACCGCGCGGCCGGCCATCGTGGCGCTGGCGGCAATGGGTATCAAGTCCCTGACGGTGGTGGCCCGGGATGCGACCCGCGCGCACGGAGCTCTGGAGCTGGCGCAGCGAGTGGGCCTGCCGGCCTCCGTGATTGGTTTCGAGGACGCCGCCCTGTCCTCGGTGTGCGCATCGTCCGGCGTGCTGGTGAGCACCGTGCCGGCGGAGGCGGCGGCACCCTATTCGGATTCCCTGGCCGCGGCCCCGGCGATTCTCGACGTTATCTATCACCCGTGGCCCACCGAACTGGCAGCCACGGCACACGATCGGGGAGCAGCGGTCGCCGGCGGTTTGGAGATGCTGCTCAACCAGGCGTTCACCCAGGTAGAGCTGTTCACCGGGCAGCCCGCACCACGTGCGGCGATGGCCGCCGCCCTGCGCTGAGCACCCGGTAATCCGGCGTTGCCGGCGGCTGGCCGTCGGGCAGATTCAGACTCACGAGTAGATGCGACCTGCGGGAATCAAATTTATGGGACTTTTGGTCCCATCAGATGTTGCATGGGATGCCGCGTCCCAGTAAATTGGTGGGTAATTCGAGGAGGAAGCAATGCCGCTTTACACCGTCCCCGGGCCGAGCGACTTCGACGCGGAGTACCTGCAAACCCTGCACACGCTGTCCGAAGGTTCGGTGCGTCTGCACTTCGATCCCTTCACGGACATCGACTGGGACGCGCCCGATTACCAGATCGACCGCAACGACCCCCGCTGGGTGCTGAACCCCGAGCTGGACACGCTCGGCGCCACGCAGTGGTACCGGGATCTGCCCCTCGACCGTCAAATCGAGATCGGCCGCTGGCGGCTGGCCAACAGCGTCAAGGTTGGGCTCGCCTTCGAGAGCATTCTGATCCGCGGCATGATGCAGTACCTCATGAAGCTGCCGAACGGCTCGCCTGAGTTCCGCTACTGCCTCCACGAGATGACCGAGGAGTGCAACCACATCCAGATGTTCCAGGAGCTCGTCAACCGCATCGGTGACGACGTCCCGGGCATGCGCAAGTGGTTCCGCAGGCTCTCGCCGATAATCGGCGTGGCAGGCGGTTGGGCCCATGTGGTCCTCTTCATCGGCATCCTCGGCGGCGAAGAGCCCATCGATCACTACCAGAAGTCGTTGATCCGCAAGGACGTCGACCTGCCGCCGGCCGTCCGGCGCACCATGGAAATCCACGTGGCCGAAGAGGCGCGGCACATCTCCTTCGCCGGTGAGTTCCTGCGCGTCCACATGCCGCTGATGAGTGCGCGCAAACGCGCACTGTGCACCCTGCTGTTCCCGGTCGTCATGAAGCTGCTGGCCAACGAGATCATGATTCCGCCACGGACCTTCGCCGCCGAGTTCGGCATCCCGCGTGAGGTTTTCAAGCAGGCCTTCTGGCGCAGCGAGCACGCGCGTCACACGCTTGCCGAGTACTTCGGAGACATGCGCAAGCTCACCGAGGACATCGGAATGCGGCCGTGGTGGGTGCGCCCGCTGTGGAAGGTGCTGCATATCGATGGCCGTCCGTCGCGATACCGGAGCGAGCCCGACCGCTCGCCCGTGGGCACGCCTCTAGCGGTTGGCGCCTGACAGTTCGGCGATAGCCGCCATCAGTTCGGTCTGCGGGTCCAGGGACACGCCCATCGAACGCCCGGCCCCGTCCAGCACGTACCAGACGTAGTTCGCCAGATCCTCGACGATCTCGGTGCGACTGCGCACGGGGTCGTTTTCCCGCAACCATCGGGAGAGGGTCCCCTCGACCATCGTCACCACCGCGTAGGTGACCGATTCGAAGGGGCTGTAGTCGATCCCGAGTAGCTCGGTGATCGGAATCAGGACCCCGCGGACACGCTGCTCCATGCGCACCTTGACCGTACTGACCGCATCGACGGCGGGATCCTCGTCGGTGGTGCCGGAGCCCATGAACTCGTAGCGATGGGGGTAATCGGTCATCCAATCCAGCACCGCGCGAATGGTTCTGGTGGCAATGTCGTTGATGGAACCTCTGGTGACATCGAGCTGCGACGAGATTGTCGTATCGAAGTCCTCCATCAGATACGAACGAATGCGCCGATCGAGGTCCTCGCGCCCCTCGAACTGCCGGTACACCACAGACTTGGCCAGCTCGGCCCGTTTGGCGATCGACTGCACGGGAATCTCGGTGCCGGGCGGCGTTTCGTCGAGCAGTGCTACGGCCGACTCCACGATGCGGGTCTGGCGGGCGGAGTTGTGCCGTTCCCAACGTGCCTCATGCCCAGTGAGCGAGCGTTCCTTGGCATTGGTATCCGGCACCGCCCGATTCTATCGACCCACCTCCGGCTTGGATGCCACACAGAAGATTCGGCGGAATCCAAACGGAGTCACCTCGCCGGAGCGCGGATAAGCCTGGCGCAGCAGTCCGGCGTACTCGGACTCGAACTCGGCGAATTCGGCGGCCGACAGTGCCGACACGACGGGTCTCAGCCCCGTGCCATGCACCCATCGCAGCACCGGATCCTCGCCCGCCAGCAGGTGCACGTATGTGGTTTCCCAGGCGTCCGGAACCAGACCGGCGGAAATAGCCAGGCGCGCATAACCTTCGGCGCCGTCCGTGCTCTCGGTTCCACGCAGCACACCGTCCAATCGCGATAGCCATCGTGGCGATTCGGCCACCTGGCGCATCAGCGCATGCGAGGGTGCGCCGAAGTTGCCCGGAACCTGAAAGGCCAGATATCCACCCGGATTGAGTTGCTCAGCCCATGCGGAGATGAGCTCGCGGTGCTGTGGAAGCCATTGCAAGGCCGCATTGGTGAACAGCACGTCTACGCCATCGGCCCGAAAGTCCGCGATATCGCCTTGCTCCAGACGCAGATTGGCGGGCAAATCAGCGGGTGCGGTGGCCAGCAGCTCGGCGGAGGAATCCAGTCCCAGCACCGATGCGCCTGGCCACCGGCGGGCCAATTCGACGGTCAAGATTCCACTGGCGCAACCCAAGTCAACGACAGTGCGCGGAGCCGAGGCCGGTATCCGGGACAGCAGTTCGTAGAACGGGCGACTGCGTTCATCTCCGAAGCGGCTGTATTCCTGCGGGCTCCACAATGTCTTCGTCACTACTCCGAATCTAGCCGCGCGGCGCTACATTCCCCACATGATTTACGGGGTGGGGGCGGCGGTGCTGTGCTGGATGGCGGCGCTGTCATATTTCGACATCAGGTACCGAAGGCTGCCGAACTGGCTCACGCTGCCCGCGGCCGCCGGGATCGTCGTGGTGGCGATGTTCGACCGCAATCCACCGATGCTGGTCGGCGCGGTGGCGTTGGCGATCGTGTACCTGGCCGCGCATCTGCTCTCGCCACGTGCGATGGGGGCCGGGGACGTGAAGCTCGCCTTCGGGACGGGGGGATTGTCGGGGGCGTTCGGATTGGACACGTGGTTTCTGGCAGCGATCGGTGCGCCGCTGTTGACCGGCCTGATCGGTGTGCTGCTCATAGCGTGCGGGCGCCGGGGAGTGGCGGTTCCGCACGGACCGTCAATGTGTCTGGCCACGGCGTTAGCGACCGGGCTGACGGTCCTCGTACCGGGCATCTGACAAAGAACCATCCACTGTCCCGATCGATTTGGAAGACCGACCTGCCCGCATGGGACAATGGTGCACGTGTTGCGCTGGATCACGGCAGGTGAATCGCATGGACGCGCGTTGGTCGCGGTACTGGAAGGCATGGTCGCCGGTGTCGAACTGACATCGGAGGACATCGGTAGGCAGCTGGCGCGTCGCCGCCTGGGCTACGGCCGGGGTGCGCGGATGGCTTTCGAGGCCGATCAGGTCACCATGCTCGGCGGCGTGCGCCACGGACTGACCTTGGGCGGCCCGGTTGCCATCGAGGTCGGCAACACCGAATGGCCCAAGTGGGAGACCGTGATGTCTCCGGACCCCGTGGACCCCGCCGAGTTGGAGAACATCGCGCGCAACGCGCCGCTGACCCGCCCCCGTCCCGGGCACGCCGACTACGCGGGCATGCTCAAGTACGGATTCGATGACGCGCGCCCGGTGCTCGAGCGGGCCAGTGCGCGCGAGACCGCGGCGCGTGTGGCGGTGGGCACCCTTGCCAAGGCTTTCCTGAAGCAGGCCCTGGGAGTCGATGTCATCTCGCACGTCATCTCCATCGGCGACTCCGAGCCCTACGAAGGTCCGGTTCCGGGCGCCGCCGACCTGGATGCCATCGACGCCAGCCCGGTGCGGGCATTTGGCGAGCAGGCTCAGTCTTCGATGATCAGCGAGATCGAGGCCGCCAAGAAGGACGGCGACACCCTCGGTGGCGTGGTCGAGGTAGTGGTCGCCGGTCTGCCCGTGGGACTCGGTTCGTTCATCAGTGGACACGACCGGCTGGACAGCCAACTGGCGGCAGCGATCATGGGTATCCAGGCGATCAAGGGCGTGGAGATCGGTGACGGTTTCACCACCGCGCGCCGACGGGGCAGCGCCGCGCACGACGAGATTTACCCCGGCCCCGACGGCATCCTGCGCTCCACCAATCGCGCCGGCGGGCTGGAAGGTGGCATGACCAACGGTCAGCCGCTGCGGGTGCGGGCGGCGATGAAGCCCATCTCCACCGTGCCGCGGGCGTTGGCGACCGTGGACATGTCCACCGGCGACGAGGCGGTCGCGATTCACCAGCGCTCCGACGTGTGCGCGGTCCCGGCCGCTGGCGTGGTCGCCGAGGCGATGGTTGCGCTGGTGGTTGCCCGTGCCGCACTGGAAAAGTTCGGTGGAGACTCGCTGTCCGAGACGAAGACCAACGTCGGCGCGTACCTGGACGCGGTGGCGCAGCGGGAGCCACGCCAAGAGTCTTCCGATGAGCAGCTTGCGCGAAGAGCGGCTAACACAGCGGGATGAGCCCCAAAGCCGTCCTTGTCGGACTGCCCGGATCGGGTAAGTCCACCATCGGCCGTCGCCTGGCAAAAGCGTTGAACGTCAACGTCTATGACACCGACATCGGCATCGAGGCGCAGGCCGGCCGCACCATCGCCGACATCTTCGCCACCGATGGGGAGCCGGAATTCCGGCGTATCGAAGAATCGGTGATTCGGCAGGCGCTTGATCAGCAGGACGGGGTGGTCTCGCTCGGCGGTGGCGCCGTGCTCACTCCAGGCGTCCGGGAAGCACTCACGGGGCATACCGTGGTGTACCTGGAAATCAGTGCCGCGGAAGGAATCCGACGCACCGGAGGAAGCGTGGTGCGTCCGCTGCTGGCTGGGCCGGACCGCGCCGAGAAGTACCACGCCCTCATCTCGCAGCGAGTTCCGCTGTACCGAGAGGTCGCCACCATCAAGGTCAACACCGACAGGCGAAATCCCGGCGCAGTGGTCCGGACCATCGTGTCCCGGTTGGAGAACCCAGAGGCTGGCACCACAGCTTCCTCACGGCGGCGACGCCCCCGACGACGTCCCCGATCGCGGCGCCGTACCTCCGGTACTCCCGCGGCAACCAAGAGCGATACCCCCGGAACCGAAACTAAAGGAAGAGCCGACAATGACTAGCGCCGAGCCGACGACGATCACCGTCGAGGTGAACCCGCCCTACCCGGTTATCGTGGGAACGGGTCTACTGGGTGAGTTGGTGGGCGCGCTCAAGGGCTCCGACAAGGTGGCGATACTGCATCAGCCCACCCTCGCGGCGACCGCCGAGGAAATTCGGAAGACCCTGGCCGACACCGGAATCGATGCGCATCGGGTCGAGATTCCCGACGCCGAGGCGGGCAAGGATCTGGCCGTGCTCGGATTCATCTGGGAGGTACTGGGCCGCATCGGCATCGGGCGCAAAGACGCCGTCGTCAGCCTGGGGGGAGGGGCCGCCACCGACACCGCCGGCTTCGCCGCCGCCACCTGGTTACGCGGCGTGAAGGTGGTGCACGTACCCACCACGCTGCTCGCGATGGTCGATGCCGCGGTCGGCGGCAAGACGGGCATCAACACCGAGGCGGGTAAAAACCTCGTCGGCGCATTCCATCAGCCGGGGGCGGTGCTGGTGGACCTGGCGACGCTCGACTCGTTGCCGCGCAACGAAATCGTCGCCGGTATGGCCGAAGTGGTGAAGGCAGGATTCATCGCCGACCCGGTCATCCTTGAGCTCATCGAGGCCGACCCGGAGGCCGCGATCGATCCGTCGAAGCCGGTGCTGCGCGAGCTCATCGAACGTTCCATCGCGGTCAAGGCCAAGGTGGTGGCCGCCGACGAGAAGGAAGCCGAGCTACGCGAGATCCTCAACTACGGTCACACCCTCGGTCATGCCATCGAGCGACGTGAGCGGTACCGGTGGCGCCACGGCGCTGCCGTGTCGGTCGGTCTGGTATTCGCAGCCGAACTGGGGCGCTTGGCCGGACGTCTGGACGACGAGACCGCCGATCGCCACGCGCGGGTGCTCTCGGCGCTCGGATTGCCGACACGTTATGACGCCGACGCGCTGGGACAGCTCGTCGAATCGATGCAGGGCGATAAGAAGACCCGCTCGGGCATACTGCGATTCGTGGTGCTTGACGGGTTGGCCAAGCCGGGACGACTGGAAGGCCCCGACCCGTCACTGCTGGCCGCCGCGTACTCGGTGGTGGCAGGTCCGACCACTGGTGAGGGAGTGATGTTGTGACGATCCAGGTTCTCAACGGCCCCAATCTTGGCCGCCTTGGTAAGCGGGAGGCCGCCGTCTACGGCAGCGTCACCTATGAGGAGCTGGTGTCATTCGTCCAGGCCGAAGCGGACTCGTTGGGTGTGGATGTCCAGGTGCGGCAGACCGACAGCGAAGCCGAATTGCTCGGCTGGATTCACGATGCCGCCGACGCCAAGGATCCGGTGATCCTGAATGCGGGCGCATTCACCCACACATCGGTTGCACTACGGGATGCGTGTGCCGAATTGACGGCCGGATTGATCGAGGTGCATATCTCGAATGTGTATGCACGCGAAGAGTTTCGGCACAAGTCGTACCTCAGTGCGTTGGCCACCGGGGTGATTGTCGGGCTCGGCGTGCAGGGATACCTGCTGGCGCTGCGCTACTTCGTGACGTCCACTTCGTCCTGAACCGCCTGGAACACGTCGGTATCCGACTGCTGCAGCGCGGCGTGCTCCTTTTCCTTGCGGTCCACTAGCAGTCGGCCCGCGAATACGCCGACCATGGCGGGTCCGAACACCAGCAGCGCCACGAATGCCGCGGTGGTGGTGAGCTCGGCCAGGATGCCCGCCGCGTAGATCCCCTCGTTGAACAGGCTGATCAGCCAGATCACCAGGCCGCTGACCGCCCCGGCGAAGATGCCACCCAGCAGCCACCACATGGCCAGATCTTCACGGCGGTCCGGATCGGGGTTGCGCCGGGCATCGCCGCGGCCGTCGGTGATCGCCCAGACCACCACCGCTGCGACGAACACCAGAACCAGCGTGATGTTGATGAGGGTGCCGTGGGTCTCCCAGACACTGATGGCCAGGCCCTGTATCACGCGGACCAGCACCATAAAGACGGCGAAGACGGCGCCACGGGTAAGCCATTGCGCGGTCATGGAACGTGTTCCAGCTTCGGGCATGGGCCCAGCGTATCGCGGTACCGTCGACACCTATGACGACCGTCCTCAGCCATATCGATCGCCGGGAACGACTGCGTGAGGGACTGCGCGCCGACGGACTCGATGCGCTTCTGATCACCGACCTGGTCAACATTCGCTATCTGACGGGTTTCACGGGGTCCGCCGCAGCGCTTTGGGTGGCCGCGGGCGACGGAGCGGATGAGAAGGCGACCGTGTTGTGCACCGATGGCCGCTACCGCACCCAAGCCGCCGCGCAGGTTCCGGATCTGCGCGCGCTGATCGACCGTGGCTACGGCGCGGCGCTGATCGCGTCGGCCGCCGCCGGGCGCGCGGGATTCGAAAGCCACGTGGTCACCGTCGACGGATTCGACAAATTGAGTGCGGCGGCCGGGGACGTCGAGCTGATCCGGGCTCCGAACCGGGTGGAGAAACTCCGGGAAGTGAAGGATGAATCCGAGGTACTCCTCCTCGAAAGAGCCTGCGCTGCAGCAGATACCGCGTTATCTGCCTTGATCGAGACGGGCGGGATCCGGCCTGGGCGCACTGAGCGTGATGTCGCCCGCGACCTGGAGAACCTCATGTGTGAACACGGAGCCGACGGCGCGTCGTTCGAGACCATCGTCGCGGCCGGCTCGCATTCGGCGATACCGCACCACCGACCCACCGACGCGGTGCTGGCCACCGGCGACTTCGTAAAGATCGACTTCGGTGCACTGGTCGCCGGATATCACTCGGACATGACCCGCACCCTGGTGCTGGGATCGGTGTCGCCGTGGCAGCAGGAGATCTACGAACTGGTGCTGGTCGCACAGGCGGCCGGACGGGAGGCCCTGGCACCCGGAGCATCGCTGAAGGGTGTGGACGCCGCGGCCCGCGATGTCATCGCCGCCGCCGGATACGGACAGAACTTCGGTCACGGTCTCGGCCACGGTGTGGGGTTGCAGATCCACGAAGCACCGGGTATCGGTGCCGGCGCCACCGGTACACTGCTTGCTGGCTCGGCGGTGACAGTCGAGCCAGGGGTCTACCTGCCCGACCGGGGCGGAGTCCGGATCGAGGACACGCTCGTGGTGCGGCCCGATGGGCCGGAGCTATTGACCCGGTTCCCCAAGGAACTCACCGTCATTAATTGAGTAGTACTGAACAGTTACGCAAGGAGATAGACGACTGTGGCTTCAACCGCCGATTTCAAGAACGGCCTGGTGCTCAACATCGATGGTCAGCTGTGGCAGATCACCGAGTTCCAGCACGTGAAGCCCGGTAAGGGACCGGCGTTCGTGCGCACCAAGCTCAAGAACGTGCTGTCGGGCAAGGTCGTCGATAAGACCTTCAACGCGGGTGTGAAGGTCGAGACCGCGACCGTCGACCGGCGCGACACCACCTACCTGTACCGCGACGGCGACTCGTTCGTGTTCATGGACAGCCAGGATTACGAGCAGCATCACCTCACTCCCGAGCTGGTCGGCGACGCACACCGGTTCCTGCTGGAGAGCATGACCGTGCAGGTCGCGTTCAACGAGGGCGCGCCGCTGTACATCGAGCTGCCGGTGTCGGTCGAGCTGGTGGTGACGCACACCGAGCCGGGCCTGCAGGGTGATCGTTCCAGCGCGGGCACCAAGCCGGCGACGATGGAAACCGGCGCCGAGATCCAGGTGCCGTTGTTCATCAACACCGGTGACCGCCTCAAGGTCGACACGCGCGACGCCAGCTACCTCGGCCGCGTGAATGGCTGATAGCGGTTCGACCGGCCGCGCCTCCGCCAAGGGCGGCCGCCGCAAGGCGCGTAAGCGGGCAGTGGACCTGCTGTTCGAGGCCGAGGCGCGGGATATGACGGCAGCCGCGGTGGCCGATGAGCGTCGCGGCCTGGCGGAGGCGAAGCCCGACGTGGAGCCGCTGAACCCCTACACGGTGACGGTCGCGCACGGTGTCACCGAGCACGCCACGCACATCGACGAGCTGATCTCCTCGCATCTGCAGGGCTGGACGCTGGCCAGGCTGCCCGCGGTGGACCGCGCGATTATGCGCGTCGCGGTGTGGGAGCTGCTCCATGCCGAGGACGTGCCCGAGGTAGTGGCTGTCGACGAAGCGGTCGAGCTGGCCAAACAGCTTTCCACCGACGAGTCACCGGCGTTCGTGAACGGCGTGCTGGGTCAGCTCATGCTGGTGACCCCGCACATCCGGGGTGGCTCGGCTTCCAGCTCCGCGGAATAGGTCAGTCGAGGCGTATCTCGAACACGGGGATCACCCGGTCCGTCAGAGTCTCGTACTCGGCGAATCCGGGTGCACGCTGTTTGACGATGGCGAACACTCGATCACGCTCGGCGCGGGGGAGTTCGACGGCCGTGGCCTTTGTTTTCGGGTTGGCGCCGATCTCTACGGCGACATCGGGGTTGGCGCGCACATTGGCTACCCAGGCGGGGTTGTTGGGACGTCCAGCGGCCGAGCCCACGATGTAGGCCTTGCCGTCGATATCGAAGTAGGCCAACGGGTTCACGCGTTCGGCGCCCGATTTGGCTCCGGTGCTCGTCAAGAGCATGAGCGGAAAACCCTCGAATTGGCCGCCGACCTTGCCGCCGTTGGCGCGGAACTCGGCGATGTTGGCCTCGTTGAATGATTGCTCGCTGCCCGATGGTTCGGTCATGGTCGCCTCGATTCTCTCGGTGATGTCGCGAGCCTATCGGCCGGTCCTGGGTGCGATCCGGGCAGCAACATGGATGGTAGGCACGTACCTCGACTCAAATATGTTGAGATGCGCTAGTCGGGGTGTTCTGCCACTATTAGCTGTGTGGGAGCCTGGGGTGCTGGACCGTTTGACAACGATGACGCTGCCGACTTCCTGGGGGATCTCAGGCAGAGCGATGATATCGAGCTTCAACTGGCGCGATGCTTGCGTCTGGCGAATGCTGACTACCTCGAGGCGCCAGAGGGGTCAACGGTGGTCGCTGCCGCTGCGGTGATTGCCATCCGATGTTCAGGCCAGGTCGATATGCGTGTGGGGCAGTGGTCGGAAGCGGTGGCCGACATTGTCATAAAGCAAACTCAAGCATATGCGCTTGCGGTGCTGGCGCGCGGCGCGATCGCCCGGGTACAGGCTTCGGGCAGTGAGCTCGCCGATCTGTGGACCGATGCGGATCCAGCCGAGTGGGTGGCCGAGGTGACAGCCATCGAGCGTTCACTGCGCGATGTCGAGGGCGATGGGTACCAGGACTGGGCACCGTATCCGGACCTCACCAACGCCGCGACCGTCGGACTCCGGGACCCGAAGGTGGCGCTCGATGCGCTGCGGGCGGTGGTGGACATCTCGGAGGTGTCTGCCTTCGTTCTGGATCGTGAACCAGCTGAGCAGTCGGAAGGTCTGTGGCAGGAGGTGGCGCTGACCGACGGCCGCAGGCTTGTGATGTGGCACGGCGAGGACAAGTCCGGACTGCTCGGATCATCGGAGTTCACCTCATCGATCCGGGTGATTCCGCTGGGCGCGATCACCGACCGTCAGCTGAAGACGACGTATCAACAGCTGGGTGCGGAGCGCTCGCTGCTCGCCGTCGAATTGTGGCTCTCGACGGTGACTCCAGAAAAGAGTCGCGCGGTCTCGATCTCGGAAACCGAGTGGGAAGTGCAGGATTTCTACTTCGCCAAGTCGATCGTGGACGGCGGTCTCGCGCAGATGGAGCGGCTTCTTCAATTCGGACGGGCGGTGGCACAACGTGTTTGACAGAGATGCCGACTGGGCGGCAATCCCGCATTTGGGTGCTGCGATTGGCGTTTTCACGCCGCATGCCTGGATGGCGATCGATCAACTACGCCGGGTGGTCGACGTAGCGCAGGTGGGCACCTTCCTGCTGAACCGAGGCTGCGAGCATGGGTCGTGGGGTGAGAAGTGGTGGTACGAGATTGCGCTGGTCGACAGCGGGCGGCTCATTCTCTGGTTCGTTAGGGAAGGGCACTGCGCGGGGCATGAGGAGCGGCCCCCGCATCCCACGATATCGGTGACCCTGCGCACCATCCCGCTGTCCGAAATCACCGATAAGTCCTTGAAGGTCGACTACGACGTCGCTCCGGATGGTGCCGTGACCATGACGACGGTTGACCTGACGCTGTACACCTCGACTACTACGCGTACCGTCAAGGCTTCGCTGGAGGAATACCGGCACAGCATCGAGAACTTCCAGTTCTCAAAGTACTCCAGTCATGGTGTGGCACAGATGAATCGACTCATCGATTTCGCGCACGCGCTGTCCCGGGAGATGCACTGATCAAATGTCAGGCACATTGACACGCGCCGCCGGATTCGGCATCCTGGGTCCATGACCGAGAACCTGCAAGACATGTTCGAATCCTCGTATCGCGGTGAGGCACCCGAGCAACTCGCCGCTCGGCCGCCGTGGAGCATCGGGCAGCCGCAGCCCGAAATCCTGACACTCATCGAGCAGGGCAAGGTGCACGGCGACGTGTTGGATGCCGGGTGCGGGGAGGCCGCGACCGCTCTGTACCTCGCCGAGCGAGGCCATGCGGCCGTCGGCCTGGACGCCGCGCCCACGGCGATCGAGCTGGCCAAGGGTTACGCGGCCGAGCGCGGCCTCACCAATGTCACCTTTGACGTCGCCGACATCTCGAATTTCACGGGGTACGACGGGCGCTTCGGGACGATCATCGACTCGACGCTGTTCCATTCGATGCCCGTCGCCTTGCGTGAGGGATATCAGCAGTCGATCGTGCGTGCCGCGGCACCGGGCGCCACGTACATCGTGCTGGTTTTCGACAAGGCGGGCTTTCCCCCGGATATCGACGGGCCCTATCCCGTCACCGAACCCGAGCTGCGCGCGATCGTGTCCAAGTTCTGGACCATCGACGACATCAGCCCGGCACGGCTGTACGCCAACGGCGAGGGATTCAAGGACGGCGCGGCACAGGGCTTCGCCGAAGTCCGCGAAGAGCCCAACGGCCGAGTCTCGATGGCGGGCTGGCTGCTACAGGCACACCTGGACTGACCCGGCGCTCACAGTGCGGCGTAGACGGCCTGCGCGAACTGAATGTGCAACAGCTGTAGACGCAGGGTAGATGTGCTCGCCAACGCGGCTTTGGGGTCCAGGTCGGGCATCCGCCACTGCGGCAAGAACATGAGGATCGCATCGGCCTTCGGATCGGCGTGCCACCATGTGCCGAACGCGCCAGGCCAGCCGAAGGTCCCGGCGCCGCCGGGGCCGAACAATGCGGCCGCATTCGGATCCAGGACGACCGACAAGCCCAGGCCGAAGCCGCGTCCGGTCCAGTACGGCAGGCCGAATGCCGGCAGCTCCCGCTGAGCGGGCGTGAGCCGGTTGGCGCGCAGGGCCGCCGTCGACTCCGGGGAGAGAATGCGTACCCCGTCGGCCTCGCCGCCACCCAGCAGTGCCCGCGCAAAGGTCAGGTAGTCGCCTGCGGTACTAGCCAGCGCACCGCCGCCACGACACAGCGCGGGGGCCGAAGTGGGCATCGAGGTGAGATAGCCACGATCGGCCGCCACGACCTGGTCGTGCTCGTCGAGGCCATACAGGCGTGCCAGTCGTCCGGCCTTGTGTTCGGGAACGAAGAAGTCGGTATCTGACATGCGCAGCGGATCCAGGATTCGTTGACGCAGCAGCTCGTTGAGTGGCTGCCCGGCCGCGCGCGCGATTAGTAACCCGAGGACATCGGTGGAATGGCTGTAGTGGAAACGCTCTCCGGGCGGGTACACCAGCGGCAGCGCGGCGATGGCCGCTATCCATGCGTCGGGCTCACTGAACGTCGCCGTGTGCAGCGGCTGATAGGCCTTCGCGATAGCTCCGGTCGCGATGAAGTCGTACGTCAGACCGCTGCGGTGGGTCAGCAGATCCTCGACCGTGATGGTGCGGGGCGCGCGAAACGTGTCATCCAATGGCCCGCCCGGATCTTTGAGCACCCGCATATCGGCGAACTCCGGCAGCCATGTGGTGATCGGGTCGCTCAAGCGGATCGTGCCGTCGTCGACGAGGGCCATGGCTGCTGCGCTGATGACGGGCTTGGTCATGGACGCGATGCGGAAAATGGTGTTCTCGGCCATGGACAGGCCTGCCTCGACATCGCGGTAGCCGGTCGCGGCTAGGTGTTTGAGCTGCCCACCCTGCCACACCAGCGTCACCGCTCCGGCCAGGATGCGGTCATTGACCGCCGCCCGGATCGGGGCAAGGGCGGCGTCGAAGGCGGAGTCGGGCTGGGGCATAACTCCATCCTGTCAGCCGAGGCCGGTGGGCGCCCGGATGCTAAGCTCCCTGGCGATAAGTGACATCCTTTAACGATCCGTCCAGTGAGGCGGAGAAGGAGGTCTCGCGTAAGCGTGGGCGCATTACCAGAAGGACGCGAACTGTTGTCCGCCGCAGATGTCGGCAGGACCATCTCGCGTATCGCGCATCAAATCATCGAGAAGACCGCTCTTTCCGATTCCAGTGACGCGCCCCGCGTCGTGCTGGTCGGTATCCCGACACGCGGCGCGACCCTGGCCAAACGATTGGCCGCCCACATCACCGAGTTCTCCGGTGTCGAGGTGCCCGCCGGATTCCTGGACATCACGCTCTACCGCGACGACTTGCGCAACAAACCCCACCGACCGCTGGAACGCACCTCCATTCCCGAAGGTGGGGTCGATGGTGCGCTGGTGGTGCTCGTCGACGACGTGTTGTTCTCGGGCCGCACCGTGCGCTCGGCGCTCGACGCGCTGCGGGATCTGGGCCGGCCGCGTGCGGTGCAGCTGGCGGTGCTGGTTGATCGCGGGCACCGTGAACTGCCGCTGCGCGCCGATTACGTCGGCAAGAACGTGCCGACCGCACGCTCCGAAGACGTCAAGGTGCTGCTGGCCGAACACGACGGCTGCGACGCCGTGGTCATCAACAGCGCGCAGGGGGAGGCCTCGTGAAGCATCTGCTGTCGGCTGCCGACCTGACCCGCGACGAGGCGACCGCGATCCTCGACGACGCCGACCGGTTTCTGCAGGCTCTGGCGGGACGCGAGGTGAAAAAGCTGCCCACCCTGCGCGGGCGCACCATCATCACCATGTTCTATGAGAACTCCACGCGGACAAGGGTTTCCTTCGAAGTGGCGGGGAAGTGGATGAGTGCGGACGTGATCAACGTCAGCGCATCCGGTTCCTCGGTGGCCAAGGGTGAGTCGCTGCGCGACACCGCCCTGACCTTGCGTGCGATCGGCGCTGACGCGTTGATCGTCCGCCACCCGGCCTCCGGAGTCGCCGCGCAGCTTGCGCAGTGGACGTCAGAAGGACTGGCCGACGGACCCGCTGTGGTCAATGCCGGCGACGGTACCCACGAACATCCGACACAGGCACTGCTTGACGCGCTCACCATTCGCCAGCGGCTGGGCGGTCTGGAAGGTCGCCGCGTCGTGATCGTCGGGGACATCCTGCACAGTCGGGTCGCTCGCTCGAACGCTCTGCTGCTCAACACGTTCGGTGCCGAGGTGGTGCTGGTAGCTCCACCTACGCTGCTGCCCGTCGGCGTCGAGACGTGGCCGGTGACGGTCAGTCATGATTTGGATGCCGAGCTACCGGGTGCCGACGCGGTGCTGATGCTGCGGGTGCAGGCCGAACGTATGACCGGTGGCTTCTTCCCCTCGGCGCGCGAGTATTCGGTGCTGTACGGGTTGTCCGAGGCCCGGCAGCGGCTGCTCTCCGAACACGCGGTGGTGCTGCATCCGGGCCCGATGCTGCGCGGTATGGAAATCGCGTCCTCCGTGGCTGATTCTTCGCAATCAGCTGTTCTGCAACAGGTATCGAATGGAGTGCATATCCGCATGGCCGTGCTGTTCCACCTGCTGGTCGGGTCCTCCGATAGCTCCGAGGCGGTGCCCGCATGAGTGTCCTGATCAAGGGGGTACTGCTGTACGGGGAGGGCGAGCAGGTCGACGTCCTCATCGAAGACGGCCAGATCACCCGCATCGAGGCCGGTATCGGAGCGGGTATCGAGACGGAAGTCGACACCGCCATCGAGGCGCCGGGGCAGGTGCTGCTGCCGGGATTCGTCGATCTACACACGCATCTGCGCGAACCGGGGCGTGAAGACACCGAGACCATCGACTCGGGCTCGGCGGCAGCGGCTTTGGGTGGGTACACCGCCGTCTTCGCGATGGCCAACACGAACCCGGTTGCGGACAGCCCCGTGGTAACCGATCACGTGTGGCAGCGCGGCCAGCAGGTCGGATTGGTCGACGTACATCCGGTGGGCGCCGTCACGGTAGGGCTGGAAGGCAAGCAGCTCACCGAGATGGCGATGATGGCGCGGGGCGCGGGCCGGGTGCGGATGTTCTCCGATGACGGCAAATGCGTGCATGATCCGCTGATCATGCGGCGCGCTCTCGAGTACGCCAAGGGCTTGGGCGTGCTCATCGCACAACATGCCGAGGAACCGCGGCTCACTGTCGGATCGGTGGCGCATGAGGGGGCCCACGCGGCCAAGTTGGGCCTGACCGGATGGCCCCGCGCAGCTGAGGAATCCATCGTCGCGCGGGATGCCATCTTGTCCCGTGACAGCGGCGCTCCGGTGCACATCTGTCACGCGTCCACCGCCGGCACCGTCGAGTTGCTCAAATGGGCCAAGGGGCAAGGTATTTCCATCACCGCCGAGGTGACACCGCACCATCTGCTGCTCGATGACGGCCGGCTGGCCTCCTATGACGGCGTGTATCGGGTAAATCCGCCGCTGCGGGAGTCGACCGATGCTCAGGCATTGCGTCAGGCCCTCGCCGACGGGGTGATCGACTGTGTGGCAACCGATCACGCACCGCACGCCGATCACGAGAAATGCTGCGAGTTCGCGGCGGCCCGCCCCGGAATGCTCGGGTTGGAGACTGCGCTGTCGGTGGTCGTGGAGACCATGGTGAAAACAGGATTGCTGACTTGGCGCGATATCGCCAGAGTGATGAGTGAGCGGCCGGCGCAGATCGTCGGTCTGCCCGATCAGGGGCGTCCGTTGGCAGTCGGCGAGCCCGCCAACCTGACGATCGTTGACCCCGACGCCACCTGGACCGTCAGTGGCGACGGATTGGCCAGCAAGTCGGCCAACACCCCATTCGAATCGATGACGTTGCCTGCCATCGTGACCGCGACGCTGCTGCGCGGCCGCATCACCGCACGGGACGGCAAGGTGACCCAGTGAACCACGGCGACTTCATCGGTGCCCTCATCATGGCGGGCGCCTCGCTCACCTTGACTGTGCTGCTCGCCCGCCTGATGTGGCGCGGCTGGCGCGCACGCGGCCAACGTCAGATCGACACCGTGGGGGAACTGCCCGTGGTGCCCGCCGAGCGCGGCGACATCGTCATCGATCCCGCGGACGGCCTCTACGTCGGCAGCACCATCGCGCCGGACTGGCAGGACCGAATCGCGGTGGGCGACTTGGGCTACCGCGCGAACGCCACCTTGACCAGATACACGGGCGGGATCCTGCTGGAACGCAGCGGCACCGCGGACATCTGGATCCCCGCCGATGTCATCACCGAGATCCGTACGGCAAAGGCGCTGGCGGGCAAGGTGCTCACCCACGAAGGAATTCTTGCGATCCGGTGGCGGCTGCCCTCGGGCACCGAGATCGACACCGGATTTTTGGCACGACCGCGAAGCGAATATCAGGAATGGAAGCAGGCGTCATGAGTGACAAGGCGGTGCTCGTTCTCGAAGACGGGCGGGTGTTCACCGGTAAGCCGTTCGGGGCGGTGGGTGAAACTCTCGGCGAGGCGGTGTTCTGCACGGCCATGTCGGGTTACCAAGAAACCCTGACCGACCCGAGCTATCACCGGCAGATCGTGGTGGCGACAGCGCCGCAGATCGGCAATACCGGATGGAACGACGAGGACGACGAGAGCCGCGGCGGAAAGATCTGGGTCGCCGGATACGCGGTGCGCGACCCCTCGAACCGGGTCTCGAATTGGCGTGCCACAGGGTCCCTGGATGATGCCCTCAAGGGACAGCACATCGTCGGTATCGCCGGAATCGACACCCGGGCGGTCGTCCGTCACCTGCGTACCCGCGGGTCCATGAAGGCGGGCATCTTCAGCGGGACAGTTGCCGACGCGCCCACCGACTTCCTGCTGTCGCGGGTCAACGGCCAGCCCTCGATGCTGGGTGCTGACCTGGCAGGAGAGGTGAGCACCGACGACACCTACATCGTGGAACCCGATGGCGCGCATCGGTTCACCGTGGCCGCTCTGGACCTGGGGATCAAGACCAACACCCCACGCAACTTCACGCAACGCGGTATCCGCGTACAGGTGGTGCCCTCGTCCATCAGCCCGGACGAGCTGCTCGCACTGGCGCCAGACGGCGTGTTCCTGTCCAACGGGCCGGGGGACCCGGCCACCGCGGATCACGTGGTGGCGGTGACACAGGCGGTGCTGCAACAGAAAATCCCGCTGTTCGGCATCTGCTTCGGTAATCAGCTGCTGGGCCGGGCATTGGGCAGGTCCACCTACAAGATGACCTTCGGGCATCGCGGCATCAACATCCCGGTCATCGATCACGCGACGGGCCGGGTCGCGATCACCGCGCAGAACCACGGCTTCGCCCTCGAAGGTGAGGCGGGTGAGCAGTTCGATACGCCGTTCGGGCGCGCCGAGGTAAGCCACACCTGCGCCAACGATGGCACGGTGGAAGGGATCCGGCTGTTGGACGGATCGGCTTTCTCGGTGCAGTACCACCCGGAGGCGGCGGCGGGACCTCATGACGCCGAGTACCTCTTTGACCAGTTCGTCACGGCACTTGAGAATCGGGGTAATCGCTGATGCCACGTCGCACAGACCTCAACCACATCCTGGTCATCGGTTCTGGCCCTATCGTGATCGGCCAGGCCTGCGAGTTCGACTACTCGGGCACCCAGGCCTGCCGTGTGCTGCGGTCAGAGGGGCTACAGGTCAGCCTCGTCAACTCGAACCCGGCGACGATCATGACCGACCCGGAGTACGCCGACAACACCTACGTCGAGCCGATCACCGCTGAGTTTGTCGAGAAAGTCCTTGCCGCACAGGCGGAGAAGGGCAACAAGATCGACGCGCTGCTGCCCACGCTGGGCGGCCAGACCGCGTTGAACACCGCGGTCGCGCTCTACGAGAACGGTGCACTCGACCGGTACAACGTGGAGCTCATCGGCGCTAACTTCGAGGCAATCCAGCGCGGCGAGGACAGGCAGCGGTTCAAGGACATCGTCGCGAAGGTCGGCGGCGAGTCGGCGAAGTCCCGCGTCTGTTTCACCATGGACGAGGTCCGCGATACCGTTGCCGACCTCGGATTGCCGGTCGTGGTACGCCCATCCTTCACCATGGGTGGCTTGGGCTCCGGCATGGCCTACACCCCCGAGGATGTCGAGCGGATGGCGGGCGAGGGACTCTCGGCGTCGCCATCGGCGAATGTGCTGATCGAGGAATCCATCTACGGTTGGAAGGAATTCGAGCTCGAGCTGATGCGCGACAGCCGCGACAACGTGGTGGTCGTGTGCTCGATCGAGAACGTCGATCCGATGGGCGTGCACACCGGAGACTCGGTGACGGTGGCTCCGGCGATGACGCTGACCGACCGTGAGTATCAGAAGATGCGTGACCTCGGCATCGCGATCCTGCGCGAGGTCGGGGTGGACACGGGCGGCTGCAACATCCAGTTCGCCATCAACCCGCGCGATGGTCGCCTTATCGTCATCGAGATGAACCCGCGCGTATCGCGCTCCAGTGCTTTGGCTTCCAAGGCAACCGGATTCCCCATCGCCAAGATCGCGGCCAAGCTGGCGATCGGGTACACGCTCGACGAGATCGTCAACGACATCACCAAGGAGACTCCGGCCTGTTTCGAGCCGACTCTGGACTACGTCGTCGTCAAGGCGCCCCGATTCGCCTTCGAGAAGTTCCCCGGTGCCGACGCCACCTTGACCACCACCATGAAATCGGTGGGCGAGGCGATGTCCTTGGGGCGCAACTTCGCTGAGGCGCTCGGGAAGGTCATGCGCTCGCTGGAGACGTCCGCGGCGGGCTTCTGGACCGACAACGCGAAACCCATCGAGGACCTGGACACGTTCCTGCAGGAGCTGCGGGTGCCGCGTGACGGGCGGCTCTACGGCATCGAGCACGCGTTGGGTGCCGGTGTCTCCGTTGAGCAGGTGGCCGAGATCACCGGCGTCGACCCGTGGTTCGTTGAAGAGATCGCGCAGATTCACCAGCTCGGTACCGAGTTGCGTGAGGCGCCGATTCTTGACGAGGAACTGCTGCGCAGGGCCAAGCACTACGGGCTCTCGGATCGCCAGATCGCGGCACTGCGACCGGAATTGGCGGGGGAGGACGGGGTGCGGTCGTTGCGCCACCGGATGGGAATCCGGCCGGTGTACAAGACGGTCGACACCTGCGCCGCCGAATTCGAGGCCAAGACCCCGTACCACTATTCGAGCTACGAGCTGGATCCGGCCGCGGAGTCTGAGGTGGCCCCGCAGACCGAGCGGCCCAAGGTGCTCATCCTCGGGTCGGGCCCCAACCGCATCGGTCAGGGTATCGAGTTCGACTACAGCTGCGTGCACGCGGCAACCACGTTGTCGCAGGCCGGATTCGAGACCATCATGGTCAACTGCAACCCGGAAACGGTGTCCACCGACTACGACACCGCCGACCGCCTGTACTTCGAGCCGCTCACGTTCGAGGATGTGCTGGAGGTGTTCCACGCCGAAAATGAGTCCGGCCGAGGTGGACCGGGTGTTGTCGGTGTGATCGTGCAGCTCGGCGGACAGACCCCGTTGGGGCTGGCGAAACGTTTGGCCGATGCGGGCGTGCCGGTGGTGGGCACCAGCCCGGCGGCCATCGATCGCGCCGAGGACCGCGGCGTGTTCGGGGATCTGCTGGTATCGGCCGGTCTGCCGGCGCCACGATTCGGCACCGCGACGACCTTCGAGCAGGCCAGGCAGATCGCCTCCGATATCGGCTACCCGGTACTGGTGCGACCGTCCTACGTGCTGGGTGGACGGGGCATGGAGATCGTCTACGACGAGGACACCCTGCACGGCTACATCACGCGGGCCACCCAGCTCTCACCCGAACACCCCGTGCTGGTCGACCGCTTCCTCGAGGATGCCATCGAGATCGATGTCGACGCGTTGTGCGATGGCACCGAGGTTTACCTCGGCGGCGTCATGGAGCACATCGAGGAGGCTGGTATTCACTCCGGCGACTCGGCGTGCGCACTACCGCCGGTAACCCTGGGCCGCAGCGATATCGAAAAGGTTCGCAACGCCACCGAGGCCATCGCGCATGGAATCGGAGTGGTCGGCCTGCTCAATGTGCAGTACGCGCTCAAGGACGATGTGCTGTACGTCCTGGAGGCGAACCCACGTGCGAGCCGAACGGTTCCGTTCGTGTCGAAGGCCACCGCGGTTCCGTTGGCCAAGGCGTGCTCCCGGATCATGCTGGGCGCCACCATTGCCGGTCTGCGCGAGGAAGGACTGCTGCCCGCTGACGGTGACGGCGCCACCCTGCCACCGGGTGCTCCGGTAGCGGTCAAGGAGGCCGTGCTGCCGTTCCACCGTTTCCGCAAGGCGGATGGCAGCCAGGTGGATTCCCTGCTCGGGCCGGAGATGAAGTCCACCGGTGAGGTCATGGGCATCGACGCCGATTTCGGTAGCGCATTCGCGAAGAGTCAGACCGCCGCATACGGGTCGTTGCCGAAGGAGGGCACGATCTTCGTCTCGGTGGCCAACCGTGACAAGCGCTCTCTGGTGTTCCCGGTGAAGCGACTGGCCGATCTCGGATTCAAGGTGCTCGCGACCGAAGGTACGGCAGAAATGCTGCGCCGTAACGGGATACCGTGCGAAGAGGTGCGCAAGCACTATCAGGGCGCCGAGGACGGATTGCCCCCTCGGTCCTCGGTCGACGTCATCAAGGCCGGTGAGGTCGCGATGGTCATCAACACCCCGTACGGGAACTCCGGCCCCCGTGTCGACGGATACGAGATCCGTTCGGCCGCGGTGTCGATGAACATTCCGTGCATCACCACGGTGCAGGGCGCGTCGGCCGCGGTGCAGGGGATCGAGGCGGGTATCCGTGGGGATATCGGCGTGCGGTCGCTGCAGGAACTCCACGCGGGCTTGCGATGAGCCGCTTGCGCGAAGAGCGGTGGGTCCGGTGACGTTCGGCGCACGGCTGCAGGCGGCCACCGCGTCCCGTGGCCCGCTGTGCGTGGGCATCGATCCGCATCCTGAGCTGCTACGCGCCTGGGGGCTGGACGCCGACGCGTCGGGTCTGGCCCGGTTCAGCGATATCTGTGTGGAGGCCTTCGCCGAGGTGGCGATCGTCAAGCCGCAGGTGGCGTTCTTCGAAACCTATGGTGCTGCAGGGTATGCGGTGCTGGAACGGACCATCGCGGGGCTCCGCGAGGCTGGTGTGCTGTTGCTGGCCGATGCCAAGCGCGGGGACATCGGATCAACGATGGCCGCGTATGCACAGGCTTGGCTGGGCGATTCACCGTTGAGCTCTGATGCGGTCACTGCCTCGCCGTATCTGGGCTTTGGATCATTGTCTCCGCTGCTGGACCTGGCGCGTGAACGTGACCGTGGCGTCTTTGTCCTTGCCGCGACCTCCAATCCCGAGGCGCCACCGGTGCAGCGGGCGCTCGCCGGGGAGCTGACCGTCGCACAGGCGATGGTGGACCAGGTGGCCGCGCTGAACGCCAAGGAGGCCGGTCCGGGATCTGTGGGTGTCGTGGTCGGGGTCACCGTCACCGATCCGCCGGATCTGTCGTCGATCGGCGGCCCTGTTCTTGTGCCGGGGCTCGGGGCACAGGGCGGTAAGCCCGAGGATCTGCGTGGCTTGGGTGGGGCTCCGGGATCGCTATTGTTACCGGCGGTCTCGCGTGAGGTGCTGCGCGAGGGGCCCGACGTCGCGGCGCTGCGTGCGGCCGTGTCGAGGCTGCGGGACAGCGTCGCCTATCTGCGTGCCGAATGAGCAAGCGAGAATTGATTCTCTGAAGTATTCGCGTTGCTGTGCAACGGTTTTCGGCAAAGTGCGCGTGCGGCCGCCAGTGGTATCAGTGACGCCACGACAACCCAGCGTCCGATGGGTGTGAACCCGCCCCAGAGCGGATTGATCACATAGATCCGGGTGTAGACGAGCGTCAGTATCGCGCCGATCAGCACCAGGACACCGACCGCGATATCGCGTCTCGTGCTCATCGAGGGCACCGGACGGTCCCACCACGGCAGCGCACGACGTTCTGTGGCCCGCAGTGGGACGAAGAACACGGCCACGATGGCGCAGACGATGACCAGCCGCAGTACGTTCCCAGGCCAGTACCAGGCGTCGCGAGGGCTTACCAGTCCGATGCGAAGGGCCAGGTAAACCCCGTAGGACAGCAGGAACGTCACCACCCAATGCCATAGGTAGATCGTCATGCTGCCGCTATTGCAGACCTGGAGGAACGTCCATGTCCGCACCCCCTGCAGCCAGCGGTTGATGGCCGGGGCGAAAGCGATGACCAGCATGCATTCGAGAATGGCGCTGACCGCGAGCAGCAGAGTCGGCGGCATGTTGGCGATCAGCCCGGACGGATAGGGCCCCAGGATGGCCAATGCGACGGTGACACCCAATGCGACGGCCGCGGCCGCCATGGCGACCCGGCGGGGGACCAGGGCGCGCTGATAGGCGATACCCAATGCGGCGGGTACCAACCACATGAAGATCATGTTGATCCAACCCGTCATCACCCAGGTATCGGTGACCACGCTGATGGTGTCCACCAGGGCTGTGAGCAGGCACATCGTCGCGATGAACCAGCCCAGTTGGCGTCCGGTGCGAATGCGGGCCAGCCACGGCATGAACGCAAGTGTCAGCAGATACGCGCCGACGTACCAAAGCAGCTCGATATGTCGCATCTCGAGATACAGGAGTTGTCTGGAATTGCCCATGGTGATGCGCAGCAAGGTGGTCACCAGTGCGACGAAGACGAGGAAGTAGAACACCGGGCGAAAAAGCCGCGTCGTCCGGCTCATCAGAAACTGCCCCCAGGACCTGCCGGATTCCCAGGAATGGAGATTTGCTGCCGCACCCGCAAAAAAGAACAGGGGCATCAACGGGATCAGCCAGAATAGCCAATGCACGTTGTAATTCGCGGACATGGCTGGTTTGCCCTTGACGATAGTGGGGCTGCCCGCGAGGACGTGATAGGCCACGACGGTGGCCAGTGACACGAGCCTCACGGCATCCAATACCCGATCACGCTCACGTGATGGGCGCGTGGAATCACCCATATGGCGCACCCTACCCAGCAACTGCTGTGCCTTGCTAAACAACTTCCCGGGCGCCTGCTCGCCGGCATTCTCACCTGCGCCTCTTCAACTGAACGTTGACGGGTCGCGACACGCGCAACACGAGATTCACACAAGATTTTCAGTTTGCCCTCATGGCAATCACGGTTTGCTTGTCTCCGGTTCAGGTACAAGAATCGGCGGTGTTGTCAACTCTGCGTGAAACATACTGTGCGGCAATATCATTCAATCTTGACCTGCAGAAATGCCGGGTCGGAACGCATGGAAGCGATGGTTGCTCGGCAGGATCGCCTGCGGCCCCTCTAGCAGGCGATTTTCCCCGAGATGAGGGGGGTGGGGTTCACATATGTCGGTTGGCGTGGGTACGGTCGCTGTCGCTGGCTGGTTGTTTTCCAGCCGATCAGAAAAACCGACGAGTTTCGTATGAGACGGAGGAATCGTGGCCCTTCCACAGTTGACTGACGAGCAGCGTGCCGCCGCGTTGGCGAAGGCGGCTGCCGCCCGCCGCGCCCGGGCCGAGCTCAAGGAGAAGCTCAAGAAAGGCGGCACCAATCTCAAGCAGGTGCTCAAGGACGCCGAGACCGACGAGGTCCTCGGCAAGATGAAGGTTTCCGCACTGCTGGAAGCCCTGCCCAAGGTCGGCAAGGTCAAGGCGCAGGAGATCATGACCGAGCTGGAGATCGCCCCGACCCGCCGTCTGCGTGGCCTCGGCGACCGTCAGCGCAAGGCGCTGCTGGAGCGGTTCGACTTCTCCTGATCTTCTCCAGATGACAGCTTCGACGAGGGGCCGGGTAGTAGTCCTATCCGGCCCCTCAGCCGTCGGTAAGTCCACCGTGGTGCATCGGTTACGCGATGACGTGGATGGTCTTTTCTTCAGCGTCTCCGCCACCACCAGGGCCCCGAGGCCCGGTGAGGTGGACGGCGTGGACTATCACTTCGTCACCACGGAGGAGTTCCAGCGGCTCATTGACACCGGTGCGCTGCTGGAATGGGCCGATATTCACGGCGGCTTGCAGCGTTCAGGAACCCCTGCGGCGCCTGTTCACGAGGCGATGGAGGCCGGCCGGCCGACCCTCATCGAGGTCGATCTGGCCGGTGCCCGCGCCATCAAGGCGGTACTTCCGCAGGCGCTGACCGTCTTCCTGTCGCCACCGAGCTGGGATGCGCTGGTGCAGCGGCTTACCGGCCGGGGCACCGAATCGGAGGCCGTGATCGCCCGGCGATTGGAAACCGCCGAGGTCGAAATGGCGGCTCAAAGCGACTTTGATGTCGTCGTCGTCAATGACCAGTTGGAAAATGCCTGCGCACAGTTGGTATCGTTATTGGTCGGACGTTAATCGGCAGCGCATGAACAAAGACTGCGAATACCGCGCCCGCCATATTCAGCGCCATATACCTATCCAGGAGATTTCTTAGTGAGCACCTCCCAGACTGACGTCATCGTCGAACCGGGCACCGAAAGCTACGACGCCGCGCTCGACACGCCGCTGGGTATCACCAACCCGCCGATCGACGAGCTGCTGGCGCGGGCTTCGAGCAAGTACGCGCTCGTGATCTACGCAGCCAAGCGTGCACGCCAGATCAACGACTACTACAACCAGCTGGGCGATGGCATCCTCGAGTACGTGGGGCCGCTGGTCGAGCCGGGTCTGCAGGAGAAGCCGCTGTCGATCGCGCTGCGCGAGATCCACGGCGACCTGCTTGAGCACACCGAAGGCGAGTAGAAGCTGCGATGAGCGGCTCGCGCGAAGAGCATCGGGCCTGAGGTCCGGCTGTGTCGCGGATCATCGTCGGAGTAGGCGGGGGAATCGCCGCGTACAAGGCCTGCACTGTGGTGCGCCAACTCGCGGAGGCCGGACACAGCGTCCGGGTCGTACCGACCGAGTCGGCCCTGCAGTTCGTGGGTGCCGCCACCTTTGAGGCGCTCTCGGGTGAGCCGGCGCGAACCGGGGTGTTCGACGATGTTCCGCAGGTCCCGCATGTGCGGCTCGGGCAGGACGCAGACCTTGTCGTGGTCGCTCCTGCCACTGCCGATCTTTTGGCCCGCGCGGCCACTGGCCGTGCCGACGATCTACTGACCGCAACCCTGCTGACCGCGCGTTGTCCGGTCCTGTTCGCGCCCGCGATGCACACGGAGATGTGGCAGCACCCCGCAACGCAGCAGAATGTGGCGACATTGCGGAGCCATGGGGCTGTGGTCTTAGAGCCCGCGTCAGGACGCCTTACCGGCGCGGACACCGGTCCGGGCCGCCTTCCCGAGGCCCAGGAAATCACGGCCCTGGCCCAGCTGCTGCTGGCGCGAGCCGATGCTCTCCCGCACGATCTGGCAGGTGTGCGCGTCCTGGTCACGGCCGGTGGCACCCGGGAGCCTCTGGATCCCGTGCGCTTTATCGGAAACCGCAGTTCCGGTAAGCAGGGATACGCGATCGCGCGGGTGGCCGCACAGCGCGGCGCCGAGGTCACGCTCATCGCGGGCCATACCGTCGGGTTGCCCGACCCGGCCGGAGTCGACGTCGTGCACATCAGCTCTGCCGCGCAATTACAAGATGCGGTGACCAAACACGCGCCGGCGGCCGAGGTGTTGATCATGGCGGCCGCCGTGGCCGATTTCCGGCCCGCGCACGTTGCGACCAGCAAGATCAAAAAGAGCCACGGCGCTGACGGTGAGAATCCCGTCGATGCGCCCATCGAGTTACTGCGTAACGCCGACGTGTTGGCGGGGGTGGTCCGTGCGCGCTCAGACGGACAGCTGCCCAGGATGCGGGCCATCGTCGGGTTTGCGGCCGAAACCGGTGACGCCAACGGCGACGTACTGTTCCACGCCCGCGCCAAGCTGACGCGCAAGGGCTGTGATCTGTTGGTAGTCAACGCAGTTGGCGAGGGGCGAGCCTTTGAGGTGGATAGCAACGATGGATGGCTGCTGTCCGCTCAACCTGGTGGTGAGATCGCCGAAGTCGTGTTGGAGCACGGCACCAAAGTTCTGATGGCAAGCCGTATTGTGGATGCCGTCGCCGGACTTTGTCAGTGAACCTGACAACCCGGCATGGCCTCGATATCAAATCGTCGGCCATAATGATTAGGACACGTAACGATCTGAAAGGGGCTGCGCGGTGAGCTCAGCGGGACGGCTTTTCACCAGTGAATCGGTGACCGAAGGGCACCCGGACAAGATCTGTGATGCCATCAGCGACTCGATTCTCGACGCGCTGCTCGCACAGGACCCCAAGTCCCGGGTCGCGGTGGAGACGCTGGTGACCACCGGTCAGGTCCACGTCGCCGGCGAGGTCACCACCTCCGCCTACGCCGACATCCCCAAGATCGTGCGCGATCGCGTGCTGGAGATCGGGTACGACTCGTCGTCCAAGGGCTTCGACGGGCACTCCTGCGGTGTGAACATCGCCATCGGTGCTCAGTCTCCCGATATCGCGCAGGGCGTCGACACCGCTCACGAGGCCCGTGTGGAGGGTGCTGCTGATCCCCTCGACGCCCAGGGCGCTGGAGACCAGGGTCTGATGTTCGGGTATGCCATCAACGACACTCCCGAGCTCATGCCGTTGCCCATCGCGCTGGCGCACCGCCTCGCGCGGCGTCTGACCGAAGTCCGCAAGGACGGCCTGCTGCCGTACCTGCGCCCCGACGGCAAGACCCAGGTCACCATCGAGTACGACGGCCACAAGGCCGTGCGGCTGGATACCGTTGTGCTCTCGACGCAGCATGCTGCGGACATCGACCTGGAAAACCTGCTCACTCCGGATATCCGCGAGAAGGTCGTCAACACGGTTCTGGACGAGCTTGAGCAGGAATCGCTGGACATCTCCGACTACCGGCTGCTGGTCAACCCGACCGGAAAGTTCGTGCTGGGTGGTCCGATGGGTGACGCCGGCCTGACCGGCCGCAAGATCATCGTCGACACCTACGGCGGCTGGGCCCGCCACGGCGGCGGTGCGTTCTCCGGTAAGGACCCGTCAAAGGTGGACCGGTCGGCTGCGTACGCCATGCGCTGGGTCGCCAAGAACGTGGTGGCTGCCGGGCTGGCGGATCGCGTCGAGGTGCAGGTCGCCTACGCCATCGGCAAGGCCGCCCCGGTGGGCCTGTTCGTCGACACCTTCGGCACCAACAAGGTCGACCAGGCCAAGATCCAGAAGGCCATCAACGAGGTATTCGATCTGCGTCCGGGTGCGATCATCCGCGATCTGGATCTGCTGCGACCGATCTACGCGCAGACTGCCGCATACGGCCACTTCGGCCGCACCGACATCGACCTGCCGTGGGAGCGCACCGATCGGGTCGATGCGCTCAAGTCCGCCATCTAGCCTCTTCACAAAAAGCGCCGGGCGTGAACATTGCTCACACCCGGCGCTTTTTGTCGTCGCTGCACTCATAGGAGGTAGGGGAGCAGCGCTTTTCGCTCGGCCGGATAGTCGGTGAACTTCTCCTGATACCAGCGGTGGGTGGCCAATGCGCGTGGGATCAGATTGCCGGCCGTGATCAACAGGATGACGACGCCGGGGAGAGCCCAGGTGAGCAGGGCGAAGCCGGACCAGGCGATCAGCTCGCCCAGATATGCCGGACTGGTGACGAATCGGAAGCCGCCGCCGAACGGGATGCGATACTCGGCGCCGCCGGGGTTCTTCTTGTCGCGCAGGTTTCGCACGATCGACTCCGAACTGAGTAGCAGAGTGAAGCCGCACAGATAGACGGCCAGGCCGAGTAGGAATCGTGGGTCGTGCAGCCAGGCACGGTTGTACTGCCCGAAGAAGTCGTGGCTGAAAAGGGTTCCGTTGAGGTATCCGTGCATCGACGTGACGAGCATGCCCATGACCACCACCGAGACGTTGAACGTACTGCGCTTGCCGGGTACCTGGCGGATGGCGAGCGGGAAGTACCAGCCGCGGTTGGCGTAGTGCAGCAGCCATATTCCGGCGAGAACCACTGACGTGGGCTCGAAACGAGCAGGTCCGGTCAGATAGCAGACGAGAAACACCGCGGTCGCCGGAATCTCCATCAGCCACCAGCCGAGTTTCGGGTTCAGATTGAGGCCGAGCTTCGTCGTCGAGAATCGCCCGTACGAGCTCTGGGCGAAAAGACCTCCGATGATCACGAACGCCGCGAAACAGAAGGCCGCCGTCAGCACGGTGTCGTACGTGGTGTTGCCGGTGTACCAGTGCATGGCCATTCCCTCGGTGAGCGGGCGGCATCGCCCGGATGTGTGCCGCAAAACTGTAACGTGTTCTACCACGCGTGCACCTTGCCCGGCGCGAGCGGCCAACCGCCGGGGTGCGTGCCGGTGTTGTGCGGATTGGCGCGCGCGCCGGGCAAGGTGCGCATAGAGTCTGTCAATGACGGTGATCAGAGCCGCACTGACGCAAGCGACTTGGACTGGCGACAAGGAATCGATGCTGGCCAAGCATGAGCGTTTTGTCGCCGAGGCGGCGTCCGCTGGCGCCCAGGTGATCTGCTTCCAGGAGCTCTTCTACGGCCCCTACTTCGGGATCGTGCAGGATAAGAAGTACTACGAATACGCCGAGTCGGTGCCCGGTCCGGTCACTGAGCGGTTCGCGGCGCTCGCCAGGGAACACCACATGGTCATGGTGCTACCGGTGTACGAGGAGGAGCGTCCGGGAGTTCTCTACAACACCGCTGCGGTCATCGACGCCGACGGCACCTACCTGGGAAAATACCGTAAGCATCACATTCCTCACCTTGATCGTTTTTGGGAGAAGTTCTACTTCCGGCCCGGAAATCTCGGGTACCCGGTGTTCGACACCGCGGTGGGAAAGATCGGTGTCTACATCTGTTACGACCGACATTTCCCGGAGGGCTGGCGTAATTACGGGCTGGCCGGAGCCGAGCTGGTCTTCAACCCTTCAGCCACCAAACCTGGACTGTCCAATAGGCTTTGGGAACTGGAGCAGCCCGCCGCGGCGGCGGCCAACCAATACTTCGTCGGTGCCAACAACCGGATAGGAACCGAGAACGGCGAATTCGGGGATCAGGCCGTGACGTTCTACGGCAGTTCCTACTTCGTCGACCCGCGCGGTAACTATGTCGGTGAGATCGCTTCAGAGAGTGCCGAAGAGATCGTGATTCGGGATCTGGACCTGTCCGTGGTCCGTGAGGTGCGGGGGGACTGGCAGTTCTATCGGGATCGCAGACCGGACACCTACGACCCGATCGTCGCTCCGTAGGAGGCCGGCGATGGCTACGATCCTGATCAGGGGCGGCACCGTGGTAACCGCGACAGGTCGCGGTGCCGCAGATGTTCTGGTTGATGGCGAGAAGATCGCGGCGGTCCTACTGCCCGGCAGCACGCTGCTCGGTGTGGATCTGGCCAACGCCGTCGACATCGTGGTCGAGGCCGCCGGTAAGTACGTGATTCCCGGTGGCATCGATGCCCACACCCATATGTCGATGCCCTTCGGTGGTACCACGGCCTCGGACGACTTCGAGACCGGGACGCGTGCCGCGGCCTGGGGCGGCACCACCACCATCATCGATTTCGCCGTGCAGAAGTACGGTGAGCGGCTTGAAGATTCGCTGCAAACCTGGCACGAGATGGCGGCGGGTCAGTGTGCGGTGGACTATTCCTTTCATCAGATTGTGGGCGACGTCAACGATGCCTCGTTGGCGGCGCTGCATCGGTTGGCTGACGAGGGCATCACCAGCTACAAGATGTTCATGGCGTATCCGGGGGTCTTTTACAGTGACGACGCGCAGATATTGCGCGCCATGCAGGTGGGCGCAGACACCGGGCTGATGACCATGATGCATGCCGAGAATGGCCCCGCCATAGATGTTTTGGTGGCTCAATTACTTGCGGCCGGCAAGACGGATCCGTACTACCACGGCATCGCCCGGGCCTGGCAGCTGGAGGAGGAGGCCACGCACCGCGCCATCATGCTGTCCAATCTGACCGGTGCGCCCCTATACGTCGTACACGTCTCGGCCAAGCAGGCCGTCGCGCAGTTGGCCGCCGCACGTGATGCCGGCCAAAACGTGTACGGGGAGACCTGCCCGCAGTATTTGTACCTGTCTCTGGAGGACAACCTGGGTGCGCCCGGGTTTGAGGGAGCCAAGTGGGTTTGTTCGACCCCGCTGCGGTCCAAGCGCGAACACCACCAGGACGAGATGTGGCGCGCGCTGCGCACCAACGACATCCAGATGGTCTCCACGGACCATTGTCCGTTCTGCATGAAGGGGCAGAAGGACATGGGCCTGGGTGACTTCTCGAAGATCCCCAACGGGATTGGCTCGATTGAGCACCGGATGGATCTGCTGTACCAGGGCGTCGTAGATGGCCGGATCACTCTGGAGCGGTGGGTCGAGATCACCTCGACGACCCCGGCACGAATGTTCGGGCTGTATGGCCGCAAGGGAGTGGTCGCGCCGGGTGCCGACGCGGACATCGTTGTCTACGATCCTCGCGGACACACCTCGATCGGGTTGGGCAAGACCCATCACATGAACATGGACCACTCGGCGTGGGAGGGATATGAGATCGACGGGCACGTCGACACAGTGCTCTCCCGCGGGAAGGTGATCGTCGACGGCGACGAGTATCTGGGCGGTAAGGGGGACGGTGCTTTCGTGCGCCGCGACCTGTGTCAATACCTCATCTGAGGTCGGTCGATAGAGAGGGCCTGCGATGGACTTCGGGGTTGTCTTGCAATGTGATCCACCGGCGGCGCGGACCGTACAGCTGGCGAAACTCGCAGAGGCGCATGGCTTCACCCATCTGTGGACCTTCGATTCGCACCTGTTGTGGCAGGAGCCCTACGTGCTCTACAGCCAGATCCTGCATGAAACCACGCGGATTGTGGTGGGCCCCATGGTCACCAACCCGGCGACGCGGGACTGGACCGTCACCGCGTCGCTGTACGCCACCCTGAACGACCTGTATGGGAACCGTACGATATGCGGAATCGGCCGTGGCGATTCGGCGGTGCGGGTGACTGGCGGCGCGCCCACGACGTTGACCACACTGCGCGAGTCAATCCACGTCATCAGGGAGCTCGCAAACTCGCGGCCCGTCGAATACCACGGTGCCACCATGCAATTCCCGTGGAGTCGAGGATCTGAACTTCAGGTCTGGGTCGCGGCATACGGCCCCAAGGCGCTCGCCCTGACCGGTGAGGTAGCCGACGGGTTCATCCTGCAGCTGGCCGATATCGACATCGCACGGTGGATGATCGGGGCGGTGCGTGATGCCGCCGCGGCGGCCGGACGTGACCCGGCGGACGTGCGGATCTGCGTGGCCGCACCCATGTATGTGGGATCGGACTGGACGCATATGCGCGAGCAATGCCGATGGTTCGGCGGAATGGTGGGCAATCACGTCGCCGACATCGTGGCCAGGTATGGATCCAACGGTCAAGTGCCACAGTCTCTTACCGACTACATCAGCGGGCGCCAGGGATACGACTACAACCAGCACGGCCGGGCCGGGAATACTCACGCGGAGTTCGTGAGCGATGACATCGTCGATCGCTTCTGCGTGCTCGGCACCGCGGCGGATCACATCGCAAAGTTGTTGGAGCTCAAGGCGCTGGGGGTGGACCAATTCGCCGGATATCTGCAGCACGACAACAAGGAGGAGACACTGCGGGTGTACGGAGAGACGATTATTCCCGCTCTGTCCCAACACATCACGGCGAAGAGCTGATGACCACAACAGAGGGAGAGCTCGCGCCGGTATTGGCACCCGGCAGGCTGAGTAACGAAGACCTGGCGCCCACGACGGCCGGGCAGGCCACCTGGCGCACCTGGGACATCTTCTGCCTCTGGATGACCTCGGCGCACAGTCTTGGCAGCTATGGATTCGCCGTGGGCATGCTCGCGCTGGGGCTGACAGGCTGGCAGACCATGCTTGCGCTGTTCACCGGGGTACTGGTGCTCTGGGGCGGAAGCAACCTGATCGGGATCGCCGGCCAACGGCTGGGGGTGCCCTTCCCGGTTTTCGCGCGCGCCACCTTCGGAGTCTTCGGCGCCAACGTGCCGGCACTGCTACGGGGACTGGTAGCCATCTTCTGGTACGGAATCCAGACCTATCTGGCATCCACGGCGGTCATCGTGCTGCTGTTGCGGCTGGATCCCGGGCTACGGTCCTGGACCGAGCCGACGTTCCTGGGTTTACACGCATTGGGATGGGCCGCGTTCCTGACGCTGTGGACCGTGCAGCTGGTGATCCTCAACTACGGCATGGAGATCGTTCGGAAGGCATCCGATGTGGCGGGGCCGGCCGTCTGGATCGGGATGATCGCGCTGGCGATATGGATGCTTGCCAGTGTGGGCTGGAGCATTGACTTCGGTGCGCGCGTGGGCCCGCCGCTGGCACCGGGGCCCACGGTGCTGGCCTTCGCCGGCGTCGCATTCCTGATGGTCGCGTTCATGGCAGGCCCCCTGGTCAATTACGCGGACTTCGCACGCTTTGCCCCGAGCAGGCGGGCGATCCTGCGGGGAAACGCACTGGGGATCCCGCTCAACGAAACTGCCTTCGTGGTGATCTCGATCGTCATATCGCTTGCCGCGCTGAAGAAGTACGGCAGTGCGATGACTGACCCCGTGGAGTTGGTCGCCGATATCGACTCCGACGCCATCGTGGTGGTCGCGGCGATTCTCTTCGCCATCGCCACCGTCGGCATCAACGTGGTGCTCAACTTCGTGTCCCCGTCCTACGACATCTCCAATGTCGCACCGAAATACATTTCGTTTCGTACCGGGGGCATCATCACCGCGGTCCTGTCGGTCGTGGTGCTTCCCTGGAAGATCTGGGGGAACGAGGCCGCCATCGTGTACTTCCTCGGCGGGGTCGGCGCGCTCATGGGTCCGGTGTTCGGAATTCTCGTGGTGGACTACTACCTGCTGCGTCGCCAGCGTACGAACACCGCCGACCTGTACTCCGAGTCCACCGAGGGCACCTATTACTACACCCGCGGGTTCAATCCCGCGGCGCTGATCGCACTGAGTGTTTCCGGTGCGGTGGCGGTCGCCATCGCGCTCGCTCCGTCGGCACAGAGCCTGACGGCACTTTCGTGGCCGGCCGGAGCGCTGTTGGGGGGCGCGCTGATGTACGCGTTGAGCCGGGGAGCGGGCCGGCTAGCCGTGCAACGCCCTCCTGAGGGCGGCCAGTGAACGGTCGCGCTCTTCGGTAGCGGCGGGCACGATATCGGCGTAGCCCAGGTAGCCGTGGATCAGGGTGGGGGCGTTGTGCAGCTCCACCGGCACGCCGGCCCCGCTGAGCAGCTCGGCGTACGTGGCGCCGTCATCGCGCAGGGGATCGAACTGCGCGGTCCCGATGAACGCCGGGGCCAACCCCTCGAAGCTCTCTGCGCGTGCCGGGACCAGCGTCGGACCCGCGGTGGCCGGATTGGTGTCCCCGAGATACCACTTGCTCAATCCCGCGACCGCCTTCGTGTCCAGGACGGGTGCCTCGGCATTCTCGATCATCGACGGCAGCGTCACGTCGAAGGTGGTGGCCGGGTACCACAGCACCTGGAAGGCCAGCGGAATGCCGTTATCGCGGGCCAGCTGAGCCAGCACCGCGGACAGGTTTCCACCGGCGGAATCGCCGCCCACAGCAAGACGATCCGGATCCCCGCCGATCTCTGCGGCGTGTTGGTGTACCCATTGCAGCGCGGCCCAGCAGTCTTCGACCGCCGCCGGGTAGGGATGCTCCGGTGCCAGTCGATAGTCCACCGACACCACCACGGCGTCGGCCTGCACGGCCGCGGCGCGGCCGACCGCGTCGTGGGTATCGAGGTCGCCGATCACCCAGCCACCCCCATGGATCAGCACAAACACCGGGTGCACTCCGTCCGCGGACGGAGAGTAGATACGTACCGGTATCTCACCCGCGGGGCCCGGGATGGTGCGGTCCTCTACCTTGGCCACCTCGATCCACGGCGGGCGCGCCGTGGCGATCGCGCGATACGCGTCCCGGGAAGCCTGCGGCCCGTCCGGCGAAACGAGCTGAATCGGAACAGCTTCCAGGATCTTGAGGATGATCGGGTCGATGCCGGTTTCGGTGGCGGTCATGCCGTCACTGTAACGGGTGCTGACCTGCGAGTCGGGGGCGTCTGCTAGAACCACCAGGTGACTGCGACGCGGGTGGTGGCCGAGCACGAGCCGGTTGCTCGGGTCCTGCCGCTGCTCACCGTGCCGCATCTCGATCGTGAGTTCGACTATTTGGTGTCCGCGGAGCAATCCGACGACGCCCAGCCCGGAGTGCGGGTGCGGGTGCGGTTCCATGGCCGGCTGGTCGACGCGATCCTGCTGGAACGCCGTTCCGAAAGCGATCACGCGGGCAAGCTCGGGTGGCTGGACCGCGTCGTATCACCGACGCGGGTGCTGACGCCGGATGTGCGCAGGCTCGTTGACGCGGTGGCGGCCCGATATGCGGGAACCCGCGCCGACGTGTTGCGACTCGCCCTGCCGCCACGCCATGCGCGGGCGGAGAAGGAAACTCGCCCGGCGGCCGCCGATGACTTCGAGCCCCCAGCGGTCGACGGCTCGCGCTGGGCTCGTTACCAGCGTGGCGAGCGTTTTCTCGAGGCACTGTCGCAGGGCCGCGCCGCACGCGCGGTGTGGCAGGCGCTGCCCGGTGAGGCCTGGTGTACTCGCCTCGCCGAGGCGGCGGTGGCCGCATCCGGCACCGGCAGGGGAGTGCTGGCAGTCGTCCCGGATCAGCGCGATATCGATGCGTTGTCCGCCGAGTGTGTGAAACATATTGGGGCACCGCGTGTTATCGCGCTTTCGGCGGAACTCGGACCTGCGGAGCGGTATCGGCGCTGGCTGGCGGTACTGCGTGGAGATGCGACCGTGGTGATCGGTACCAGAGCCGCGGTGTTCGCCCCGGTGGCCAATTTGGGTCTGGTGATGGTGTGGGACGACGGCGACGACAATCTCGCCGAACCCCGTTCGCCCTATCCGCACGCCCGCGAGGTGGCCATGCTGCGCGCACATCAGCTGCGATGCGCGGCGGTGATCGGTGGGTACGCGCGCACCGCTGAATCGCAGGCACTGGTGGAGAGCCGCTGGGCACACGACCTGGTGGCGGCCCGTCCTGTGGTGCGCAGGGCCTGCGCGCGGATCAGTGCTCTCGACGACAGCGGGTACGCGCAGGAACGCGATCCGGCGGCCCGTTCGGCGCGGCTTCCCATGGTGGCGCTGACGGCCGCGCGCGATGCGTTGAAGCGCGGGCACTCGGTGCTCGTGCAGGTGCCCCGACGTGGCTACGTTCCGGCGTTGGCCTGCACACGGTGCCGCACTGTCGCGCGGTGTCGTCACTGCACCGGCCCTCTGGCTTTGGAAGGGCCAGGCGGCCCCTCCAACAATGTCAGCCCCAGCTGCCGATGGTGCGGACGCGTAGATGCTGACCTGCATTGCGTCCGCTGCGGCTCCAGTGCGGTTCGGGCCGTGGTGGTGGGTGCCCGCAGAACGGCCGAGGAACTGGGCAGGGCACTGCCAGGGTTTCCGGTGGTGACCTCCGGTGGCGGCGAGGTACACACCACGGTCACCGGACCGCCGAGCCTGGTGGTGTGCACGCCGGGGGCAGAGCCCATGACACCCAACGGTTATGGCGCGGCGTTGCTCTTGGACGCATGGGCCCTGCTGGGGCGCCAGGACCTACGTGCCGCGGAAGACACGTTGCGGAAGTGGATGGCAGCCGCGGCGTTGGTGCGCGGACACGAAGAAGGTGGCGCCGTGGTCGTGGTCGCGGACTCCACACTGCCCACGGTGCAGGCACTCATCCGGTGGGACCCGGTGGGGCATGCCGCCGGCGAATTGGCCGCGCGCGCAGAGGTTGGGCTACCGCCGCAGGCGCACATCGCGGCCATCGATGGGCCCGCCGCAGCGGTGGCTGCCCTGGTTGACACCGCGGAACTGCCCGACGGCGCCGAACTGTTGGGACCGGTTGATCTTCCGGTGGGAGCGCGCCGGCCGGCCGGGATATCCGATGGTGTCGAAGTGGTGCGCATGCTCGTACGCGTGCCGCGCGCAGCCGGGTTGGAGATGGCCGCGGCTTTGCGCCGTGGAGTGGCAACGCTGAGCGCCCGGCGCGACGCGGAACCTGTCAGAGTGCAGATCGACCCGCTGCATGTGGGCTAATCGGGCGAACCTCAGGTGTTAGCGGCGACGAGCGCGGGGCCGGCGCTGATGCCCTGGGCGAAGGTCTCGACGATATAGCCGATGAGATCGTCCCGACTAAGAGTCCGCGAGGCGCTCCACCAGTTGATCGTCATGAGCACACCGCCCACCGCGAGCCGCGACCAGATCGGCGCCAGCTGTCGCATGTGATCGCCGGGGAACTCGGCCTGCAAATGTTCCTCGGTGACCTGCGCGATGAGGTCGAACACTCCGTGATCGAGCCGCTCCTGCGCGGTGAGGTCGCGATCGAGCGCGATGTACAGCTCCGGTTCCGCGGTGATCCAGTCGATGACGATGTCGGCAAATGCCCGGGTCTGGTCGCGTATATCGCCGACCATGCTGTCTCGCCACGAACCGGAGATCAGCCGATCGGCGTGCCGGCGACTCAACGCCCGCAGCATGTCCGCCTTGGTGGGAAAGATTGCATAGCAGGCGGACCGGGCGAATCCGGCCTCCCGGGCAACCTCGGCGATGGAGACGGTGCCTCCCGTGTTACGAATCGCGCGCTCCGCGGCGTCAAGTAGTTCTTCTGCTCGCAGTTTGCGATCATACGGAGCGCCACTCGGCCGGCCTCGTCCTCTGGTAGCCATCGAAATCATGGTATCGGATGTATCCAGACTTAGTGTCGCTCTGCTCGGCGAACCATGTGCACGGTTCTGGGGGTGGCCGACGCGCCTGGGATTCGATGTGGACGGTGCATCCTTCCTAGACTGGCTCGGTGCGCATAGTGTTCGCCGGTACTCCGGCCCCGGCGTTGCCGTCTCTGCGAAGGCTGCTGGCCTCCCGTCACGAGGTGGTCGCGGTACTGACGCGGCCCGACGCCCGTGCGGGCAGGGGACGGGCCGCGGCCGCGTCGCCGGTGGCCGAGCTGGCCCGTGAGCATGGGCTGCCTGTACTCACACCGTCGCGGCCCAACGACGAGGAATTCGTCAGTGAGCTCACCGAACTCGCTCCGGACTGCTGCGCGGTGGTTGCCTACGGCGCCCTGCTGAAGCCCGAACTGCTCGCCGTGCCTACTCACGGCTGGGTGAACCTGCATTTCTCGCTGTTGCCCGCGTGGCGCGGTGCCGCACCCGTGCAGGCATCCATCGCGGCCGGGGATGAGATAACAGGTGCCACGACATTTCTCATCGAGCCCGCGCTGGATAGCGGGCCCGTCTATGGAGTGGTCACCGAACGGATCACCGCCGGTGATACTGCCGGTGCGCTGCTGGGTCGGCTCGCCGAATCCGGTGCGGGGCTTCTGGAATCGACAATGGACGGGATCGAAGACGGGGCACTGGTGGCCGTGCCGCAGCCGGCCGACGGAGTGAGCGTCGCACCGAAGATCACGGTGGAGCAGGCACGCATCCGATGGGAGCTTCCTGCCCACGCGATAGATCGCCACATCCGCGCCATGACACCCGAACCCGGTGCCTGGACCACCATCGGGGACATTCGTATCAAGGTTGGACCGGTGAGAATAGATGTGGATGTGCACGCCGAGGAACTACCACCCGGAGCCTTCGCGGTCCGCAAGCGTGACGTGCTGGTGGGCACCGGCACCGCACCGATCGCGCTCGACGAGGTGCAACCCCAAGGTAAGAAGCTGATGAACGCCGTCGATTGGGCGCGCGGCGCCCGGCTGGACGCGGAGGTGCGCGCACTGTGACTACCCGCCCGCCACGCCGACGGCCCAACCAGGATGCGCGCCCGAAAGAGCGTGCACGCCAGAAGCTTGATCCGGCACGTCAGGCCGCGCTCGACGTACTACGCGCGGTATCGCGCCAGGATGCGTATGCCAATCTGGCCCTGCCCGCGCTGCTGCGTGAACGTGGCATCACCGGGCGCGACGCCGCCTTCGCTACCGAACTCACCTATGGAACGTCCAGGGCCCGTGGTCTTCTCGATGCGGTCATCGCGTCGGCCGCGGGCCGCACGATCGACCAGGTTGACGAGGGGCTGCGTGATCCCTTGCGGCTGGGGGCCTACCAGCTACTGCGCACCCGCGTGGAACCACACGCGGCACTGTCCACCACGGTGGATGCCGTGGCCGTCGAATTCGACCAGGGCAGAGCCGGTTTCGTGAATGCGGTGCTGCGGACGATCTCGCGCCGCGGCGAGCAGGAATGGGTCGATGAACTGGCCCCACCGGAATCGGACAGGATAGGCCGACTCGCCTTCGCGACCGCCCACCCACGATGGATCGCTCAGGCGTTCTCCGATGCACTTGGCCCTGCGGCAGGCGAGCTTGCCGATGTGCTCGCCAGCGATGATGAGCGTCCCGTGGTTCACCTCGCCGCACGTCCCGGGCACATCGACGCGGTCACGCTGGCCGACGAGGTGGGCGGCACCGTCGGCCGATACTCGCCCTATGCCGTGTACCTGCCCGGCGGAAATCCGGGTCGGGTCGACTCGGTCCGCGACGGCCTGGCGCAGGTGCAGGACGAAGGCAGTCAGCTGGTCGCGCGCGCGACCGCGTTGGCGTCGCTGGACGGAACCGACGAGCAATGGCTTGACCTGTGCGCGGGCCCTGGCGGCAAGACCGCGCTGCTGGGCGCACTGGCGGCAGAGCGTGGAGCGCACGTCACGGCGATCGAGGTCGCTGCCCATCGTGCCGAGTTGGTGGCCGCAGCCACGAAATCCCTGCCGGTGACGGTGCTCACGACGGACGGGCGCGAAAGCGGTTTGGTGCCCGGGTCCTTCGACCGCGTGCTGGTCGACGCCCCGTGCACGGGACTGGGCGCGTTGCGCCGCCGCCCGGAAGCCCGCTGGCGCCGTCAACCGGGCGATATCCCGGCGCTGGTCAAGTTGCAACGCGAATTGCTTTCCAGTGCCATCGAATTGACCCGACCGGGCGGCATCGTCGTGTACAGCACCTGTTCGCCGCACCTGGCCGAAACGGTGGGTGTGGTCTCCGATGCGGTGCGCCGCCACCCGGTGACGGCCGAGGACGCCCGTGCGGTGTTCCCCGGTGTGGACAGACTCGGCGATACCGATGCGGTGCAGTTGTGGCCGCACCGGCACGGCACCGATGCCATGTTCACCGCCCTCCTGCGTAAACACGCATGATCCGGCACATAAGCTGAACGGCATGTCTCACCGCGCTCCCATGATCGCCCCGTCGATCCTGTCCGCCGATTTCGCACGTCTCGCCGATGAGATGGCGGCAGTGGAAGGTGCCGACTGGCTCCATGTGGACGTCATGGATGGGCACTTCGTCCCCAATCTGACACTGGGTCTCCCAGTCGTCGACAGCCTGCTGGCGGCAACCGATATCCCAATCGACTGCCATCTGATGATTGACAATCCTGACCGGTGGGCGCCCGGATACGCCGAGGCGGGGGCGCACAATGTGACCTTTCACGCCGAGGCCACAGACAATCCCGTCGCCGTCGCCCGTGACATTCGGGCGGCGGGCGCCAAGGCCGGTCTCAGCATCAAGCCAGGTACACCTCTGGATCCATATCTGGAGGTGCTCAAGGACTTTGACACGCTGCTGGTGATGTCGGTGGAGCCGGGATTCGGCGGACAATCCTTTATCGCGGGCGTGCTCGACAAGGTGCGCGCGGTGCGTAAGCTCGTCGACTCCGGCGAGCTGACGGTGCTCGTGGAGATTGACGGCGGCATCAATGCCGACACCATCGAGCAGGCCGCCGAGGCCGGCGTCGACTGTTTCGTGGCTGGTTCGGCCGTTTACGGGGCGCAAGACCCCCAAGCGGCGGTGCGGGCTTTGCGTGAGCAAGCCGCCAGGGCGGCAGCACATTTGGCCCGCTGATATGACCAAACCGATTGGCCTCGACGCCGCCATGGATCTGGCGATCCGGGCCGCCGAGGAAGTCAAGGGCAGTACCTATCCAAACCCGCCCGTCGGTGCGGTGATCCTGGATGCGGCGGGGGTGGTTGCCGGGGTCGGTGGTACCCGCCCGCCCGGACAGGAACATGCCGAGGTGGTGGCGCTGCGCCAGGCCGGTGACGCAGCGGCAGGCGGTACCGCCGTCGTGACCCTGGAGCCGTGCAATCACCAGGGAAGAACCGGCCCCTGCGTGGATGCGCTTGCCGCTGCGGGTATTTCACGTGTCGTCTACGCCGTCGCCGATCCAAATCCACAGGCGGCCGGGGGAGCGGAGCGCTTGCATGCGCTGGGTATCGACGTCATCGATGGCGTGGGCACAGAGCTGGTCTCGGCAGGAACGCTGCGCGAATGGTTGTACAAACAACGTACCGGGCGTCCCCATGTCACCTGGAAGTACGGCGCCAGTGTCGACGGGCGCAGCGCCGCCAATGACGGCACCAGTCAGTGGATCACCAGCGAGCAGTCCCGCGCCGACGTGCACCGGCGCCGCGCGTTCGCCGATGCCGTTCTCGTGGGTACTGGCACCGTCTTCGCCGACGATCCACAGCTCACTGCGCGCACGCCCGAGAACGTGTTGTTTCCCCACCAGCCGCTGCGCGTCGTCATCGGCATGCGCGAGGTCTCCTCGGATGCAAAAGTATTGAACGACGACTCGCACACCATGGTGATCCGCACCCACGACCCGGCCGAGGTGCTTGCGGCGCTGGCGGACCGAACCGACGTCTTCCTGGAGGGTGGACCGACGTTGGCCGGGGCCTTCCTGCGTGCCGGTCTGGTGGACCGAATCCTGGCCTACCTCGCCCCAATGCTGTTGGGTGGCAACGTCCCCGCCGTGGAGGACGTGGGCGTCACCACCCTGTCACGCGCGCTGCACTGGGAGTACGACCAGATCGAACGCATGGGACCCGACGTGCTACTGAGCCTCGTTCCCCGCCTTGCGGTGTGAACCGATGAACAGCGCGATCACCGCGCCGATCACACAGACGATTGCCGTGATCGCGAACATCTCGCTGTACATCTCGCTGTAGGCGGTGATGCTGCGGTTCAGGAGCCGCATTTGTAGCTCCATGAAATTCGGCTTTCCGGTCGGCTTGGGTTCCTTGGCGGCCAGCGCATCGAAGTTCTGGTAGAAGCGGTGAATACCCCAACCGCCGAGGGCAGCCATGCCGATGAGCATGCCCGTCATTCGAGCCACCACCACGAGGGCCGAGGCGATGCCGTGCTGAGCGGCGGGCACAACGCGGAGAGCCGCGGATGACAGCGGTCCGATCACCAGGCCCAGACCCACACCGGCGACCACCAGGTCGGTGTCGAGCCGGGGCAGCGTGAAGAGCCCGAAGTTGTGCACGGCATCCAACACATCTACCGGCCAACCGGAGATCAGGTAGTACCCGAACGCGGCGATGAGCAGGCCGACGACGGCGATGATCCGATCGCCGAATCGGGTCGCGAGCCAGCCACCGATCACCGCCCCGATCGGCAGTGCGACAAGGAAGCGGGACAACAGGAAGACCGCGTCGGCCTTGTTCATCTGCAGCACTCCCTGCCCGAGCAGCTCGATGTTGACCAGTGTCACCATCAACGCCGCACCGGCGGCCAGGGACGCGGCCAACGCCGCGAAGAACGGGCCGAACCGCACGCCTTCTGGCTTGATCAGCCGGGTTTTGGCCCGCGATTCCCAGAGGATGAACGCCAGGAATGCGACCCCAGATCCGATCAGAACCGGCAGGGCCCACTCGGGTAGTGCCGAGACTTTCGGATCGGGGCTGTACAAGCCCACCACCAGCAGCGCCAATGCGGCGGCCAGCAGTGCGCCCCCGACGACGTCCACCTTCGGCCGATTCGGGTCGTGCTGGTGTGCGGGCACGCTGAACTGGACCAACACGATGGCGATGATCGCCAACGGCACGTTGACCCAGAAGATGGCGGTCCAGTGGCCGAACAGCCATACACACAGCACGCCGTACAGGGGGCCGAGCACGCTGCCCAGTTCCTGGGCGGCACCGATACCGCCGAGAACGGTCGCGCGATTGCGTTGCGCCCACAGATCGGCGCCCAGAGCCAGCGTGACTGGAAGCAGCGCGCCACTGGCCACACCCTGAATGATGCGGCCCGTGACCAGCATCGTCAGGTCGGTAGACAGCGCCGTGACGACCGAACCGATCGCGAAGCCCGCCAGCGCCAGCTGCAGGATGAGACGACGGCCGAATCGGTCGGAGGCCTGTCCCAGCAGCGGCATTGCGGCGATATATCCGAGTAGGTAACCCGTGACGATCGGAGTGACCTGCTGGATGTTGTTCAGCGCGATGCCGACGGTAGTCATGATGTCGGTGAAGACACTGACTACGACGTAGGTGTCCAGGGCGCCCAGGAGCACCGCCAGGCTTCCGGCGCCGATGGCGATGCTGCGATGCCGCAGGGGTAGGGAGGTACCGGGCTCCTCCGTCGCTGTGTGCGTCACAGGGCGGGCTTGTCGACCGTGACCGGCTTGCCCCAGTCGGACAACGACATCTCGATGGTGTTACCCGGCGAGGTGTCGACGCTGATCTTGGTCAGCAGGTGCTTGTCGTCCTTCTGGATCCACGCCTTGGCCGGAATGTCGGCGGTGAGCGTGGTGCCGCCGGTGAAGGTGTTCAAGGCGTCCTTGTTCATCGTTCCGGTCACGAGAACCGAATCGACACCGTCGACGGTCTCGACCTTTTGGGACTTGGCATCGGTGATGTTGGCCAGCAGGTTGGCCAGCCCCTTGTTGGGGTCGAGAATCAGCCCGATGTCGTAGATGTCCTTGACCGGTCCCATGCTGGAGTACGCGCTGCCGAGCTGCGCGAACAGCTCGCCGTCGACCACGACGAACGGCAGTTCCAGCCCCCCGGTCTTGGCGGTGCCCTTGGCGGCCACGGCGGGTGTGGTGGTCAGATCGCCGGTCAGGTCCGACAGCTTGAGGGTCGGCTTGTCGCCGGTGACCTTGAGCACGATGTGCGTGCTGGTCTGGGTCTTGGTGGTGGCCGCCGATTCGCTGAGCAGCGTGGCGGCCTCGGGCAGGCTGGGATCGGCCTTCTCGGTCTTGGAGCAGCCGGCCAGGGCGATGGCGGCGACGGCTACGGGGATAAGGGCGAGTCGGATGCGGTTGCGCATGGGACCGATCGTAGAGGCTGACCGCGACCACTGGGAGGCTCGCGACACGACGATGTTGCTGGCGATGAAATTGACACCCCAGCAATCCGACGCCCTGCTCATTTGCAGGGCGGGATTGTCAACCGAGGGCTGGTTGTGGTGAAAAACGTGAGCAGAGCACTGGCATGTGGCATGTCCACGGTCGCCGCTGCCGCCGGCATTCTCGTTGCTTCACCTGCGCTTTCATTCGCCGATCCAGCCTCGGAAACTCCGCCCAAGATTGTCGCTTTCCCGGGCATGTCGATTGTCCAGGGGGATAGCCGTTGCACGCTCGGCTATGTCGATCCGATATCGCGAATCGGTCTGACGGCGGGACATTGCAACGCCACCGGAGCGGTCACCGATCTGGGAGGGAACCGTGTCGGCGAGGTGCTGCTGATGAGCCGGAACCTGCCAACAGGCGGAGCGATCGGCCCCGGCGACGTCGTCTCGGACTATGAGGGCATCACGTTCGCGCCCGGGGTCGAGCTGAGCAGCAACCTGCCCAACGGGGTTGCGCTGCGCATGACCCAGAACGCGGGCCCCGAACCCGGGCTCCCGGTGTGCCTGATGGGCTCGGTGTCGGGCGAGACGTGCGGCAAGGTCGATGCGATCAACAACGGCTGGTTCACCATGACGGATGTCGGTGGGCAACATGGTGATTCGGGTGGTCCGGTGTACACCATCACCCAGCCCGGCCAGGCATTGCTGGTCGGCATCTACTCGCTGCGGTGGGGTGGAAAGCCCGCGGCCATGTCCTGGTCGGCGATATCCGCACAGATGCAGTCGCAGTTGGTGGCGCAGATCCCGGCTGCCGGGCCGGGTAACGGCGGTCCACCGCTGCCTGCCATGCCCACCCCGCCGCCGGTCGACGCGGTGCCCGCCGCGGCCTAGGCTTCGCCGGCTCATTTCGCGTTCGTACAGGGCGCATTGCGTTTTCTATTCTGGTACTGTGGCGCCGTTCTGGGGCCATTATTAAATTTGCTGAGCCTTCAGAAATTCCACAATGTCAACCATTGTGATCACACTGAATTTTGGAAGGTAGACATGAAGCGCATTGCCATTGCTCTCGCAGCCGTCGCGATAGCCATGGGGACTGTAGGGTGCTCCGCGAGCGACGATCGTGGGGGAAACATCGTGCGTATCGGCACCACAGAGGCGGGTAAAGACTCGTGGGACGTCTTTGTCGAGGAAGCAGGGAAGGCGGGAATCAAACTCGTCACCACCAACTTCACCGACTACAGCCAGCCCAATGTGGCACTCACTCAAAAACAGATCGATGTGAATCTATTCCAGCACCTTCGTTTCCTGGGTGAATACAACGTTGCCGATAACGCGAATCTTGCGCCGGTCGGTGCCACCTATATCGTGCCGCTCGGACTCTATTCGCAGAAGCACAAGCTGATTGCGGACATTCCACAAGGCGGACAGATCGCGATTCCCAACGACCCGCCCAACCAGGCGCGCGCGCTGTTCGTGTTGAAGGCGGCCGGGCTCATCGCGCTCAAGGGTGGTCGGACGACACCGAGTGTGGCCGATATAGACAGGGGTGCCTCCAGGGTCACCGTGACGCTGGTGGACGCGGCGCAGACCGCGTTGTCTCTCAAGTCGACCGACGGCGCCGTCATCAACAACACCTATCTGGCGCAGTCGAATATCGACCCCAAGAGCGCGCTCTACGCCGATGACCCGGCCAGTCCGGGCGCCGAGCCGTACATCAACGTCATCGTTGCGCGCGATGAGGAGAAGGACAATCCGACCTATCAGAAACTCGTCGATGTCTTCCATTCCCCGGCCGTCACCGAGGCATACGCCAAGGAGAGCAAGGGAACTCAATTGACCGTGACAAAGAGTGGCCAGGACTGCGCGTCCATTCTGGCGAGGATCGAGCAGCAGATCCGCGCCGAGAAATGACGGGAGCGGCGCCGCTCATCCGGTTCGAGAACGTCAGCAAGACGTTTCGGGTGGGCAAGAAGACCGTCACCGCCGTCGATGATGTATCGCTCGACATCGACGCGGGCGACGTGTTCGCCATGATCGGTTACTCGGGGGCGGGGAAGAGCACCCTGGTACGTCTCATCAACGGACTGGAGCGACCCAGCTCTGGTCGCGTGGTGGTGGACGGAGCCGAGGTGAGTGCCCTCGGGGAGCGCGAATTGCGCAGTCTGCGTACCGATGTGGGCATGATCTTTCAGCAGTTCAATCTCTTTCGGTCCCGGACCGTGGCGGGAAACATCGCCTACCCGCTGCGGGTGGCCGGGTGGACGGCCGAGAAGCGCGCCGCGCGAGTCGCCGAGCTGCTGGAGTTTGTCGGCTTGGGTGAGAAGGCCAAGAGCTATCCGGATCAGCTTTCCGGTGGGCAGAAACAACGTGTCGGGATTGCGCGTGCACTCGCGACATCGCCATCGATCCTGTTGGCCGACGAGGCCACCAGCGCTTTGGATCCCGAGACCACCGGCGATGTGCTGCAACTGCTGCGCACGGTGAACGACGAGTTCGGAGTCACCATCGTGGTGATCACTCATGAGATGGACGTGGTGCGTACGGTCGCCGATCGTGTCGCGGTGCTCGCCGATGGCAGGGTCGTCGAGTCCGGGACAGTCTTCGATGTTTTCTCGGCGCCGCAGAGTGAGGCGGGTAAACGCTTTGTCGGCACGGTTCTGCAGAACACGCCGAGTGCCGCAGATGTCGCACGAATAGCTCAGCGGCATAAGGGAAGCATCGTCTCGGTGGAGATCAGCGAGGGCGTCCAGATAGGACCGGCGCTGGCGCGTGCCACCGAGCTTGGGGTGCGTTTCGAGGTGGTCTACGGAGGTATCACTACTCTTCAGTCGCGCTCCTTCGGAAACCTCACGCTCGATCTTGAGGGTCCTGATAGTCAAGTGGCACAGGTTATTTCGGACTTGTCCTCGGTAACGACCATCCAGCAGGTGAGGCGATGACGACGAATTGGGAGCGGTTGCGCCCGCAATTGTTCGAGGCCTTTGGCGACACCCTGTACATGGTGTCGATCACCCTCGTAGTGGGCGGCGTGATCGGTCTGGGCTTGGGAGTGCTGCTGTACACCACCAGATCCGGTGGGCTGCTGCAGAACCGGGTGTTGCATACGCTGCTCAACGTAGTGGTGAACATCGTCCGGCCCATACCGTTCGTGGTGCTGATTGCCGCACTCGGACCGATCACACTTGGGGTGGTGGGGACAACCATCGGCACCACGGCGGTGGTGTTCGTGATGATCGTCGCGGCGTCCTTCGCGATTGCGCGCATCGTCGAACAGAACCTGGTGACCATCGAGCCCGGGGTCATCGAGGCGGCGCGTGCCGTTGGTGCCGGGCCGCTGCGGATCATCGTGACGCTGTTGGTGACGGAAGCGCTCGGACCGTTGATTCTCGGCTACACCTTTGTGCTCATCGGGATTGTGGACATGTCCGCGATGGCAGGATTGGTGGGCGGTGGCGGTTTGGGCGACTTCGCGATCGTGCAGGGATATCAGCGTTTCAACTGGCAGGTGACGATCGTGTCGACCGTCATCATCATCGCGCTGGTCCAGGCGGCGCAGTTCTTTGGAAACTATCTGGCGCGCAAGGCGCTTCGGCGATAGTTACGCGGGAGGTGTCGGCACGGCGGGCGCAGGTGCGGGCGGTGCACCCGGTGCGGGCGGCGCCCCCGGCGCAGGAGCAGCGCCCTCGGGCGCCTCGGGTGGGGTCCAGTGCCACTGTTCGGGGGCGGGCGCCTGCGAGTCGTCGCCCAATCCGGGAATGCGCGTTCCGGGAGGCGGGGCGGTGCCGGGCAGCGGCTGGTTGAGTGATTCCTTGGTTCCGCGGCCCACGATGCCGCCTCGCCACTGACCGTCCTGAACGCCCCGAACGAGCCTGCCCAGGTAGTCACCGCCGGAGATATCGGCGTTCTCTTCTCCGGGGTTGACCCCGTAGATCTCGCCCTTGCCGGGCTCGGCGGGCTTCAGGTTCTGCGGCAACAGGTACTGGTTGTTCAGCGCCCTGGTGTTCGGGGTGACAACGGGAGTCTCGACACCCGGTGCCGCTGGTGCTGCCGGTGCCGGATTCTGGCCGATCAGATTGGGATTGCCCACGATCGCCAGGTTGGTGGGTATGCCACCGGGGCCCTGTTCGGTGCCGGAGAGGGCGAGCGGATTACCGATCTGCGACGGCGGTGGCGGCTCCGGAGGGCCGGGAGGTGCCGCGGGGGCGGGCGCCGGGGCCGGCTCCGGTTCCCCGGGATCGGCGCCAGCGGTTGCCGCGGAGGAGAGCAGTGCACTAGCGGCAAGAGCCGCAGCCACCCCGATCTTCACGATGGACGGACGATCGGGGTTTCTCATGGCTGCGTCTCCTGTGCGCTGGACTTGATCGGACGGTCTGAACTAGACGGTCTTCGTGACGCCGTAGTAGGCGACGATATCGTCGTTGTCCTTGGACGAGCTGGTCAGCACGGCATACGAACGCAGGAACGACTGGCCGATGCAACCGTCGATCTTGATGTGCACGTCCTTGAGGGTGATGCGTACTTCGCTGCCCTTGTACTTCTTCTTGTCGACCGAGACGTTGATGACCTCACCGGGCTGGGGGTGCACCTCGATCTGGCCCTGAATGGGCAAGCCGAGGCTGCCGATGCCGCCGGTAGTCAGACCGACGTTCAGACCGATGGAGCCATTCAGCTTGACGGTGTTCAGGCTGATGCCGCAGCCGATCTGGTAGCCGGCTTCCAGCGTGCCGCCGGACAGCTTGGTGCTGCCGCCGCCCTTTGCCGAGCCGGTGAACGTGCCACCGGCGAGGTATTCGCGCGATGAGGTGGCGGTAGTCAGCGGTGGAATAGGCAGCTGGGTCTCATCCTTGGCGCCGACCGTCAGGGTCCAGCCGTCAGGGGTCTTGACGATGCCCGGATCTTCGGAGCCGACGACACCGTTGTCCGGCGGCGGACCGTCGGCGGGTGGCGGTGGGGCGTCAGCGACGGGCTGTACGGGTGGTGGGTCATCAGTGGGGTCCGCCAAAGCGAACGGAGCCGACGCCGCGAGCGCGCACACGGCAGTCAGGGTGACGAGACTCTTGAGCATGGGAATGGGGCCTCTCGTGGTCTTTTGTGGTGGGACGGCTGAGTGAGTTTCGGTCATCAACGTCAGACGGCCTTGGTGACACCCATGTAGGTGACCACGTCATCGGTGTTTTCGGTCGAGCTGGTGAAGGTTGCATACGAGCGGATGAAGGACTGTCCGACGCAGCCGTCGATCTTGATGCGGAAGCCGGTGATAGTGGTGCGTGAGGTGGTGCCCTCGAAGGACTTCTTGTTGACAGGGACGATAGTCACCGTGCCGGGCCTCAGGCCGACCTTGATCTGGCCGACCACACCGGCGCTGGCGGAAGGGACACCCGCCATGCTGATGGAGGGCTGGAGGCTGACACCACCCATCAGCTCCACGGGGCCACCGGTGATACCGCAGCCGATCTGGTAGCCGGCCTCCAACGTTCCACCGGCCAGCTTGGTCTTGCCGGAGCCCTTGACACCACCGATGAACGTGCCGCCCACCAGATACTCGCGGGAGGACAGCGCCGTCGTGAGGGGCGCCACTGGCAGGATGGTTTCATCCTTGGCGGCGACGGCCAGGATCCAGCCGTCTGGGGTGGATAGGGTGCCCGGCTCTGCCGACTGCAAGAAGCCATCGTCGACGGGCGGGGGAGGTGGCGCATCGGCCACCGGCTGCACGGGCGCCGGATCATCACCAGGTTCGGCCAGGGCGAGGGGCGCCGTCGCGGCGAGCGCGCATACAGCAGTCAGAGTGACAAGACTTTTCAGCATGGTGCGGTGGCGCCTCTCATTGTGTGGTGATGTCCATGACTTCTGTGAGGAAGCTGTCCCGACGAATGTTCAGGGTGCCGGATTGCTAAACGGTTAATGGACGGACAACAGTTATCGCCCAATGTCTATCCATTTCGTACGTCGGTACACACCGTTCCAACCGCGATGATTTGAAACGCGAAAAGCCTTCTGCCTCGGCGATTGTGACGAAAACCACTGGTGTCGTTACCGGTTCACGGCGATCGTTTGGGACTACCCCGTAGGGGTACCCAGCACACTTTTCAACGGCCAGTCGAATTTCGCGCCGTATAACGGTTGTTCAACTTTCGTTCACACTTGTGACAATTCCGCAACTCACCATCGAATATCGGTGCCGCCCTAACGCGACGTCTTATGGAATTCCCGGTACGGTCACGGCACCAGAGAATCTGGAGAGGAATCGATGAGGTCACTACATCTGTGTCGCAAGGCGCTCGTGCCCACGCTGGTTGCGATCGGTATGGGGCTGGCGGTTGTCCCGTCGGCGTATGCGGAGCCCGATCAGCCGGATCCTTCGGAACAACCCGCTCAGCAGACTGTTGTAGCGCCCGGGCCCGCCATCGCGTCCGCGCCGGCACCTACCTCCGATAGCGCCACTCCGGCGGCCATCGAGGCGTGCGCCAAATTCGCGACGGCACTCGATTACGCGGCCACCAACTACTCCGATTTTGCCGACAACCTGGCCGGTATGGAGGGCAACTACAGCGACACGTATGTCTCGTCCAGCAATGGCACGGGACGAGCCGCGCTCCGTGAGGCTGCATCTTTCGCCAATGAGGCGGCAAATACCCCGGAGCTTGACCCGGCGATCGCCGATCCGATGCGTTCGTGGGCGACGAACGCCAACAAGCTCATGATCCTCATGGGCGTCCGGGCACCGGTCGATGGTGTCAATGGGAAGGCCAACGACCTGAACACCGACGCGCACAACGTTCAGATGGCCTGCGCACTGGCGGGGACGCACGCTTAGCCCGGCGCGTTCGTCCTAGTCTGGTTCCATGTTCACTGGAATCGTTGAAGAGCTTGGCGAGGTCCTGGGCAGGGAGGATCTCGGCGACTCTGCCCGCCTCACTGTGCTCGGCCCGCTGGTTGTCGAAGACGCGAAACACGGCGATTCGATAGCTGTTAACGGCGTCTGCCTGACGGTGGTCGAGGTGCGCCCCGGAGGGGTCTTCACCACCGACGTCATGGGGGAAACGCTGTCGCGCTCGAGTCTGGACAAGATCGGAACCGGCACGAAGGTCAATCTTGAGCGCGCGGCCGCGGTCAACAGCCGGCTCGGCGGGCACATTGTTCAGGGGCATGTCGACGGCACCGGGAACGTGCTCGCCCGCACTCCGTCGGAGAACTGGGAAGTGGTGCGCGTCTCACTGCCCGCGCAGGTGGCCAGATACGTCGTCGAAAAGGGCTCGATCACCGTGGACGGGGTCTCACTGACGGTGTCGGCGCTGGGGCCGGATTGGTTCGAGGTGTCCCTGATTCCCACCACATTGGGTTTGACGACGCTCGGATCTGCCGAGGTGGGGACGCCGGTGAACCTCGAAGTGGATGTCATCGCCAAATACGTGGAACGCCTGCTCGAGCACCGTTCCTAGCTCCCCGGTTCCGCTGAGTGAACAGCGCTCGAATCGTTCGATTCGCGGTGGTTCATAATTAACATGCCCACACGCCCCTAACGAGAGTGGTCCCCATGACCAGGTTGGACAGCATCGAACGCGCTGTCGCCGATATCGCCGCCGGTAAGGCCATCGTCGTCGTCGACGATGAGGATCGGGAGAACGAAGGCGATCTGATTTTCGCCGCGGAAAAGGCCACCCCGGAGTTGGTGGCGTTCATGGTGCGATACACGTCGGGCTACCTCTGCGTGCCGCTGGCCGGAGAAGACTGTGATCGCCTCGGACTGTTACCTCAATACGCGGTGAATCAGGACAAGCACGGCACCGCATACACGGTCACCGTCGATGCGAAAAATGGTATCGGGACCGGGATTTCGGCGTCCGATCGCGCGGCCACGATGAGGCTGCTGGCCGATGCGACGAGCGCGCCCGATGACTTCACCAAGCCGGGTCACGTTGTTCCGTTGCGCGCCAAGGATGGTGGGGTGCTGCGGCGTCCGGGCCACACCGAGGCCTCGGTGGATCTGGCGAAGCTGGCGGGGCTACGGCCCGCCGCGGTGATCTGCGAGATCGTCAGCCAAAAAGACGAGGGCGCGATGGCCCAAACCGAGGAACTGCGGGTCTTCGCCGACGAACACAACCTTGCCCTGGTATCGATCGCGGACCTGATCGAGTGGCGGCGCAAGCACGAGAAGCATGTGGAGCGGATCGCGGAGGCGCGGATTCCCACTCAGCACGGAGAGTTCCGCGCGGTGGGCTACACGAGCATTTACGACGACGTCGAGCATGTGGCACTGGTGCTGGGCGATATTTCCGGGCCCGAAGGCGACGGCAATGATGTGTTGGTGCGGGTGCACTCTGAGTGTTTGACCGGCGACGTATTCGGTTCTCGCCGTTGTGATTGCGGTCCGCAGCTGGACGCGGCAATGGAGATGGTGGCCAAGGAGGGGCGGGGCATCGTGCTCTACATGCGCGGCCATGAGGGGCGCGGTATCGGCTTGATGCACAAGCTGCAGGCCTACCAATTGCAGGACGCCGGCGAGGACACCGTGGATGCGAACCTCAAGCTCGGTTTGCCTGCCGACGCGCGTGACTACGGTTTGGGCGCGCAGATTTTGGTAGACCTCGGGGTGAAGTCCATGCGGCTGCTGACCAACAATCCCGCCAAGCGCGTGGGGTTGGACGGGTACGGCCTGCACATCATCGAACGGGTGCCCCTGCCGGTGCGCGCCAACTCGGAGAACATTCGATACCTGCGCACCAAGCGGGACCGGATGGGGCATGACCTGGCTGATCTTGACGATCACCCTGAGGCCGACGGCGCGTGAGCGGCGAGGGCATCCCGTCACTGAAGGTCGGTGACGCATCGAGTCTCAGCTTGGCGATAGTGGCCAGCACCTGGCATGACCAGATCTGCACGGCGCTGCTGGAAGGTGCCAAGCGGGTTGCAGCCGACGCGGGGATCGATCGTCCGACCGTGGTCCGGGTTCTGGGTGCCATCGAGATTCCCGTCGTGGCGCAGGCGCTGGCCCGTACCCATGACGCCGTCGTTGCGCTCGGGGTCGTAATTCAGGGCGAGACACCGCATTTCAACTACGTGTGCGATGCGGTGACCACCGGGCTGACCCGTGTATCCCTGGATACCAGCACACCGGTGGCCAACGGGGTGCTGACCGTGAACAACGAGCAGCAGGCCCTCGACCGTGCCGGTCTACCGGAGTCCTCCGAAGACAAGGGTGCCCAGGCGGCGGCGGCCGCGCTCGACACTGCGCTGACACTGCGTCGGCTCCGTCAGCCGTGGACTGAGGCGTGACCGAATCGCCACGGGACGGCGCGTGGGAACTCGTCCTCAAACCGCATCTATCTCCGTACTTCGTGTACGCCGCTGCCTTCATCATCGCGGCCGCACATGTCGCGGTGGGGGTGCTGCTCAAGATCTCGCCCAATAGCGGGGTGATCTTCAAGACCTCCGACCAGATCGGTATCGCGTTGGTGGGCTTTGTCATCGCGGGTGTGGTCCTCATGTTCGCGCGCCCGCGGGTACGTGCCGGTGTGGTGGGTATCGAGGTACGTAATGTGCTGGGTCCCAAACTCATCCCGTGGTCCGAGGTAGTCGGAGTCTCATTTCCCGCCGGTGCGCAGTGGGCACGGCTGGACCTGGACGACTATGAATACGAGCCGTTGATGGCGATTCAGGCCATCGACAAACAGCGCGCCGTCGACGCGATGGACGCACTGCGCGGGCTGGTGGTCAAGTACACGGAGCCGTCAACGGCCTAGCCAGTCATGAGCGGGCCGGCCGGCCATCTCACTCAGTTTCCGGTTCTGGCGGCGATGTCCACGTATCGTGTCAATATCGACCGTGCCTGCGAATATGGCCAGGGCAGAGAGCTTGGAGAACGTGGCGACTACGAGAACTACCGCGCGCCGCGGGGGTGTTCGGGCGTCGCTGGCGTCCGTACGTAACGCCCACGACCTGTTTGTGGCGGGCCAGGTAGACGGTTCGTATCTGGAATCAATACCGCTGCCGCGCCTCGTCACCGAAAGCTGGCAGCGGAGTTTGGCGACCGGCGTCGATCCCGACCGTGGTCCCGGCGAGGCGGCCGCCGCGCGGAGCCTGACCGAGCTACGCAGCAGTCATCCGCTGGCTGGCGCGCTGCCCGTCATCCGTCGCCTGCTCGTGGACCACGCCACGGACTCGGGCGTACTTGTCGGAGTGACCGCTGCTGACGGCGCACTGCTGTGGGTCGAGGGCGACGCCGGTGCGAGCCGCAAGGCGGCGTCGATGAACTTTGTGCCCGGTGCCGACTGGAGCGAGCGGGCCGTGGGCACGAACGCCCCGGGTACCGCCCTTGCCCTGGATCGGGAGGTGCAGATCCGTGGCAGCGAACATTTCTGCAGGTTGGTCCGGCCATGGTCGTGCACCGCGGTGCCGATACACGACCCGCTGACCGGCGAGCCCCTGGGAAGCATCGATCTCACCGGCGGTTCGGCCGTTGCATCGGCCCAGACTCTGGCCTTGGTGCGTGCGACGGCAGTCGCCGTCGAGCATTTCATCGCCCTGAACTACCCGCAGCGCGGCCAGTCGGAAAGTGGTGTCGAACCGCGTCTGACACTGCTCGGCGCGGACCGCCCGATTTTGCATACCGACGGAGGACAGCACCGGCTGTCCGGTCGTCATGCCGAGATCATGGCGCTATTGCTGCGCCACCCGGAGGGTCTGAGCGCCGACCATCTGGCGATACTGCTCGACGAAAATGATCTCGACGTCGTCACTATCCGCGCCGAGATGTCCCGATTGCGGCGCATCGTCGGTGATGAGTTGATCGGGTCCCGCCCCTACCGGCTGCTCGAACATGTGGAAAGCGATATGGGTGATGTCTTCGCCGCGCTTCGATCCGGTGATGTAGCCAGGGCGATGGACCACTACTCGGGCCAGCTGTTGCCCCGCTCGGCAGCGCCGGCCGTTGCGCGGCTGCGCCTGGAGCTGAGCACCAGCCTTCGCGGCGCCGTACTTGCCGACGGTGATCTGCAGCTGCTGCGCCGTTGGCTCGACCTGCCGGAGGCTCGCGATGACCGCCAGGGATGGCAGGCGTTGCACGATCATCATGGTGCGGGCGCTGTCGGCCGCTCCGCGGCGCGCGGCCATCTCATTGCGCTGGACTCCGATCTCGCCTGAGCACCGCCCCTGTTGGCCGAAAGTTGCAACCGTGCTGCAACGGGCCAAAACCTACCTTCAGTGATCACCGACACATGTGATGTCTTGAAGGTAGGAGAACGCCGTGACTGTTTACGCCCGCCCGGGTGCGCCGGGATCGCTGATGACTTTCGCATCCCGCTACGAAAATTTCATTGGTGGGCAATGGGTTCCCCCGGCCGAGGGCCGATACTTCGAGAATCGCACGCCGGTGACCGGGGAGGTGTTCTGCGAGATACCGCGTTCCGGCGAGGCCGATGTGGAGAACGCTCTCGATGCCGCACACGCCGCGGCCCCCGGCTGGGGCAAGACCTCGCCTGCGGATCGGGCGCTCATCCTCAACAGGATTGCCGACCGGATGGAATCCAACCTGGAGTCCATCGCCGTTGCCGAGTCGTGGGACAACGGCAAGCCCATCCGGGAGACCCTGAACGCAGATATCCCGTTGGCCATCGATCATTTCCGGTACTTCGCCGGTGTCCTTCGGGCGCAAGAGGGTTCACTCTCGCAGATCGACGAGGACACGGTCGCCTACCACTTTCACGAGCCTCTCGGCGTGGTCGGGCAGATCATCCCGTGGAACTTCCCGCTGCTGATGGCGAGTTGGAAACTCGCCCCGGCCATCGCCGCGGGCAACACGGTGGTACTCAAGCCTGCCGAACAAACCCCCGCGTCGATCCTGTACCTGTTCTCTCTTATCGGTGATCTTCTGCCTCCCGGTGTGGTGAACATCGTCAACGGGTTCGGGGTGGAGGCGGGCAAGCCACTGGCATCCAGCAGCCGGATCGCCAAGATCGCGTTCACCGGCGAAACCAGCACCGGCCGACTGATCATGCAGTACGCCAGCCAGAACCTGATCCCGGTCACGCTGGAGCTCGGCGGCAAGAGTCCCAACCTCTTCTTCTCCGACGTGATGGTCGCCGGTGACGACTTCCAGGACAAGGCCCTGGAAGGGTTCACGATGTTCGCGTTCAACCAGGGTGAGGTGTGCACCTGCCCGTCGCGGAGCCTGATACAGGCCGACATCTTCGATGAGTTCCTGGAACTGGCCGCCATTCGCACCAAGGCCATCCGCCAGGGTGACCCGCTGGACACCGAGACGATGATGGGGGCACAGGCCTCCCACGAGCAGCTGGAAAAGATCATGTCGTACATCGACATCGGCAAATCCGAAGGGGCACGGTTGGTTACCGGCGGTGACCGGGCCGACCTCGGCGGCGATCTGTCGGGCGGTTACTACGTGACACCCACGGTCTTCGCCGGCACGAACTCGATGCGGATCTTCCAGGAGGAGATCTTCGGGCCGGTGCTGGCCGTGACCTCCTTCGCGGACTACGACGACGCCATCGCCATCGCGAACGACACTCCGTACGGGCTGGGTGCCGGAGTGTGGAGTCGCAACGGCAACATCGCCTATCGCGCCGGGCGTGACATCAAGGCCGGCCGGGTGTGGACCAACTGCTACCACCAGTATCCCGCGCATGCCGCCTTCGGCGGCTACAAACGGTCGGGTATCGGCCGCGAGAACCACAAGATGATGCTGGATCACTACCAACAGACCAAGAACCTGTTGGTGTCCTACAGCTCCAAGGCCCAGGGCTTCTTCTGAGCAACGCCACCGGCGACATCACCCGAAAGCGAAGTCATTCAACTGAATTGATCTGTGGAGAGCAAGGAAACGATATGGCGACCACCAAGCACGGCCTCGTCGAGGAGCATCTGGAAAGCGCGGACTATCTGCGCAAGCGCCAACTCAAATCGGGGAGCGCGGGGTGGCTGCTGCTGGCCGGCCTTGGCGTGAGTTACGTGGTGTCCGGCGATTATTCGGGCTGGAACTTCGGCCTCGGCCAAGGTGGTTTCGGGGGGTTGGCCATCGCCACGGTGGTGATCGCCGGTATGTACCTGGCACTGGTGCTGGGGATGGCCGAACTTTCCTCGGCGCTGCCGACGGCGGGCGGCGGTTACACCTTCGCGCGCCGCGCGCTCGGCCCATGGGGCGGATTTGCCACGGGTACAGCGATTCTCATCGAGTACTCGATCGCTCCGGCCGCCATCGCCACTTTCATCGGCGCGTATGTCCAATCGCTGGGTCTGTTCGGCATCACCAACGGATGGTGGGTCTATCTGGCCGCTTATGCGTTGTTCATCGGGATCCACCTGTCCGGGGTTGGCGAGGCGCTCAAGGTGATGTTCGTGATCACCGCGATCGCCTTGGTGGGCCTGCTGATCTTCGCGGTTGCCGCGGCCGGCCAGTTCGACGTTCACAATCTCACCAACATCGCGGTAGATGCGGGTGCGGCCGGGTCCTCCAGCTTCCTGCCACACGGATACCTGGGCATTTGGGCGGCCATCCCGTTCGCGATCTGGTTCTTTCTGGCTGTCGAGGGTGTTCCGCTGGCAGCGGAGGAGACGGCCAATCCGGAACGCAATGTGCCGAGGGGGATTATCGCGGCGATTGGCGTGCTGTTGGTGACCTGTACGATCGCACTGGTGCTGACCACGGGCGCCGGTGGCGCGGAACAGATGTCGGATTCGGGCAATCCGCTGGTCGAGGCGCTCGGTCATGGCACTGCCGCCAAGCTGGTCAACTACATCGGCTTGGCCGGACTCATCGCCAGTTTCTTCTCGATTATCTACGCATACTCACGGCAGCTGTTCGCGCTCTCCCGCGCGGGCTATCTCCCGACGGTGCTGTCGGTGACCAATTCGCGGAAGGCGCCCACGTTGGCGCTGATCGTCCCCGGACTTATCGGGTTCGCACTGTCGTTGACGGGGCATGGCGACCTGCTTCTCAACATGGCGGTCTTCGGTGCGGCCCTGAGCTATGTGCTGATGATGGTCAGCCACATCGTGCTTCGCGTGCGCGAGCCCGCCATGCCGCGGCCGTACCGTACCCCGGGTGGTGTGGCCACCACCGGCTTTGCTTTGGCCATCGCGGTGCTGGCGGTCATCGCGACCTTCCTGGTCAACCCGGTGGCTGCGGGCTTGTGCCTGGCGGTGTTCGCGGCATTCATGGTCTATTTCGCGCTGTACAGCCGCCACCGTCTGGTGGCGAATTCGCCCGACGAGGAGTTCGCGATGCTGGCGGAGGCTGAAAGCGAGCTCACGTGAAATACCGGCAACAGGTCGCGGGGGTCAGCTACGCGTTCGACGGGCTGGTGGACGTGATGGCCAAGGCGACCCCACTGCGATCGGGTGACCAACTGGCCGGCTGCGCGGCGGATTCTGATGCCGAACGGGCAGCCGCCGCATGGGTTCTCGCGGACCTGCCGCTCGACACATTTCTCAACGAAGCGGTGGTGCCCTACGAAACCGACGAGGTTACCCGGCTGATCATTGACAGTCACGATCGTGGCGCCTACTCGGGCATCGCGCATCTGACGGTCGGCGGCTTTCGGGATTGGTTGCTGCAGAGTGCCTCCCGCGACGACGGCGCTCAGCGCATCGCTGCCGTGTCTGCCGGGGTAACCCCGGAGATGGCGGCGGCAGTCAGCAAGATCATGCGCAATCAAGACCTGGTGGCGGTCGGGGCGGCGATGCGGGTGAGTGCGGCCTTCCGCACCACGGTCGGTGGAGTGGGGACGCTGGCCACCCGGCTGCAGCCGAATCACCCCACCGATGATCCCCGGGGTGTCGCCGCGGCCGTGCTCGATGGGCTGCTTCTGGGGTGCGGTGACGCGGTGATCGGTATCAACCCGGCGACCGATTCGCCGGAAGCCACCTCGGATCTGCTTCATCTGCTGGACTCCATCAGATCGCGCTACGACATTCCGACCCAGTCATGCGTCCTGTCGCACATCACCACCACCATCGGATTGATCGAGCGGGGCGCGCCGGTTGATCTGACGTTCCAATCGATCGCCGGGACCGAGGGCGCCAATTCTGCTTTCGGAGTGAATATTGCGCTGCTGCGTGAAGGCCGCGATGCGACCCGGGCGCTGCGGCGCGGGACCGTCGGTGACAACGTCATGTATCTCGAAACCGGGCAGGGTTCGGCGTTGAGCTCCCACGCCCACCTGGGCACCGGCGGTAAACCTGTCGATCAGCAGACCCTCGAGACGCGTGCCTACGCGGTGGCCCGCGATCTGCAACCGTTCTTGGTCAACACCGTCGTCGGATTCATCGGGCCGGAATACCTCTACGACGGTAAGCAGATAATCCGCGCCGGATTGGAGGATCACTTCTGCGGCAAGCTGCTTGGTCTGCCGATGGGTGTCGACGTCTGCTACACCAACCACGCAGAGGCCGACCAGAATGACATGGACACACTGCTGATCCTGCTTGCCGCTGCCGGGGTGGCATTCGTCATCACTGTTCCCGGCGCCGACGATGTCATGCTCGGCTACCAGAGTCTGTCGTTTCATGATGTCCTGCAGGCGCGCCGGACGTTGGGCTTGCGTCCGGCACCCGAGTTCGAACAATGGCTGCGTGCCATCGGAATGATCGACGAAGCCGGCGCTCTCACCCCCTTTGACGTGACGAGCTCGCCGCTGCGTGCGCTGACGGCATCGGGTGCCTGATGACGACAGGTGATGTGGCCCGCCAAAAGTTTTGGAAAGAGCTGCGGGTGAACACCCAGGCCCGGATCGGTCTGGACCGGGCGGGCAATGCGCTGCACACGCGGGATGTGTTGGACTTGGCTGCCGCACACGCGGCCGCCCGTGATGCGGTCCACGTGCCCCTGGACACCGAGCGTCTCACCGCCGAAGTCGGTGGTATCGGATTGGGGACACCCACGGTGGTCACCAGCCAAGTGAGTTCGCGCGCAGAGTATTTACGCAGACCCGACCTCGGGCGGTTGCCGGCGGACTTATCGTCGGTGCCGCGGGAAGGGGCCGATATCGGATTCGTGCTTGCCGATGGACTGTCGCCCACGGCCCTCATGCGCCACGGCGTCCCGCTGCTGTGCGAGCTCGTCCTTCAGCTCGGAGTTTCCTACAGCTTGGCCGCGCCCGTGATCGCTACGCAGGCCCGGGTGGCGCTCGGCGATCACATCGCCGCGCAGGGGCGGTACCGAACGCTGATTGTCATCATCGGCGAGCGGCCCGGCCTCAGCGTTGTCGACAGTCTCGGCATCTATCTCACGCATTTGCCGCGTCCGGGTTGTACCGATGCTGACCGCAATTGCATTTCCAACATCCACCCGCCGGACGGGCTCAGCTACCGGGAGGCCGCGCACATCGCGGCGAGTCTGGTCGGTGGTGCGCGCCGGTTGGGCCGTTCCGGCGTGTCACTCAAGGACACTTCGCGTGCCGGCGCGATTGACGGGGCCGGACAGAGCGAGTTGCGCTGATCTGGGTGCTTACCCCGTGTCACCCATGACGAGGCCCTCGCGGCGTGGATCCGCACCGCCGATCCATCCCTGGCCTCGTCGCACCAGCGCCGACAGCCCACTGGACTGATCGGCGATGTCGACAGTGTGTCCGCGACTGCGCAGCCCTTGGACCAGTGGATCATCGGAGCCGTTGTTGTGCGCGTCGATGTTGGGGTGTTCTCCACCGACATTTGTCTTACGTGAGTTATTGGCGCCGAAGTCCACCATGGAAACCGCCTGTTGCGGGTCGAGCCCCCAATCCAAAATGCCGACAAGGGTTTTCACCACGAATTGGATGATCACCGCACCGCCCGGAGAACCCAGCGCCAGCAGCAGGGCGCCACGCTTGCCGGACTCCGCGCGTTCGAAGACCAGGGTGGGGGCCATGGAGCTGCGCGGCCGCTTTCCCGGCTGTAGCCGGTTGGCAATGGGAAGCCCGTCCTTGCCCACGGGCTCGGCGGAGAAGTCGGTGAGCTGGTTATTGAGGATGAAGCCGTCGACCATGTGGAAGGAGCCGAATGCGGATTCCACTGTGGTGGTGAGTGATGCGGCGTTGCCTTGCCTATCGACGACGGTCACCTGGCTGGTGCCGTGTTCGGGAGTGGACACCGCGGCAGAGGCGGGAACGTTGAATTCGCCGGGCCTGGCGGTGCCCATCGTCTTCTCGCCGGAGATCAGCCTGGCACGTGCGGTGAGGTAGGCCGGGTTGAGCAGGGTGTTGGGCGAATTACCCGGCAGTGCCACGAAATCGGTGTCGGCGACGTACTTGTCGCGATCGGCGTAGGCCAGCCGCTCGGCCTCCGCGATGTAGTGCACTCCGTCTACCGTCGGTCTGCCGCCGTCCAGGTCGGCGTCGGTGGGGCGGTAGGAGGCCATCGGAAAGTTCTGCAGGATGCCCAGGGTGGCGGCGACAGCGATTCCACCCGAGGATGGCGCTGGCATGCCGCAGATTTCGTGATCGCGGTATGTGGTGCAGAGGGGTTCACGGCGCTTGGCCGTGTACCCGGAGAGATCGGCCGTCGTCATCAGGCTTGGGGTGCGACCGGACGAGGTGTCTGCTGCCGCCGCGACGATGTCCTCGGCGATGGCACCCCGGTAGAAGGCGTCAGGTCCGTCGGTGGCCACCGCGCCGAGGCTTTTCGCGTAGGCAGGATTGGTCAGCTTGGTCCCCGCGGACTTCGCTGATCCGTCGGGGTTGAGAAAGTACGTGCCCGCCTCGGGGTCGATGGCAAGACCGGCCGCCGAGTCGCTGATGGCGGCGGCGAGGCGCGGGCTGATCTCGAAACCTTCGTCGGCCAATTGAACTGCCGGAGTGAACAAATCGCGCCATGAAACGGTGCCGTGCGCGGTATGGGCGTCGTGGAGTAGACGAAGGATGCCGGGAACGCCGATGGAGCGTCCCGATGATCGGGCATCGGGCATGGGCTTGGCTCTGTTGGCATCATCGATCCAGCGCAGATAGTTTTCGGTCGCGGCCGCGGGAGCCACCTCTCGGCCGTCGTATGCCTCGACGGCACCCGTTTTGGCGTCGTAGTAGACGAGGAAACCTCCGCCACCGATCCCGGAGGATTGCGGCTCGACGAGCCCGAGGACGGCTTGTGCGGTGATCAATGCGTCCGCCGCGGAGCCGCCGTCGCGTAGCATCCGACAGGCCGCCTGGGTGGCCAGCGGGTTGGCCGTCGCGACGGCAAAGCTAGCAGTGCGAACGGCCGTCATGCCCGTGCGATAGCCGGTCGCGACCTCAGGGTTGGTGGAGATATCGCGTTCCCCGGAGGGACCCGCGGTGGCGGTGTTCATGACGGGAACGCCATTGGTGACGATGCTGCACGGCTCGGATCCGGCGCCCGGACGCATTGCGTGGTCGGTCGAGCAGCCCACCGTCACGAGTGCGGCGAGGGCGAGGACGGCTAGCGGTCGTGGTGGAATCCTCACAGTTCCATCACGTTAGCGGCTACCGGGTGAGATCCACCGGGTGGTAGGAGAAACCGATTTCGACCGGCGTGTTGGTGAGTTCAGAACTCCGGGCGGACAGCACCGACTGGCCATCGGGATCGATCGTGACGGTCAGCGGGATCGCGGTGCCCTTGCTGTTGGTTACTGCCGGGGATGCGAACATCCCCACCAGCAGTGGCGGCTGATCCGGACCGGCAGCATCGGATTCGATCAGCAGCGTGGTGTCATGACGCACCCAGTGTGTGCCCGCGGGAAGCGCGAGGTGCAGGTTGTAATCGAACGAGTCGGAAGGATTCTTCTTCACGATGGTGAAGTATTCGCCGCCGTCGACAAGGGGGGTCACCGTGAAGTCGGTGTCGGCAGACCGATAGGTCGCCTCTCCGTCGGGGCCCCATTCGGCGGGCATGAGGGGAGCGCTGTCGGGCAGGTGGATTGTCAGCAGCTCGCCGGGTTTACCGGTCCTGACCTTGATGCCCTCCTGCGCAAAGACGGGAAGTATCGCTGTGCGGGTGGCGGCTTCAGAATTCGGTGCGGGTGCCGGGGTGTCGGGATCGGCCGCGGCGATCGCGGGTGACAAGGCGATCCCGCTCATCGTCAGCAATGCGGTGGCCAGGGAACTAATGCCGAACTTCATTCAATTCGTCCTTCTGTGTCAGCACGCCAGCGTGACGTGGGCGACCTTGGTGGAGACTGGAACTGATGTCGGCCTGTTGCGCATATCACGCGCGCTGGCGACGTTGGAAACCGGCGATTGCTGATTAACGGATTGGACGGTGCAGTTATCTGGATGACCGGATCCGATTCTCGTCACGGTGACGCGATAGCCGCTGGCCTGCAGGCTGTTGATCACCGCATCGGCGTCGTTCGACGGTCGGGCGTGCGCGTGAATCGCCGTCGCCAGAGAAAAGCTGGAAGCCGCTACGAGCAGGACGGGTATGAATCCACCAGGCAATCTACGCACCGTCATAAAGCCCTCACCTTGTAGTTGATTCTCTTTTCAGGCTAGCCGATCACACGCGCCGCGTCTGGAAGCCCGTGATTCTGAGCTGCGTTAAGTGCGGGGCCCAGCCTGGTCGGGTGCGGATATGTGCCGGGTTGTCGCATGAACAGCAATCCAACGATTGAGCCTGACCAAGTAAACAGCTACCCATCAATGGGTTAACAACGTTAGCTCGATGCTACTGTTGTTTATGCGAATAGCCGTGGCGAAGGTGATGTCTGGATATGTGTCGTCGATGCTTATCGGGGGTGTATTTCTTTGTAATATTGCTCACGCAGACCCAAGTGCTGAACCGCCCGACTGCTCGGCTGCTGACTTAGCGGGGATTGTGGCGGGGGTTTCCGCCTCGGAATCGGTCTATCTGCACACGCACCCTGACGTGAATGACTTCTTGTCCGGTTTGAAGGGCAAAAATGCTAAGGAAATTCGTACTGAACTGCGGCAGTACATGAGCTCACACCCGGATGTAAAACAAGATCTTCAGGATATTCGTCGGCCACTCACCGATTTCAAGAGCAGGTGTAGTGCCGAGTCGCTTGAAACAGTCGGCGATTCGGAATAGGGGGCAATGGCGATGCGCAGCGTTGCATTTATCACTGGCCTCCTGAAGCGAGGATCCATCATCGGAATGGCGGCATTGGCGTTGTTTGCCACGGCAAGTCTGAACGTTGCGCACGCGGACATTCCGCCGTGCGCCCCGCACGAAGACCCCGAGCACTATCGATGCAAGATCTACACGGACGATCCATTTGGCGTGTGGGAGTCCGAGGTTGAGCAGGAGCTGCTGGGGATTCCTTGGTCCGACCACTGACGGGCCGGGCCGGACGTGCTCTGCTCGCCAGGGTTAGTCGGACTCCGCGACTAGCCTGGATACGTGCCTGATCCCTCGACCTATCGACCGGCTCCCGGCTCGATACCCGTCGAGCCGGGGGTCTATCGATTCCGTGATCCGCACGGACGGGTCATCTACGTGGGCAAGGCCAAGAGCCTTCGTAGCCGGCTCACCTCGTACTTCGCCGATGTCGCCAGTCTGCATCGGCGTACCCGGCAGATGGTCACCACTGCCGGCAGCGTGGAGTGGACCGTGGTGGGCACCGAGGTCGAAGCGCTGCAGCTCGAGTACAACTGGATCAAGGAATTCGATCCGCGCTTCAATGTGCGCTACCGCGACGACAAGTCGTATCCGGTGCTCGCCGTCACGCTCAACGAGGAGTACCCGCGGCTGTTCGTCTATCGCGGGCCTCGCCGTAAGGGCGTGCGCTACTTCGGCCCGTACTCGCATGCATGGGCGATCAGGGAGACGCTCGACCTGCTTACCCGGGTTTTCCCGGCCCGCACCTGCTCTAACGGAGTGTTCAAGCGGCACAAACAGATTGACCGCCCATGCCTGCTGGGATACATCGAGAAATGTTCGGCGCCCTGCATCGGGCGGGTGAGCGCCGAAGAGCACCGGGAGATCGTTCTCGATTTCTGCGACTTCCTCTCTGGCAAGACGGATCGTCTGGCCCGGGACATGGAACGTGAAATGAACCACGCGGCTAAGGAACTCAATTTCGAGCGGGCGGCACGGCTGCGCGACAACATTTCCGCCTTGCAGCGTGCACTGGAGCGACAGACTGTTGTGTTCGGAGATGGCACCGACGCCGATGTGGTGGCCTTCGCCGACGACGAGCTGGAAGCCGCGGTGCAGGTGTTCCATGTGCGTGGTGGGCGGGTTCGCGGCCAACGTGGCTGGATTGTCGAAAAGTCGGGGGACCCGGGCGATTCCGATCTTGAGGGACTCGTCGAACAGTTCCTCACTCAGTTTTACGGCGACCAGGCCGATCTCGCGTATGTCGCCGACACGGATGCCGACGTGGCTCCGGTGCCGCGTGAGGTTCTCGTGCCGGTGCTGCCGCGTGATGCCGAGGGCATGACCTCCTGGTTGACCGGCCTACGGGGTTCCCGGGTCTCGTTGCGGGTACCGCAGCGCGGCGACAAAAAGGCGCTCGCCGAGACGGTGGAGCGCAATGCCAAAGAGGCCCTGTCGCAGCACAAGCTCAAGCGCGCAGGCGATCTCACCACAAGGTCGGCGGCGTTGCAGGAGCTTCAGGATGCGCTCGGCCTGGAGCAGGCGCCGCTGCGCATCGAGTGCATCGACATCAGCCATGTCCAGGGCACCGACGTGGTGGCCTCGCTGGTGGTCTTCGAGGACGGGCTGTCCCGCCGGTCGGACTACCGCCACTACAGCATCAGGGAGGCTGCCGGGGATGGGCGCTCCGACGACGTCGGCTCCATTGCGGAGGTGACGCGGCGCCGATTCGCCCGGCACGTGCAGGACCAGCAGGTTCACGGTGACGGTGGTCCGGGGTTGGATGTCGCCGGTGTTGCGGCTCCGGAAGGCAGGTCGAGGAAGTTCGCCTATCCGCCCAACCTTTTCGTCGTCGACGGTGGTGCGCCCCAGGTCAACGCGGCCGCTGCCGAACTGAGCGAGTTGGGTGTCACCGATGTCGCGGTGATCGGCTTGGCCAAGCGCCTCGAGGAGGTGTGGGTGCCGGGTGAGCCGGATCCGGTGATCCTGCCGAGGACAAGTGAGGCGTTGTATCTACTGCAGCGCGTTCGCGACGAAGCGCACCGATTCGCCATCACCTTCCATCGCAGCAAGAGGTCCCGGCGGATGACCGCTTCGGTGCTCGATGGCATACCGGGCCTGGGGGAGGCACGCCGGGCCGCGCTCGTCTTGCACTTCGGTTCGGTGGCGCAGCTCAAGAAGGCCAGCGTCGAGGAGATCACCGCCGTGCCGGGCATCGGCGCGGCCACCGCACTGGCGGTACGTGAGGCACTCGTCGGTCCAAGCAATTCGGGGGCGACTTCCGGTGCAATCGAAGCAACACTGCCCGCCATGGTCGAAAATGGAGTCGATGACAATCGATCCCCTTAACCTGGCCAGCGGACCCGCGAACGCCGATATCGACGTCGTCCTGGTCACGGGCCTATCGGGCGCGGGACGCGGCACCACCGCCAAGGTGCTCGAAGACCTGGGATGGTATGTCGCCGATAACCTGCCGCCCGAATTGATCACCCGGATGGTGGACCTGGGTCTTGCCGCGGGTTCACGCATCACGCAGCTGGCGGTGGTGATGGATGTCCGCTCCCGGGGCTTCACCGGCGATCTGGAATCGGTGCGTGCCGACCTGGCCACCCGGGGGATCAGCCCACGTGTGCTTTTCCTGGAGGCCTCCGACGAGAGCCTGGTGCGCCGCTACGAACAGAACCGGCGCAGTCACCCGCTGCAGGGCGGTCAGACCCTTGCCGAGGGTATCGCCGCCGAACGCGCGTTGCTCTCACCCATCCGGGCCTCGGCGGATCTGGTCATCGACACCTCGTCGTTGCCCGTGCCCGCACTACGTGCCGCTATCGAGCGTGCCTTCAGCACCGAAACAGTCGCACATCTGAGCGTCACCGTGGAATCTTTCGGATTCAAATATGGGCTACCGATGGATGCCGATATGGTCGTCGACGTCCGATTTCTACCGAACCCACACTGGGTTGACGAGCTGCGACCGCATACCGGTCAGCATCCGTCGGTGAGCCAGTACGTATTGAGCCAACCCGGCGCGGACGAGTTCCTGGACACCTACCATCGGCTGCTGAACCTCGTCATCGACGGTTACCGGCGAGAGGGAAAGCGCTACATGACAATCGCGGTCGGCTGTACCGGCGGTAAGCATCGCAGTGTCGCGATCACCGAGGCACTGGCCGCATCCTTTGCCCCCGATGAAGACCTGTCGGTGCGGGTACTGCACCGCGACCTGGGGCGCGAATGAACCCCGGTATCGACCAGCCGTTCACGCGCCGCGAACCCCGGATCGTTGCCCTCGGTGGTGGCCACGGTCTGTACGCCACGCTCTCGGCGGCACGACGGCTTACCCACGACATCACCGCCGTGGTGACAGTGTCCGACGACGGCGGCTCGTCCGGGCGAATTCGTTCCGAGCTCGGGATCGTGCCACCCGGCGATCTGCGCATGGCGTTGGCGGCGCTCGCCTCCGACAGCCCGCGCGGGCGCATGTGGGCCACGGCCATCCAGCACCGGCTGGGCGGCAACGGCGGGTTGGCGGGGCACCCGATCGGCAACCTGATCCTGGCCGGGCTCACCGACATGCTCGCAGATCCGGTCTCCGCGCTCGACGAGATGGGCCGCATGCTCGGCATCACCGGGCGGGTGCTGCCGATGTGCCCGATTCCGTTACAGATCGAGGCCGACGTATCCGGTCTGGAGTCCGACCCGCGGATGAGCCGGGTGATCCGCGGGCAGGTGGCGCTGGCGACCACCCCCGGCAAGGTGCGCCGCGTCCGCATGCATCCGGGCAACCCCCCGGCCACCCGGCAGGCCGTGGAGGCCATCATGGCCGCCGACCTGGTGGTTTTAGGGCCCGGGTCCTGGTTCACCAGTGTCATCCCACACGTCCTGGTGCCCGAACTTTTCGCTGCTTTGCAGCAGACCCAGGCTCGCAAGGCCCTGATCTTGAATCTGGCACCGGAGCCGGGGGAGACGGCGGGCTTTTCCGCGGAGCGTCATTTGCACGTACTCTCGCAACACGCGCCAGAGTTCGGTGTGCATGACATCGTCGTCGAATCCGCATCCGCAGATGACACCGAACGCGACCACTTGACCAGGGCAGCCGCCTTGTTCAATGCGCACGTTCAATTCGCTGACGTCTCGCGCCCTGGTACACATTTACATGACCCTGCGAAACTGTCTGCGGTCTTGGATCGAGTACGAACGGGTAGCGCGGCCGCGGCCGCGGGAACAGATGCCGAATCCACGGTGCGCCTGGCAGCGGGGGGCGGGAGCACGCAGCATGGAATTCAGAGAGGGGACACCCCGTGGCGATGACCGCCGAGGTCAAAGACGAACTGAGCCGCCTGGTGGTGACTCAGGTCAGTAGCCGCCGCGCCGAGGTCGCGTCGCTGCTGCGGTTCGCCGGCGGACTGCATATCGTCAGCGGCCGGGTTGTCGTCGAGGCAGAAGTCGACCAGGGCAGCATCGCGCGGCGTCTCCGCAAGGACATCTTCGATCTGTACGGCTATAACGCCGTGGTGCACGTGTTGTCCGCGGGCGGTATCCGCAAGACCACTCGTTATGTGGTCCGCGTCGCCAAGGACGGAGAAGCGTTGGCGCGGCAGACCGGTCTGCTCGATCTGCGGGGCCGCCCGGTGCGCGGGCTGCCCGCACAGGTAGTCGGCGGCAGCGTGGCCGATGCCGAGGCCGCCTGGCGTGGCGCGTTCCTGGCACACGGCTCGCTGACAGAACCCGGCCGGTCATCGGCGCTGGAGGTCAGCTGCCCGGGGCCGGAGGCCGCGCTGGCCCTGGTGGGTGCGGCCCGACGGCTCGGCGTGAGCGCCAAGGCGCGTGAGGTACGGGGCAGTGATCGGGTGGTGGTTCGCGATGGCGAGGCCATCGGTGCCCTGCTCACCCGGATGGGCGCGCAGGACACCCGACTGACGTGGGAAGAACGCCGGATGCGCCGCGAAGTGCGGGCGACGGCGAACAGGCTCGCGAATTTCGACGACGCGAACCTGCGCAGGTCCGCGCGTGCTGCGGTTGCTGCGGCTGCGCGCGTGGAGCGTGCCCTGGAAATCCTCGGCGACACGGTGCCCGACCACCTCGCGGCCGCCGGAAAGCTGCGCGTTGAGCACCGGCAGGCCTCACTTGAGGAGCTGGGCCGCCTCGCCGATCCAGTGATGACCAAAGATGCTGTCGCGGGCCGTATTCGGCGATTGCTCTCGATGGCCGACCGTAAGGCCAAGACCGACGGCATCCCCGATACCGAGTCCGCGGTGACCCCGGAGCTGCTCGAAGAGGCGTAGCAAGTCGCCTCACGCCGAGTGAAAACCGATGGCGAATTGTCGGAGTGCTTTCGTACCCTGAATCGGTGGACTTCGATAAGCAGGTGAAAACCGAAGGGGTCCTTGGGGAAATGCCCGAGGACTCTTCGGGCGAAGAGCCACATCATCAGAGTGCCGGTCTTCCGCGCGCGCTGCGTCCACTGCGGCATCGCGACTATCGACTGCTGACTTTGGGCCTAGCGGTGACCCTGCTGGGCAATGGCATGTGGACGGTGGCGCTCGTCTGGCAGGTCATCCGAATGGGGCTCGGGCCGGCGCAGGTCGCCATCGTCGGCACCACCTTCAGTGTGGGTCTGCTGATCAGCGTGCTGCCCGCGGGTGTCGCCGCGGATCGACTGCCCAAGTTGTGGGTGATGCGGTGCTCGCTGGCCTTGCAGACGGTGCTGATGTTCACCACTGCGACGCTCGCGCTGACCGGTGCCGCCCATATCTGGCATCTGGCGCTCAACTCACTGTTGTTCGGGATCGCCGAGGGCTTCTACATCCCGGCCTACACCGCGTTGTTGCCGAGTTTGTTGCCCGCCGATGAGCTGTTGGCGGCCAACGGAATCGAAGGTGTGCTGCGGCCCGTGATGCAGCTCGCGGCCGGTCCCGCCGTCAGTGCCGCCATCGTCAGTGTGTGGTCACCCGGTGGGGCGTTCCTCTTGGAGGGTGCGCTGGTGGCGGCGGGTCTGGGCTGTCTGCTGCTGGTTCGGCACACCCACGAGCCGGTGGCCGTGCCCGACGTACGTCAGCACCCCGTGCGCCGTGCGCTGGCCGATTTGGCGGAGGGGTTCCGCTACATGGTGCGCACCACGTGGTTCTTCGCCACGCTGCTGTTCGCGATCGGTTATGTGCTGGTGGTCGTCGGGCCCATCGAGATTCTGCTTCCGTTCGTCATCCGGGACCACGGCGGAGACCCTGGCACACATGCCACGGTGCTGGCGTTGTTCGGTCTGGCCGGCGCCGCCGGGTCCTTCATCGTGTCGTCACTGCCCCTGGCCCGTCGGTACCTGACGGTGATGATCCTGATGTGGGGAGCGGGGTCCTTGCCGCTGCTGCTCATCGGGTTCACCGGACGTGTCTGGATGATCGCCCTCGCCATGATCATCGTGGGCGGCACTATGCAGGCGGCCAACGTCATCTGGGGCACTCTGATGCAGCGTCGCGTACCCGAGGAGATGCTCGGCCGCGCGGCGAGCATGGACTTCTTCGTGTCCCTCGTCGGCCTGCCCGCCTCGTTCGCACTCGTGGTTCCGGTCGCGCACATCATCGGCAACACCACGGTGTTCGTCATCGCTGGCGTGGCGCCGCTGGTGTTGGCGGTCATCGCCCACATCCTCGCGCGACTGGGCCGGGACGAAATGGCTCACCCCCTGGGCTAATGTGAGTGCCGATAACGGGTACACCACAGATCAAACAGACAAAGAGGGAGCGCTACGTGACTGTCCGGGTAGGCGTAAACGGGTTTGGCCGGATCGGCCGGAACTTCTTTCGGGCACTGGACGCGCAGAAGGCTCAAGGGATCAACACCGACATCGAGATTGTCGCGGTCAACGACCTGACCGATAACGCCACCCTGGCCCACCTGCTGAAATTCGACTCCATTCTGGGGCGGCTGCCGTACGACGTCAGCCTGGAGGGCGACGACACCATCGTGGTCGGCGACCACAAGATCAAGGCCCTCGAGGTGCGCGAAGGCCCGGCGGCGCTGCCGTGGGGCGACCTGGGCGTCGACGTTGTCGTCGAATCGACCGGCATCTTCACCAAGCGTGAGAAGGCGCAGGGCCACCTGGACGCCGGTGCCAAGAAGGTCATCATCTCCGCGCCCGCCAGCGATGAGGACATCACCATCGTGCTGGGCGTCAACGACGACAAGTACGACGGCAGCCAGAACATCATCTCCAACGCCTCGTGCACCACGAACTGCCTCGGACCGCTGGCCAAGGTGCTCAACGACGAGTTCGGCATCGTCAAGGGCCTGATGACCACCATCCACGCCTACACCCAGGACCAGAACCTGCAGGATGGCCCGCACAGCGACCTGCGCCGTGCCCGCGCCGCCGCGCTGAACATCGTGCCGACCTCGACCGGTGCCGCCAAGGCCATCGGCCTGGTGCTGCCCGAGCTCAAGGGCAAGCTCGACGGTTACGCCCTGCGTGTGCCGATCCCCACCGGCTCGGCGACCGACCTCACCGTGGAGCTCGCCAAGGCCGCTAGCGCCGACGAGATCAACGCCGCCATGAAGGCCGCCGCGGAGGGCAAGCTCAAGGGCATCCTGAAGTACTACGACGCGCCGATCGTGTCCTCGGACATCGTCACCGACCCGCACAGCTCGATCTTCGACGCGGGATTGACCAAGGTGATCGACAACCAGGCCAAGGTGGTCTCCTGGTACGACAACGAGTGGGGCTACTCGAACCGCCTCGTCGACCTGGTCGGCCTGGTCGGCAAGTCGCTGTAACGATGGCGATCAAGTCCCTCAACGACCTGCTGGCCGAGGGAGTTTCGGGCAAGGGCGTGCTGGTCCGGTCGGACCTGAACGTCCCGCTCGACGACAATCTCAACATCACCGACCCCGGTCGCATCGTGGCCTCGGTCCCGACCATCCGCGCGCTCGCGGGTGCCGGGGCCAAGGTCATCGTCACCGCGCACCTCGGCCGCCCGGACGGTGCGCCGGACCCCAAGCTGTCCCTGGCTCCGGTCGGTGCGGCGCTCGGTGAACTGCTGGGGCAGCACGTGCAGGTGGCCGGCGACGTTGTCGGGACCGATGCGCTGGCGCGCGCCGAAGGCCTGACCGACGGTGACGTGCTGCTGCTGGAGAACATCCGGTTCGACCCGCGTGAGACCAGTAAGGATGACGCGCAGCGACGAGCGCTCGCCCAGGAGCTCGCCGAATTGGTGGGCGGCCCAACGGGCACCGACGGTGCGTTCGTCTCCGATGGATTCGGTGTGGTGCATCGCAAGCAGGCCTCCGTCTACGACGTGGCGACACTGCTGCCGCATTACGCGGGTGGTCTGGTGGCCGCCGAGGTGGAAGTTCTCCGGGTGCTCACGGCCAGCACCGAGCGTCCGTATGCGGTGGTGCTTGGCGGGTCCAAGGTCTCCGACAAGCTGGCAGTCATCGAATCGTTGGCCACCAAGGCCGACAGCCTGGTGATTGGTGGCGGGATGTGCTTCACCTTCCTGGCCGCGCAGGGGTTGCCGGTGGGCAAGTCGCTGGTGCAGCCGGAGATGGTCGATACGTGCAAGCGGCTGCTGGATACGTATGCCGACGTGATTCACCTGCCGATGGACATCGTGGCAGCGGACGAGTTCGCCGCCGATTCGCCCTCGGAAATCGTTGCCGCAGACGCTATCCCGGACGGCAAGATGGGTCTGGACATCGGGCCCGAGTCGGTGAAGCGGTTCACGGCCGTGCTGTCGAACGCCAAGACCATCTTCTGGAATGGTCCGATGGGTGTCTTCGAGTTCCCGGCTTTCGCCGCGGGTACTCGGGGTGTGGCCGAGGCGATCATCGCGGCCACCGAGAAGGGTGCGTTCAGCGTGGTCGGAGGCGGTGACTCGGCGGCCGCGGTGCGTGCGCTGGACTTGCCGGACGACGGCTTCTCGCACATCTCCACCGGTGGTGGCGCATCCCTGGAATACCTTGAGGGCAAGACGCTTCCGGGTATCGACGTTCTCGAAAGCTAGAGGAGCATCGCATGTCGCGTAAGCCGTTGATCGCCGGCAACTGGAAGATGAACCTCAATCACTTCGAGGCCATCGCCCTGGTGCAGAAGATCGCGTTCTCGTTGCCGGACAAGTATTTCGACAAGGTGGATGTGACGGTCATTCCGCCGTTCACCGACATCCGCAGCGTGCAAACTCTGGTCGACGGGGACAAGCTGCGGTTGACCTATGGCGCACAGGACCTGTCGGTGCACGACTCGGGTGCCTACACCGGCGAGATCAGCGGCGCCTTCCTGGCCAAACTGGGCGTCACGTACGTCGTGGTCGGGCATTCCGAGCGTCGTCAGTACCACGCCGAGGACGATGCGCTGGTCGCCGCCAAGGCGGCCGCGGCCCTCAAACACGGTCTGACGCCGATCGTCTGCATCGGAGAAGCCCTGGACATCCGCGAAGCGGGCGACCACGTGCAATACAACGTGGACTCGTTACGGGGGTCGCTGGCCGGGCTTACCGCCGAGCAGGTCGAGAAGGTCGTCATCGCCTACGAGCCGGTGTGGGCGATCGGCACCGGCCGGGTGGCCAGCGCCGCCGACGCTCAGGAAGTGTGTGCGGCGATCCGGGCCGAGTTGGCGCAGATCGCCAACGCCGACGTGGCGGCGTCCGTGCGAGTGCTCTATGGCGGCTCGGCCAATGCCAAGAACGTGGGCGAATTGGTTGCGCAGGAAGATGTGGACGGCGCCCTGGTGGGCGGCGCCTCGCTGGATGGCGAGCAGTTCGCCCAGATGTCGGCGATCGCGGCGGGCGGGCCGCTGCTCTAACTCAGTTCTGCGGCAGGTTCTGTAGGTGCGCGCCACGCGCCAGCACGCCGTCCAGAATGGTGAGGAAGGTCGGCAGATTCGCGGTGATGTTCGCCGTGGTTTTGTTGACTTCTTCCGAAGTCGTTTCGTACCAATCGATTCCGGGTGAGCCGTCTGCAGCGGTATCGAGTGTTTCCATGGCTTTGAGCCATGCGTCGAGCTGCCCCAGGACCACAGCGTAGGGCGCCGCCCGGGTGAGGATGATCTCCCTGTCGGTGGGCTCCAAGTCCTCCATGCTGAGCTCACCCAAGTAGCGGCGCAGCGCGGCCACATGCGCTACCAGTAGCCGGCCACGAGCCGTTCGCACCGGAAGTAGCATTCCGGCCAGTGCGAAGACGGCTCCTACGCCGCATACCGCCACACCGATCATGGCGCTGCCGAAGCTCAGCGCCAGGGCGGCCGTGATCATGAGACCGCCGAGTAACACGCCGATCCCGTAACGGGTCAGGGAGCCAACGTGTTCTGGCGAACGGCGGAACCACCGATTGCGCTGGGCGTCGGCATACATCGTGTCGGAGATGCCGGCAAGATCCAGCCGGGAATCCGGTGTCTGGAAGCTGGATACGAAGACCGTCTCGGTGCCTTGGGGGAGCAGGATATTCAGCAGCTGGGTCTCGTAGGTGGTCAGTAGGCCATCCATCGGAGCGCGATGGGATATCTGCCAATCGAGCTGTGCACCGGGGCCGTCTGTTTCGGCGATCCAGAGGTATCCGCGCACCGCGAGGTCGACGATCGTCGCGGTGAGGTCCACGGCGTCGACACGCAGATCGACAACGGTGCCAACCTGTCCCGGTAGGACACCGTCCGGTGCTGCGAATCGTGCCCCCTTGTCATCGTGCACGAGGGGATCGGCCAAGGCGATGGCCATTTCGGCGGCCCGTGCATCACGACGGCGCGCGGTAATCACCCAGCAGGCTAGGGCGATCGCAGTGCCACCGAGCCCTGTGAGCGCGGTGATCGACGACCTCGTCAGCGCGAACGGCCCCGGCGCCCCGGGGATTGTGGTGAAGGTGGCGCTGGCCGGGACCGTGCCGGCCGGCAGCATGACGCTGAAGACGACGACAGAATCCGGTGGGAGTTCGTTCTGCTGAAGCCGGATTACCCCGGTGTGATCGACCTGCGCTGAGGTACAACGTATTTGAAAACCTGGCGCGCCGACAGAGCATTCGGGAGAGCTGGGTTTGGTGCTCGGGGACACGAACGAGGCCGTGACGTTTCGCAGTCCCGAGTCCCATCCGGAGGCTACGGGCCACAGCACCTGTTGCCGATCACCGATGTCGGTGACAGCGCCGCGCACCGTGTAGCTGATCGTGGCCGGGCCGTGAGCGACGGCGGTCAACGCGTTACCGTCCGAGATAGCCTGGGCGGCACCGGTAGTGGCTATCTGGTCGACTTCGAAATGCTGTACCCGATTGCCTTCGACGGCCGTGTCGAGCAGCAGGCGACGTTGCAGCACTTGGTCCTTGGCGGGCGTGATGGTTTCGGTGATGTGCAGCGTGCCGTCCTCGGCCAGATTCATGGCGACCGCCACGGTGCCGGCGGGATCGTCTGCGCGCGCAGGCGTCGCCGCGACCAGCCATCCGGTACCGAGCGTTAAACAGATCAACAGCCGCAACACCGCCCCGCGAATCATCTCTCCCACGGCGGTAACCCTAGGTCAGGGTCGATATGCTGGCGCGCATTCACCGAAGGTGTTCAGGGGGCGGACCACATGGGGCAGCAGCCGTACTACCAATCCAGGCCGGTGCCCGGCTGGGGTACACCACTACCGCCGCCCGCGCAGGCTCCGATGGCGCCACCTCCACGTGGATGGCGTCCACCGCCCGTTGCGCCATTGCCGGGACACCCTGCGCCTCAACCGCGGCCCGCCTACCCAGTGCCACCGGTACGTCCGGTGTATCTGCCGCCCGCCGGATACGGACCGCGGCCGCGTACGCACGGTGGGTCTCACACCGGCCTGATCGTCGCCGGCGTAGTTTGCGCTCTGGTTGTCGCTTTCGTGCTGGGCACGGTGGCGGTATGGGCACTGCGGCCGAATAGAGACCGTTCGGTGCGAGCCACAACCACGTGGCAGTACCCGTCGACCACAGTTCGCAGTACCACCGTGTGGACCGCATCGTCGACGAGGCCCACCACGGCACCGGCGCCCCCGCCGCCTCCTGGCCCCAAGCCGGTGTACGCGCTCGGCAACAATCCGTTATTTCGGAATCAGGACGCGGGATTCACGAATGCGCCCTGCTCCACGAGCACATGGCCGTTCGACATCCCGCACGCCGACGCCTTCTACCGCGACCTTCGCGGGTGCATGGATCCGGAGTGGCGGCGGCTGCTTGACGGGCACAGCCTGCCGTGGTCGTCGCCGGGTTTGGTAGTGGCGGGAGACTATGTGGATTCGCCCTGTGGAGGTGAATATTTCGGAAGGGAGAGGGCCGCCTTTTACTGCCCCTCGAACAACACCATCTACATGTCGATCGTGGGTGTGCCGCCGGGCAGGTATGGGAATCATGACGGTATCTACCTGGCCGTTTACGCCCACGAGTATGGGCACCATGCGCAGGAGCTCAGCGGGATGTGGGATGAGTACTGGCGCCAGCGCCGCGCTGCCGGAGTCGATTCACCGCTGGGACTTGAGCTGTCCCGACGACTGGAACTGCAGGCCCAGTGCTTCTCAGGAATGTTCCTTGGCTCCCGACGTGGTGGCACCATCACCCAGCAGGAACTCGACCTGGCCTGGAACGATCAGGATCGCGGAGATGGGCAACAGCCGCAGCGTGACCACGGTTCCAACCAGCACGCCGAGGCATGGTGGCGGCATGGTTCGCTCAAGAATCGACTGTGGGAATGTAATACCTGGCTGGCTGATAGTTCCGAAGTGAGCTGACCGGAGTCCCTGCGCAGATGAGCGGAACCGAGCCGGTACGCTTACCTCCATGGAATTGGCGTTGCAGATCATCCTGGTGATCACGAGCTTGCTCGTGGTCTTGCTGGTGCTGTTGCACCGTGCGAAGGGCGGTGGTCTGTCCACGCTGTTCGGTGGTGGCGTGCAGTCGAGCCTCTCCGGTTCAACCGTGGTGGAGAAGAACCTGGACCGGCTCACCTACTTCGTCACGGCTATTTGGGTGATCTCGATCATCGGCGTCGGGCTGGAGATCAAGCTCGGCGGATAACGGAACGACGTTTTACCGGCAGCGGACTACTCCACAGGTAGTCCGCTGTTTTGTCTCTGCGGTAGATATTCTCGCTGGTAGTTGATGTTTCATCTATTTGCCGAGAAATTTCTTCAAAATTCATGGAACCGATTCATGTCCTCGGACCATCAATCTCTATGTATGGCACTGAAGTCGACGAGTGCCATCAGCGGTCGGTGGACCGGGGACGCGGAGGGGACGTTCCCGTTTCACCGGCCGTACCCCCCCCAGGAAAGGAGCCCCTCGACATGTCGGAGTGCCGTGGTGACCCCCGCCAATGGATCCGTGAGTATCAGGATCGCCTGGAGGTTCTTGGGCAGCGCGCCCAGTACGTGCAGCAGACCGTGGGCCTGGTTCGCGGACACGCCAAGGATGATGTCGGAGTCGCGGTGACCGTTGGGTCGGGCGGCCGCATCGAGGCGCTGGATCTCGATGAGTCGACACTGTCGATGGACGCGCGAGATCTGTCGGCAATCATCACCAGGACTATCGCCGCGGCACAGGTCAATGCGGCCAGCCAGATCCACAGCACGTTGCATGACCTCACCGGTGATGGACCGGCCATGGACTACGTCAAGGGCTACCTGGACGGGGGGCACCTTGGGGAGGGTGAACATCTGGGACCGTCCTCATGAGCAATGAGCCGGGCGGGACCTTCCACTTTGACCGCGATGTGGTGTTGCACGAGGCGGCGAACCTGGAGAGCGCCGGGGAGTCGGTGCGGTTCTTGCTCGAGCACCACGGCGAGGGGCTCGGCGATCAGGACCTGGGGTCTGTGTCGTCGGATTTCGTGATGTCGGTGCGGGGAAGCATCGATGAGCTGTCCGACGCGGTCCGCACGCTGGGCGATGTCATTGTGGAGACGGGACAGCGCCTGCACGATCAAGCTCGGCAGATCGCCGAGGCGGAGGATCAGACTGTCGCCGCGATGACGAAGATTGGTGAAGGGTTCGGTGGACACCCTTGATGCCGAGCTGAAACCGCTCACTCGCCTCTATGACGCCGGATTGGGCTTCCTGGTCGAGCATGTGCAGTTCCTCGAAGAACCACTCGATGCAATGCGGGGTGACCCCGTCGCGGCGTCCGCCGAAGCCACGTTCTGGCGCTATTGCATTGCCGATATCACCAATGTGCAACAGGAACTGTCGGCGGTGCTCAGTGGGCTGGGCGATGGTCACAGCGGCGCGGCGGCAACAGGATTCGGTGAGGCGGCAGGTGCTCTCGATGACGCTTTGCAGGAGCTGCGCCTCGTCGCAGCGAATGTCAATCAGCGCATCAACGTCGTGACGGATCTGGTCACGCATACCCGGAGCATGCTCGGGCAATGGGTGGAAGGGTATGTGGACGACGTCATTACCGAGTTCACGGCGGCTCGGGCGGCCTCGCCCATCACGCAGGGTGGCAGCGTGGCGACCACGATCGCCTCCGCCGTGGCCGATGCCTCCGAGCTTGGAAACAAGATGGGCCGCACGCTATCGCAGCTCTTGGACCGTCTTGACGAGCATGCGGCAGCGATCCGGGATGCGGTGGCGGAGTTCGCGATCAATGTTCAGCGTCTGAAAACGCCCGCGCCGGGACCCTCCGTCGCGCCCTCGCCGGGTGCGCCAGCTCAGCTGTCTGCGCCGGCACCGGCCCAGACGGCGCATGGCCTGTCCGTAGACCCGGACGCGCTCTTCGCCGCCGGACAGGGCAACGAGAGCTAGACCGCCACGCACAGGGTGTAGGTAAGGATTGCGAAGACAACGATGATCCAAGTACCGCACAGTGTTTGAAGCCACCGCGGTGCGCGGTTGATCTCCATGTAGGAGGCGATGATGAGTACTGCCTTCACCGCAGTCAGCGACAGCACGATCAGTATCACCGCCTTCGAGGGCCGTACCGGGGAACTCTCGGACCACGAGAGCACGGTGCAGACCGTCAGCGCCAGCCAGGTAGGCAGTGCGGTACGACCCACGCGCGTGTGCAGCGAAGAAATGGTCATCGGCTTGCTCACTATCTAAATCAGGTAGATCAATGCGAACAGCACGACCCAGAGGACGTCCACCATGTGCCAGTACACGCCGATGCCTTCGAGGAGCGCTACGCCGTAGCGGCGTGTGGCGGTGGGACGCATTGAGCGGGCGGCAGCACTCAGGCCGAGCAGTCCCACCAGCACGTGCAGCAGGTGAATTCCAGTGAAAACGAAGTAGTACATGAAGAACTCACCCGCGACGGTATGAGAGCCCGCAGCCAGATGGCGACTGTATTCAACTGCCTTCAGCACCACGAACATCGAGCCGAATCCGATGGCGGCCAGATAGTAGCCCTGGGCGCGAGCCCATTGTTTCCAGCGGGCATGGGTAAGTGCGGCTACCACCGCAGCGGAACTCGTTATCAGGGTGAGGGTTTCGGCCAGCCCGAGTGGCTGTGACATGCTCGCGCGGCCGAGCTCGAACATAGCGGGGTTTCGGGAGTAGTTCCATCCCCAGATCGCGAAGAAGACGCCGAAGACCGTGAGATCCCCCATGATGAAGATCCACAGCTCTGCTTCGCCCGGTACGTGTCCTTTGGTGCGGGTCCGGTGCGTGGGCACCCGCACACCGGCCTCGAGGCTCACGAAAAGTGCGCCTTTGTAAGAGTATTGGAGGATTCGGATTCGGCGATGAGCGTGCGTACGGCTGGTACGAGGATCGCCGGTGAGACCGCGAAGTAGACGATGAAAAGAATTGCGGGGATCCAGAACCCCACGACACCGTTCCATGCGAACGGACCCGAATGGAAGAAGAACACCAGGAGCTCGGGCAGGTAGAGGATCGCGATCCACAGGTTCAGGTATCCGAACCAGCGCGGGATCAACGGGTCGTGACGGGGGCTCAGTACGAGTATGGCGTAGGCGCTCAGTATCCATACCATCAAGAACATGGGGATACCCCCGATGAATTGGAGAAATCCGTAATCGCTCGCGTACTGCACAAGCGCAGGGTCGCGCTCGGTCCGAAACGCCGCCACGGCGAACGAAAACGGTGTGTAGAAGTTCATCACCAGATACGTCGCCAGGGTCAGGCCCATCATGACGGTGACCAGGCCGGCGTGGCGCTCGATCCTCCGGGCAATCAGGACCAATAGTGCCGAAACTGGGAACAGGGCAAATGTCGAGCACATCATGAGTACCGCTGCGAGCATGAGCCAGACATGTCGGCGCTCGAACTGGCCGGCTACCGCCGCGGGGTCGGCCGAAGGTGGAATTGGTGGCATGAAGTGTGCCACCAGCATCCAGCCGGTGCCGAATATCAGCAGGTAAAGCAGCCCTGACCACGCGCTGGCGCGCTCTAACGTCCGGTCGTGCATGCGTCGAACTCCTCACCGTGTAGCCCGCCGTGTGCGGCTATCGCTCAGGACCCTGTTGGTCGAAAGGTCTGTGGCCGCGATGCGGTGTGGGTATGTCAGCGAATTGACCGATCGTTAACATATGCCCGAAGCGTGGAGGAGGTCAATACCCTGTGGGAAGTTGCCGCCGCATCGAATCTGAGCGCGTCGGTACGTGGAGTCGGTTCGTCGGGGGCGTCGGCGGATCTGGCGCTCGGTAAAACGCGAAGCGGCAATCTGTTTCGGCCCTGAATCAAGGCCGAATGAGGATCGCCTAGTTCAGCTGGCTCGCGGCGGCTTCGTCGAGCAGCCACACGGTACGTTCGGTGCCCTTGGCGCCTGCCGCGGGCACATCGATCGGATCGGCCCCTCCGATCGCCGCCGCGACGGCTTCGGCTTTGGCTTCGCCGGAGACGATCAACCACACCTCGCGTGAACGCTGAATAGCGGGCAGCGTCAACGTGATCCGCTGCGGTGGGGGCTTGGGGGAGTCGGGCACCGCAACCACCAGTCGGTGTGTTTCCTTGACGGCATCGGTATGCGGGAACAGTGAATTGATATGCCCCTCGCCGCCCATGCCCAGCAGGTGGACGTCGAAGGCCGGGCAGTCCTGGCCGGGCTCGGCATTGGCCGCCAGCAGCTGCTCGTAGGCGAGTGCGGCCGCGTCCAGGTCGGTGCCGTACTCGCTTTCGCTGTTGGGCATCGCGTGCATGTTGCGCAGCGGGAAGTCGACATGCTCAAGCAGTGCCTCCCAGGCCTGCCAGGCATTACGTTCCGGATCGGTCTTCGGGACGTACCGGTCGTCGCCCCAGAACACGTGGACGTTGGCCCAGTCGAGATCGCTGGCCACCTCGCGCAGATGCTTGAGCAGGGCGATGCCGGTACCGCCCCCGGTGAGCACGATCAGCGCCTTGCCGCGTTCGGCGAGGGCACCGGCGATTGCCGATGCCAGCCGGTCGCCTGCTGCGGTCACCAAAGTATCGGTATCCGCGTACTTTTCGATGATTGTTTCACTCATAGGTATTGCACCTTCGCGATTCCCTCAAGCGCCGTGCGGTAGATCTCATCGGGATCGAGGCGGCGCAAATCCTCGGCCAGGCAATCTCGTGTCTCTCTGCGCGGCAACGGAAGTGATGCTGTCGGGCGCCCGGTGCGGGCCAAGGTCGCGATGGCCCCGGTCTGCGGCCGGCTCAGGGTGACGACCTCGCTGTCCCGGTGCAGTTCCACCTTGAGCTCGCCGACCAGCCGGGTGACGGGTCCTTCGATACGTGACGCGAGCCAGCCCGCGGTGACATCGAGCGCGGGTTCGGTGGCGAGCCCGGACACCACTGCCGAGTTGATGCCCTCGTACGGTGGCTGATCCAGGGCCGAGGCCAGCAGCGCACGCCAGTAGGTGATCCGGCTCCATGACAGGTCGGTGTCGCCGGGGGTGTATCCGGCGAGCCGGTTCTTGATGGCGTTCAAGGGGTCTGGTGCCGTCGTCGCATCGGTGATGCGGCGGATCGCTAGACGTCCCAGCGGATCTTTCGCGGGAATGGCGGGCGCCTGGTTGGGCCACCACGCCACCACCGGGGTATCGGGCAACAGGAACGGGATCACGACACTGTGCTCGTGGGCGGCGAGAGGGCCGCGCAGCCGCAATACGACGACCTCGCCGGTCCCGGCGTCACCCCCGACCCGGATCTGGGCATTGAGCCCGGTGGTGGGGGCCAGCGGATTGCGCTCCAGCACGATGATGCGGCACGGATGCTCGTGGCTGGCGCCGTTGGCAGCCTCGATGACCTCTTCGACGTCATCGCCGGCGTCGGTGATGACAACCAGGGTCAGGACGCGCGCCATGGTGACAGCACCACCGGTTTCGCGCAGCTCCACCAGCTTTTTGTTGACGTCGTTGGTGGTGGTGTCGGGCAGATCGATGATCATGGTCGCCTCCAGTCACGTCCCGTACGGGCCAGCATGTCGAACGCCGACTGGGGGCCCCAGGTGCCGGATTCGTAGGTCTCGGGTTTTCCTTCCGACGCCCAGAAGTCCAGGGCGGGATCCAAGATCCGCCACGACAACTCGACTTCGGCGTTCACCGGGAACAGCGAGGGCTCGCCCAACAGCACGTCGAGAATCAATCGCTCGTACGCCTCGGGCGATTCCTCGGTGAAGGCCTGCTCATACGAGAAGTCCATGTTGACGTCTCGTACCTCCATCGCGGTGCCCGGAACCTTCGATCCGAAGCGCAGCGTGACGCCCTCATCGGGCTGCACCCGAATCACCAGCGCATTGGCGCCAAGTTCCTCGGTCATCGTGGAGTCGAAGGGCAGATGTGGTGCCCGTTTGAACACCAGGGCGATCTCGGTGACCCGGCGGCCGAGGCGTTTACCGGTGCGCAGATAGAACGGGACCCCTGCCCAGCGGCGGCTGTCGACCTCCAGGGTGATCGCGGCGAAAGTCTCGGTGGTCGAGGTCTTGGAGAAGCCTTCCTCCTCCAGCAGACCGGGCACCTGCTGGCTGCCCTGCCACCCGGGCCCGTATTGGCCGCGGGCAGTGGTTTCGGCGAGCGGCTCGGCCAGCCGAGTGGCCGAGAGCACCTTGATCTTCTCGGCCTGCAGCTCGGCGGGGGAGAAGTTGATGGGCTCTTCCATCGCGGTGAATGCCAGCAGTTGCAGCAGGTGATTCTGGATGACATCGCGTGCTGCCCCGATGCCGTCGTAATAGCCTGCGCGGCCGCCCAATCCGATGTCCTCGGCCATGGTGATCTGCACATGGTCCACGAAGTGGGCGTTCCAGATCGGGTCGAACAACTGGTTAGCGAACCGCAGCGCCAGGATGTTCTGCACCGTCTCCTTGCCGAGGTAATGATCGATCCGGAAGACCGATTCCTCGGGGAACACCTCATTGACCACGGCATTCAGCTCGCGGGCGCTCTGCAGATCGTGGCCGAAGGGTTTTTCGATCACGACGCGGCGCCATGCGCCGTCCACGGGCTGCGCGAGTCTGGACTTGGACAGCTGCTCGCACACCGTGGGGAATGCCTTCGGCGGAATCGACAGGTAGAAGGCGTGATTGCCGCCGGTGCCGCGTTCCTCGTCGAGCGTCTGCAGGGTCTTCTTGAGCTGCTCGAAGGCCTCGTCATCATCGAAACTGCCCTGCACGAAACGGATTCCTTCGGCAAGACGGTCCCAGACGTGCTGACGGAACGGGGTGCGTGAGTGTTCCTTCACGGCATCGAGCACGATCTGGCCGAAGTCCTCGTTGGCCCAGTCCCGGCGGGCGAACCCGACCAACGCGAAGCTCGGTGGCAGCAGCCCGCGATTGGCCAGGTCATAGATGGCCGGCATCAACTTCTTGCGGGCCAGATCGCCGGTGACCCCGAAGATCACCAGCGAGCAGGGTCCCGCGATGCGTGGAAGACGCTTATCGCGCTTGTCCCGCAACGGGTTTGTCGCCGATGAGCCGTTCGCGCGAAGAATGTCAGTCATGGATGAGCCTTTCGTGTGAAGACCGTCATCCACGCTCACTCCTTGGTGGATACCGCGTCGAGTTGGGCTTGGGTGGCGTCGATGAGCTCGTTCCAGGCGACCTCGAACTTGTCGACGCCCTCGGTCTCGAGCACCTCGAACACGTCGTCCAGATCGATGCCGGCGCGACTGAGCTCATGGAAGACCGCGTGCGCGCCGTCATATGTTCCGTGAATGGTGTTGCCGGTGACGATGCCGTGATCGGCAACGGCCTCCAACGTCTTCTCGGGCATGGTGTTGACGGTGTGCGGAGCCACCAGGTCCACCACGTAGAGGGTGTCGTCGTAGTCGGGGTTCTTGACTCCGGTCGAGGCCCACAGCGGACGCTGCACGCGCGCACCGGCCTTCTTGAGCTCGGCGAACCTGTGACCGTGATCGAAGACCTTCTCGTAGGCCTGGTAGGCGAGGCGGGCATTGGCGACCCCGGCCCGGCCCCGCAGGGACAGTGCCTGACCGTTGCCGATGTCCTCGAGGCGTTTGTCGATCTCGGTGTCTACCCGGGAGACGAAGAACGAGGCCACCGAGTGGATCTTGGAGAGGTCGCGTCCGGCTTCCTTGGCGGCCTCCAGACCGGCCAGGTAGGCATCCATCACTTCCTTGTGGCGTTCCACCGAGAAGATCAGGGTGACGTTGACCGAGATGCCTTCGGCGATGACCGCCGAGATCGCGGGCAGACCGGCCTTGGTGGCTGGGATCTTGATCAACAGGTTGGGCCGATCGACGATCTTCCACAGCTCGATCGCCTGCAGGATGGTCTTGTCGGTGTCGTGTGCCAGGCGCGGGTCCACCTCGATGGACACTCGGCCGTCGACGCCCTCGGAGGCTTCGTACTGCGGAGCCAACACGTCGCAGGCGGCGCGCACGTCATCGGTGGTGGCGGTGCGGATTGCCGAGTCGACATCGGCCCCCCGCTCGGCCAGCTCGGCGATCTGCGCGTCGTAGGCATGCCCCTTGGACAGGGCGGCCTGGAAGATCGCAGGGTTGGTGGTCACCCCGACGATGCTTCTGGTCGCGATCAACTCGGCGAGGTTGCCCGAGTTGAGTCGGTCCCGGGAGAGATCGTCGAGCCAGACGGCGACTCCGGCTTCGCTCAGTTCGGCGAGATTAGCGTTCTGATCAGATGTGCTCATGGGATTCATCCCTTCCTGATTCGGGGTTATTGAGCTGCTGCGATGGACCTTTCGGCGGCCGCAGCCACTGCATCCGGGGTGAAGCCGAACTCACGGAACAAGGTCTTGTCGTCAGCGGAAGCTCCGAAGTGCTCCAGTGAGACGATTTGACCGGCGTCGCCGACGAACTTGTACCAGCCTTGCGCGATGCCGGCTTCCACGGACACCCGGGCACGCACCGACGGCGGCAGCACGCTGTCGCGGTATTCCTGGGGCTGGGACTCGAACCATTCCACACAGGGGAACGACACCACCGAGGCCGCAATTCCCTTGGCGGCAAGAATCTTCTTGGCCTCGACGGCGAGCTGCAGTTCCGAGCCCGTGCCGATGAGGATCACATCGGGCTGGCCATCGGCTGCCTCCAGCACGTAGCCGCCCTTGGCCACACCCTCGCGGCTGGTGCCTTCCAGGATCGGTACACCTTGGCGGGTGAGCGCCAAACCGACTGGGCCGGTGCTGGATTGACGCTCCAGGACTGTCGCCCAGGCGTAGGCGGTTTCGTTCGCGTCACCGGGGCGCACCACCGAAAGGTTGGGGATGGCGCGCAGGGCGGCCAGGTGCTCCACCGGCTGGTGGGTGGGGCCATCCTCGCCGAGACCGATCGAGTCGTGTGTCCACACGTAGATCGGGTCGATGTTCATCAATGCCGCCAGGCGCACCGCGGGCCGCATGTAGTCGGCGAACTGCAGGAACGTTCCGCCGTACGCGCGGGTGGGGCCATGCAGCACGATGCCGGACAGGATCGATCCCATCGCATGCTCGCGGATGCCGAAATGCAGTGTGCGGCCGTATGGTTGGGCATTCCAGTCCGATGTCGCGATGGACGTTGGGCCGAAGGAATCGGCGCCCTTAATGGTGGTGTTGTTGCTGCCCGCGAGGTCCGCGGAGCCACCCCACAGCTCGGGAAGCTTGGCGCCGAGCGCCGACAGGGTGTCGCCGGACGCGGCACGAGTAGCCACGCCCTTGGAGCCGGGCTCCCAGGACGGCAGGTCGGCGTCCCAGCCCTCGGGCAGGGTGCGCGCCTCCAGTCGGTCCAGCAGTGCCTTGCGCTCGGGCTCGCGGGCGGCCCAGGCGTCAAAATCCTTGTCCCACTCCGCATGTGCTTGCTTGCCGCGCTGCACCAGCTCGCGGGTGTGGGCGATGACCTCTGGGGCCACGTCGAAGGATTTCTCCGGATCGAAGCCCAGAATCTTCTTGGTGGCGGCCACCTCGTCAGCCCCCAGCGCCGAGCCGTGCACGCCGCCGGTGTTCATCTTGGTGGGAGCGGGGTAGCCGATGATCGTGCGCAGCGCGATGAACGACGGGCGGTCGGTGACCGCACGGGCGTTGGCCAGTGCTTCCTCGATGCCGGTGACGTTCTCACCACTGATGACGGTCTGTACATGCCAGCCGTACGCCTCGTAGCGCGCGGGGGTGTCCTCGCTCAGTGCGATCTTGGTGTCGTGCTCGATGGAGATCTCGTTGTCGTCCCAGATGACGATGAGGTTCCCGAGCTGTTGGGTACCGGCCAAGGAGGACGCTTCCGAGGTCACGCCCTCTTCGATGTCGCCGTCGGAGGCGATGACGTAGATGAAGTGGTCGAACGGGCTGGTGCCGGGCGCGGCGTCGGGGTCGAACAAGCCGCGCTCGTACCGAGAGGCCATCGCCATGCCAACCGCCGAGGCCAGGCCCTGGCCGAGCGGCCCGGTGGTGATCTCGACACCCTTGGTGTGGTGGTACTCGGGGTGACCGGGGGTCAATGAGCCCCAGGTACGCAGTGCCTCGATATCGGAGAGTTCCAGGCCGAATCCGCCCAAGTACAGCTGCAGGTACAGGGTCAGGCTGCTGTGCCCACAGGACAGCACGAATCGGTCGCGCCCGATCCAGGAGGGGTCGCTGGGATCGTGGCGCAGCTGACGCTGGAAGAGCGTGTATGCCACGGGTGCCAGGCTCATCGCGGTGCCGGGGTGGCCATTGCCGACCTTCTGCACGGCATCGGCGGCCAGCACCCGCGCGGTGTCTACCGCACGCGAGTCCAGGTCTGTCCAGTCATCCGGGTGGTTGGCCCGGGTGAGGGTTGGGATATCGGTCGGGATCTCGTCGATCGCGGTCACGGGCCCATCGTAGTGCCGCCGATTTCGCGCCGCTGCCTCACGGCCGGGTCACGCCTCGTGGGCAATGTGATAGTCCGGTGGCGGACAACCTCTGTTCACTTCCAGGGGCCGACCTTGGTTGTCGACGCGCGACCCTGGCGGTCTACCATCGTCTGTAGTAGAGCGCTCAGTGCCGCGGGTCGGCTGGCTCACCGGATTAATTACCCAGGAGGATCAGCGCGGTGCGGATGCGAGAGACGCAAGGCGCGCGTGCTCGCGGCCCGTTCCTTTCGACAATCCTCGCCTACGTGGCGCTGACCAAGCCCAGGGTCATCGAGCTGCTGCTGGTCACCACGATCCCCGCGATGCTGCTGGCCGACCGCGGTCACGTGAATCCGCTGTTGATCCTGAACACGCTGCTCGGCGGCATCATGGCCGCGGCCAGCGCCAACACGCTGAACTGCGTGGCCGATGCCGATATCGACAAGGTCATGAAGCGCACCGCGCGGCGGCCGCTGGCGACATCGACGGTCACCACGCGCAACGCCCTGGTCTTCGGGATCGTGCTCGGCGTGGGGGCCTTCGCCTGGCTGTGGTGGACCGCCAACCTGCTGTCCGGCGTGCTCGCCGTCGCCACCATCGCCTTCTACGTGTTCATCTACACACTGGTGCTCAAGCGCCGCACCGCGCAGAACGTGGTGTGGGGCGGGGCGGCCGGATGCATGCCGGTGATGATCGGGTGGTCGGCGGTCACCGGCACCATTGCCTGGCCGGCGGTGGTGATGTTCCTGATCATCTTCTTCTGGACTCCGCCGCACACCTGGGCGCTGGCCATGCGCTACAAGGAGGATTACCGGGCAGCGGGGGTCCCGATGCTGCCCGTGATCGCCACCGAGGAGAAGGTCACCCGGCTGATTCTCATCTACACCTGGCTGACGGTGCTGGCCACGCTGGCACTCGCGCTGGCCGCGGGTGTCATCTACGCCGTGGTCGCGTTCCTGGCCGGGGTGTGGTTCCTGGCGATGGCGCACCAGCTGTACTCGGGTGTGCGCAAGGGGCAGCCGATCAAGCCGCTGCGGTTGTTCCTGCAGTCCAACAACTACCTGGCCGTGGTGTTCTGCGCCCTGGCGGTCGACTCGGTGGTCGGCTGGCCGCTGTTGTTCAGCAATGGGCTGCTAGGGCACTAGGACGACCGACCCGGTGGTCTTGCGTGCCTCCAGGTCGATGTGGGCCTGGGCGGCCTGCTCCAGCGGATAGCTGGCTCCGACGGTGATCTTCAATGTCCCGCGCGACACCAGGTCCAGGACATCATCGGCGCGCCAGGCGAATTCTGCCGGGGTGCGGATGAAATGCCCCATGGTCGGTCGGGTTAGCACTGCCGACTTCGCGGTGAGGCGCTGCGGGTCGAAGGGCGGCACCTGGCCACTGGCCGCGCCGTACAGAGCGATCAGGCCACGCACCCGGACTGCCGCCAGGCTTGCCTCGAAGGTCGACTTGCCGACGCCGTCGTAGGCGACCGCGACACCCTCACCCGAGGTCAGCTCGAGGATCTTCTCGGCGAATTCCGCCGGATCTGTGGGATCCGGGTAGGGCAGCACCTCGGCGGCACCGGCCTCGCGGGACAGTTTCTCCTTGGCCGCGCTCGACACGGTCGTGATGACCCTGACCCCGCGATGGGACGCCCATTGGGTCAGCAGCAAGCCCATTCCGCCGGCTCCGGCGTGCACCAGCACGGTGTCACCGGCGGCGACGGGGTATACCGAGGTGAGCAGGTAATGGGCGGTGATGCCTTGAAGCAGGGCGCTCGCGGCAACCTCCGAAGACAGGCCCGCGGGCACTTTTGCGGTGTAATCGGCTGGTGCGGTGGTCGATTCGGCATATCCCCAGGCGGCCACGGGGCTGGCGACCCGGTCGCCAGGGGCAAGGTTTTCCACACCCTCACCCACCGCGCTTACCACTCCGGTGACCTCGGATCCCGGAATGTGGGGGAGCGGGGCGGCGTAGCTGCCGTTACGCAGATAGATATCGCGGAAGTTGACCCCCACCGCGTCGACGTCGATGAGTACCTCGCCGGGGCCCGGTGTCGGAGCTGTCTTTTCGACGAGGGTGAGCACTTCGGGTCCGCCGGTCACCGGCACTTCGATGGCGCGCATGGGTACCAGTATCCAGGCACGTACGCTCTATACATGACCGATGAAGCCCAGCCCGCCGACAAGCAGCGGAAGGTGTCCGTTCCGTCGACCGTGCATCGCGCACTGACGGCGTTCGTGAAGGCGCATCACATGCCCACCAAGGCGGTGCTGCAGCCCATCGGGCAGGCGGGTGTTCGCATCACCCTGGTCGGCGCCGACGGAATCCTCGGCGATCAGGTGGTCACCGACCTGGCGACCGCGCACGCCGCCGTGGAGGCCGTCGAAGGCATCGAGGCCGTTGAGGAATGGGACCGCGAGCTGGTCAGTACCGCCACCCCGGCACCGGGTCACGCCAAGAAGATGGCCGGGTGGGTCGCCCGGACGTAAGGCTGGGACGGCCGGATATCTTCCATCCGCGCATCGTTCTGGCCGGTTGTCCTCAGCTCGTCTCCGGTGACGGTGACGACGCCGAACTTGTTGCTGCACTGCGTGTTCGTGACCTACACGCGCGTTGGCTGTCCTGGGATGACCCGGAGACCGCGCAAGCCGATCTGGTGATCCTGCGCGCTACCTGGGACTACCCCGAACGTCTTGATGAGTTCCTGCGATGGGCCGGGTCGATGCGCAACCTGCTCAACCCACTGCCGGTGGTGCGCTGGAACACCGACAAGCGTTACCTGAATGATCTTGCCGCAGCGGGTATTCGGACAGTGCCGAGCACCTTCTTCGCACCCGATGAGCCCGTCGTGCTGCCCGACGGCGAACTGGTGATCAAGCCCGCGGTGGCCGGTGGCTCGCGCGGCGCGGGGCGTTTCACGTGCCCGGAAGCCGCCCGTGATCATGCCGAGGCGCTGCAGGACGAGGGCCGCACCGTTCTCATCCAGCCCTACGACCCGCGTGTCGATGTGCACGGCGAAACAGCGTTGGTGTTCCTCAACGGCGAACCGTCCCATGCGTTTACCAAGGGCGCGCTACTACCTCCGCCGGGTGCTGCCGCCGAGGTCGACGAGTCGGGCCTGTTCCACTCCGAGCGGTTGGCACCGGTGAAACCGTCCTCGGCGCTGTGGAAGTTCGGCGCTTCGGCATTGGCTGCCGCGGCCACCAAATCCGGCATCGCCATGGCCGAGCTGCTGTATGCGCGTGTCGACGTGATCGGTGGAGTGCATGATGACGACCCGCAGCTGTTGGAGCTGGAATTGGTAGAGCCGTCTCTGGGCTGGCGTCAGCTGGAGACCGAAGAGCGCGATCTAGCGCAACGAAAGTTCGTGATCGGTGTGGACGAGGCGTTAGAGCGTTTGGGCCTTGGCCCGCTGGGGCAGCACCGACGCGGCTAGCGCCGGGGTGGTCAGCGCCGCCCAGAGAGCGGCGGTGGCCGCGGTGCACGCTGCCGCACCTGCGACGTGGACGGCGACGAGCACGGCAGGCACGCCGGTGTAGAACTGCACCACACCCACGAATCCCTGTGCCAGGGTGAGTGCCAGCAATACCGTGAAGCGCACCCAGATAGGCCGGGTCACGCCGACGGCCGCGAGCCCGAATCCCAGCCCCACCAGCAGCGCCAGGTAGGCGATGAGCAGTGTGCCGTGCAGATGCACCAGCGTGGTGATCTCCACCTGTAGCCGGGGCACTACCCGGGTGACGCTTTTGTCGCCGGCATGTGGGCCTGCTCCGGTCACCAGCGTTCCGGCCACCAGGACGGCGGCCAAGGTCACGCCGATCAGCGCGGTCAGGCGGCGCAGCGGTGCGGGCGGCGGCGGCACCATCGGGAAGTCGGAGACGACATCGGGCTCACCGATTTTCACGTAGAGCAGCGTGGCCAACCACACCATGCCCATCGACACCAGCAGGTGGATCGCAACCGTCCACCACAGCAGGCCGGTCAGTACGGTGATGCCACCGATGACGGCCTGTAGCACGGTCGAGGCCGGCATCAGCCACGCGTACACGAGCACCTCGTGGCGGCGGCGCGCACGTGTCACCGCAAGGACGGCCAACGCGGCGGTGATCACCACCAGGAAACTGATCATCCGGTTGCCGAATTCGACGGCCTGGTGGATGCGGGGCACTTCGGCGACGGCGACCGGGGTGAAACTTCCGGGGAAGCACTGCGGCCAGGTGGGGCATCCCAGGCCCGAGGCGGTGACGCGAACTACGGCGCCGGTCACGGCGATGCCGCCCTGGGTCAGCACGACCGCCGCGGCGATGAGTCGCTGCGCGCGCAGGCTCGGCATCGGCAGCAGATCGACCACCCGCAAAAACGCCCGATATAACACCCGATGAGTCTATGCCACTGCCAACTACGCGTTGTAGTAGCGGATGTCCTACGTTCGGACCCCTACTGTGGCGGCTCGATGGGCAGCGTTGGTCCGCCGTATGGGGTGGGGATGCTGAAACGTCCCGTGGGCGTCCGATCTGTGGTTATCCCGAGATCGGCCCCGGCGCGAGTCAATGGGCAACAGTGCGGAAATGGACCGGTTAGCCGAGTTTGCGGCTGATTCGCGGAAGTATGTAGTTGGCGTACGAGTACTTGCCGGTGATCTTGCCGCGCGCGTCAAAGTGGAAGACATCCAAGCCTTCCCACCCGAAACGGGGGAGGACAGCCGCCGCCAGGCGGGTCGCCAAACCCAGCAGCGGTACCGGGGACCGGCGCGCACGGATGTCGTGGTGGCAGGTCCACCGAATGGTCGCTTTGCGTGCGGACTGATCGATCAGTCGGTCGTGCTCATCGAATGTCATCGCGCCATAGGCGCCCCGGAACTGCGGTTCGAATTCACGACGAATGGCGGTGAGACCCACGTGGCGGGACCCATCGCCCGGCAGGTACTCGGCGTCCTCGGCGAAGTGCTGCATGACCACGTCCAGATCGTTGGTGTTGAACGCAGCCACGAAGCGATCCAGAGCTGCCGCGATATCAGCCATAAGGGGAGAGTACGGGTCTTTGCTAGTACTCGTCGTGCAAGCGCCACCACTGATAGGGCGGCGTCTGCGGCCAGCCGTCGGGGGAGTCTTCCCAATCTTCTTGACGACCATAGGGTGTGAGGTCGAGCAGCGTGAAGTCCAGGCGCATCTTGTCGCCGCCCCGGCCCGTGCTGAAGTAGGTCTGATACACGGTGCCGTCGTCGCGTAGAAACACGCTGATGCCGAATCCGCTCCCAGCGCCGCAATCCTCGGCGAAGGTCGTGTCGCGGGACGACACGAACGGGAACGACCACTGCATGCGGTGCTTGAAGGCGTCGATCTGTGCATACGGCATCGTGGACGCCACCGCGAAGGTGGTACCGCGGGCGTTCAGATGCTCGTGCCTGCCGATGTTGTCGCATACCGAGGCGCACCCGGAGCAGAAGTTGTCGGCACCGTTGTCCATGAACTGGTACACGATGAGCTGGTCGCGCCCGTCGAACAGATCCGGTAGTGACAGCTCGCCGCCGGGGCCGGTGAACGTGTAACCGCCGGGCATCGCGACCATCGGCATCCGGCGACGCCGAGCGGCCAGATCATCGAGGGCTCGCGTTGCGGCCTTCTCGTGGACCAACAACTCGGCGCTCGCTTCGAGCCACTTGTTACGGGAGACAATCGGGGGCAGAGGCTTGGCATGGGACATACGGGTATAGACCGGTGGTAAGCCCCGATCTCATCGGCTCAGGTGAACCGGAACCAGCGCAGCGCACCGTATCCGGCGAGCGAGCCCCACACCGCGAGCACGGCGATCGCGAACCAGTCCACCGAAAGCGTCATGGCGGCGGCCAGTGCCTCCGAGAGCGCACCGGAGGGAGACAGCCGCGCCAAAAGCACCACGGCATGGGGGATCGCATCGGTGGTGCGACCGTCCTCCAGGGTCAACGCCCCAAGCCCGGCGAAGATGAACCACAGCAGATTCGCCAGGGCGAGCACGATTTCCGCGCGCAGTGTGCCGCCGAGGAGCAGTCCCATCGCCGCGAACGTCGCAGTGCCGAGCGCGATGACCACAGCGCCGAGGAGTAGCCCGACCGGATGCGGGCGCCAGCCCAGCGTGGCACCAATGGCGCCGATGATAGCGGCCTGCAAGACCACCACCGTCACCACCGCCAGCGCCTTGCCTGCGATGATGCCCCATACCGGTAATGCGGTGGCGCCCAGGCGTTTCAGTGCGCCGTACCGGCGGTCGAACCCGACGGCGATGGCCTGCCCGGTAAAGGCGGTGGAGATGACCGCCAGTGCCATGATGGCGGGCACGAAGATGTCGGTACGCGATCCGGGGAATTGGCCCAGCGGCAGCAAGGTCAGCCCGATGAGCAGTGTGATCGGGATGAACATGGTCAGCAGTAACTGTTCGCCGTTGCGCAGCAATAGCTTGAGCTCCAGCCAGAACTGCGCGAAGAGCATGGTGTGTACCGCGCTGGCGCGCGGATCCGGCGTGAACGTTCCCGGATGGAAACGGGGTGTGGTGTCGGTCATCGCAATTCCCTGCCGGTCAATTCCAGGAACACATCCTCGAGACTGCGTTTCTCTACGCGCAGGTCGCTGGTCAACACATCCATGCGGGCGCACCACGCGGTCACCGTCGCCAGTACCTGCGGATCGACCACGCCCTCGACGCGATACTCGCCGGGCGTAACCTCGGCCACCTTGTATCCCTCTGGCAGCGCCGAGGTGAGCAGGGTCAAGTCGAGTCGTGGTGGCGCCGAGAAGCGCAGCTGGTTCTCGGCGCCGGTCTGCATCAGCTCCGACGGTGTACCGGCCGCCACCACGGCACCGTGATCGATGATCATGAGCTGGTCGGCCAGTTCCTCGGCCTCCTTCATGTGGTGCGTGGTCAGCACCACCGACACGCCGTCACGACGCAGGCAGTCGATGAGTTCCCACACCACCAGCCGGGCGTGGGCATCCATACCGGCTGTTGGCTCGTCGAGGAAGACCAGTTCGGGCCGGCCCACCAGTGCACACGCCAGCGCCAGGCGCTGTTGCTGTCCTCCGGACAGTCGTCGATACGGAGTGCGGGCGGCGTCAGTCAACCCGAGCGTGTCCAGAAGCCATTGCGGGTCAAGGGGATTAGCTGAATATGAGGCGACGAGGCCGAGCATTTCGCTGGCCCGGGCGGTGGGGTAGGCGCCGCCGCCCTGCAGCATGACGCCGATACGCGCGCGCACCGCCGAGTTCTTCGCGACCGGATCCATGCCCAGCACCTCAACGGTGCCCTCGTCGGGATGCAGGAAGCCCTCGCACAGTTCGACGGTCGTTGTCTTTCCGGCGCCGTTGGGGCCGAGCAGCGCGAAGACCTGGGCCTGCTCTACCTCAAGGTTGAGGCTGTGGAGTGCTGTCGTTGTCCCGTATCGCTTCGTCACCGACTGCATCCGCACCGGCGGCGCCGTCCTTGTCGGTGGTTGCGTCACGGTCAGTCAGCGTAAGCGGCGCGTCTTTGTCGCCGTTAGGCAGCCGACGCCACGGCAGATAGTCGTGCGTGATAGCGATGAGCAGTAGCGCGATGATCGCGCTGGCCACGGTGGCGTCGATGATCTGGAACAGGGCGAATCTGTCGCCGTTGGCGGTGGGCCCGAAAATGCCCACGAGCAGGGTGATGCCAATTGCCGTCCCGCGGAATGCGGGGCGGGTGGCCCACGCGGCCAGCGGAATGATCGCCCACAGCAGGTACCAGGGCTGGACTACCGGAAACAGCAACACGGTGATGCCCAGGGCGACACCCAGCCCGCCGACCGGGTGCAGGCGCCCACGCAGCACCGCCAGCAGCAGCCAGGACACCGCGATGCCGATGATGCCGATACCGATGCCACGGGTCAGGGACAGGATCGCGGTGGTGTGATCACCGAGGCCGAGCAGGATGCCGACTTGTCCGGTACCCAGCGCGACGAGCGTGGGCGGAGACATCCAGCTACGGACGGCGTTGGCGGTGCCGAGTGTGTACACCCAGCCGAACCCGAGTCCGCTGGCGAATCCGATGAGAACCGTGCAGGCGCCGGTGATGGTGCCCAGTAATGCTCCGGCCTGGAAGAGTCCGCGTACGCCACCGCCCCACCGGCGCGCCAGTGCCATGCCGACGAACCCCAGGGCTAGCAGCGAAGGGAGTTTGACCTGCGACGACGCGGTGATCAGCACCGTGCCGGCCAGCAGATTGCCTAGCGGCACCCAGGTTGCCCATTCGGTACGCACCCCGATGAGGGCACGTGTCGAGTCGACACCGCGCATGGCCAGCTCGGTGCCGGCCAGCATCAGGCCCAGCATGAGCGCTTCATTGTGGATTCCGGCGACCAGGTGCATCAGCAGCAGCGGATTCGCGGCACCGAGCCAGAGTGCGCTGACTTCCGCGACGCCGCAGCGCTGGGCCAAACGTGGTGTTGCCCAGATGATCAACAGGACCCCGAGCAGTTCGACGAGCCGATGGCACAGCGCACCGGCGACGATGTCATCGCCGGTGAGCCGCGAGATGCCTTTGCCGATCCACAGAAACAAGGGACCGTAGGGGGCGGGTGTTTCTCGCCACATGCTGGGCACCGACAGGGTGAACACGTGATCCAGTCCGAGGGCGACCGCTGGTCCTTCGGTGTAGGGATCCTTGCCCAGGCGCGCTATCTGGCTCTGGGCCAGGTACGAATACACGTCCTTGGAGTACATGGGCGGCGCGATGAGCAGCGGCAGAATCCAGAGCAGCAGGGTCCGGTCCAGTTGGCCGCGGGACATCCTGCGCACCGGGCCTCTGGTTCCATCCGGACGCCCGTCCGGACCTTTGTTGCGCAGGCTGCCGATGGCGAATCGACCCAGCATCAGCCAGGCCAGCGTCATCATCACCGCGCCGGTTGTCGTCATCGTCAGTGACACCGTTTGAATGCGCGAGGGCAGGTTGAGTAGCCGAACACCGAAGATCGGGTCTTGGATCACCGGACGCGCGCCGGCGCCGAGTGCGCCAATCGCCATAAGGGCGGTTCCCGTCGCGCCGAACAGCCGAGTTCGGTTCATGGCGGTGAGCTCGCGCTCATTGAGCGGGGCCGAGGAACGTTCGTCATCATGCAGATGCGACAGCGACGAACTCAGCCACTGACCACGTACCGACACGCGAGCAGCGTATCGGCCCGTCATCCCGGCTCCGTGGAACCTGCCGGACAGGGCCTGTCTGGCAGGCACGGCGGCGATCAACATAGGTAACCCTTGCTAGACGTGGCATTCTGAATTGCGTCACACTGGTGTTGTGAAATTCGGCCAGCCCTCTGCGGTGGCGTCTGCTGCGGCGACGTCGCAGGTGCTGGACGCTGCCCCGGCCGTGTCTCATGACGGGCAGACACGGGTGGCCGTGGTCCGGCTGCTCATGGAGTCCGGGCCGGTCACCGCGGGTGAGATTGGTGAACGGCTCGGTCTTTCGCCCCAGGGCGTGCGCCGCCACCTCGACGCCTTGATCGAGGCCGGGGACGCGATCTCGAATCCGGCGGCCGCATGGCAGCACAACGGCAGGGGCCGCCCGGCCAAGCGGTTCCAGCTCACCGCGGATGGTCGCGCCAAGCTCAATCACGCCTACGACGACCTTGCGTCTGCCGCCATGCGTCAGCTGCGCGAGATCGGCGGCGACGATGCGGTGCGCGTGTTCGCGCGCCGTCGCATTGACTCGATCCTGAGCGATGTGGTCGCCGGTGGACCGTTCCACGACACCGAGGCCACGGTGAATCAGTTGGCCGCGGCCCTGACCAAGGCCGGGTACGCAGCCAGTACCCAGCGGGTCGGGGGAGCCGGCGGACCCTCCAGTGGTGTGCAGATATGTCAGCATCACTGCCCGGTATCGCACGTGGCCGCCGAGTTCCCCGAACTCTGTGAGGCGGAACAGCAGGCCTTCGCCGAAGTGTTGGGAACACATGTACAGCGCCTGGCCACCATCGCCAACGGTGACTGTGCCTGTACGACCCATATTCCGCTGCACGTATCGACAACTCTGGCGCCCAGCCCCGCGTCAGATACAACGACCAGTAAGGAGTCACAATGACCCTCGAGCGTGAGGTGCTGACCCAGGACGAGACGATCGCGTCACTGGGCAATTACGGCTATGGCTGGTCGGACTCCGATGCGGCGGGAGCAAGTGCGCAGCGCGGTCTGTCCGAGGCTGTGGTGCGTGACATCTCGGCGAAGAAGAGCGAGCCCGAGTGGATGCTCGATGTCCGCCTGAAGGCATTGCGCACCTTCGACAAGAAGCCGATGCCCAACTGGGGATCGAACCTTGATGGCATCGATTTCGACAACATCAAGTACTTCGTGCGCTCCAGCGAGAAGCAGGCGGCCACCTGGGACGACCTGCCCGCTGACATCAAGAACACCTACGACCGCCTCGGTATCCCCGAAGCCGAGAAGCAGCGCCTGGTGTCCGGCGTCGCCGCACAGTACGAGTCGGAAGTCGTCTATCACTCGATCCGTGAGGATCTGGAGGCCCAGGGTGTGATCTTCCTGGACACCGACTCGGGCCTGCGCGAGCACCCGGAGATCTTCAAGGAGTACTTCGGCAGCGTCATCCCGGCCGGCGACAACAAGTTCTCCGCGCTCAACACCGCGGTGTGGTCGGGTGGCTCGTTCATCTATGTGCCACCGGGCGTGAAGGTCGATATCCCGCTGCAGGCCTACTTCCGCATCAACACCGAGAACATGGGCCAGTTCGAGCGCACGCTCATCATCGTCGACGAAGGTGCCTATGTGCACTACGTCGAGGGATGTACCGCACCGATCTACAAGTCCGATTCGTTGCACTCGGCCGTGGTGGAGATCATCGTGAAGGCCGGTGGGCGCTGCCGCTACACGACCATCCAGAACTGGTCCAACAACGTGTTCAACCTGGTCACCAAGCGTGCCCGGGCTGAGGCGGGGGCCACCATGGAATGGGTCGACGGCAACATCGGTTCCAAGGTCACCATGAAGTACCCGGCCGTGTGGATGACCGGTGAGCACGCCAAGGGTGAGGTGCTCTCGGTGGCCTTCGCGGGCGAGGGACAACACCAGGACACCGGTGCCAAGATGCTGCACCTGGCGCCGAACACGTCGAGCAACATCGTCTCCAAGTCGGTGGCGCGCGGTGGTGGGCGGGCCTCCTACCGGGGCCTGGTCCAGGTGAACAAGGGGGCGTACGGCTCCCGTTCAACCGTCAAATGCGATGCGCTGCTGGTCGACTCGGTCAGTCGCAGCGACACCTACCCCTACGTCGACATCCGCGAAGACGATGTCACGATGGGGCATGAGGCAACCGTCTCGAAGGTCAGTGACGATCAGCTGTTCTATCTGATGAGCCGCGGCATGACCGAGGACGAGGCGATGGCCATGGTGGTGCGCGGATTCGTCGAGCCCATCGCCAAGGAACTGCCGATGGAGTACGCGCTCGAGCTCAACCGTCTCATCGAGCTGCAAATGGAAGGCGCGGTCGGTTAAGGCATGTCGAATCTCACTGAAGCCGTAGAAGGTACGGCTGTCAACAAGGGTGAGCTGTTCAGCTCCTACGACGTCAGCGCATTCGAAGTGCCCGGCGGTCGCGACGAGCTCTGGCGTTTCACTCCGTTGCGCCGGTTGCGTGGTCTGCACGACGGCAGCGCCACCGCGACCGCTGAGCCCACGGTAGCCGTCGCCGCTGTTGACGGTGTGACGGTCGAGACCGTGGAGCGCACCGATGAGCGACTCGGCCGGGGCGGTGTCCCGTCGGATCGGGTTGCCGCACAGGCGTACTCGTCATTCTGGAAGGCGACCGTCATTTCCGTCGGCAAGCAGGCGGTGGCCGCGGACCCGATCGAGATCACGGTCACCGGCCCCGGTGCCGGGCAGGTGGCTTACGGACACACCCAGATTCACGCCGGCGAGCTTTCGGAATCGGTGGTGGTCATCGACTACCGGGGCAGCGGAACGTACGCCGAGAACGTCGAATTCGTGCTCGACGATGCTTCCCGGCTCACCGTCGTCTCGATCGCCGACTGGGCCGATGATGCGGTGCATGTCTGTGCACATCACGCCAAGCTCGGCAAGGACGCGGTACTGCGCCACATCGCGGTCACCCTGGGTGGCGATCTGGTCCGTCTCACCGGCACCGTCCGGTTTGGGGCGCCGGGAGGTGACGCCGAGTTGCTCGGTCTCTACTACGCCGACGACGGCCAGTTCTTCGAGCATCGGCTACTGGTCGATCACGCTCAGCCCAACTGCCGTTCCCATGTCACGTACAAGGGTGCGCTGCAGGGTAATCCGGCGTCCGATAAGCCCGACGCGCACACGGTCTGGATCGGTGACGTGCTCATCCGCGCCGAGGCCACCGGAACCGACACCTTCGAACTGAACCGCAACCTGATCCTCACCGACGGCGCTCGGGCCGACTCCGTGCCCAACCTCGAAATCGAGACCGGTGAGATCGCCGGGGCCGGGCACGCCAGTGCCACCGGGCGATTCGATGATGAGCAGCTGTTCTACCTGCGCTCGCGGGGTATCGCCGAGGAGGATGCGCGCCGACTGGTGGTGCGCGGCTTCTTCCAGGACATTATTGGCCGGATCGGGATCGAGTCAGTGCGCGACCGCCTCACCGCGGCCGTCGAAAACGAACTCGCCCAGACCAACTCGTAGATAGAAAGCAACTCAATGACCACTCTGGAAATCAAGGACCTGCACGTCAGCATCTCGCCCAACGAGGGCGAGGCCATCGAGATCCTCAAGGGCGTCAACCTGACCGTGAACTCGGGAGAGACCCATGCGGTCATGGGCCCCAACGGTTCCGGGAAGTCCACGCTGTCCTACGCCATCGCCGGACACCCCAAGTACGAGGTGACCTCGGGGTCCATCACCCTCGACGGGCAGGACGTGCTGGAGTTGTCCGTCGACGAAAGAGCGCGTGCCGGTCTTTTCCTGGCAATGCAGTACCCGGTCGAGGTGCCGGGCGTCTCGATGTCGAACTTCCTGCGCACCGCCGCCACGGCCGTGCGTGGCGAGGCACCGAAGCTGCGCCACTGGATCAAGGAAGTCAAGGAAGCGATGGGGGAGTTGGAGATCGACTCCGCCTTCGCCGAGCGCAGTGTGAACGAGGGCTTCTCGGGCGGCGAGAAGAAGCGCCACGAAATCTTGCAGCTGGGTCTGCTCAAGCCGAAGATCGCCATCCTGGACGAGACGGACTCCGGCCTTGACGTCGACGCCCTGCGGATTGTGTCCGAGGGCGTGAATCGCTACGCAGAGCGCGAGCACGGCGGCGTGCTGCTGATCACCCACTACACCCGGATTCTTCGTTACATCCAGCCGCAGTTCGTGCACGTCTTCGTCGGCGGGCGCATCGTGGAGTCGGGCGGCCCCGAGCTGGCCGACGAGCTGGAGGAGAACGGCTACGTGCGCTTCACTCAAGCGGTGGGAGCCTGACCGTGACCGCCACGGTGCCGCTGGACACCACTCGGATCTCGGAGATCAGGGATGACTTCCCGATCTTGAGCCGGACGGTGCGTGGCGGTAAGCCGTTGGTGTATCTGGATTCCGGTGCGACCTCGCAGCGGCCCATCCAGGTTCTCGATGCCGAACGTGCCTTCCTCACCGAGCGTAACGCCGCGGTTCATCGCGGCGCACATCAGCTCGCCGAAGAAGCCACCGATGCGTACGAGGGCGCGCGGAACACCATCGCTCGTTTCGTGGGTGTCGATGACGGCGAGATCGTCTTCACCAAGAACGCCACCGAATCGCTGAACCTGGTGGCGTACACCCTCGGTGACAGCAGGTTCGACCGCGCGTTGGGCCCGGGCGACGAGGTTGTCATCAGCGAGCTGGAGCACCACGCAAATCTGGTTCCCTGGCAGGAGCTTTGCCGGCGCACCGGCGCCACCTTGCGCTGGTACGGCGTCACCGATGACGGTCGCATCGATCTGGATTCACTTGAGCTCACGGGCGCTGTCAAGGTCGTCGCCTTCACGCACCAGTCCAATGTGACGGGTGCGGTGGCTCCCGTTGCCGAGCTGGTGCGCCGCGCTAAATCCGTTGGTGCTCTTGTTGTGTTGGACGCCTGCCAGTCCGTCCCGCATATGCCGGTGAATTTCCGTGAACTGGGTGTCGACTACGCGGCGTTCTCAGGCCACAAGATGCTCGGCCCCTCGGGTGTCGGCGTGCTGTACGGCCGTCGCGAACTGTTGGAAGCCATGCCTCCGTTCATCACGGGTGGCTCCATGATCGAGACAGTGACCATGGAGGTCAGCACCTACGCGCCGCCGCCGCAGCGATTCGAGGCCGGTGTGCCGATGACCTCGCAGGTGGTCGGCCTTGGCGCTGCCGTTGACTACCTCAACGCCATTGGCATGGAAGCCGTTGCCGCGCATGAACATCAGCTGGTATCGGCCGCGCTGGCCGGGCTCGGAAGTGTTGAAGGCGTTCGCATCGTCGGTCCCACGGAGAACATCGACCGTGGTGGCGCGGTCTCCTTTGTGGTGGATGGAATCCACGCGCACGATCTGGGCCAGGTGCTCGACGACGAGGGTGTGGCGATACGGGTCGGGCATCACTGCGCCTGGCCGCTGCATCGACGTTTCGGTATCGCGGCGAGCGCCCGGGCTTCCTTCGCGGTCTACAACACCCTGGATGAAGTCGACCGATTGGTGGCAGGAGTCCGTCGTGCGCAGGAGTTCTTCCTGGGCGAGCGGAGCGATGGGGGATCGTTCCTGTGAGGCTTGAGCAGATGTACCAGGAAGTCATCCTGGATCACTACAAGCATCCGCATCATCGCGGGCTGCGTGAGCCGTTCGCGGCCGAAGTCCACCACGTGAACCCGACCTGCGGCGACGAGGTGACCCTGCGAGTTACCTTGGATGACAACAGAATCGCCGATGTGTCCTATGACGGACAGGGCTGCTCGATCAGTCAGGCCGCGACCTCGGTCCTGACGGATCAGGTGATCGGGCTGACCGTGGATGAGGCACTCAAGACGGTGGCCTCGTTCAACGAGATGATTTCCTCACGCGGCACCATCGACGGGGACGAGGACGTCATCGGTGACGGCGTCGCGTTCGCGGGAGTTTCGCGGTACCCGGCCCGTGTGAAGTGCGCGCTCCTAGGATGGATGGCATTCAAAGACGCTCTCGTGCAGGCAGACGCCGCGACGAGCGGCACTACTGAGAAGGTGAAGCGATGACCGAAGTGTCAGCGGAAGTGAAGCTTCTCGAAGATCTCGAAGAGGCAATGCGCGATGTTGTTGACCCCGAGCTGGGGATCAACGTCGTAGATCTGGGACTCGTGTACGGACTCAACGTCGAAGAGGGCGAGAGCGGCAAAGTGGCCTTGATCGACATGACGCTTACCTCGGCGGCATGCCCGCTCACCGATGTCATCGAGGACCAGTCGCGTAACGCGCTCGTGGGCGCCGGACTGGTCAACGAGATCAAGATCAACTGGGTCTGGGTGCCGCCGTGGGGCCCGGACAAGATCACCGACGATGGTCGGGAGCAGCTCCGGGCCCTCGGCTTCACCGTCTAGTGCTGATGGCGGCCCTCCTGGCCGCCCACGCATGAGCCGTCCTGTGCGGCACGAAGGGTGATCGTCGTGGCCTGAAGATTGCCCGATGCGTCATCGGCGCCGTGCGCGGCGATGCACTTGCCTGCCGCGATCGCGCTCTGGGGCGCCGGAGCACGCTTGGCGTAGGCGGTGTCATTGTTGACGGTCACCGTCGCCGGGGTGGCAGCACCGCCGTTCGGGTCGGTGGCGGAGACGGTGATCGTGTTGCCATCGACGGCGGAGACTGTCCCGCGAATAGCCTGATGCTCGGCGCGTTTGTCCGATGTCGGGGCCGGGGAAGACTCTGGTGAATCCTTCTTGTGTGCTGGTGTGCAGTTGCCGTCCTCTGCCGGCCAGATCATCACCCGGCGGGCGGTTGGCGGGGTGGAGTCCTGCTGCGCCATAGCGGCGATACAGCTTCCCGTGGTGACGTCCGTCAATTGCGCCGAAGTAATCTCGGAAATCTTGGTGGATTGACCGAATCCGACGGTCGCGGTCCCGTCCTTCTTGGTCACCTGGATGGTGCTGCCCGAGACCGAGGCAATGAGTCCGGCTACGTGGTCCTTCCCATTGTGTTCACCGTGGGGTGCGGCCGAGGACGTAGCCGGTGCCGATGAATTCGTGGATGCGCCGGTGGTGTGTGTAGGTGTGCCGCAGGCGGCCACCGACAGCGCGGTGAGTCCGGCGAGTGCGAACAGTGCGCCGCGGGCGAACCGTGGTGGGGCGGCTGTCTGGTGTGGGTACATCGGTGTTCTCCATGGTCGATGAATGGGACACCTCAGCGTGCTAGCGCGGGCTGAAGTTGCGCTCCGGTGTGAGTGAGAAGTGGCTGTGTATCGCGGATGCCAGCTCGGATCTACCGCGGAGGAGGCCCACATCGCCCATCGGCTGCTGGGCCCAGGTCGATCTTGGTGGCCTGCAGCACCCCTTCGGCATTCTTGGTGCCGTGTGCATCAGCGCATTTGCCGGCGATGATCGCCGTGGCCTCGGTGGGTTGCCGTTGGTCGTAACGGGTATCGGCGGTCACCGTGACGTTGGTCTGAATCTCCGATGCCCCACTGGGGTCAGTGTTCGCCACCACGATGGTGCTGCCATTGACCGACGCCACCGCACCCTGGACGCTGGGGCCGCCGAACGGGGGAGGTGCGCCCTCGGGTCCGCCGCCCGGTGGTGGTCCCGGCGGTATGCCGGGGGGTGGTGCGCCGCCGGGGGGCGTCTCCACTGCGCATTTGTTGTCCTCGGCCGCGCTGATCAGCACCCGTTGCGCCGTGGCCTGGTCCGACTCATCTGCACCGGCTGTCGCCTGCACGCTGACGCAGCTGCCCACGATCACATCGGACAGGTCCGCGGGTTGCACCTCGGTGAGCTTGGTCATGGTGTTGAAGTCGATATCAATGCTGCCCACGGGGTTGGTCACCTGGACCGTGTGCCCCGACACCGAGGAGATCAATCCGCCCGCCCTGTCGTGCCCACCCGCGTGCCGTATGACGGTGGTCGAGGCAGGGCCCGCTGACGGCTGGGCCGGCTGATCCGCGGAGCCACCACACGCTGCGCTGGCGAACACGACGACTCCGGCGATCACGAGCAACGTAGGCCGTGGCCGGAGATTTGGTGACATGGTTGACCACGTTATCCGGAATGGATCAGGCGTCGGCGTAGTTTGACACCTCGTGACCGACGTGAGACCAGACGTAGCGCCCCTTTTCGAACCGTTCACCGTGAAATCGTTGACCGCACCGAATCGGTTCGCGATGGCGCCGATGACACGATCGGCTTCGCCCGGCGGAGTCCCTGGCGAGAACGTGGCGGCGTACTACCGCCGCCGTGCCGCGGGAGGTGTTGGGTTGATCATCACCGAGGGCGTCTTCATTCCCGATGACGCCGCGGGCGGTCAGGCCAGCGTTCCACGCCTAATCGGCGACGAGGCACTGGCGGGATGGTCGGCCGTCACCGACGCCGTGCACGACGAGGGATCGGCGATCGCGGCTCAACTGTGGCACCAGGGTGTCGAGCGCGGCGCCGATCCGGAGTTCAATCCCCAGGTGGAGTCGGTGAGCCCGTCGGGTCTGGCCGGAGATGCTTCCCCGCTGGGCCGAGCGCTGTTGACCGGTGAGCTTGCTCCGCTCGCGGAGCAGTACGCGTCGGCAGCGCGCAATGCCAAGTCGGCCGGATTCGACGCCGTGGAACTGCACGGTGCGCATGGCTACCTGCTGGACCAGTTCCTGTGGGAGCGCACCAACGTTCGGGCGGACGGGTATGGCGGCACCGTGGGTGACCGGCTGCGGTTTCCGGCCGAAGTCGTTCGCGCGGTGCGCGCCGCCGTCGGGCCGGACTTTCCTATCCTGTACCGATTTTCGCAGTGGAAGCAGGCTGATTACACGGCCACGTTGGCGGACAGCCCGGCAGAATTGGAGCGCCTACTGGCACCGCTGGTGGAGGCGGGTGTCGATGTTTTTCATCCGTCCACGCGCCGGCATTACGTGCCTGCCTTCGCGGATCTTGCCGGATCGGATGGCGAACTGAGCCTGGCCGGATGGACCAAACGCGTCACGGGCCTGCCGGCCATCGCTGTGGGCTCGGTGGGGTTGCAGACGGAATTCAAACCCACCGAGGTCCGAGATATCGAGCCCGCACCCGTCGAGGCCGTGCTTCGGCAGTTCGCCAATCACGAGTTCGACGTCATCGCCGTCGGTCGGGCGCTGCTGTCGGACCCCGCATGGGTGAACAAGCTGCGCACCGGGCGCCAGGATGAGTTCCTCGGATTCAACATCGGCAAGGCTCTGGCCGCGCTGTACTAGGGGCGGCGAGGAACCCGAAGGAACACCGCGCACCCCGGCAACGTTGAGGACAACATGGCAACACGTGACATCACCGCTGACGCATTCAACGACCTGATCCACGACAACGACATCGTGTTGGTTGATTTCTGGGCGTCGTGGTGCGGACCGTGCCGCCAGTTCGGGCCGGTTTTCGAGGCATCTTCGGAAGAGAACCCCGATGTCGTCCACGCGAAGGTGGATACCGAGGCCGAGCAGGCGTTGGCGTCGGCCGCGAACATCCGCTCGATTCCCACGCTGATGGTGTTCAAGCAGGGTCAGCTGGTGTTCAACCAGGCCGGTGCGTTGCCCCCGGCGTCGTTGGCGGACCTGGTGCAGAAGGTTCGTGATCTGGACGTCGAGGCGGCATTGCGCGAACAAGAGGCGTAGCGCGGCCCGCGCGGTACCGCGCGGAAACGATTTGGTGCAACCCGCCGCTGTCGGTTATATGGACGCATGAGTTTCGTGCTGGTCGACCGTCCGCGTCCGGGTATTGCCTTGGTTACTTTGAACCGGCCGGAGCGGATGAACGCCATGGCGTTCGATGTGATGCTGCCCTTCAAGCAGACGCTCGTCGACATCAGTCACGACAACGATGTGCGGGCCGTCATCATTACGGGGGCCGGCAAGGGGTTTTGTTCGGGTGCCGACCAGAAATCTGCCGGGCCCATCCCGCATATCGGGGGATTGACCCAGCCGACGATCGCGCTGCGCTCCATGGAGCTCCTTGACGAGGTCATCCTCACACTCCGCCGGATGCATCAGCCGGTGATCGCGGCCATCAACGGCGCCGCGATCGGCGGTGGCCTATGTCTGGCGCTGGCCTGCGATGTCCGGGTTGCATCGGAGGCCGCGTACTTCCGGGCTGCCGGTATCAACAACGGACTGACCGCCAGCGAGCTGGGCCTGAGTTATCTGCTGCCGCGTGCCATCGGCACCTCCCGCGCTTCGGACATCATGTTGACCGGCCGAGACGTCGACGCCGACGAGGCCGAACGCATCGGTTTGGTATCCCGCAAGGTGGCCTCGGAATCCCTGCTGGAAGAGTGTTACGCGATTGGAGAGCGCATCGCCGGGTTCTCCTGTCCAGGGATCGAATTGACCAAGCGCACCATTTGGAGTGGGCTGGACGCCGCTAGCCTGGAAAGTCACATGCACCAAGAGGGCCTGGGCCAGCTGTACGTCCGGCTGCTCACCGACAACTTCGAAGAAGCCACCGCCGCCCGCAAGGAGCAGCGTAAAGCGGCATTTAGAGACAAGCGCTGACAGCGCGAGACGCTACACAGCATTCAAGGAGTAAGTAGTGATTACCGCGACGGACCTCGAGGTCCGCGCCGGCGCCCGCACGCTCGTCTACGCGCCGGGTCCCGCGTTACGCATTCAGCCCGGCGACCGCATCGGGCTGGTGGGCCGTAACGGTGCGGGCAAGACGACCTCGATGAGAATTTTGGCCGGCGAGGGTGAACCGTACGCCGGCTCGGTATCGCGTATCGGTGAAATCGGTTATCTGCCACAGGATCCCAAAGAAGGTAACTTGGATCTGCTGGCACGTGATCGGGTACTTTCGGCACGTGGCCTGGACACCATCATCAGCGATATGGAGAAGCAGCAGACGCTGATGGCCGAGCTGGCCGATGAGGCTCAGCGCGACAAGGCGGTTCGTCGTTACGGGCAGCTGGAGGAGCGCTTCTCCTCGCTGGGTGGGTATGTCGCCGAGAGTGAGGCGGCGCGCATCTGTTCGAGCCTCGGGTTGCCTGAGCGGGTGCTGATCCAGCCGCTGCGCACCCTTTCGGGCGGTCAGCGGCGCCGTGTGGAGTTGGCCCGGATTCTGTTCGGAGCGGCCGAGGGTGGCGCTGGATCGAACATGACGTTGCTGCTCGACGAGCCGACCAACCACCTCGATGCGGACTCGATCGGCTGGTTGCGCGGCTTCCTGCAAAACCACGAAGGCGGGCTCGTGGTCATCAGTCACAACGTCGAGCTGCTGGCCGATGTGGTGAACAAGGTGTGGTTCCTGGACGCGGTCCGTGGCGAGGTTGACGTCTACAACATGGGTTGGCAGAAGTACCTGGATGCACGGTCGCTGGATGAACAGCGGCGCCGGCGCGAGCGGGCCAATGCCGAGAAGAAGGCCTCGGCCCTGCGCACCCAGGCGGCCAAGATGGGCGCCAAGGCAACTAAAGCCGTTGCCGCACAGAACATGTTGCGCCGAGCCGAGAAGATGTTGTCCGGGCTCGACGAGGAGCGGGTGGCCGACAAGGTGGCCCGCATCAAGTTCCCGACGCCCGCCGCATGTGGCCGGGTGCCGCTGGTGGCCAAGGGACTGACCAAGAACTACGGATCTTTGGAGATCTTCACCGGGGTGGACCTTGCCATCGATCGCGGCTCGCGGGTCGTGGTTCTCGGACTCAACGGTGCGGGGAAGACGACGTTGTTGCGGTTGCTCGCGGGCGCCGAAACCGCCGATGCCGGCGCGCTGGAGCCCGGCCACGGCCTCAAGCTCGGATACTTCGCACAGGAGCACGACACCCTGGACGATCACGCGACGGTGTGGGAGAACATCCGCCACGCCGCTCCGGATACCGGGGAGCAGGAGCTGCGCGGGATCCTGGGTGCCTTCATGTTCAACGGCCCACAGTTGGAGCAGCCGGCGGGGACGTTGTCCGGCGGTGAGAAGACTCGCCTGGCACTGGCCGGTCTGGTCGCGTCGACGGCGAATGTGTTGCTGCTCGATGAGCCGACCAACAACCTGGATCCCGCCTCGCGTGAACAGGTTCTCGACGCGCTGCGCAGTTACCTCGGCGCGGTCGTTCTTGTCACCCACGACCCGGGGGCCGCCGAGGCATTGAATCCGCAACGTGTTGTGTTGTTGCCGGACGGCACCGAAGACTACTGGTCCGACGAGTACCGAGACCTCATCGAGCTGGCCTGACCATCCTCATTCGCCCTAGGCGTCTCATACACACGCGTGATCACATTTGCGCTATGGTGCAACCGGGTCGAGCTGCAGCCCACAGGGGCCGCGGCATGGAGTCGGGAGAGAGGTCGCGATGGCCAAAACGCGCGACGAGGAACGCGTCGAGCTGAAGGCGGCATACGAGCAGGGTGCGAGTATCCGCACACTTGCTGCGGATGCCGGCCGATCGTATGGGTACGTGCATCGTGCCCTCGTGGAATCGGGAGTGGCGCTGCGCGGGCGCGGCGGCCCGAATCGGCGCGGCCGCAAGGTTTAACTGACGTCCGACACGCAGTGTGCCCGTTGAGCTTTCGGGCACCAATTGTTGCTACCGTTATCGGATGCGAGGACATGGCGGTATCCGGAAAATCGGCGTACTGGCGCTGGCGGCACTGACGGCATCCGGTTGCGCCGGTCAGGTGCGTCAGGTGGACGAGGCGGTGTCGCCCGTGGCCACCACGACGGCGCTGCCGCAAACGTCGACACCTGCCCCGGAAACCTTCCGCGTCACGGCGTGCGAGACGGTCAGCGGTGGTGGCGGCAAGAACGTGGCCACGAAGCTGCGGGATGTGCGGGTGGGTAAGCAGGACGACTACGACAGGGTCACCTTCGAATTCGGGCCGGACGCCAAGAGCAAGGTGGCGCTGGATGAGCTGGTGGTTCCCAAGTACACGGTGGACAGCCCCACCAGCGTGTCCGCGGGCCCCAAGGGAGACAACGTCATCGTCGCCGGATCCGCCCTGCTCGGTGTGCTCTTCGATGGCGCGTCCGCGCATGAGACCGATAAGCCCATCCGGTCTTATCCGGGGCCGAGCGAGATCAAGCCGAAGGACTTCCCGATCCTGGCAGAGGCCGAACAAGGCGAGGACTTCGAGGGAAAGGTGCGGTGGGCGTTGGGCCTGAACAAACAGCGCTGCCCTCAGGTGAGCACGCTGACCAACCCGCCCCGTCTCGTGGTCGATCTGCCGCACTAGCGGAGTTTGTGACCGGGCACTACCGCCTGCCTCACCGTTAGCAACCCAGGACAATCCCCGCTCGAACGCCAGCGGTTCGGTGCCTGAGGCCGTACATTCGCTAACCATGTATCGATACCTGGTACCGCCTGTACTAGTAGTCGGCTCGCTCGTGGGTGTCCCGCAGGCGACAGCCGCGCCGGAGTGCCCGACGTTGACCGATGGTGGCGCCGAGAACTACGCCAACGTCCTGCACGATGTGCGCATCGAAACCCTCGACGACCTCGACAGGGTGACGTTCAGCTTCGGTCCCGACAAGCTGGCGCCGCCGACCGGGCCCGTCACCTACTGGCAGGCACCACCGTTCTCGGTAACCCCGGTGAGCGGCGGATACGCGGTGGCATTTCGGGGCGCCGCGGCACACGACACCGTGCTGGGAACGTGGGACCGCCCCGAGAACCAGCAGGTGAAGTCCTTTCCGCAGCCGAATGACCTCGGGGCGCCCGCGGGCGCTCCGGTGGTCCGATCGGCTCGACTGCTGCAGGACCCGGACATCTTCAAAGACAAGAACGGCGTGATGGCCTGGAAGGTCGCTGCGCAGGCTTCGAAATGTCCGGTGGTGTACATCGCCGACACACCCGCGCGGGCTGTCATCGACTTCCCGCACTAGTCCGCCGGCAGGCGGGAAACATCGTGCAGGTGATGCACCGGGTCGTGCACGAAATACAGACCCAGTGTCTCGACGGTGAAAACTGAACCGTTGCTTCGCCTTCCGCGACGGTTTAGCGAGCTTGCGGGCACCCCGGCGAAGGCGGTGGCGATTGCCTCGCCCGCGGTGGAGAGCTCCCGCGCCACTGTCTGAGGGTCCTGTGCGGCGTACCTGTCTTCGATGGCGGTCTTGTCCTGGTCCCAGTTCTCGAAGAACGGATCCTCCTCGGCGAGCATCAGCTGCAACCGGGTCAGGAAGATGCGGAACACATCCCGGACGTGGGCGCCGTACTCCAGCGGCGACCAGGTCTGCTCATCGGGACGTTGGCGCACCTCTGGCCGGGACAACACCGGCTGCCACGCCGCCAGGTTGTCCCGCACGATATCGGGTATCTGGGTGAAAGATGTTGTGGCGGGATCAAATCCGCATTCCGTGCAGCGGTTATCCAGGACCCAGGTCCAGTCCTTGGTATCAGGAGTGATCGGCACGGCGCACCGAGTCCTCGACGAGATCCAGGACGCGGCTGAGGCTTTCGGTGGACTCTCCGGCGGCCAGACGGGCCACCAGGCCATCGAGCACCAGATCCAGATACCCCAGGATCACCTCACTGGGCACGTCCTCGCGCAACCTGCCGGCCTTCTTCTGACGTTGCAGCCGTGCCAGTGTGGCGGTGTTGAGTTCTTCTGATCGCTGGTTCCAGCCCCGCCGGAATTCGGGGTCGTTGCGCAGCTTGCGGGCGATCTCCAAACGCGTGGCCAACCAATCGAACTGATTGGGGTCGGCCAGCATGTCGCGCATCACCTGGACCAGACCCTCGCGGCTGGCGACATTCGCCATCCGTTCGGCGTCTTCGCGGGCCAGCGCGAAGAACAGCGTGTCCTTGTCGCGGAAATGGTGGAATATCGCCCCCCGCGACATGCCAATGGTGTGTTCGAGGCGGCGCACGGTGGCGCCGTCGTACCCGTACTCGGCAAAACAGCGCCGCGCGCCATCAAGGATCTGGCGGCGACGAGCCGCGAGGTGATCCTCGCTAACGCGCGGCACTGTTGTTCAGCCGTTTCTAGCCGGCCAGCATGTTCCGCAGCACGTACTGCAGGATGCCGCCGTTGCGGTAGTAGTCGGCCTCACCGGGGGTGTCGATCCGGACTACCGCATCAAACTCGACCTTGGAGCCATCGCTCTTGGTCGCGGTCACGTGCACGGTCTTCGGTGTCGAGCCCTCGTTGAGCTTCTCGATACCGCTGATGTCGTAGGTCTCGGTGCCGTCGAGCTTGAGCGAGGCCGCCGATTCCCCGGCCGGGAACTGCAGCGGAATCACGCCCATGCCAATCAGATTCGACCGGTGGATGCGCTCGAACGACTCGGTGATCACAGCCTTGACGCCCAGCAGGCGGGTGCCCTTGGCGGCCCAGTCGCGCGAGGAACCGGAGCCGTACTCCTTGCCGCCCAGCACCACCAGCGGGATGCCCGCCTTCTGGTAGTTCACCGAGGCGTCATAGATGAACGACTGCGGGCCGCCCTCCAGGGTGAAGTCGCGGGTGTAGCCGCCGGACACGTCGTCCAGGAGCTGGTTACGCAGGCGGATGTTCGCGAACGTGCCGCGCACCATCACCTCGTGGTTACCGCGTCGCGAACCCAGCGAGTTGTAGTCCTTGCGGTCTACACCGTGCTCGTCGAGGTACTGCGCTGCCGGGGTGCCCGACTTGATCGAACCGGCCGGTGAGATGTGGTCGGTGGTCACCGAGTCGCCGAGCAGGGCCAGCACCCGCGCACCCTTGATATCGGTGACCGGCGTGGGCTCCAGCGGCATCCCGTCGAAATAGGGCGCCTTGCGCACGTAGGTGGACGTGTCGACCCACTCGAAGGTGTTGCCTTCGGGGGTGGGCAGACCGCGCCAGCGCTCGTCACCCTTGAAGACATCGGCGTACGAGTTGGTGAACATCTCGCGGTTGATCGACGAGGCGATGGTCTCCTCGATCTCCGAGGCGCTGGGCCAGATGTCCTTCAGGTAGACGTCGTTGCCGTCGTGGTCCTGTCCCAGCGGGTCGGTGTCGAAGTCGAAGTCCATGGTGCCCGCGATGCCGTAGGCGATGACCAGTGGCGGGGAGGCCAGGTAGTTCATCTTGACGTCGGGGGAGATGCGGCCTTCGAAGTTGCGGTTACCCGAAAGCACGGCGGTGACCGACAGATCGTTGTCGTTGATGGCCTTGGAAATCTCGTCGGGCAGTGGGCCGGTGTTACCGATGCACGTGGTGCAGCCGTAGCCGCCCAGGTAGTAACCGAGCTTCTCCAGGTAGGGCCATACGCCCGCCTTGTTGTAGTAATCGGTGACGACCTGCGAACCCGGTGCCATGTTGGTCTTGACCCACGGCTTGGTGGTCAGGCCCTTCTCGACGGCCTTCTTGGCCAGCAGCGCAGCGCCCAGCATGACCGAGGGGTTGGAGGTGTTGGTGCACGAGGTGATGCCCGCGACCACAACCGCGCCGTGGTCCAGCACGAAGTTGCCGCGCTCGGCGGACTTCACTGTGACCGGCTTGGTGGGCCGGCCCTCCGCGCCGTTCGCGGCCGACGGCACGACGGCATCGTCCTCGGCGAAGGACAGCACCGCGGCATCGCTTGCCGGGAACGACTCTTCAACGGCCTCATCGAGGTTCGTGTGAGGAGCGGGGTGGTTCTCTTCCACGTAGTTGTGGATATCCTTACGGAACGCGTTCTTCGCGTCGGACAGCTCGATGCGGTCCTGCGGACGCTTGGGCCCGGAGATGGAGGGCACCACGGTGGCGAGGTCGAGTTCCAGGTACTCCGAGAAGGCCGGCTCGTGGTCGGCGTCGTGCCACATGCCCTGTTCCTTGGCGTACGCCTCGACCAGCGCGAGCTGCTGGTCATCGCGGCCGGTCAGGCGCAGGTAGTTGATGGTCTCGTCATCGATCGGGAAGATCGCTGCGGTAGAACCGAATTCGGGGCTCATGTTGCCCAGGGTGGCGCGGTTGGCCAGCGGCACCTCCGCTACGCCCTTGCCGTAGAACTCGACGAACTTGCCCACCACGCCGTGCTTGCGCAGCATGTCGGTGACGGTCAGCACCACGTCGGTGGCGGTGACGCCCGGCTGGATCTCACCGGTGAGCTTGAAGCCGACGACCCGGGGGATGAGCATCGAGACCGGCTGGCCGAGCATCGCGGCTTCGGCCTCGATACCACCCACACCCCAACCGAGGACGCCGAGGCCGTTGACCATGGTGGTGTGCGAGTCGGTACCCACACAGGTGTCCGGGTAAGCCTGGCCGTTGCGCGTGAAGATGGTGCGGGCCAGGTACTCGATGTTGACCTGGTGCACAATGCCGGTGCCCGGGGGGACGACCTTGAAATCGTCGAAAGCGCCTTGGCCCCAACGCAAGAACTGGTAACGCTCGGCATTGCGCTCGTACTCGAGTTCGACGTTGCGCTCGAAGGCGTCGGCGGTGCCGAAGACATCGAGGATCACGGAGTGGTCGATGACCATCTCGGCGGGGGAGAGCGGGTTCACCTTGTCGGGATCGCCGCCCAGCGCCGCCACTGCTTCACGCATGGTGGCCAGGTCGACCACACAGGGCACACCGGTGAAGTCCTGCATGACCACGCGTGCCGGGGTGAACTGGATCTCGACGCTCGGCTCGGCCGAGGGATCCCAGTTGGCCAGCGCCAGCACGTGGTCCTTGGTGATATTCGCGCCGTCTTCGGTGCGTAACAGGTTCTCCGCCAACACCTTCAGGCTGTAGGGCAGTTTCTCGGTACCGGGCACGGCATTGAGGCGGAAGATCTCGTACGACTCATCGCCAACCTGCAGAGTGCCGCGCGCGCCGAAGGAATTCACCGATTCATTGCTAGTCACATCAGCTCCAGAGCTCGAAGGTCACCCGCCGGCGGGCTGTGCCAGGCGGGGTTCCGGAGGCGCCACCGCAGATGGCTGCCTTCCATCGCTAGTCTAACAGTACGCTTGTCCCGTAATAAGGGGGATGCCCAAATTTCACCCGCCATTCCCGTCGTGGCATCCGCCATCGACGGTCAGGGCGTCGTTATGCACGCGAAATGCTGCGGGTCTACCTGCGCAACGCTGCGCCCGGTGCGGGTTAGATTGATCGCGTGACGCCGCAGCACTTGCCCACCTTCATTCCCGCCGAGCTGTGCCAGGCGGTGGGCGTGTCCGTCCAGACCGCGGGCACTGATCCGCTCGGCTGGTCGGTCAAGTGCCTGGAGATGGCGCGCGCGGATGTCAACGAGGACGGAGTCGCCGCCCCGTCGGCGGATGTCGCCGGATTGAAGGATGTCATCGCGAAGGCGCACGCCAAGAACATCGACCTGAAGGTCGTGGCGCTTCCCAACAATCCCTGGATCGACACACCACTGCGCGATATCGCCACCGAGATCGGCAAGGACCATCCCGACTCGACCGTATTGGTCATCAGTCCGTCCTACGCCGGTACGTACAGCGCCACGTTCGACAGGGTGACGCTGGAGGCCGGGCAGGACGTGGCCAAGACGGGCAACTCCGTGCTGTCTGCGAACAACTTCGTGAACGAGATCGGTCGCGAGCACTTCTCATGGACGGCGCTGACCATTGTGCTTGTCCTGCTCGTTGCGGCTGTCTGCGCCGGAATTACGCTCGTGCGCGGCCGATTCACGAACGACTCGGTTAAGTAACGATTTGCAAACCATTCGCGCAGCCTGTTTTTTCATGAAATAGCCGCGCGCACTATGGAACCGGGATGATCTGCCGGTATTCAATTCGGGGCAATTAACCGTCAGAAGACGTGTCGCCAATTGCCTGTCAGAGGCCAATTAATTACACGTTTGTAATTTGTGACTAAAGTTTCATTAGTTGCAAAAGTGACGTACGGTGCAAGTGGCGCCAAAGTGGTTAGTGCGTCTTATGTGACAACTGGGAGCGTGTCGGGGAAGGGCCGCTATGACCGAGAAGGCTCGTCGCACGCCGAAGATCGAGGAGACGGCAGACCGAATGAAACGGACAGTCCCGCAGCATTTCGCGGACCGTTTCGCGGTGCGTGGCAAACGAACCGCGGTGGTCGCGCTGATGGTGCCGCCGCTGATGACCGCCAGTCTGATGATGTGGCCCACCGCGCTGCCCGTAACCTCCGCCGAGCCGAACGACATGGCCTCGCTGATCAGTCAATTGGCCGACACCAACCAGCAGATCGAACAGCTCACCGCAGACGTGCAGACGCAGCAGGAATCCATCAACAAGGGTCTGGTCGACCTGCAGGACGCGCGCGATAACGCCGCTGCGGCCGGTCAGGCGGTTGAAGAAGGTCAGCGCGCGGTCGACGCCGCCAATGGCGCGATCGCCGCGGCGCAGGGCAAGTTCGACCGGATGGCCGTGGCCACCTATATGGCAGGGCCGTCTGGCTCCTACCTGACGGCGACCAATCCCGACGATGTGGTGCGCCTTGCTTCGGTGACCAAGAGCGTGGAGTCGAGCTCGCAAACCGTCATGGACAACCTGCGCCGGGCACGTACCGAGCAGGTGAACAAGCAATCACAGGCACGGGCCATTCAGGAGAAGGCCGACCAGGCGACTGCGGATGCGCAGAAGCAGCAGGACGATCTGGTGGCTGCGATGCACGACGTGCAGAAGAAGCTGGAATCTCAGCGCGGCGTGGCCTCGGAGCTGGCGGCAAAGAAGAAGAGTGCCGAGGCGCAGCTAGCCGCCGCCCGTGGGCCGGAGTTTTCGGCGTCGGCCGCAAGTGCGCGGGTGATCAATCCGAACGCCGCCATCGCCGGTAACGGGAACGAATGGACCGAGGGACCCGCCCCTGCTGCCGCAGGTGGCGGCGAATGGGATACCACCCTCCCGATGATCGCCAGCGCCAACGTGCCTACCGATCCGACGCAGACCATCAACATGGTGTTGGGCATCGGCAACACCGCAGCCAACGTCGGCCAGTCCGCGGTATGCGGTGTGATTGGAATGTTCTGCCCCAAAGCTGCTCCGGCGGCGGCAGCTTCCAGTGAGGGCGGCGAGTACATCCCCAAGGTCTACGGCCGGGAAAACGTGGAGCGGGTGATTGCCCGCGCGGGCAGCGCGATGGGCACGCCGTACTCATGGGGTGGTGGTTCGTACAACGGTCCGACCCGCGGAATCGATTCCGGCGCAGGAACTGTCGGTTACGACTGCTCCGGACTGATGATGTACGGATTCGCCGCGGTCGGCATCAGACTCAGGCACTACACCGGATATCAGTACAACTCCGGGCGCAAGGTGCCTAGTGCACAGATGAAGCGCGGCGACATGATTTTCTACGGCCCCAACGCAAGTCAGCACGTTGCCCTCTACCTCGGCAACGGTCAGATGCTCGAGGCGCCGAACACCGGCGACGTGGTCAAGGTGTCGCCAGTGCGGACCAGTGGCATGACGCCCTTTGTAACCCGACTGATTGAGTGGTGAAATCGGTGAACGCAGCGAGAACGACCAAGTTACTCAAGGTGCAGGGCCTCTTCGTGTTACGTGCCGCCCTCGCCGTCGGGATCGCTATCGCGCTGGTGCTGTTCATGGGTGTGCCGCGGGCCACCGCCGATGACAATCCGCTCGGGCCGAATGTTGGTACCGCCTTCCTCAACGCGCTCGGACTGAACCCGTCGGGCGGCGACTGGGACAACACGCTGCCCTTCGCCGGGCCGAGCCAGGGCGCGGACCCGGCGAAGATCATGAACGGGGTCATGGGGGTCGGCCAGACCGCTTTGGGTGCCTTGGGCATCGGAGGGAACCGCGCGTCCGCCGGAGCCGGACGCCCGCTGGCCTACGGCCGCCAGGCGGTGGAAGCGGTGATTCAGCGCGGCGGTACGCAGCTGGGTGTTCCGTACTCGTGGGGTGGTGGCACGGTGCGCGGCCCGAGCGGCGGCGTCGACTACGACGCGGGCAAGGTGGGCTACGACTGCTCCGGGTTCACCATGTTCTCTTATGCGGCCGCGGGCGTGAAGCTGCCGAAGTACTCGGGCGACCAGTACAACGCGGGTATGAAGGTTCCCGTCTCGCAGGCCAAGCGCGGTGATCTCCTCTTCTACGGACCGGGTGGTTCTCAGCACGTGGTGATTTACCTGGGCAACGGTCAGATGCTGGAAGCCAGCGGCAGCGCCGAAAAGGTGACGGTGTCTCCTGTGCGCACCGGCGGCATGACTCCTTATGCCGTTCGTATCATCGCCTGGTAGCTCTTCTGATCTCTCAGGTGAGCTAGAACGGCGCGCCAGCGAACGGGTACGTGGACCAAATCCCGGGATGCTGGAATAGTGGACCGGAGGCGCCGCCCAGGGTTGGGTGCCGCCCGCAGGGACATGGCTACCAAGAAGCCACCGAAGTAGCACGGAATCGTCAGGCAGAGCCGGAGGGAAGTTGATGTCATCACCAGGGTCACCAGGGGGAGGTGCCGGTTACTCCGGCGGAAGCGCCGGCCTCGCGCCGCACGCCCCGCAGGGTGCGACATCACCGGCCCTGGCCGCCGAGGTGCAGAACCTCGAGCGCGCCATCTTTGAGGTCAAGCGCATCATCGTGGGTCAGGACAGGCTCGTCGAGCGAATTCTGGTCGGTCTGCTCGCCAAGGGGCACGTGTTGCTCGAAGGTGTGCCCGGTGTTGCCAAGACACTTGCGGTCGAGACTTTCGCCAAGGTGGTGGGCGGGTCCTTCTCGCGTGTCCAGTTCACCCCCGACCTGGTGCCTACCGACATCATCGGTACTCGCATCTACCGCCAGGGCAAGGAAGAGTTCGACACCGAGCTCGGCCCGGTGGTGGCCAACTTCCTGCTGGCCGACGAGATCAACCGTGCGCCCGCCAAGGTGCAGTCGGCCTTGCTTGAGGTCATGGCCGAGCGGCACGTCTCCATCGGTGGCAAGACCTACCCGATGCCCAAGCCGTTCCTGGTGATGGCGACCCAGAACCCGATCGAGAACGAGGGCGTGTATCCGCTGCCCGAAGCGCAGCGCGACCGCTTCCTCTTCAAGATCAACGTCGACTACCCGACCGTCGAAGAAGAGCGCGAGATCATCTACCGGATGGGTGTCACGCCGCCGGAGCCCAAGCAGATCCTGTCCGCCGAGGCGCTGCTGCGCCTGCAGGATCTGGCCGCCAACAACTTCGTGCACCACGCCCTGGTCGACTACGTGGTTCGGGTTATCTCGGCCACCCGCAACCCGGCGCAGTTCGGGCTGGGCGACGTCGCCAACTGGATCTCCTACGGCGCCAGCCCCCGTGCCTCGCTGGGCATCATCGCATCGGCACGTGCGCTGGCACTGGTTCGTGGACGCGATTATGTGATCCCGCAGGACGTTATCGAGGTCATCCCGGATGTGCTGCGTCACCGCCTGGTGATGAGCTACGACGCACTCGCCGACGAGGTTTCCGCCGACACCGCCATCAACCGGATTCTGCAGACGGTGGGCCTGCCGCAGGTGAATGCCGTTCCGCAGCAAGGGCATTCGGTGCCGCCGGCGATGGTCGGGACGAACGGCCCGGCCCCGGCAGCCCATAACGCCGCGCCCAGGTGAGCACACCCAGTCCGGGCAGCGCCCGGCCGGTAGACATCCCGTCCCTGCGTCGGGGTGAGATCCGTGATCCGCAGCTCTCGGCAGCGCTGCGGACCTTGGAACTGAAGATCCGTCGCAAGCTTGACGGGGTGCTGCACGGCAACCACCTCGGGCTGATTCCCGGTCCCGGATCGGAGCCGGGGGAGTCCAGGCTCTATCAGCCCGGTGATGACGTGCGCCGGATGGATTGGTCGGTGACCGCGCGGACCACGAGCCCGCATGTACGCCAGATGATCGCGGACCGCGAGCTGGAGACCTGGCTGGTGGTCGACATGTCGGCAAGCCTGGATTTCGGGACGACCAACTGTGAGAAGCGCGATCTCGCGGTCGCGGCAGCGGCCGCCATCATCTTTCTGAACAGCGGTGGTGGAAACCGGCTGGGCGCACTGATCGCCAACGGGGACAAGATTGTTCGTCTACCGGCGCGGTCCGGACGTGCCCACGAACAGGACATTCTGCGCAGCATCGCCACCATGCCGAAGGCGCCACAGGGTGTCCGCGGTGATCTGTCGCTGGCGATCGACGCACTGCGGCGCCCGGAGCGCCGCCGCGGCATGGCGGTCGTCATCAGCGACTTCCTGGGCCCCATCAACTGGATGCGGCCGCTGCGCGCCATCGGGGCCCGGCACGAGGTGTTGGGTATCGAGGTGCTCGACCCGCGCGATATGGAGCTTCCGGATGTCGGTGAGGTGCTGCTGCAGGACGCCGAGACCGGCATCACCAAGGAGTATCGGATCGACGAGAACCTGCGCCGGGATTTCGCTCAGGCGGCGGCAAGGCATCATGAAGAGGTGGCACGCACATTGCGTCGTTGCGGTGCACCGCTTTTGAGTCTGCGGACCGACCGTGACTGGATCAACGACATCGTGAGATTCGTCTCTCAACAGCGCCGCGGTGCGGTCGCCGGGACAGGAGCGGGGGCTCGATGAGTGATCTGCCGTTCTTCGGGCCGATGACTCTCACGGGCTTTACTCACCCGTGGTTTTTCCTGGTCCTGCTGCTGGTGGCCGCGTTGGTCGGGTTGTACGTGTTTGCGCAGTACCTGCGTGAGAAGCGGGTGCTGCGATTCGCCAACACCGAGCTGCTGGATTCGGTCGCCCCGAAACGTCCGCGCGCCTGGCGGCACGCGGCCACCGCGCTGCTGGTGGTGGGCCTGATGGTGCTGACCATCGCGCTGGCCGGGCCCAGCCATGACGTGCGGATTCCCCGTAACCGTGCCGTGGTGATGCTCGTCATCGACGTCTCGCGGTCCATGGAATCGACCGACGTCGCCCCAAACCGTCTGGGTGCCGCGAAGGAAGCCGGCAAGGAGTTCGCCCGCAACCTAACCCCGGGTATCAACCTGGGTCTGATCGCGTACGCGGGTACCGCGACGGTGCTGGTCTCGCCGACCACGAATCGCGACGCGACCGTCAACGCCTTGGACAACCTGCAGCTTGCGGATCGGACCGCCACGGGTGAGGGCATCTTCACCGCGCTGCAGGCCATCGCGACGGTGGGCGCGGTCATCGGCGGCGGTGACAAGCCGCCCCCCGCGCGCATCGTGTTGATGTCCGACGGTAAGGAAACGGTGCCGTCGAACCCGGACAACCCCAAGGGTGCCTACACGGCGGCGCGCACCGCCAAGGATCAGCAGGTACCGATTTCGACGATCGCGTTCGGCACCAAGGACGGGTATGTCGAGATCAACGGGCAGCGCCAGAACGTGCCGTACGCCCCCGACATGATGGAGAAGGTGGCCAAGTTATCGGGTGGAGAGACCTATACGGCCTCCACACTCGGTCAGCTCAAGGAGGTGTACGCCAACCTGCAGCAGCAGATCGGGTACGAGACCATCCGCGGCGACGCCAGTGTCGGATGGTTGCGTTTGGGTGCTCTGCTGGTGCTTGCGGCGGCCTTCGTCGGGTTGGTGATCAACCGGCGTCTGCCCAACTGAGTCGGCGTTCGCGCGTCGACTCGTTTGGGCCAGTCGTTTAGGAAGAAGTCTAAGAAGACGATAAGTTGGGTCCCATGTCTGATGCTCTCGGCGCTAGCGTCGCCCGTCCCGACTTTGTCTCTCGTTCTGTGCTGGTTACCGGTGGCAACCGGGGTATCGGACTTGCGATCGCGCAACGCCTTGCCGCTGACGGGCACAAGGTGGCGGTGACTCACCGCGGATCCGGTGTGCCGGAGGGTTTGTTCGGGGTGGAGTGCGATGTCACCGACAATGACGCCGTCGACCGGGCCTTCAAAGAGGTCGAGGAGCACCAGGGACCTGTCGAGGTGTTGGTATCCAACGCGGGCATCGCTCAGGACGCGTTTTTGATGCGCATGACCGAGGAGAAGTTCGAGAAGGTCATCAACGCCAACCTGACCGGAGCGTTCCGGGTGGCCCAGCGCGCGTCGCGCACGATGCAGCGGAAGCGCTTCGGCCGGATGATCTTCATCGGTTCGGTTTCCGGCACCTGGGGAATCGGCAATCAGGCCAACTACGCGGCCTCCAAGGCCGGTGTCATCGGCCTGGCGCGCTCGATCGCTCGAGAGCTCTCCAAGGCGGGCGTCACCGCCAACGTGGTCGCCCCCGGTTTCATCGACACCGAGATGACCCGCGCGCTCGATGAAAGGGTTCAGGAAGGCGCACTGGAGTTCATCCCGGCGAAGCGAGTGGGCACTGCCGCTGAGGTCGCCGGAGTGGTCAGCTTCCTGGCGTCCGAGGATGCCAGTTACATCTCCGGTGCAGTCATCCCGGTTGATGGCGGCATGGGCATGGGCCACTAGAAGGACGTTTCGGACATCGATCAGTGTGTCCGCGCGACGAGCGTGGGCATCGCAATTACCTAAGGAGAATCGTGGCAGGACTACTTGAGGGCAAGCGGATCCTGGTGACGGGCATCATCACCGATTCGTCGATCGCGTTCCACATCGCGAAGGTCGCGCAGGAGCAGGGTGCACAGCTGGTGCTCACCGGATTCGACCGGTTGCGTCTCATCGAGCGCATCACTCAGCGCCTGCCCGAGCCCGCGCCGCTGCTGGAGCTCAATGTGCAGGATGAGAAGCACCTGGACAGCCTTGCCGACCGTGTCACCGAGGTGATCGGAGAGGGCAACAAGCTGGACGGCGTGGTGCACTCCATCGGTTTCATGCCGCAGACCGGCATGGGGCTGAACCCGTTCTTCGAGGCCCCCTTCGAGGATGTGGCCAAGGGCTTTCACATCTCGGCGTTCTCGTACGCCTCCCTGGCCAAGGCTGTGCTGCCCATCATGAACCCGGGCGGCAGCATCGTAGGTATGGACTTCGATCCGACCCGCGCGATGCCGTTCTACAACTGGATGACCGTGGCCAAGAGCGCACTGGAATCGGTAAACCGGTTCGTTGCGCGCGAGGCGGGTGCTGCCGGTATTCGCTCGAATCTGGTTGCCGCCGGGCCCATCCGGACGCTGGCCATGAGTGCGATCGTCGGCGGGGCACTGGGCGAGGAGGCCGGCCAGCAGATGAGCGTGCTCGAGGATGGCTGGGATCAGCGTGCTCCGATCGGCTGGGACATGAAGGACCCGACACCGGTCGCCAAGACCGTGTGCGCCCTGCTCTCGGACTGGTTGCCCGCCACCACCGGCGACATCATCTTCGCTGACGGCGGCGCGCACACTCAGCTGCTCTAGGAACACCCATGCTTTTTGACGCGGTGCTTCTGCTGTCCTTCGGGGGGCCCGAGGGGCCGCAGGAGGTTCGGCCGTTTCTGGAGAACGTCACCCGCGGTCGTGGCGTTCCGCCAGAACGTCTCGACGAGGTGGCCGAGCACTACTTCCATTTCGGCGGTGTCTCACCGATCAACGGCATCAATCGCGCCCTGATCGCTGAGATCTCGCGCCAGCTGGAACTGAGCGGACGCCCGCTGCCGGTGTTTTTCGGCAACCGCAACTGGCACCCTATGGTGGAAGAAACAGTTGCCGACATGCGCGACAAGGGGGTTCGGCGGGCAGCGGTCTTCACGACCTCTGCCTGGGGCGGTTACTCGGGATGCACCCAATACGTGGAAGACATCGCGCGCGCCCGGGCGGCGGTGGGCGACGGAGCCCCCGAGCTGGTCAAGCTTCGTCAGTACTTCGACCACCCCGCGTTGGTGCAGCTGTACGCGGAAGCGGTGACCGCCGCGGTGTCGGGGATGCGGGAGACGCCCCGGCTGGTGTTCACCGCGCATTCCATTCCCATCGCCGCCGACCAGCGGCACGGCCCCGACTTGTACAGCCGACAGGTGCGCTACCTTGCCGAGCTGGTTGCCGACGCGGCCGGCTACCAGGATTACGACGTGGTGTGGCAGTCCCGCTCCGGCCCTCCCCAGGTCCCGTGGCTCGAACCCGACATCGTTGATCATCTTGCGGCACTCAAAGATCGGGGCATTCGCTCCGTCGTGGTATCGCCCATCGGGTTTGTCTCGGACCATCTGGAGGTGGTGTGGGACTTGGACAACGAGGCGCGTGAGTATGCGGCTGAACACGACATCGAATTCGCGCGGGCCGCGACACCGGGTGCTGACGAGCGATTCGCACGGGTGGCGGTCGACTTGATCGCAGAGGTTGCGGACGGCACGCCGCCGCGGCGTGTGGCCGGAGCGAACCCTGTCCCCGGATATGGGTTCAGCGTGAACGGCGCGCTATGTTCGCCGCTGTGCTGCGGTCGCCAGCAGGTCTAACGCGCGGATTCGATGATGGCGGCCGCGGCTGCCATCCGTGCCTCACGCACCAGGATGACGAGGGGGCGCAGCACGTCGGCGACCGCTCCGTCATCGAGGGCTCCGGGTAACTCCATGACCTCGGCAGCGGCGGTAGCTATGGCCTCGACCTGGTTGGCCGAATCCAGGACGCGCACCGCCCGGTGTGGCGCGTAGTCGGGCAGTCGGTGCCCGCGTAGCGTGGAAAGTACCTCTTCGACCAGGGCGCGGGGGTCTGCATCGGCTGTGTCCACGACCCTGTCGAGGCGGTTGAGTGTTGCTGTGGCGGTCCGGACTGCCTGGCGTAGTTGATATTCGGCTTCCCCAAGATCTGGTCCGGCTTGTGCTGGGATCCGGGCGGGGAGTGAGTACACGGTCCAGGATAGGCCAACGGTCTCATCGCGATCCTCGTCGTACTCCACGGCGGGAACCAATCCTATTGCTGTGGAGTTGTTTTGGCGGTCGCTGAGCACAATCGCCTCGCTGGCCTCCATCGCGTCACGTTGGAACTGGGTATTGGCGGGCAGACCGCGCGGGTCGCCGGGAGCGGGCAGGATCACATGGATATCGGGGACGCCGTGTGGCTGGCCGGTCGCGGTACGGACCGTCTGGAGTAGGCCGATGGGGCCGTTGTCGTCCATATCGGGCCACGAAAGTCCGGTGTGACCCGCGGCCACAGCGTCATAGGCGGTGACCAAATGCCTTGGTGCCCAGGCGATAAGGGCATCAATGACGTCGTCGGGAGCCGCGCGGCCAGCCAGCCACGCGCTTGCCCACACCGCCAGGGACACACTCGGATTCGCCATAGTGCTCGCAGTCTAAGGCCCCGTATCCGCCCCCACCAGTTGCCCACGCGGTCTAATGTGGAGCCATGCCGATTGTGTGGCTTGTCGCAGGCATCCTGCTTGCGGCCGCCGAGCTGATGACAGGTGACATGTTCCTGTTGATGCTCGGCGGTTCGGCCCTGGTCACGGCCGGTGCCGGCTGGGTGTTTGACATGCCGTTGTGGGCCGAGGGGCTGGTCTTCGTCATCAGCGCGGTCATTCTGCTGGTCGGCGTGCGGCCTGCTCTGCGCAAGCGGCTGACGGCAGGCCCGATTCTGCACACCAACGCCAAGGCGTTGGAGGGCAAGAGCGCCATTGTGATTGAACCGGTCGATGACGTCCATGGGCTGGTTCGACTCGGTGGCGAGATGTGGTCTGCCCGGAGTCTGGAGAAGTCGGGCCGATTCGAGCAGGGTGAGACGGTGACGGTTGTTCAAATCGACGGCGCGACGGCGGTTGTCGAGAAGATCTAGCGCAAGAATTCCAGTGACAGGAGTACGGGTATGGGAGTAGCTGCCGGAGCCTTTGTGCTGATCGTCTTGATCATCCTGGGCGTCACTATCGTGCTGAAGTCCGTGGCACTCGTCCCGCAGGCAGAAGCCGCGGTGATCGAGCGCCTGGGGCGGTATTCGAAGACCGTGAGCGGGCAGTTGACCATTCTGGTGCCGTTTGTCGACCGCATCCGGGCCAAGGTTGACCTGCGTGAGCGGGTGGTGTCCTTTCCACCTCAACCGGTGATCACCGAGGACAACCTGACGGTGAACATCGACACCGTTGTCTACTTCCAAGTGACCAACCCGCAGGCCGCGGTGTACGAGATCAGCAACTACATCGTCGGTGTGGAACAGCTCACCACCACCACGCTGCGCAACGTAGTCGGTGGAATGACGCTGGAGCAGACGCTGACCTCACGCGATCAGATCAACGGCCAGCTGCGTGGCGTGCTCGACGAGGCCACCGGACGCTGGGGCCTGCGCGTTGCACGCGTCGAGTTGCGATCCATCGACCCGCCACCTTCGGTGCAGGAGTCGATGGAAAAGCAGATGAAGGCCGACCGCGAGAAGCGCGCCATGATCCTGTCGGCCGAAGGTGCCAGGCAGGCCGCGATTCTGTCGGCGGAGGGGCAGAAGCAGGCCCAGATCCTCGCGGCCGAAGGCTCGCGGCAGTCGGCGATCCTGGCCGCCGAAGGTGAACGTCAATCCCGCATCCTGCGTGCCGAGGGCGAGCGTGCCGCTCAGTATCTGCAAGCTCAGGGCCAGGCCAAGGCCATCGAAAAGGTCTTTGCCGCAGTGAAATCCGGCAAACCCACGCCGGAGTTGTTGGCATATCAGTATTTACAGACACTGCCGAAGATGGCTCAGGGTGAAGCCAACAAGGTGTGGCTCATTCCCAGCGACTTCGGTTCGGCATTGCAGGGGTTCACCAAACTGCTGGGTGCTCCCGGCAGTGACGGCGTATTCCGTTACGAGCCTTCCCCGGCCGATGAGTCGACCGAGCGTCCCGAGGATGACGCCACCGAGGTTGCCGGATGGTTCGAGACAAAGACCACCCCGGAAGTCGCTGCGGCGGTTGCCGCTGCGCAATCCGCGGCCCAGGAAATCGGGGCAGCGGACCCCGCGATCGATCCCGCCAATCGTCACGGACTGCCGGGGGCGTGAGACCGACGCGGGCGCAGTCTGCTTGACAAGGCGATTCCTCCGGCCCATCATGGGTAGCGGTTCAGCACCTTGCTAGGTGAGGCTCCTACGTGAATACAGGCCACTGATCTGACGACGTCGAGAGACGCCCAAGGTTAGGACAGGTCTTCCCGGACTAAGGGATGACCCGAAGTGGCTTCCGCGAGCGGACACGTCACGTAGTGCCGAAGCCCTGACGAGAGGGGTGCATACCGGACGCCCTGAGTGTCCGGTGATTTCCTCTTGTGGTCGCTGTTCCACACAGCAGGCGCCCGCGCGCGCCCCGACAGCAAGGAGGTGAGGCACAACCGTGATATCCGGTGACAGTCCGCATAGACAACAGCTGCCGCATACCTTGCTGCTCATTCGAGGCTGAATCCTCGCTCTAGCCAACGTGTTTGACGTTCGCGTTCAGGTATGCGGCTTCCCAAAAGGAGTCCGATCATGAACACCACATTCAACGCAGTACGCCGGCTGTGGACACGTAACCGGCTGACCCCGCAAGAGCGCGCCAACCTCCAACTGGCGTACTCACCGCTGGCGGTTGTCTCGGCGTCTCTCGGGGCGCACCCACCGCGGTAACCCCGAGGGGCATCGCCATCGCATCCACGCACAGTTGATTCACAGTGCGTGGACATTCGGAATTCATTCGAGGCCAATACGCTTCGGCCGCCCGCTGGGCGGACGAAGCGTATTGGCCCAATCGCTGAGGAGTCAGCATGTCTACTTCGAGTAATGCGGCTCTGCCGCGGGTTATCCAATTTTCGGATCTATTGAAGGCCCCGGTTGTCGCACGCTCCGGTGACACAGTAGGCCGGTTGGAAGACGTCATCGTTCGGTTCCGTGGAGCAGATGAGTACCCGATTGTCACCGGCTACGTCGTCGACATGGGTGGACGCAGAGTCTTCGTCTCTTCAGACGCGGTTTCCGTCGTGGCGCCAGCTCGAATTGAGTTGAGCAAGAACAAAGTTGATCTGCGTGGCTTTGAACGTCGCGACGGGGAATACCTGCTGGAGGAGGACGTACTCGATCACCGGTTTATCGATGTGGAGAATGCCGAGCTGGTGCATGCCTACGATATCGAGCTGGTGGAGTCGCCCGAAGGGTGGATTCTCGCTCGACTCGATACCCGGCGTCCGGCAAGGTTTTTCGGCCTGATCAAGGCGGGGGCCGGCCAGGCGGGTAGGGACTGGAAGGCGTTCGAGCCGATGATCGGCCATGGTGGATCGCTGCTGGCACGCCGCGTCGGGGGGAGAGTGAACACGCTCAAGCCCGCGGAAATCGCCGACCTACTCGAGGAGGCCACCAAGGAAGAGGGCGGCGAGATCCTCGACCGCGTCCGCGACAATCCCGAGCTCGAAGCCGATGTATTCGAGGAACTCGATTCGGATAAGGCCAGCAAGCTGTTCCAGGACATGCCCGATGCCGAGGTCGCTGCTCTGCTTGGCAGGATGCGCGCCGATGATGCGGCGGATGCGATCTTCGATCTGCGCCAGTCGCGTCGACGGGCCGTCTTGGAGTTGATGCCGGGCCCGCAACGCACCAAGGTGGTCACGTTGATGGGGTTCAGCCCTCAGTCGGCCGGTGGTCTGATGAACGTTGACATCGTCTCGTGCGTGCTCGGTAGCAGCGCCGCTGATGCGCTTGCTGCCATCTCTGCGGCGAAATCCCTACAGCCCGAGGCGCTTCTGAAAGCGCATGTGATCGCCGATAACGGTGAATTGGTGGGTGTGGTGTCGGTGATCCGGCTCCTGCAGGCCGATCGTGACGCTCCCGTGGAATCGATCATGGACGATGACCCGGTGCGGGTCTCCCCGGAGGCCGATCTCACCGATGTCGCGCTGCTGATGGCCGACTACAACCTGGCCTTGATTCCCGTTGTCGATGGGGGAGACAAGGTTCTTGGCGTGGTCACGTATGACGACGTGTTGGCCGCGTTGATCCCTGAGGATTGGCGTCGTCGCGAACCCGCCCCGCGTCCGGTGCGCCAGATCGCCTCGAGCCCAGACGGAGTCAGCCCATGACCGAGAAGGGAATGGTCGACGCGCCCTTGGGAAACTCGGACAACCTTGTGGTGGGGGCACCTGGAGGCGTCACGGCCCAGCCGAAGAGCGCAGTTCTTGACTCGGCGCATCTCGGCGATATCGAGGGCGCATTCGGCAGGATCAGTGTGAGTGATCCCGGCCAGGCGCGGACCTTCAAGACCCGGATGGCCACGATGGCCGCGATCCTGGGACCGGGCATCATCGTCATGGTCGGTGACAACGACGCCGGCGGCGTGGCGACCTACGCGCAGGCTGGTCAGAGTTACGGATACAGCTTGTTGTGGGTGCTTCTGCTGCTCATTCCGGTTCTTATCGTCAACCAGGAGATGGTGGTTCGGCTCGGCGCGGTCACCGGGGTGGGACACGCACGGTTGATCAACGAACGATTCGGCCGTGGTTGGGGCTGGTTCTCCGTGGGCGACTTGTTCATCCTGAACTTTCTGACCCTCGTTACTGAATTCATCGGTGTGGCACTGGCCTCCGAGTACCTGGGAGTCCCGAAGTACTACACAGTGCCCGTCGCCGCGATCGCACTGATTCTCATCATGGCCACCGGGAGCTTCCGTCGTTGGGAGCGCGCCATGTTCGTGTTCATTGTGATCACGCTGCTGCAGATCCCCATGTTCTTGATGTCGGATCCGCAGTGGGGAAGGGCAGCACACGATTTCGTGGTGCCGGGCATTGAAGGCGGAATCAGTTCGGGTGCTGTGCTGCTGATCATCGCGATGGTGGGCACCACCGTGGCGCCATGGCAGCTGTTCTTCCAGCAGTCGAACATCGTGGACAAGCGCATCACTCCGCGGTTCATCGGATACGAACGTGCTGACACCGTGATCGGTTCGCTCGTGGTGGTGATAGGTGCGGCCGCGTTGCTGATGACGGCCGACTACGCAGCCCGCGTGACCGGGAACTCGGGCCCGGACAAATGGGGCGACGGTGGTGATGCGGGTCTGATCGCCGGCTGGTTGGGAGAGGCTCAGCCATTGCTGGGCAAGATCTTTGCCATCGTCCTGCTGGATGCGTCGATCATCGGCGCAGCGGCGGTCACCCTAGCGACCAGTTACGCGTTCGGCGACACCTTCGGGCTCAAGCACTCGCTGCACCGTAGCTTCAAGGACGCCAAGCCGTTCTACTTGTCCTACACCGTGATGGTCGGCGTGGGGGCGGCCATCGTGCTGATTCCGCATGCCCCGCTCGGGCTGATGACCACCGCGGTGCAGGCATTGGCCGGGCTGCTGCTGCCCAGCGCGAGCGTGTTCCTGCTGTTGTTGTGCAATGACAAGGCAGTGCTGGGTCCCTGGGTCAACAAGGCGTGGCTCAACATCGTGGCGGGGCTCATCGTCGGTGTGCTGCTGTTTCTTTCCGGCATCTTGATGGCCACCACTCTCTTCCCAGACCTGGACGTCGTGCAGGTCGCCGGTGACCTCGCGGCAGGTGTCGCGGTTCTCGGGGTGCTGATAGGGATTGGTCTGTGGTGGACCTCGGGTAGGCAAGGCGTCGATCCGGTGGCGGTGGCGGTGGCCAAGGCCCTCGAAGGCGTGGACGCCCGGACCTGGCGGATGCCCCCGTTGGCCTTACTCGAACCGGTCACGTGGAGTCCGTCGACGAAGTTGGGCATGCTCGCGCTTCGGGGATACCTGGTTGTCGGCGCCATCCTGTTGGTGGTGAAGGCAATTCAACTCGCGCACGGGAGTTGAGTGTCTGCGGGCAATACGTAATGAAATCGTTGAGAAGACGCGGTCGCGCTGGATTCTGTCGGCGCGGCCGCGTCCAATGAGGGGATGAGTATTCGCGCATTGCGACTTTTCCTGGAGCGCCATCGGTTGACCCCGCAGGAGCGCGCCAACATGCAGCTGGCCCATTCGCCGCTGGCGGTTATCTCGGCGTCCCTCGGAGCGCACGCACCCCACTAGCCGTGATCGGCCGACCATCGACTACCCGATGTTGTGGTGGTTGACTGGAGCAATGAGCAACGACGCTTTCGTATCTCCCCGAGTCTTGGCTTTGCTGGGTTCCTTTCAGGCGATCGACGCCGCGCTGTGCGTCCAGCCTGTTCCCTATGTGGCTAAATGCCTTGACGACGTGCATTATCCGGAGCAAAACCGTTGGATCTTCGCGCCGATCAAGGCCGCGTCTGCGGTAGGGCTGTTGGGCGGAATCCGTTTCCCGGGGCTTGCCAAGCTGACGCTGGTGTTGCTCACCGTCTATTTCAGTCTGGCAGTGGGTGCCCATCTGCGGGTACGTGATCTCGGAGTGAATGCGATATCAGCGTCGACCTTGTTGGCCACCTACGGTGTGTTGGCAGCCAAGGGATTGGCGGCGAAATCGTCATGACGGAGCGGCGTTTGGCGACACCGACGGTACTGGCCGCGCTGGCAGCCATGCAGGCGGCCGATGCCGCGGCATGCGTCCGTCCGATCAAACCGATCAAGGATGCGCTGGAGAAAGTGGGTTTGCCACAACGGGTCTGGTGGGTTCTGCCCGTCGTCAAGTCAGCCTCGGCCGCGGGGCTTCTCGGCGGTATCCGGTGGACGGCATTGGGTCGGCTGACCGCATTTATGCTCGCCGTCTACTTCACGCTGGCGGTCGGCGCGCATGTCCGCGCGCACGACGAGGCATTCCGTACGCTGCCGGCGGCAAGCCTGCTGGTGTGGTTCGCGCTTCTCGCGGGCAAAGGGTTCCAGGAGCGCGAGTCCGCGATCTAGCCGCCGACCCGTTCAGGTTCATCCGAGGCTTCGGGAGCGGCGATTTCGGTGTGCGTCCGCTTGTAACGCCGGATCTCGTACAGGATGCCCAGCACGCCGATCACCGAGGTGGCCAACGAAACCATGAAGAGCGTGCCGCTGATGTGCCCGGTGAGTGCATCACCGAGCACCACGACGGCAAGGGTGCCCGGAAGCAGGCCGATGAAGGTGGCCAGCGTGTACGGCAGTACCCGCACCGCGGAGGCTCCGGCCGCGTAGTTGAGCACCGAGAACGGTACGGCTGGGATGAGCCGCATGGACATCACGGCGATCCACCCGCGACGTCGTAGTTGATCGTCGACATTCTTCACGCCGGGACGGTGATGCAGCGTGCTGAGCTTCCACCCCAGCGCCCGCACACCCCACAGCGCCAGCACCGCGCTCGCGGTGCTGGCGACAACGGCCAGGAGTACGCCGAGCTGCGTGCCGAAGAGCAAGCCGGCGGCCAGGGTGAAGGCGGTGCGTGGGAACGGCAGCACCGTCACGATCGTGTGCGCTGCGAGGAAGGCCAGCGGGAACCAGGGGCCGAGCTCACGGGCCCAGTCCCGCATCTGCAGGGCGGTCGGCAGCGGAAGGAACAGCACGGCCGCGGCCACGATGAGAACGGCCACACCGGTCCATAGCAGCTGACGCGGCGGGATCCGTCGCGCTGCCGCGACGCCCGCGCCCCAGACCTGCCGGAATCCCATGGTCGTCAAGCCTACGGAGCCTGGATGAACGAAGGGGATAGGACACGGGTGTTGCGAGGGCCGTGCCCCCGTACTGGGCAGTAGTCGATGGCGTCATTTAGCCTGATGACTAAGTGTGATAGGCATTTCGGCATGGAGTGCCATATATGTCGCTCGACGACGAGCAGCAGGGAGCAGTTTCGTGACTGTTGAGGTACCCGAGATCAGGCATGACTTCGCACGGTGGCAGAAGAACGTCGCCGGGGTATTGGCCAAGTCGACGCGCAAGGCTGTCGAGGATCTGCCCGCCGACCCCGAGCGACTGCTCGACTCGCCAACGTACGACGGGATTGCGATCCGTCCGTTGTATACGGCGCTCGATGAACTTCCCGAGTCGTCGCTGCCCGGACAATGGCCATTTGTCCGTGGTGGCGACCCCCAACGCGATGTGAACAGTGGGTGGAAGGTCGCCGAGCGTTTCGGTGGTGCCGATGCGGCGCTCGTGAACGAGGCCATTCTCGACGCACTCGGGCAGGGCACCAGCGCCATCGTCCTAGCCGGTCTTGCACCCGAGGCCGTGGGACGCGCGCTGCAGGACGTGTACCTCGATTTGGCTCCGATCCAGGTGGAGGCAGGCGCCGGGCTCATCGGGGTGGCCGAGGCGATCTTCGCAGTGCTGGATGCGTACGAGGGCAATGCCGCCGGTGTCGTGGTGGACCTTGGTGCCGATCCGCTCGGGGATGCATTCACCGGCCGTCCGGGCGTCGCGATCGATGACGCGGTGGCGTTGGCCGGGCGCGCGGCCGCACGGACCGAACAGGTCCGCGCCATCACCGCAGACGGCACGATCGCCCACGAACTCGGCGCCAGCGACAGCCAGGAACTCGCGGTCGCGATAGCCGCCGGGGTTGCCTACCTGAGGCTATTGCAGAACGCGGGCCTGGGGATCGCGGAAGCATTGCGGCAGATCAGTTTCCGCTTCGCTGCGACCGATGATCAGTTCCTGTCGATTGCCAAATTCCGTGCCGCCAGGGTGCTCTGGGCGCGCGTGGCTGAGGTCGCCGGCGCGCCCGAGGCCGGCGGAGCTCTCATGCACGCGGTGACGTCAGAGCCGATGATGGCCCAGCGTGATCCGTGGGTGAACATGCTGCGCACCACCTTGGCCGCTTTCGGTGCCGGAGTCGGTGGCGCGGACAGCGTGCGGGTACGCCAATTCGATGACGCGATCGCTGGTGGACTGGATTCGGTATCTCCGGCGTTCTCCGCGCGAATCGCCCGAAACACGCAGCTCCTGCTCATCGAGGAGTCCCATGTTGGCCGGGTACTCGACCCCGGTGGCGGTTCCTGGTACATCGAGGACCTTACGGAAACCCTTGCGCAGCAGGCATGGTCGCTGTTCACCGAGATCGAGGGCACCGGGGGATTCCAGGCGGCCGCCGAACTGATTCGGGAACGCATCGCCGCAACGCGCGCCCAGCGTGCCGACGACATCGCTCACCGGCGTACCTCGGTGACCGGAGTGAACGAATTCCCGAACCTGTCGGAAGCGCCGCTGCCACCACATGCCGCGGTGGGTTACCGGTACGCCGCCGAATTCGAGGCCCTTCGTGATCGCTCCGATGCGGCTCTGGCCGCATCCGGTGCGCGTCCGGCCGCGCTGCTGATTCCGCTGGGTCCGCTGGCCGAGCACAACGTGCGCACGACCTTCGCCGCGAACCTGTTGGCCTCCGGCGGTATCGAGGTCGTCAATCCCGGTGTACTCGACGCCGGATCCGTTGCCGCTGCGGTGGCGGATGCGGGAGCGCGCATCGCGGTGATCTGTGGGACCGATGCGCGGTACGCCGCTGAGGCGGGTGCGGTTGTCGATGCGGCCAGGGCGGCGGGGATCGCCGACGTCTATCTTGCGGGACCCGAGAAGTCCGTCGCGGAGGTCGCGCAGACGTCTCGGCCCGATGGCTATCTGACCATGAAAATCAATGCTGTCGAAGCGCTTTCGGCCATACTGACCAAGTTGGGGGCGTGACATGACTGACCTCACGGATCTTTCGGTATCCGACACCACCCTGGGCAGCTTCGCCGATGTGCCGCTGCACGGTGACCGCACGTCGGTCGCGCCGGACGCTGCCGCCGTCGCGGCCGCGGTCAGTGCCGCCGCCGGTGCCCACGGGTACACGCCCGAGCAGCTCGACTGGGAGACGCCCGAGGCCATCACCGTCAAGCCCATCTACACCGCTGCGGACCGAGATGCCGTGCGGGAGGAGGGCTATCCGCTGGATACCTTCCCGGGGCAGGTGCCGTTTCTGCGCGGGCCGTACCCGACGATGTATGTCAATCAGCCGTGGACCATCCGCCAGTACGCGGGCTTCTCCACAGCCGCCGAATCCAACGCCTTCTACCGCCGCAACCTGGCCGCGGGCCAGAAGGGCCTGTCGGTGGCCTTCGACCTGGCGACCCACCGCGGATACGACTCGGATCATCCGCGAGTACAGGGCGATGTCGGCATGGCCGGTGTGGCCATCGATTCCATCCTGGATATGCGTCAGTTGTTCGACGGGATCGACCTGGGGTCGGTATCGGTGTCGATGACCATGAATGGCGCGGTGCTTCCGATTCTGGCGCTGTACGTGGTGGCCGCCGAGGAACAGGGTGTCAGTCCCCAGCAGCTGGCCGGGACCATCCAGAACGACATCCTCAAAGAGTTCATGGTCCGCAACACCTACATTTATCCGCCGAAGCCGTCGATGCGGATCATCTCGGACATCTTCTCCTACACCAGCGCCAAGATGCCGAAGTTCAACTCAATCTCCATTTCCGGCTATCACATCCAAGAGGCTGGTGCCACAGCCGATCTCGAACTGGCGTACACCCTGGCCGACGGCGTCGAGTACATCAAGGCGGGGCTGGAGGGCGGGCTGGACATCGATGTGTTCGCGCCGCGTCTCTCCTTCTTCTGGGCCATCGGCATGAACTTCTTCATGGAGGTGGCCAAGTTGAGGGCCGGGCGTCTGCTGTGGAGCGAGCTGGTCGCGCAGTTCGATCCGAAGAGCGCCAAATCGCAGTCTCTGCGTACGCATTCGCAGACTTCCGGCTGGTCGCTGACCGCGCAGGATGTGTTCAACAATGTCGCCCGCACCTGCATCGAGGCGATGGCCGCCACCCAGGGGCACACCCAGTCGCTGCACACCAACGCCCTGGACGAGGCGCTGGCGCTGCCCACCGACTTCTCGGCACGTATCGCACGCAACACCCAGCTGCTCATCCAGCAGGAGTCAGGCACGTGTCGTCCGATCGACCCGTGGGGTGGCTCGTACTACGTGGAGTGGCTGACCCATCAGCTCGCATCCCGTGCGCGCGAGCACATCCGGGAGGTCACCGAAGCTGGTGGTATGGCGCAGGCCATCGATCAGGGCATCCCGAAGCTACGCATCGAAGAGGCCGCCGCACGTACTCAGGCACGCATCGACTCGGGCCGTCAGCCGGTGATCGGCGTCAACAAGTACCAGGTGGTCGAGGACCAGCAGATCGAGGTCCTGAAGGTCGAGAACTCGCGGGTGCGCGTCGAACAGCTGGCCAAATTGCAGCAGTTGCGTGCCGAGCGCGATAACGACGCGGTGCAGCGCGCACTTGATGAACTCACCAGGGCCGCGGCTGATTCCAGCCGTGCCGGGGAAGACGGATTGGGCAACAACTTGATGGCGCTGGCCATCGACGCCGCTCGCCACAAGGCGACGGTCGGGGAGATCTCCGACGCGCTGGAGAAGGTCTACGGGCGCCATCAAGCCGAAATCCGTACCATCAGCGGGGTATACCGCGACGAGGTGGGAAGGGACGGCGCCGTCAACAGCGTGACGCAAGCGACCGAGCTCGTACAGAAGTTCGCCGACGCCGATGGTCGCCGGCCACGTGTGCTGGTCGCCAAGATGGGCCAGGATGGGCACGATCGTGGGCAGAAGGTGATCGCAACGGCCTTCGCCGATATCGGTTTCGACGTGGACGTGGGCCCGCTGTTCCAGACACCGGAGGAAGTCGCACGCCAGGCCGCCGACAACGACGTGCACGTGGTCGGGGTGTCCTCGCTGGCCGCGGGTCATTTGACTCTGGTGCCGGCGCTGCGCGAGGCCTTGGCAGAGGTGGGGCGGCCCGACATCATGATCGTCGTCGGCGGCGTCATCCCGCCCGGTGATTTCGATGAGCTGTACGAGGCGGGTGCCGCGGCCATCTTCCCCCCGGGGACCGTCATCGCCGAGGCCGCGATCGGGTTGTTGCACAAGCTGGCTGAACGACTCGGATACAAGCTCGCGTAAATGGACCTGAGCAACGCGATCCGTTCGGGTGATCGTTCCGCGCTCGCGAAAGCCATCACGCTGGTGGAGTCGACGCGCCCGGATCACCGGGCGCAGGCTCAGCAGTTACTGCTGGACATCTCGCCCGATGCGGGAGAAGCGCTGCGCGTCGGTATCACTGGTGTGCCCGGGGTGGGCAAGTCGACCACCATCGAGGCCCTCGGCATGTATCTCATCGAGCAGGGGCACCGGGTGGCGGTGCTGGCGGTAGATCCATCATCCACTCGCACCGGAGGATCGATCCTCGGTGACAAGACCCGGATGGGGCGGCTCTCCGTACATCCCGATGCATACATCCGGCCCTCGCCCACCTCAGGAACGCTGGGTGGGGTGGCCAAGGCGACCCGTGAGACTGTGGTGCTGCTGGAGGTGGCCGGGTTCGATGTCATTCTCATCGAGACCGTCGGAGTCGGACAGTCCGAGGTCACCGTCGCGAATATGGTTGACACCTTTGTGTTCCTGACGCTGGCACGCACCGGAGACCAGCTGCAGGGCATCAAAAAGGGTGTGCTGGAACTCGCCGATATCGTGGTGGTGAACAAGGCCGATGGCGCCCATGCCATCGAGGCTCAGAAGGCCGCACGGGAATTGTCGGGTGCCCTACGCCTGATTTATCCGCATGACACCCTCTGGCGCCCACCGGTTCTCACTATGAGCGCATTGGAGAACAGCGGGGTGTCCGAGATGTGGGAGACCGTCTTGCGGCACCGCGAGGTATTGACGGAGGCGGGGGAGTTCGGGGCCAAACGCCGTCGCCAGCAAGTCGACTGGATGTGGGCGATGGTGCGTGATGCGGTGCTGGATCGGGTGCTCAACGCGCCGGATGTGAAGGCAGCGCGGGCGGATATCGAACAGCAGGTGCGCGAGGGAACCCTGACGCCGGCCCTGGCGGCCGAGCAACTACTCAAGCTCAGCTCGTAGTCGCGCGCGAGAGGATGTTCGATGGCCCTGGTCTTTCTCGATACCGAGACCACCGGGCTGCACCGTGAGCGCGAGCCATGGGAAATAGCGATCATCCGCCGTACCGATGCCGGGCAGCGGCAGCTGCACCTGTGCGTGGACGTTCAGGATTTGGATCTGGAATCGGCGGATCCGGCCGGCCTTGAGATCAGCGGTTTCCACAAACGTCATCCGCAGGTGCGCCTGCGCCCGCTGCAGTTCCCCCGCGTCTTCCGTGCCGCTGAGGCGGTCTCGCTCGTCGGGGAATGGACGGCGGGAGCCACCATCGTTGGGGTGATACCTCAATTCGACGCCGAGTGCCTGACTCGAATGTTCTTGGCGTACGGGGCTCGCCCGGCGTGGAATCCGGATCTTGTCGATGTTGTCGCATTGACGGCGGCCCGGATCCGTGAACGCGGGTTGATACCGGACGCCGACTATTCGAACCTATCGCTGCAATTCGGGGTCAGAACGCCCAGCGCCGGCCAGCGGCACACGGCACTGGGCGATGCTCGCTGGGCCATGCGCTGGTACGACCGGTTATCGGAATGAGGATGTCGAGGACAGGTAGATGAGCTTGCGCCGGATGCCGGCGATCTCGCGCGCCACCGAGCGCAGCGCCGCACGTTCCTGTGGGGCAAGGGAGGCCAGCGACACGGTGTCGGACATCGGCCGCCCGTCCTGCCAGGCCGCGGCCCGGGACCGCCACCGAAATCGCAGCAGCCACGCGAAGCAATCCCGCAGCGTTGCGGCGTCATCGGCGTCCAGTATTTTCGCTGCCGAGGCGGCGTCGAGGCGACCAGGTGTCGCGAGGGCGTCCGATCCGGCGGACAACGCCGCCCAGCGGGCGATCTTCACCACGGGATCGATCGCGGCCACCTTAAGGTCGACGGCATCCGACTGCGTGGCGAATATCCGTAACCGCGAGGGGAATCCGGCGCGGACGGCCACCGCGTCCTGAAGCATGGCAAGCCGGATGGCGTAGTGCCGCTGTGCGCAGCGGACGTTCTCGCTGCGAAGTGCGTTGTCGGACAACAACGATCCCGCGTCAATCCCGTGAGAGTCGGCCATCAGCCCTGCCATCACGACACCCCGGTCTTCGGGCGGGTTGGCGCACCAACGTTCGATTCCCTGGAACCAGTTGGCCTTGCGGCGGCAGAATCGGCCGCGACTTGCCAGGACTCCGTTGGCATCGCTGCCGATGCCTGCACGTTCGAGCATCGCGTGGACCTGAGCGGCCGTCTCCATAAGGTAGGTCTTGCCGTCAGCGTCGACCTCGTCGTCGACGACAAGCAGCGTCTCTACATCGGAACCGGGTGCCGCCTCGCCCCGGGCCACGCTTCCCGAGACGAACCAGGCCCAGCCCGGGTTTACACCGTTGGTGACGAGTCGTGCCGCCGTATGGATGCTATTCCGCAATGCTTCCGACCAGGCGGCGGCCAGCGCCGCTTCCGGTGTACGCGCACGCACCTCGCGAGCCATCACCGTCCGCGCCGCGGCCACGGCCGTAGAGAACTGCGCCTCGTCGGCGGCGAGATCGATCTGCGCTATGGCCATGGCTATCCCGTTCTCGGGCGGCACTTCGGCAGACATGGGGATGATTGTTACCTAGGTCGAGGCGATGGCGTGGGATATGAAATCTCGTACCGGGCGCGAAAGCGGCTGCCCGGAGCTCCAGATGATGCCGACATCCCGGTGTGCGTCGGCATCCACGAGGCGCAACATCCTGAGGTCGGGTGGGTAGGTGGTGGCATCGACGGGCAGCACCGTGATGCCCAGACCCGCCGCCACCAGGCCCGCCACGGTGGTGAGATTGCTCGATTCGAGCACTATGCGTGGCTGGAATTGTGCGGCGGCACAGAGCTCTTCGAGAAGACGGCGCATGCCATACCCGGGATGCATTCCGATGAACGGCTCGTCGGCCAGATCGATCATCGATACGTCTTCGGCTTGTGCCAGCCGATGATCCATCGGTACGGCCACTCCCAAGCGTTGCCGAAAAAGGTTGCGCCACGCAAGATTGGCACGACGAGGACGCGGCGACACGATCGCGACGTCAAGATCGCCGTTCGCGACAAGATCGTCAAGGCTGCCCGCGGCGCCCTGCTCCAGCACGAACCGCACGTGTGGTGACGTCGCGGCGAAGCCGGCGATCAGGCGGGCGACGAGCGTGGGGCCAAAGGTGTGCAGAAATCCGAGCCGGATCTCGCCCTCGGCCGGGTTGGCGAGGTCGTTGATGGTTCGGCGGGCAGAGTCCAGTTCCATCTGGGCGCGCCTGGCGTGCTGATAGAAGATCCGTCCCGATGGGTTCAAGGTAAGCCGCTTGCCGTGCCGGTCGAACAGTTGAGCGCCAAGCCGTCGCTCCAATCTGGCGAGCATCCGGGTGAGCGTGGGCTGAGCGAGCTGCAGTTGCTCGGCGGCGGCGGTGACGTTTTGTCGTTCGGCGAGTGTGATGTACCACTCGTAGTCGCCGTCGGCCACGCTGTCACCTCCATATATGTTCAAATTGAATTATAGATCGCCATATCCCTCATTTCCGTGATATGCCCGGTTGAGAGGAGCATCTCCTGTCATGGCGATGGCTCCAAGTACCGAGCGCACCCCGGCGATCAGCGCCACCGATCCCGTACCCCACGAGACGGGCACCGCCGGATATCGGCGCCTAACGGGCGCGCTCTTCGCCGCCGGGCTTGCGACCTTCGCCGCTCTCTACGGCACGCAGGCGGTACTCCCGGCGCTCTCTGCAGATTTCGGAGTCAGTCCCGCCGCCGCCGCATTGACGGTCTCGGTGACCACCGGAATGCTCGCGCTGTCGATCATTCCGGCCAGCGCGCTCTCGGAGCGGTACGGGCGCACCAGGGTGATGCTGGTCTCTGCAATCGCGACGACGATCATCGGGCTACTGCTCCCGGCCAGTCCCACCTTCGCGGTGCTGTTGATCGGCCGCGCCGCCGAAGGTGCAGCACTGGCGGGGATTCCGGCTGTCGCGATGGCGTTCCTCGCCGAAGAAGTGCATCCGGGCTCACTGGGTTCGGCGATGGGCAGATACATTGCCGGCACGACGGTCGGCGGACTTTCCGGACGGCTCGTAGCCTCATCGGTTCTCGATGTGAGCAATTGGCGGATCGCCCTACTCGGCAGTGGTGCAATGACTTTGGTATGCACGGTGTTGTTCGCGGCGCTGCTGCCGAAGTCCCAGTTCTTTGCCCCCAAGCGGGTGAGAGTCGGCACCACATTGCGGGTCCTAGGTGCGCACCTGCGAAACCCGGTCCTGCTCATCATGTTCGGGTTGGCATTTGTGCTCATGGGCGGGTTCGTGACCGTGTACAACTACCTGGGATATCGCCTGGTCGCCCCGCCGTTCGGTTTACCCACGGCCATTGCCGGCCTGCTGTTTCTGCTGTACCTGGCGGGAACGGTGTCCTCGGCGATGGCTGGACGGCTGGCGGACCGACGCGGGCGGGGCCTGGTGCTGATCTCCGCGGTGACCATCACGGCGGTGGGGCTCGCGCTGACCATCCCGGACTCGCTCGTCACGGTGATCATCGGCGTGGGGGTGTTCACCGCCGGATTCTTCGCCGCGCATACCGTCGCGAGCGGCTGGGTTGGCGCCGTCGCGCAGCGTGACCGCGCCGAGGCATCCGCGCTGTACCTTTTCACTTACTACCTGGGCAGCTCGGTGGCAGGAGCGGCGGGCGGATTGGCATACCAGGCCGGAGGGTGGGCACTGACGGTGCTCTTCGTGGGCGCCCTCCTGGCGATTGCCCTGGTCCTGGCCGCCGTGATGATGCTCCGAAACCGGTTTGGCCATATCAACGCACCCGAATAGAATTGCCGACACAGACATCGATCCGGCCATCACCGGGGAGTCTCCGGAAGAAAGGCTCCGTGCCCAGCACGGATCACCGAGTAGAGCCGGACGGGTAGGCCCGTCACAGCCTGCGTGAGAGGCCCCAGGCAAGTAGGGGCAAGCGGGGTGGTACCGCGGAGGTACGCCGACGGCGTCCCATCGTCCCCGTGCCGGCGAGCACAGGGAGATGTACCGACTATGCCTGATGGTCTTCGCGCGAGCGGCTCATCAACGGACGCGTACCCGCGCACCGATCTCGGCGCCGATCAACGCAGCGGATCACCGAATCTTCCTGCGCTGGAAGAGCAGGTGCTGCGCTACTGGGACACGGACGACACGTTCCGCGCCAGCATCGCCAATCGGGACGGCTCGCCGGAATACGTCTTCTACGACGGTCCGCCGTTCGCCAACGGGCTGCCTCACTACGGACATCTGCTCACCGGGTACGTCAAGGACATCGTGCCGCGTTATCAGACTATGCGCGGACATCAGGTGTACCGCCGATTTGGTTGGGATACACACGGTTTGCCTGCCGAACTGGAAGCAGAACGCCAGCTCGGTATCACCGACAAATCGCAGATCGACGATATGGGTATCGCCGAGTTCAACGACGCCTGCCGCGAATCGGTGCTGCGCTACACCAAGGAGTGGCAGGACTACGTCACCCGGCAGGCACGCTGGGTGGACTTCGACAACGACTACAAGACGCTCGATCCGACGTTTATGGAGTCGGTCATCTGGGCGTTCAAGCAATTGTGGGACAAGGGACTGGCGTACGAGGGATACCGGGTACTGCCGTACTGCTGGCGTGACGAGACACCGTTGTCCAACCATGAGCTTCGTATGGACGACGACGTCTACCAGAGTCGCCAAGATCCCGCGGTCACGGTGGGGTACCGGATCGCGGGCAACGCGGACAGCCAGTGGGCAGTGCTCGACGGTGCACGCCTGCTGATCTGGACCACCACCCCCTGGACCCTGCCCTCGAACCTGGCCGTCGCGGTCAACCCAGAGGTGACCTATGCGATAGTGAAGCCCGAGGGATCAGAGGAGCGTTACCTGTTGGCGCAGGCGCGAATCGGAGGCTATGCGCGCGAGCTGGGTGAAGAGCCGACCGTGCTGGACACGTACACCGGGGCCGAACTGCTGGGCCTGCGGTACCTTCCGCCGTTCCCGTACTTCCAGCAGGATGCGTCACCGAATGCCTTCACGGTGCTTTCGGCTGATTACGTCACCACCGACGACGGCACCGGCATCGTGCATATGGCCCCCGCCTACGGTGAAGAAGACAAGAACGTGACCGACAAGGCCGGGATTACCCCCGTCACCCCGGTCGACTCAAAGGGCCGATTCGACGCCACCGTGCCCGATTACCAGGGCCAGCAGGTGTTCGATGCCAACGCACAGATCATCAAGGACCTCAAGAACGGCACCGGTTCCGCGGGTGTCAATGACGCCGTCCTGCTGCGTCACGAGACCTACGACCACTCGTACCCGCACTGCTGGCGCTGCCGAAACCCGTTGATCTATCGCGCGGTGTCGTCGTGGTTCATCAAGGTGACCGAGTTCCGCGATCGAATGGTGGAGCTCAACGAACAGATCACCTGGTACCCCGAACACGTCAAACACGGCCAGTTCGGCAAGTGGCTGGAGGGCGCGCGCGACTGGTCTGTTTCCCGGAATCGATACTGGGGCAGCCCCATTCCGGTGTGGAAGTCGGATGACCCGGCGTATCCGCGCATCGATGTGTACGGAAGTCTCGACGAGCTGGAGCGCGACTTCGGGGTTCGTCCGACGAATCTGCATCGGCCGTACATCGACGAGCTGACCCGCCCCAACCCGGACGACCCGACCGGCAAGTCCACCATGCGCCGCATCCCGGACATCTTCGATGTCTGGTTCGACTCGGGCTCGATGCCGTACGCGCAGGTGCACTATCCGTTCGAGAACGCCGAGTGGTTCGACAATCACTTCCCGGCCGACTTCATTGTCGAATACATCGGCCAGACGCGCGGCTGGTTTTACGTCATGCATGTGCTGGCGACCGCGATCTTCGATCGGCCCGCGTTCAGAACCTGTGTGTCGCATGGCATCGTGCTGGGCAACGATGGCCAGAAGATGAGTAAGTCGCTGCGCAACTATCCCGATGTCAACGAGGTCTTCGACCGCGACGGATCCGACGCGATGCGGTGGTTCCTGATGGCGTCGCCGATCTTGCGGGGCGGCAACCTGATCGTCACCGAGCAGGGTATCCGCGAGGGTGTGCGGCAGGTGCTCTTACCGCTGTGGAACGCGTGGAGCTTCCTGCAGCTGTACGCGCCCAAGCCGGGCACATGGCGCACCGATTCGACGCAGGTACTGGACAGGTACATCCTGGCCAAACTGGCGCAGCTGCGTGACGACCTCACCGCGGCCATGGATACCTGCGATGTCTCCGGGGCGTGTGAGCAGCTGCGGCAGTTCACCGACGCACTGACGAATTGGTATGTCCGACGGTCACGTTCGCGGTTCTGGGACGAAGATTCGGATGCGATCGACACCCTGCACACCGTCCTGGAGGCGACCTGTCGTCTGGCCGCACCGCTGTTGCCGCTGACCACCGAGGTGATCTGGAAGGGTTTGACCGGAGAGCGTTCCGTGCACCTGACCGATTGGGTGCCCGAATCGGCACTGCCCGCCGATCCCGACCTCGTCGCGGCGATGGACGAGGTGCGAAAGGTGGCTTCGACGGGGTCTTCACTGCGTAAGGCCAAGAAGCTGCGGGTGCGCCTGCCGCTGCTGAAACTGACTGTCGCGGTGCCGAACCCCGAGCGTTTGGAGCCCTACCGGGCACTGATCGCCGATGAGCTCAACGTGAAATCGGTGGAACTCACCGACGATATCGCCGGCTACGGCAAGTTCGAGTTGACCGTCAACGCGCGCGCCGCGGGCCCGCGGCTGGGTAAAGAGGTGCAAACCGTCATCCGTGCGGTCAAGGCCGGCGATTGGGCGCAGCAGGCTGACGGAACCGTCGTCGCGGCCGGAATCACCCTGCAGGAGGGCGAGTTCGACTCACGGCTGGTCGCCGCGGAGCCCGATTCCACGGCGGCCCTGCCCGAGGGCGGGGGATTGGTCATCCTCGATGACACCGTCACCGAGGAGCTGGAGGCCGAGGGTTGGGCGCGCGATCTCATCCGAGAGCTTCAGGACCTTCGTAAGTCGTCGGGTCTGGAGGTATCCGACCGTATCGAGGTCACCCTCGAGGTCCCCGCCGAGCGCGGTGCCTGGGCCGAACGTCACCGCGACCTGATCGCCGGTGAAATCCTGGCCACGACACTGGAAATCGGCGAAGCCGGCCAGAATATGCGGACGCCCGCCACCGATCTCGGTGACGGGGTCCGGGTGTCCTTGAAGAAGACGGCGCGCTAGCGCGTTGGTTCTAGGCGGCCTTCACCGCGCGCCAGCGCTGATTGCCGCCGTCGAGGTGATGCTCGATATCGGTGAAACCCGCCGCCCGCAAGCGACCCGGCAGCGATGTCGTCGGCACCGGGTTATAGGTGTCACCGATGTGCAGCAGCCGGAAGAACGTGGAATGCACTCCGTCGCTGCCGGCGAAAACACCGCCGGGGGCCAGCACCCTGTGCGCCTGCGCGAACAGCTGGTCCTGCAGATCAGCCGTCGGAACATGGTGCAGCATGGTGAAGCACACCACGGAGCTGAAGCGGTCGTCGTCGAAACCGAGCCTGGTGCCGTCACCCTGGATCACGGTCGCCTGATCGCTATAGAGACGCTGCAGCCGCGAGGCCATGGTGTCGTCGATCTCGACGGCGGTCAGCTGCGGGGTGCGCTTGGTCAGCACTCGCAGATTCGCGCCATAACCGGGGCCGATCTCCAAGGTGTCCGCGCCAAGCTCAACGTCCTGAAGCGCCCACGGCAGGAGCTGTGACTCGGTTTTACGTGCCCACATCTCCGAGCTACAACACCACCGGTGCACCAAATTCATTGCCATGACATCAGGCTAGGGACGCTCCGGCTGTCCGAGTAGCGTGATTCAGCCATTTCTTATCGGAGTTCGGCCATCGGATGGCAACCGTGGTGCTCAGCGCGGCGGGATCGCCGGACAGGACACGTCCGACCTGCGCAATACGATGATCGCGTGTGTGCTGCCGGTCGATGGGTTCTGCACCTCGACATGGACGCCTTCTTCGCCTCGGTCGAGCAGCTGACCCGGCCAACCCTGCGTAAGCGACCGGTTCTCGTCGGCGGCACGGGAGGTCGGGGCGTGGTGGCCGGTGCGAGCTATGAGGCCCGGGTTTTCGGTGCCCGCTCGGCCATGCCCATGCACCAGGCGCGGCGCCTCGTGGGCATCTCCGCCGTTGTTCTGCCGCCTCGCGGGGCGGTATACGGAGTCGCGAGCCGACGGGTATTCGCGACGGTGCGATCGATGATTCCGGTGCTGGAACAGCTCTCCTTCGACGAGGCTTTCGGAGAGCCCGCGGAACTAGCCGGGGCCACCACCGAAACGGTAGGCCAGTACATCGACGAACTTCGTTCCCGGGTGCTCGCCGAGACCGGGCTCACCGCATCGGTCGGGGCGGGGTCCGGGAAGCAGCTCGCCAAGATCGCATCGGGATTGGCCAAACCCGACGGGGTGCGGATCATCGCTCCGGCGGAGGAACGCTCACTGCTCGACGATCTGCCGGTGCGTAAATTGTGGGGAATCGGACCCGTTGCCGAAGAGCGGCTGAACCGCCTGGGAATCAACACTATTGGCCAGTTCGCGGCGCTGCAGACCGGTGAAGTGGCCTCGGTGCTGGGCGGAACCATCGGCCCCGCGCTGCACCAACTCGCCCGGGGGATCGATGAGCGTCCGGTCGCCGAACGTGCCGAAACCAAACAGATCAGCGCCGAATCCACCTTCGCCGACGATCTGACGACTCTCGATCAATTGCGCGAGGCCATCGAACCCATCGGCGCCCACGCCCATCGGCGACTGATCAAGCATGGTCGCGGTGTGCGTACCGTCACCGTCAAACTTCGCCGCTCAGACATGAGCATCCTGACCAGATCGGCGACTCTGCCCTACGCCACGACTGAACGGGCGGTACTGATGTCGGCCGCGCGCCGGCTGCTACTCGACCCTGTTGAGATCGGTCCCATTCGCCTTGTTGGCGTGGGATTCTCGGGATTTTCCGACACTCAGCAGGCCTCGCTGTTTCCCGACCTGGACCAGACCGAATCGATTGCCGAAACCGACGAGTCCGCATCAGCTGTCGCCGCGGCGGAACCAAGCGCGGCGAGCTGGGGCGTCGGTGACGACGTCAGCCATCCCGAGTTTGGGCATGGTTGGATCCAGGGCACTGGGCACGGGGTCATGACCGTGAGATTCGAGACACGCGGCAGCGGGCCCGGCGTCGCGCGGACCTTCGGCGTCGATGACCGGGATGTCACCCGTGCCGACCCGGTGGCCAGTCTGGACTGGCCGGAGGACTCAGCCGAGCCGGTCGACGACGGCGCGGAGATCTGATCCGGTGGCCAGTGCCGCAATCAACAGCACGCGCGCCTGTGCGGAACGTAGCCGGGGCACCACCACCGCGCCGGCATCGATCAATCTCTGGCCCGGCGCATATCCAGCCGCCAGCTCCCCGCCCGGCACCCGGGTGGTCACCAGCACCCGTATCCCGTTCTCGACGAGACGCGAAACCGTCTCGATGACAGCATCATTGGCATTGCCCGCGCCCATCGATTCGAGCACCAGTCCCTGGGCGCCGGCACGCACGTAGGAGTCGAGCGCCACTGCGTCGGCGCCCGGATAAAGGCTCACGATGTCGACGCGGGGTAACGCGGCGCGGGTCACGGTGCCGAGGAATGGTGCGAGGGCATCGCCGCTGCGAACGAACACGCCGTCGCGCACATGCCCGACAGTGGTGGTACCGGCGAATCCGGCGGGATTGGCCAGATCGATCTTGCGCAGGCCCGGCGCCGCATACACCTGCCCGGCGAAGCACACCACCACACCCAGAGCCTCTCCACTTGCGGCCACTGTCAGCGCATCGCGAAGGTTTCCCGGACCGTCGGATTCGGGGTGGTCGCCACTGCGCTGCGCCCCGGTCAGCACGACGGGCACCTGAACCGCGCAGGTCAACGCGAGCCAGAGTGCCGTCTCCTCCAAGGTGTCCGTGCCGTGCGCGATGACGACTCCGGAGGCGCCGCCGGCGACATGGGCGCGGATGGACGCGGCGATCTGCTGCCAGCGCTGCGGCGTCATTTCCGAACTGTCGATCGTCATCAGATCGTCGACCATGACCTCGCCGTACCCTGATGCCGCGAGTAGGTCATCGCCCGAACTGCGGTGCCGGGCGATGCCGTCACTGCCGACCTCGGTCGCGATGGTTCCGCCGGTGGTCAGCAGCACAAGGGTCGGTGATGAGCCTTTGGGGCGAAGAGCATCGGGCACAGCGGCGATCATCGCAGACACGCTGCGCAAAGCGCCTCACCGAGTAAGGGATGATGGGTGGCGTGAGTGACGAGCCCCAGACCGCCCCGAAGCCCAAGCGGCGGATAAAACTGCTGCTCATCGTGGCGGCGGTGGTGCTCGCGGTGGATGTCGTCAGCAAGGTTCTGGCCGTCAGACTGCTGCAGCCTGGCAAGCCAGTGCCCATCATCGGCGACACCGTCAGCTGGACGCTGGTGCGTAACTCGGGCGCCGCGTTCTCCTTTGCCACCGGATACACCTGGGTGCTGACCCTCATCGCCATGTCGGTCGTGGTGGGAATCCTGCTCATCGGACGCCGGTTGGTCTCCACGTGGTGGGCGATCGGTTTGGGCATGATCCTCGGCGGCGCGCTGGGCAATCTCGTCGACAGGTTCTTTCGGGGACCGGGACCGCTGCGCGGTCACGTGGTCGACTTCCTCTCGGTGGGGTGGTGGCCGGTCTTCAATGTGGCCGATCCGGCGGTGGTAGGTGGGGCGATCCTGCTGGTGGCGCTGTCACTGTTCGGCTACGACTACGACTCCGACGAGCGCTCGACGCGAGGAGCATCGACCACGGACGAGCGCTCGACGCGAGGAGCATCGAGCACAGACGACGAGACGACGCCGGACGACGCCGACGCGCAGGCTTCCCAGATCAAGCCGACATGACCTCGCGTTCCCTGCCGGTGCCCGACGGTCTGTCCGGCATGCGGGTCGACGCCGGGCTGGCACGCCTGCTCGGGCTGTCGCGCACGGCCGCGGCAACTCTCGCCGAAGAGGGCGCGGTGCTTCTCGATGGGGTTGCGGTCACCAAGTCCGAGAAACTCACCGCGGGCACCTGGCTAGAGGTCACCCTCCCCGAACCCAAGGCCCCGCCGGAGAATCGGGTCGAGGCCATCGAGGGCATGAAGATTCTCTACGCCGATGACGATCTGGTCGCCGTCGACAAACCAGCGGGCGTCGCGGCCCATGCCTCTGTCGGCTGGAGCGGTCCCACCGTGCTCGGCGGGCTCGCCGCCGCCGGGTTCCGGATGACTACGTCCGGTGTGCCCGAACGCAAGGGAATCGTGCACCGCCTGGACGTCGGAACCTCGGGCGTCATGGTTGTCGCGTTGTCGGAGAAGGCTTACACCGAGCTCAAACGCGCCTTCAAGTACCGGCGCGTCGAGAAGCGCTATCACGCTCTCGTACAAGGACATCCGGACCCGTCCAGCGGCACCATCGATGCCCCCATCGGGCGGCACCGGGGACACGACTGGAAGTTCGCCGTGGTCGAGGACGGGCGTCATTCGATCACCCACTACGACACCCTTGAGGCGTTCGTGGCGGCCAGCCTGTTGGACATACATCTGGAAACCGGTCGCACCCACCAGATCCGGGTGCATTTCTCGGCCATCAAACATCCCTGCTGCGGTGATCTGACCTATGGCGCGGATCCGACGCTGGCTGCCAAGCTCGGGCTGGAACGGCAATGGCTGCACGCCAAGTCGCTGGCCTTCACACATCCGGGCGATGGTCGCTGGATGGAAATCACCAGCGAGTATCCGGACGATCTGGCGCACGCGCTCGACGTCCTGCGATGAGTGGGATCGTCGCCGCTCCCGAAGAGAATCGTCTGAAGTCCGGATACCTGTTCGGTGCGGCCGCCTATTTCATGTGGGGATTGTTTCCCGCGTTCTTCCCTCTGCTGAAGCCGGCCAGTGCGCTGGAGATCCTGGCGCACCGGATGATCTGGACGCTGCTGCTGATGGTGATCGTCGTCGCCGTTTCCGGGCGATTGCGCGATCTCATCGCGATGGGGCCGCGCAACTGGTTCCTCCTCGCGGGTGCCTCGGCTCTCATCGCCCTCAACTGGGGTGTCTACATCTATGCCGTCAACTCGGGGCATGTCCTGGACGCCGCGCTCGGATACTTCGTCAACCCGTTGGTGACGGTGTTGTTGGGTGTGCTGATCTTCCGGGAGCCGCTCAGCCGATGGCAGTTGCTGGCCCTGGTACTGGCAGTCACGGCAGTCATCGTGCTCACGATCAACTACGGGCAGCTGCCGGTCATCACCTTGGTCCTGGCCGTCTCGTTCGCCGGGTACGGAGCCATCAAGAAGACGGTGACTGTCGATCCGCGGGTGAGCCTGACGGCCGAGGGAATCGTCGCGGCACCGTTCGCGCTGGCCTATGTGGCGTTTCTCGGTCTCGCCGGGCAGCAGCACTTCCTTGGCTATACCCACGGTCACACCGCGCTGATCGTGTTCAGCGGTGTGGTGACAGCGCTGCCGCTGCTGATGTTCGGAATTGCGGCACAACGCATTCCACTGGTTACCCTTGGGTTGCTGCAGTACCTGACACCATCGCTGCAGATGCTCTGGGGTGTGCTGGTCAAGCATGAGGCGATGCCCCCGGAGCGGTGGGCCGGCTTTGCGCTGATCTGGGCGGCGCTGGTCGTCTTCACGGTCGACGCGGTGCTCAGTGCGCGCCGGGTGCGGCCCGCCACGACCTGACACACAGTCATCGCCGCCGCCGCGCCATTGCGTTGCGCCGACGCCGGACACAGCGGATCGCACGCGATTCCCGCCGACTGGGTGCGCTGGGACTCGTCTCGAACCCGTGGTTGACGCCGTTGCGCGACGCGGCGCTGCGGGCCACCCGGGGTATGTCCCTACGGCAGATGGATCGGGTGCTGCAATGGCAGCCGCCACCCGTGCGAGGATTCGTCGGGAAAACGGGCCCTGATCGTTGCTGACGGGGCTTTTGTGACCGCTGTGATTCGGGTAGCTGGATGAGCGGGGCGACACACCCCCGACACGCCCGGGACTGTCAGACCCTCGCCATAAACTGACCCCTCTAGCGATTGACGCCCCCATCGTGGGTCGGTACGAAAGGCACGTGTGAGCTCCTCGAATTCTTCGTTCGTGCACCTGCACAACCACACCGAGTACTCGATGCTCGATGGTGCGGCGAAGATCAAGCCGATGCTTGCCGAGGTTGAGCGCCTCGGCATGACGGCGGTCGGCATGACCGACCACGGCAACATGTACGGCGCCAGCGAGTTTTACAACGTCGCCAGCGCGACCGGGGTCAAGCCCATCATCGGCATCGAGGCCTACATCGCGCCGGCCTCTCGGTTCGACACCAAGCGTGTCTTCTGGGGCGATCCGGGGCAGAAGTCCGATGACGTGTCCGGTTCGGGTTCCTACACCCACATGACGATGGTCGCCGAGAACGCGACAGGACTGCGCAACCTGTTCAAGTTGTCCTCACTGGCCTCATTCGAGGGCCAGCTGGGTAAATGGGCGCGCATGGACGCCGAGCTCATTGCCGAGCACGCCAGCGGCATCATCGCCACCACCGGATGTCCTTCCGGTGAAGTGCAGACCCGGCTCCGTCTCGGTCAGGAGGCCGAGGCACTCGAAGCCGCCGCCAAATGGCAGCAGATCTTCGGCAAGGAGAACTTCTTCCTGGAGCTGATGGACCACGGGCTGTCCATCGAACGCCGGGTGCGCGAGGGACTGCTGGAGTTGGGCAAGAAGCTCGGCATACCTCCGCTGGCCACCAACGACTGCCACTACGTCACCAAGGACCACTCGCACAACCACGAAGCACTGCTGTGTGTGCAGACCGGCAAGACCATGTCGGACCCCACGCGCTTCAAGTTCGACGGTGATGGCTACTTCCTGAAGCCGGCGTCCGAGATGCGCGACCTCTGGGATGACGCCGTGCCCGGCGCGTGTGACAACACCCTGCTCATCGCCGAGCGGGTGCAGTCGTACGAAGACGTCTGGAGCTTCAAGGACCGCATGCCGGTGTTCCCGGTGCCCGAGGGTGAAGACCAGGACTCCTGGCTGCGCAAGGAGGTGGACCGTGGACTGGAGCGTCGCTTCGACGGCGTCCCCGGCGGGGTACCCGAGGAGTACTTCACCCGTGCGCACTACGAGCTGGACGTCATCAAGCAGAAGGGTTTCCCCGCATACTTCCTGGTCGTCGGGGACTTGGTCACCCATGCCAAGGAAGTCGGAATCAGGGTGGGCCCGGGCCGTGGATCGGCGGCCGGATCGCTCGTCGCCTACGCGCTTGGGATCACCAACATCGACCCCATCCCACACGGGCTGCTGTTCGAGCGCTTCCTGAATCCGGAACGACCGTCGGCACCCGATATCGATATCGACTTCGACGACCGTCGCCGCGGTGAGATGGTTCGGTACGCCACGGACAAGTGGGGCAGCGACCGGGTCGCGCAGGTCATCACCTTCGGCACCATTAAGACCAAGGCGGCGCTGAAGGACTCCGCGCGTATCCACTACGGCCAGCCCGGATTCGCCATCGCCGACCGGATCACCAAGGCGCTGCCACCGCCCATCATGGCCAAGGACATTCCGCTTTCGGGTATCACCGACCCCGAACACGAGCGGTACAAAGAGGCCGCCGAGGTTCGCACCCTGATCGACACCGATCCCGATGTGCGGACCATCTATCAGACCGCCCGCGGTCTGGAAGGCCTGATCCGCAACGCCGGTGTGCACGCCTGTGCCGTCATCATGAGCTCGGAGCCACTCACCGACGCCATTCCGCTGTGGCGGCGCGCGCAGGACGGCGCCATCATCACCGGCTGGGACTATCCTTCGTGTGAGGCCATCGGCCTGCTGAAGATGGACTTTCTGGGGTTGCGCAACCTGACCGTCATCGGTGATGCGCTGGACAACATCAAGGCCAACAGGGGCATCGATCTGGACCTGGATCATCTGCCGCTGGAAGATCCGGCCACGTACGAATTGCTCTCCCGCGGTGACACTCTCGGCGTGTTCCAGCTCGACGGCGGGCCCATGCGGGATCTGCTGCGTCGTATGCAGCCCACCGGATTCAACGACATCGTCGCCGTGCTGGCGCTGTACCGCCCCGGCCCGATGGGCATGAACGCCCACAACGACTACGCCGACCGCAAGAACGGTCGCCAGCCCATCAAGCCGATTCACCCCGAGCTGGAGGAGCCGCTCAAGGACATCCTCTCGGAGACCTACGGTCTGATCGTCTACCAAGAGCAGATCATGTTCATCGCCCAGAAGGTCGCCTCGTACTCCATGGGTAAGGCCGACGCGCTCCGTAAGGCCATGGGCAAGAAGAAGCTTGAAGTCCTGGAGGCCGAGTACAAGGGCTTCTACGAGGGGATGACCAACAACGGCTTCTCCGAGAAGGCCGTCAAGGCACTGTGGGACACCATTCTTCCGTTCGCCGGATACGCGTTCAACAAGTCGCACGCCGCCGGCTACGGATTGGTGTCGTTCTGGACCGCCTACCTCAAGGCCAACTACCCCGGCGAGTACATGGCCGGGCTGCTTACCTCCGTGGGTGACGACAAGGACAAGGCGGCCGTCTACCTCGCCGATTGCCGTCGTCTGGGCATCACGGTGTTGCCGCCGGACGTCAACGAGTCGGTCCACAACTTCGCCTCGGTGGGGGAGGACATCCGATACGGGCTCGGTGGCGTTCGAAATGTCGGCGCCAATGTGGTGCAGTCCCTGATCGCGACCCGGGAATCGAAGGGCGCCTTCACCGATTTCTCGGACTATCTGCACAAGATCGACATCGCGGCCTGCAATAAGAAGGTCACGGAATCGCTGGTGAAGGCCGGAGCCTTTGACTCGCTGGGGCATTCCCGCAAGGGGCTTTTTCTCGTCCAGTCCGATGCCGTCGACTCGGTGTTGGGCACCAAGAAAGCCGAAGCCATGGGGCAGTTCGACCTCTTCGGCGGTGCCGGCGATGACGACGCCGACGCATCCAGCGTGTTCGCCATCAAGGTGCCCGACGAGGAATGGGAAGAGAAGCATAAGCTCGCGCTCGAGCGAGAGATGCTGGGGCTTTATGTATCCGGGCACCCGCTCAACGGGGTGGCGCACCTGCTGGGCCGCCAGACCGACACCCAGATTCCCACGATCCTCGAAGGCGACATCGCCAACGACACTCAGGTGCGCGTGGGCGGAATCCTCGCCTCGGTCAACCGTCGGGTCAACAAGAACGGAATGCCCTGGGCTTCCGCGCAACTCGAGGACCTAACCGGTGGCATCGAGGTGCTCTTCTTCCCGCAGGCCTATTCGGTGTACGGTGCCGAGATCGCCGATGACGCGGTCGTTCTGGTGAACGCGAAGGTGGCGATCCGCGATGACCGGATTTCACTGATTGCCAATGACCTTGTGGTGCCCGACTTCTCGCAGGCTTCCGATGATCGTCCGGTTGCGGTCACGCTGCCGACGCGACAGTGCACCATCGACAAGGTGACCGCACTCAAGCAGGTGCTGGCGCGGCATCCCGGGACCAACCAGGTCCATCTGCGGTTGATCAGCGGAGAGCGTGTCACCACTCTCGAACTCGATCAGTCGCTTCGGGTCACGCCCTCATCGGCTCTGATGGGTGACCTCAAGGCGCTACTCGGGCCCGGCTGCCTGGGCGGCTAAGCCTGCGCGTGTCGGGTCGCTGTGGCATCGGCGAGCTCGGGCACGACGGGATCGGCGGAGTCGAGCCATTCGGCTTGATCGGCCACTACACCGGTCAAGATTTTGCGTGCGGTCGCCAGTAACTCGGCTACGCGCGGTGAGGTCAGTGTGTACAGCACGGACAGTCCTTCGCGGCGGGCGGTCACCAGGCCGGCACGCCGTAGCACGGCCAGCTGCTGCGACAGGTTGGCCGCCTCGATACCCACTTCGGGCAGCATTTCGGACACCGCTTGATCGCGCTCGCTGAGCAGCTCCAGCACCCGAATCCGCACCGGATGGCCCAATGTCTTGAAGAAGTCCGCCTTCATTCGGTACAGCGGTTGACGCGCATCCATATCCAGTCCACCTCACCACACAACAACTTGCAAAGATTAGCAACCCGGCAACACTGCAGGACAGGGGCCCGTCTATAGTTCCTGACGGCTCTCGCCGGGGCCTTACCTGTACTCAGCAGGGCTGTCTGCTGCTCACTCCGGCGAGAGCCGCATAAGACGCCAGGAGTGTGTATGACAACGGATCGGCCCACCGCAGGGCAGTACATCACCTACGCCTACGGAAAGCGCTTGCCCGACTCGATGCGGGACTGGGTGACCAACGATCTGTCCGGCCCCGGTGCGGTGCGGCGGCACATGATCCGGTACGTGATCCCGCCGCATTTCATCCTGGCGCCGTTCTGGCTTCTGCCGGGTGGACTGCTCTTGCATGTAGCGATCACCCTGCCCATCTACGTCTGGGCGATCCTGATGACCCACGCTCTCAACAAGATCTGGCGCCGCTACCGGTTGGCCCAGCACGATCTGGACCCGAAACTCGCCGATATCGGTAACCGCGAAAAGCATGCGCGCAAGCACCAGACATACGCCCAGCGCTACGGCGCGCGCCCGGAGTCGACCGACACCTACTCCAGCAGCGACCCCATCTGAGAAGCACTCAACGCCGCGTCCCTGTCCAGGGCTCTTCGTTCTTCTTCCGCCGCGCCGCCTCTGCGTTCCGGTCCTTGGCCCATTGCTGCTCGAAGGTCAGTCCCGGCCGTGCGCTGGGAATCCGGTTCATCGCCCGGCTGAGCCAGCGCGGCGGGGTGGCCGGCTCCCATTGCGGGAACGTGACACTGAGCGAATACATGGTCTTCAGGACGACGAACACGCCGAACAGCGCCGAGGGCGCGTCGGTAACCGCGACCGCGAACATCCCGAAAATCAAGGTGAGGTGCACGACGGCAACGCGCATGAAGCCACGGCTTGCCATCACCTCCAGCTGCCAGAAAGACCAGCGGCGCAGTGATGGCAGATCGATCAGAAAGTCGACGGCCAGCGCGATAAGAACCTGCAGGCATCCGAACGCGACAGTGTGCCAATCGATGCCGATCAGTGCGGCCTTGCCGTTGTGGGTGAGGAGCAACACGATGACGGCCAGGAAGAACCCGTGCGCCGCCGAAAAGATGAGAGTCGTGAAGAGGAATCCCTTGATGAAGGAAGTTCGCGAGTAGCTCTGATCCGGCCCGGGTGCCTCGTACCGGAAGTGCCCGTGGCGCGGACTCCACCGCTTGTGAAGAAGTGCCCGGAGTGCGACGAACAGGGACGCCACCACGGTCTCGAACCAGTAGACCGCCAGCGTCGTGCCGGCGGTCCACCCGCCCACGAACCAGCCGGTGAGGGGAATCGCGTTGACCGCGAGCATCGTGGCCAGGTGCAGAATCCGGTTGAGAGTCCCGGGGACCTCCGATGTCGTGGTCGAGCCCTGCGGGATCACCGCTAGCCCAGAATGTTCACGGCGCGGGCCAGTACCAGCGCCACTGTGGACAGTGCGACCATCGACTGCAAGGTCATCAGCATCTTCGCCCAGCGCGACAAGGGCATGGTGTCGGTGGGGGAGAACGCGACGACGTTGGTGAAGCTCACGTAGAGGTAGTCAGGGAACTTCGGGCGCCAATCTGGCGGAGCGAGTTCGGGATTGGCCATCTGCGGAAACATGAAATCCGGGTGCGGCCGTTCGGTGGTGTGGCGCGCGAACGGTCCGCCGCGGTCGAACTCCCAGTACCACATGCCGAACACGATGATGTTGGTGATGAAGATGGCCAGGCCACTGCCCAGGAGTACCCGCGGATTGTCACCCATCTGCCCGGTGACGATCTTGTAATCCAGCAGCGCCGCCGAGATGGTGTTGTCGGCGGTGATGGCAGCGATCAGCACATACGTCGCCCAACGCCCGAGAGTTGTTGAACGCGTGAACTTTATCGGGTTCAGGATCACCAGGACGACCAGGAGCGCGGACTCAAGGGCGGGGAGCGGCCAGCGTGGCGTCAGATTGAACTGTGCGGGGATGGCTAGCTGAAGGCCGATCGCCGCGATGAGGGCGACAAGAACCGGTATTCGGCTTTCCGGAGCGCCGGGACGTAACCAGGAAGGCAGATGTTTCTCGGCGGCCAGTACGTCATCGGTCACCTCGTGGGCCAGCCGCTCTATGCGGTGCTCATCGGGATGTCCGGCGGACGATTGGCTCGGTGAAGACATGGGGATGTATTACACCCCGTTGGGTGGTTCTGCTCAGTGAATGAACGAGCCGGCGAGCCAGACCATGCTGGCCACCGCGGCGGCCGAGAGCACCGCGGTCGACAGCGATGCCACCAGCAAGAGCGCCACCACGAATACCGCCGCGCCGACTCCCAATGCCAGCAGCTTGTAGGCGGGCACGGCGGCGACGTCCACCGGCCGCACTCCATGTGCTGCGCGCTCGAACGTCGTCATGAATGAAGGATATGCCTAATCGGGAAGTTCGGTCAACCGAACACTCCCATCGTGGGCTCTAGAACTAAAGTCGGGGGGTGTCCTACGCGGGCAGGGCTCCCGGGCGATCGGCATTATCGGCGTGATTCCCCCACGCCTGGGGCGATACAGTTGTCGGCATGCCATTAACCGGTGAATACGAACCCAGTGGACTCGATTGGTCGCAGAAGCAGGTGGCCAAGATTATCGAGAGTGGGACCACCGACGGCATCACCATCGCGGACATGCCGGTGATCCTGCTGACCACACTGGGCGCGAAGTCCGGCAAGCTGCGCAAGATCGCCCTGATGCGGGTCGAGCACAACGGCGAGTACGCCATCGTGGCCTCGCTCGGCGGTGCACCCAAGAACCCCGTCTGGTACTACAACGTCAAAGAGAACCCGCTGGTCGAGCTGCAGGACGGCAGCACCACTAGGGACTACCAGGCGCGCGAGGTGGTCGGCGACGAGAAGGCACAGTGGTGGGATCGCGCCGTCGAGGCCTACCCGCCGTACGCGGAATACCAAACCAAGACCGACCGTCAGATCCCGGTTTTCGTGCTGACACCTGTCTCTTGAGCACGGCTCAGGCCGTCACCGCCAGCGATATCGATGCGGCGGCCAAGCGCATCGACGAGGTGGTGCACCCGACTCCCGTCCAGCACGCCGATCGTCTCTCGGCACTCACCGGGGCCAACGTCTATCTCAAACGTGAAGATCTGCAATCGGTTCGCTCGTACAAACTGCGTGGTGCGTTCAACCTCCTGATGCAGCTCAGCGACGAGGAGAAGGCTGCCGGCGTCGTGTGCTCCAGCGCTGGAAACCACGCCCAGGGGTTCGCGTTGGCCTGCAACTCGATGGGTGTACACGGGCGCGTGTACATCCCCAGCAAGACTCCGAAGCAGAAGCGGCAACGGATCATCTATCACGGCAACGGGTTCGTTGAGCTCATCGCCGTCGGGCACGGCTACGACGAGGCGGCCGCGGCGGCCAAGGCAGACGCCGAACGCACCGGAGCCACCCTGGTCCCGGCGTTCGACGATCCACGGACTATCGCCGGGCAGGGCACCATTGCCGCCGAGATCCTTGACCAGCTCGAGGTCCGGCCGGACGTTGTGGTGGTCCCGGTCGGTGGCGGCGGGTGTATCTCCGGGATTACCACCTACCTGCGGGAACGGGCTCCTCGGGTACGGGTCGTCGGTGTCGAGCCGGCCGGTGCCGCGTGCATGGCGGCCGCGATGCGGGCGGGTGGGCCGGTCCCACTCGATCATGTCGATCCGTTCGTCGACGGCTGTGCGGTGCAGGTGGCCGGCGCGGTTCCGTACCGGCTGCTGGCCGCTGCCGGAGAGACATTGACGTTGATGACCGTCGACGAGGGTGCCGCCTGCACGGCCATGCTCGAGCTGTACCAGAACGAGGGCATCATCGCCGAGCCCGCCGGCGCCCTGTCGGTCGCCGCGCTGTCAGAACTGGATCTGGCCCCGGGTGAGACGGTTGTCTGCCTGATTTCCGGTGGTAACAACGATGTGTCGCGGTACGGCGAGATCCTGGAGCGCTCATTGGTGCACCTGGGGCTCAAGCACTACTTCCTGGTCGACTTCCCGCAGGAGCCGGGTGCGTTGCGCCGATTCCTGGGCGACATACTCGGGCCCAACGATGACATCACGCTGTTCGAGTACGTCAAGCGGAACAACCGCGAGATGGGTGCCGCCCTGGTGGGCATCGAGCTCAGCAATGCCGAGGATCTCGCGGGCCTGCTGGACCGCATGTACGCGTCGGACCTCGATATCGAACGGCTGGAACCGGATTCGGCGGCATTCCGCTACCTGACGTAGCGTCGACTATCCGCTCTTGCGCAGCACGACCAGGGCGCGGTCCTGTACGCGCACGGCCTTGCCCGCGTCGACTATCGCCGAGCATTGTCCGTCGGGTTCGGCAGTGTCGAGGACGGCTGTCCACTGCGTCGCGTAGTCGCCGTCGGGTGTCACGAAATCCAGCGGTTCGTCATAGGCGTTGAAACACAGCAGGAATGAGTCGCCGGACACACGTTCGCCGCGTGCATTGGGTTCGGGGATCGCATCGCCGTTGAGAAAGACGGCCAGACTCTTGCCGAAACCGCTGTCCCAGTCGGCGGTGGTCATTTCCTCGCCCGCGGGTGTCAGCCACGCGATGTCGCGGACTTCCTCGCCCTCGCGGATCGGTCGTCCGGCGAAGAAGCGGCGGCGGCGGAACACCGGGTGCTGTTTACGCAGTGCGATCACCGATCTGGCGAATTGCAGCAGGTCGGAATTTGCCTGAGCCAGCTCCCAGTCCATCCAGGACAGTGTCGAATCCTGGCAGTACACGTTGTTATTGCCCTGCTGGGTGCGGCCGATCTCGTCGCCGTGCGAGAGCATCGGTGTGCCCTGGCTCAGCACCAGAGTCGCGAAGATATTGCGCATCTGACGGGCACGCAGCGCGAGAATCTCTGGATCGTCGGTGGGACCTTCGACGCCGCAGTTCCACGAGCGGTTGTAGGTCTCGCCATCCTGATTGTTCTCGCCGTTGGCCTCGTTGTGTTTCTCGTTGTACGAGACCAGGTCTCGCAGTGTGAAGCCGTCATGTGCGGTGACGAAGTTGATACTTGCGCTGGGGCGGCGCCCGGTCGCCTCGTAGAGATCTGAGGAGCCGGTGAGACGGGAGGCGAATTCGCCGAGGGTGGCGGGCTCTCCGCGCCAGTAATCGCGGACGGTGTCGCGGAACTTGCCGTTCCATTCGGTCCACAGGCCGGGGAAGTTGCCCACCTGGTATCCGCCTTCGCCGATATCCCAGGGTTCGGCGATCAGTTTGACCTGACTGACGATCGGGTCTTGCTGCACCAGGTCGAAAAAGGCGGACAGGCGATCGACGTCATGCAACTCGCGGGCCAGGGTCGAGGCCAGGTCGAACCGGAATCCGTCGACATGCATTTCGGTGACCCAGTAGCGCAGTGAGTCCATGATGAGCTGCAACGTGTGTGGGTGGCGAGCGTTGAGACTGTTGCCCGTCCCGGTGTAGTCGGTGTACCGCGCGAGGTTGTCGTCGTTGAGTTTGTAGTAGGCGCGATTGTCGATGCCGCGGAAACTCAGGGTCGGGCCGATGTGATCGCCCTCGGCCGTGTGGTTGTAGACGACGTCGAGGATGACCTCGATACCTGCCTCGTGCAGTGCGCGAACCATTGCCTTGAATTCGGCGACGGCGCCGCCTGCGTGCGGTGATGATGCGTACCCAGCATGCGGAGCCAAGAAACCGAAGGTGTTGTACCCCCAGTAGTTTCGCAATCCAAGGGTGATCAGCCGGCTGTCATGGAAGAACTGGTGCACGGGCATCAGTTCAATGGCGGTAACTCCGAGAGAACGCAGGTGCTCGATGACGACTGGATGCGCCAGACCGGCGTAGGTGCCCCGGAGCTCCTCGGGTATTCCGGGATGTGTCTGCGTCATGCCCTTGACATGAGCCTCGTAGATGACCGTCTCGTGGTACGGAGTGCGTGGGCCACGATCCGAACCCCAGTCGAAGTAGGGGTTGATGACCACAGAGGTCATGGTGTGGCCGAGCGAGTCGCGCGCGACGAGTGTCTCGGTATCCAGTGGGTCGGTCTGGTAGGAGAGCAGGGGCGGATCCGCCTCGGGGGTATAGCCGAACTCGCCGTGAAAGGCCTTGCCATACGGGTCGAGCAGCAGCTTGTTCGGGTCGCAGCGGTGCCCGGCCTCAGGTTCCCAGGGCCCGTGTACCCGGAATCCGTAACGCTGGCCGGGGGAGATGGTTGGCAGATAGCAGTGCCACACGTACCCGTCGACCTCATCGAGTGGCACTCGGGTTTCTGTGCCGTCCTTGGCGATCAGGCACAGTTCGACGGCCGTGGCGACCTCGGAGAACAACGAGAAGTTGGTGCCGGCTCCGTCATAGGTGGCGCCCAGCGGATACGGGTTACCCGGCCATACCTGAAGTGGTGGCAGGGTCATAGTGATAGACCCTATCGGTCTACACCGGGATCGCGCGCCTCACTTGCCCGGCGGGGTCGTTCGCCACCAACCGGTCGCGAGGGCGATCTGGCGCCCCAGCTCCTTGGCCATAGTGCGCATGTAGGTTGCCGAGATGTGGTGAGAATCGTGATACACCAACACGTTTCCCTCAACTACACGGCACTTGTCGGAGCGGCACACGGCCTTGGTCATATCGAGGATCTTGAGTAGTGGGAACTGGTTCGCGATGGCGAACGTGGGATTCACGTCATCGAGCGCGCGGTTGCGATCCATGGCGCACGAATCGGAGTTTCCACCCGCCGAAATGCAGTCGGCGGCGGTGTAGGTGGTGCCGTCCTTGTCGATCAGCCAGGGCGTGTCGCGCATTCCGAGAACAGGAATTCCCGCCTCGTCGAACGCCGACCAGATGCCCAGGTAGCTATCGGGCATCACATCGCCGGTGCCGAACGCGGAGCGAGGGCGGGTGGTTGTGGTGAAGACGTAGTCGGGGTGTTCCTTGATCAACCGCGCCATCACCTCGTCGACCCATTTCTTGCAATCGGGGTATGGGTCGTTGGACCCGGCGATGCGAGGGACCTCTTCGGTGCTGAGCGGGCAACCCATCTTCAGATAGGTGGTGATTTTGAAGTTGTGTTGGCGCCCCAGGATGTCGAGGGCGGTGATCCAGTGCTCGGCATGTGATCCGCCGGCCAGCGCGATGGTTCGTGTGGCGTGCGGATTGCCGTAGGTACAGGTGATCACCGCGCGATTGCGGAAGTCGCTGATGCAGTCCTGCTCGGTGGTGATGGGCAGGTCGTCAGAGGCCTCCAGGGTGGTGGGCCGCATCGGTAGGTCGGGTACGCGGTCGCCGTAGAGCAGGGCTCCGGCGCCCGGGTAGTCCCGTGGACGCAGGCCGGAGAGCTCCTTGCCATTGGACCGCTGCACCGTGACATGTTCGAGCCAGGTGAACGAGGTAGCGGTCAGCGCGACCGCCATCAAGACGATCGAGGTTCCGAGCGCCAAGGTGGGGCGCCGCAGCCTGGTCCACAGCGTGGAGGGCTTGGCGACCGGCCGGGGGTACCGCAGGGGAGTCTCGACGTATTTGTTGGTCAAGTAGGCCAACGCCAGGGATATCCCGAGGATGGCGGCACCTTCCCACAAGGAGACCTTGGGCTGACCGCTGTAGACCAGCCAGTAGACCAGCAGCGGCCAGTGCCACAGATAGAGGGAGTACGCCAGTGAACCCAGCTCGACCAGGGGTCTGGTGGCCAGGAACCGGTTCGCCGCCGGTTGTGGGGTGTCGGTGGGCAGATTCGCCGCCGACAAGATGAGGACGAGTGTGGCGATGACGGGCACGAGGGCCAGCGGACCCGGGAACTCCCGCACGCCGTTGATGAGCGCGCCGCAGGACAGGATCGTCGCCAAGGCCGCGATGCTCAGGACCTGGCGAAGCCACATCGGCCAGCGGGTTCCCGCCACCAACGCCCCTACCAGCACTCCGAGTAGCAACTCCCAAGCCCGCGCGAACGTGTTGTAGTAGGCAATCGACTGGAAGTCGAGATGGGCGTAGATCGCGTAGCCGAACGATGCGGCGGTCAGGCTTGCGATCACGGCCACCAGGACAGTGCGGATGTGCCGGCCGAGTGGTTTGCGCAGCAGAACCGCCAGCAGATACACCAACGCCAGGAAACCGACGTAGAACTGGCCCTGAACCGACATCGACCAGAGGTGCTGGAGTGGGCTGACCGACTCGCTGGCTGCCAGATAGTCGGCGGCGGTGTTGGCCAGCTCCCAGTTCTGGTAGTACCCGAGGCTGGCCAGACTCTGCTCGGCGAACGTCTCCCACCGGGTCTCGGGTTGCACTAAGACGGTGAGTACGGCACAGGCCGCCAGCACCAGAACCAGCGCGGGGAGCAAGCGCCGGACCAGTCGCTTCAACACCGGTACCGGGTTGAGCGACGCTCCCTGTGTGGTCGCTGTGCGAAGTAGCTTGCTGCCGTAGAAAAAGCCCGAAAGGGTTAAGAAGACGTCAACTCCACCCGACACCCTGCCGAACCACACGTGAAACACCGCGACCAGAAAAATCGCGATTCCGCGCAATCCGTCGAGGTCGTACCGATAAAACCCCTTGCTGCTCTTAGGCTTTGGGGTGGCGTCCATCGCCGCGGTGGGAGGCACCTCGGGATCGGTCACGGGTTTGGTTGCTGAGACGAAGAACATTTTCGCCCCCAATGTACCCATGGTTGCCGAGAGTCTCCGCAGGTGCGCGCCAACGGCGTGTGCGCACGAGGCGAATGGCTCCGTGCCGAGGGTTTGTGACAGGCTCGATGATTGTGCCGAGGTTGACACCCGATGAAGTCGGATCCGTCGATGCTGCGCATCTGTGGCATCCGTACAGCGGGATCGGTGATCCCGATGCCGCTCAACGGCCGCTGGTGGTGACCAGTGCGAGCGGTCCGAACATCACAGTGGTGCGTGATGGCCGATCGGTCGAGGTGCTCGACGCGATGAGCTCATGGTGGTCGTGCATCCACGGCCACGGCCATCCCGCGCTGGACCGTGCGGTGACCGAACAGTTGGCCTCGATGAGCCATGTCATGTTCGGTGGGCTCACCCACGAACCTGCCGCGCGCCTCGCCCAGCTGCTGGTGGAGCTGACTCCGGCCGGTCTGGAAACGGTGTTCTTCTGTGACTCCGGATCGGTATCGGTGGAAGTGGCGATCAAGATGGCGCTGCAGTACTGGCGCAGCCTGGGGCTGCCGGCCAAACATCGTCTGATGACTTGGCGCGGGGGGTATCACGGCGACACCTTCGCCCCGATGAGCGTGTGCGATCCGGAAGGCGGCATGCACTCGCTGTGGACAGATGTGCTGGTCGAGCAGGTCTTCGCCGAGAAGGTTCCCCACGCCTACGACGACGACTACACGCGGCGTTTTGAGGCGGAGCTGACCGAGCATGCCGCCGAACTGGCGGCGGTCATCGTCGAGCCGGTGGTTCAGGGTGCCGGCGGAATGCGGTTCCACGATCCGCGCTATTTGGCAGAGCTGCGCGCCATGTGCGATCGGCACGGTGTGCTGCTGATCTTCGACGAGATCGCGACGGGCTTCGGGCGCACCGGTGAGCTGTTCGCAGCCGACCATGCCGGGGTCAGCCCCGACATCATGTGTGTGGGTAAGGCGATGACCGGTGGCTATCTGACCCTGGCCGCCACGCTGTGTACCGCGAAAATCGCGCGCACCATCAGTGACGGTGCGGCGGGCGCCCTCATGCACGGCCCTACCTTCATGGCCAACCCGTTGGCCTGCGCGGTAGCGGTCGCTTCGATAGAACTGCTGCAGTCAGGGGATTGGAAATCGCGGGTTGCGGCGATCTCCGAGGGCCTGCGCAGCGGCCTGGCGCCCGCTGCTGATCTCGATGGAGTTGCCGATGTGCGGGTGTGCGGCGCCATCGGGGTGATTGACATGCAGCTGCCCTTGGGGCAGCAGGGCATGCGCATCGCCACCGATGCGGCGCTCGACGCCGGGGTGTGGCTGCGGCCGTTCCGGACCTTGATCTACACGATGCCGCCGTACATCTGCAGCGAGGACGAGATACAGCGGATTGCCGATGCGATGGTGCGTGCGGCGGCGGCGTTGGGGGCCGCGTCGCCAGGCCGAACGCCGTGACGGGAGCTTCCACGTGTGCGCTAACCTGAACACCGTTCAGGAGAGGAGGCGTCGGTGGTCGAGGCATCATCACCGCTTGCCTGGTTGGGTGAGGTAGAGCGTCAACGGGAAGCCGCCGGACTGCGTCGGCGGCTACGTACCCGCAGTGCCGCCGAGCCCGAGATCGACCTGGCGTCCAACGACTACTTGGGCCTGGCGCGACACCCGGAGGTGATCGAGGCCGGCGTCGAAGCCCTGCGGGTGTGGGGTGCGGGCTCCACCGGTTCGCGCCTTGTCACCGGCAACACCGAACTGCATGAAGAGCTTGAGCGGGAGCTCGCCGACTTCATGGGCACACAGTCGGCACTGGTTTTCTCCTCGGGCTATACCGCCAATCTCGGTGCGGTGGTGGCACTTTCCGGCCCGGGAACGCTCATTGTCTCCGATGCGCGCACGCACGCCTCGCTGATCGATGCTTGCCGCCTGTCGAGGGCGCGCGTTGTGGTGACGCCCTATCGCGATACGCAGGCGGTGGCCGCGGCCCTGGCACAACGCCCCGAGGAACGCGCACTTGTCCTTACCGATGCGGTTTTCAGTGCCGATGGCGCGCTCGCCCCACTGACCGACCTGTATGCGGTCTGCCGCAGTCACGGAGCGGTGCTGTTGGTCGACGAGGCACACGGGCTGGGTGTACGCGGAGCCGGTGGTCGCGGACTGGTTTCCGAAGTCGGGCTTGCCGGGCGTGAGGACCTCGTCGTTACCGTCACGCTTTCCAAGGCCCTGGGTAGCCAGGGTGGGGCGGTGTTGGGCTCGGAAGCTGTTCGCGCACATCTGGTCGACGCCGCGCGGCCGTTTATCTTCGACACTGGTCTGGCTCCGGCCGCGGTCGGGTCGGCGCTGGCGGCGCTGCGCCTGATGGCTGTCGAATCGGAACGGGTTCGCGCCGTCCTTGACCATGCGGCCACGCTCGGTCAGTGGTGCGGCTTGGCGGATAGACCTGAGTCTGCGGTGGTGCCGGTGGTGTTGGGAGACCCCACGGTCGCGTTCAACGCCGCCAAAGCATGCCTGGAACAGGGTGTCCGGGTGGGCTGCTTCCGTCCACCTTCGGTCCCCGAAGGACAGTCACTGCTGCGCCTGACGGCGCGCGCCTCCCTTACCGATGCCGACATGGATCGGGTGCGTGAAGTGCTCTCCGGAGTATTGGCGCTGGCCCGCCGATGACGGTTCTCCTGGTCACCGGAACATCGACCGGAGTGGGGAAGACGGTGGCCACCGCGGCCCTGGCCGCGGCCGCGGTGAGCCAGGGCATTGAAGTGACGGTGTGCAAGCCGGTGCAAACCGGGGAGGACCGTGACGCCGACGAGGTTGCCCGGCTGTCCGGCGTCACGCGAGTCGAGACCTTGGCGCGCTATCCCGAACCGTTGGCTCCGGTGGCGGCGGCATCGCGGGCGGGCCTTCGGCTGCTGGACCACGTGCAGATGGCCACGGCGATATTCGCCCTCGACCGGCCCGACGCACTGACGCTGGTCGAAGGCGCGGGCGGCCTGCTAGTGGAGTTGGCCGCCGGGGGGAAGACCCTGCGCGATCTGGCGATTGTTCTGGACGCGCCGGTGCTGGTGGTGACCACCGCTGACCTGGGCACGCTCAACCACACCGCTCTCACGCTGGAAGCACTGGCGGCGCAGTCAGTGCCGTGCGCCGGCCTGGTGGTGGGGAGTTTCCCGGCAGAGCCGGACCTGGTGCAGCGGCTTAACCGTGAGGACCTGGCGAACCAGTTCCAGACGCCGGTGCGTGCGGTGATTCCAGAGGGCGCCGGACGGCTGATGCCCGCGGTCTTCGCCGAGATGAGCGTCGCGCTCTTCGACCCCCAGTGGGTCAAGGGCCTGGTGGCCTCTAACTGATCGGGCTGGACTGGCGGGCCAACTGGCCGATGCCATCCACAAGAAGGCGCACGCCAAAACCGAACTGCGCGGTCGGGTCCGTCAGGCCCGCACCGTCAGCGAGGAAGGACTGGCCGTGTTGCAGTGCACCGGCCGAATCCCACTGCAGCCGAGACTGTTCGTCGGCGACATAACCCAAGACGTAGTAGACGATGCTGCGGGCGGCGAGGGCGGCGGGTACCGCGCCCAGTCCGGAGGTCACCGCGGCCTCGGCCAAGCGGTTCACCACCGTGATCATGTGGGAGGTCTGGCCGGAGGCGAAGCTCGCCGACACCAACTCCGCTCCGTCCTTGTGGGATAACAGAGCGTCACGCAGGGCGGCGCACAGGAATTCGATGCGCTGCTGCCAGGGCACATCGCGACAATCGGATTCGGCCAAGGGCGCCAGCACGTGATCGGCAACCGCGCCGAGTAGCTGCTGCTTGTTCGCGAAGTGCCAGTACAGCGCGCTCGGCGCGATATCGAGTTCACGAGCCAGCCGGCGCATCGTGAGGTCCGCGATCCCGTAGTCGTCGAGAATCGCGGTGGCCCGGCGCACCAGGTCGTATCGGTTCAGCGGGGCGGCGCGCCCCTTGTTTGGCTCGGTGATGGCCATACTCTAACCTGAACACCGTTCAGGATTGAGTATCAGGTTTGGACCTAGTGAGGAGCGCTGCGTGACTCAGGCAGCCGAAGCAACCACCGCGGGCGATACGGATCGCGACATACTGGCTACCGCCCGTGAGCAGGTGCTCGAGCAGGGCGTGGGACTGACCCAGGATCAGGTCCTGCGCGTGCTCCAGCTTCCCGACGATCGCCTTGAGGAGCTGCTCGCACTCGCGCATGAGGTCCGGATGCAGTGGTGTGGCCCCGAGGTCGAGGTAGAGGGCATCATCAGCCTCAAGACGGGTGGCTGCCCTGAGGACTGCCATTTCTGCTCGCAATCCGGTCTCTTTGCTTCTCCGGTGCGTAGTGCGTGGCTCGATATCCCGAGCCTGGTCGAGGCCGCAAAGCAGACCGCGAAGTCCGGCGCCACCGAGTTCTGCATCGTGGCCGCGGTTCGTGGCCCCGACGAGCGCTTGCTGGCGCAGGTCGCTGCCGGTATCGAGGCCATTCGCAATGAGGTCGACATCCAGATCGCGTGCTCGCTGGGCATGCTGACCCAGGAGCAGGTGGATCGCCTCTCGGCAATGGGTGTGCACCGCTACAACCACAATCTCGAAACAGCCAAATCGCATTTCCCGAACGTGGTCACCACGCACAGCTGGGAGGAGCGTTGGGACACCCTTCGGATGGTTCGCGAGGCGGGCATGGAGGTCTGCTGCGGCGGCATCCTCGGTATGGGTGAGACGCTCGAGCAGCGCGCTGAGTTCGCCGCCAACCTGGCCGAGCTGGAACCCGATGAGGTTCCGTTGAACTTCCTGAACCCGCGCCCCGGAACGCCGTTCGGCGATCTCGAGGTACTCCCGGCCGCTGACGCGCTGCGCGCTGTTGCCGCGTTCCGTCTCGCACTGCCGCGCACCATGCTGCGTTTCGCCGGTGGTCGCGAGATCACCCTGGGTGATCTGGGGGCCAAGCAGGGCATTCTGGGCGGTATCAACGCCGTCATCGTCGGCAACTATCTGACGACACTGGGCCGTCCGGCCGAGGCCGACCTGGAACTGCTCGTCGATCTGCAGATGCCGATCAAGGCACTCAACAGCAGCCTGTGACCAATAGCCTGTACGTGATGGGTACAGAACCGGTGGCCGCCGGTAAGTACAACGTGTATACCGGCGAATCAATGGACGGGTTGACTGGTCTGGTCATGCCCACGGCGGCACAGCTTGGCTTGGAGCCGCCGCGGTTCTGCGCGGCGTGCGGGCGGCGGATGATCGTGCAGGTGCGCCCGGATGGTTGGCACGCGAAGTGTTCGCGGCATGGCGAGGCGGACTCCAAGCAGCTCGAGCAGCGATGAGCGCCGGCGAAGAGCCGCAGGTAGCGATGAGCGCCGGCGAAGCGCCCTCGGCGCCCGTGACTGTCACCTCGGCGGTCGTCGATCAGGCTGTCGCGCCGCGTTTTTCACACGCCAAGGCGGCAACGGTGGTTTTCGGTGTCCTGAGCGTTGCAGGGGTGTTGGTGGGGGCACTATGGAGCGTTATCGCACCGGGTGTGCACGGTGCCATCGCCGATACTCGTGACAACGGCCGCGTGTTTGTTCATCTGGGTAGTCAGGCCGACAACTTCTTCATCGCGACCACGCTGCTGACGGGGATGGCGGCCGTGGTTGCGGTGGTCGTATCCGCCGCGGCCTGGCAGTGGCGGGCGCACCGGGGCCCGGTGATGCTAGGCGGGGTCGCCCTGGGGGCCCTGGCAGGCTCGGCGCTCGCGGCCGGTGTGGGAGCCGCACTGGTCCGGTTGCGTTACGGGGCACTGGATATCGCCGGTGCTCAGCTGGACGAGGGACATCGGATCAAGTACGTCGTCGAGGCTCCGGCTGTCTTCTACGGTCACACGCCCGCTCAGATCGCAGTCACCCTGGCGCTGGCTCCGTGTTTGGCGGCGGTCACGTACATGTTCTGTGTAGTGGCTTGTGTGCGTGATGATCTCGACGCCTGGCCGCCGGTAACTGGCCCGCTGTACCGGGTGCCCGTGACCGCCCCGCCGGTCGACGGCGTCAACTCGACGGCTTAGTTTCGTCGAGGCCCAGCGCGCGTGCGGTGACCCGTACGGATTCGGTGACGGCTGCCGCATCCCAGGTGCGGTCTGCGGCACCCGGGATCGCGCCGAACATCGTTGTACGCCAGGAGGTGTGCCATTGCTCGGGGAAGCAGCGTTGGAGGGCGTCGAGCATGATCGGAACCGCCGTGGAGGCGCCGGGGGAGGCGCCAAGTAATCCGGAGATGGTGTGGTCAGCGCTGACCACCAGTTCGGTGCCCTGCTGGAGTACGCCCATGCGCCGGCGATCAGGTCTGATGAGTTGTGCCCGTTGACCTGCCGGGACAAGTTCCCAATCACCAGGTTCGGCGGTGGGGTAGTAGCGGCGCAACTGAGCGAATCGTTGGCGGGGGCCCGCCACCAGCTGCTTGATCAGGTATCCAATCAGTGAAAGATTTTGGACGAGCGCGGCTGCGATCACATGCATGTTGTGCCAGCGCAGTGTGGTGAAGAAATCGATCCATCGGCCGTGTTTGAGCAGCCTGGTGCTGAATGTCGCGTAGGGGCCGAACATCAGGTACGGCCGCCCGTCAACCAGGCGTTTGTCCAAGTGCGGTACCGACATCGGTGGTGCGCCCACGGGTGCCTGGCCATACACCTTGGTCGAGTGTCGGTTCGCCACGGCAGGATTCCCGCACCGCAGGAATGCGGCACCAACGGGCAGGACGGCGTAACCACGCACCTCGGGAAGCCGGGCGCGTTGCAGGATCCTCAGTGCGTGCCCGCCGGCGCCAACGAACACGCTGCGGGCTCGTATGGTGAAGTCGCCATGGGGGTTCACCCCATTCGCCATCCATGAGCCGTCGCGCCCCTGGGTCAGTACGCGCACTTCATGTTCCAGACGCACCTGTGCTCCGCGATCGGTGATCATCTGTGTCAGCGCACGAGTGAGGGCGCCAAAATCGATATCGGTACCGTCGGGATGCAGGGTGGCGGCGACGGGCTCATCGGGTGCGCGGCCACGCATCACCAGCGGCGCCCAGTCCTCGATGGTGGTGGGGCAATCACTGAACCGTATTCCGGTGAACATCGGCTCGGCAGAGAGTGTTTCGTATCGCCGCCGCAGATAGTCGATATCCCGCTGTCCGAACACCACGTCCATGTGTGCTGCCGGGTGAATGAATGCATCAGGCTCGAGTAGACCGTTCTCGGCGAGGTAGGACCACCACTGGCGGCTGAGATGGAACTGCTGGGCTATCCCGGTGGCTTTCGCGCCGTCCGCGGGATCGGGCATGTAGTTGAGTTCGCAGAATCCGCTGTGCCCGGTGCCGGCGTTGTTCCAGGGGCCGCTGCTCTCGGTGGCGAGCGCGTCGGCGCGTTCCAGCAGCACAATTCGCCATTCGGGCGCCAGGATCGACAGCATCGAACCCAAGGTTGCAGACATAATGCCGCCACCGATCAACACCACATCGGCATCGTCATGGGGACCGTAGATACGTGGGACGTTCGTCATGGCATCCACCATCCGCCGCCGATATTCATTCCGTCCAATGAATGATCGGGCACGTATCATCCGATAATGGATCAATGGACATCCCAACTCGCTCCCCAACTGCGGGCACTTGTGGAGTTGTCCGCACATGACGGGCATATGACGCAGGCAGCACTGGCGCTGGATATTCCGCAGTCATCGATGAGCCGGCGAATCCACTCGCTGCAAGCGGCGCTGGGGGTGCCACTGCTCATTCATGACGGAAGGACGGTTCGGCTAACCCCTGTGGCGCGTCGCCTCGCGGCCCGGGCACGTGAACCCCTGGCCGAACTCGATCGCACCCTTGGCGAGCTCACCGGAGATGCGGATCCAGAGCACGGCACGGTGCGTTTCGGGTTCCCGCTCACCATGGGATCGGGGCATATCCCGGATCTGCTCGCCGCCTTCCGTCATCGACACCCGGGTATCCGGGTGCTGCTCAAACAGGCGCACGGAACAGAACTCGGTGCAGAGTTGATGACCGGCAATCTCGACCTCGCCGTCGTGATACCCGCACCGGAGCGCCTGCACCACACCACGATCGGCGCTCAGCGGATTCAGGTCGCGGTCCCCGTGGATCACCGGCTTGCCGGGGAGACCGCGCTACGCATGGACCAGCTGACCGGCGAGACATTCATCGCCAATCCGCCCAGCTACAACCTTCGGCAGCTCACCGAGACATGGTGTCGTGCAGCGGGTTACGTCCCGAACATTGCCATCGAAGTCACCGAGTTCGGCACGATCCGTGAACTCATCAGTCGGGGGCTTGGTATCGCACTGCTTCCGCATGACGACCGCACACCACCAGGTATCCGCGAGATACCGCTGGTCGGCGATGGTTACCACCGATCCATTGCGCTGGCGTGGGGCACCTCCACCCGCGCGGCATCCACTCAGCGCCTGAACGATTTTCTGCTGCAGCGTTTCTCGCCGGCGGCCGTCAACAGCGCGGAGACCGCTTAGTCGTGGCCGCCACCGCTCGACTTCGACCCGTCACCACCTGACTTGGAAGAGCCGCTTGCCGATCCGGTGGACTTACTCGCCGAGTCGTGCGCCGTGGACGCACTCGGCGGCTTAGATCCCGAGCTCTTGGACTCGGATGGCTTGGTGACCGACGCCTTGGTTTCCGAGGTCTTGGTCTCGGAAGATTTCGGCTCCGCACCCTGCGTCTGGGCATCGGGCGTCTTGCCTGCCGGGTTCTGGGAGCCCGACGCGGACGCCGCAGGGTGTCCGGTAGTCGACTGCGAGATGGGTCCGCGGACGGTGCCCTGTGCGCTGACGGTGCCATGCTCGGTGGTGCTGGCGGTGGGAACCTTCGGTTTGGCCGGCTTGTCGGTGTTGTCCTTGATCACCGCAGCGGTGAGTGCCTTATCTTCCTTCGTCGAATCCTTGGGATTCTCGACATCTTTGGCTGGCTTAATACCCGTGAGCGTCTCGCCGGAAGCTCCCTGGGTACCGGCCGCCGCACTGCCGGGCGTGGCATCTTTGGGAGCATCCTTGGGGGCCTGCTTGGTGCCGTCGGACGCCGTCTCCTTGGTGTCGGAGATTGCCTTCACGTCCGTCTTTGTGTCCTTGCCGATGGCCGTGATGGCGGCCTTGTCCTTGTCGGGCGCCTTGGTCTCGGCACGGTCCTTGCTGTCAACGGCCGCGGTGGTTGCGGCCGCGTCCTTGCCGTCTTCCTTAGCGGTGCCGTTGATCGTTTCCGTGGTGGTTTCCGCTGTGGTGCCGGTCTTTTCGAGGCCTGCGAGTTTCTGATCGGCTTTTGTGAGGCCCAGAGTCTCTGCGAAATGCGCCTGGGCATCCTTGAAGGCCTTGGTGAACGGCGCCAATGCCTCGTGCATGGAGGTGGGCGTCGCACCGACCGAATCCGCCGTCGCTTGCAGGGCCAATCCGGGCAGCGGCGGCAGTGGTGGCAGGAAGTAGCGTGCCTCTGCCCATGCGAAATTGATGACGGAGTTGACGATGTCACTGCCGAATCGTCCGAACGAGTTGACGATGTTGGAGAAGCTGGGGTCGTTGATGATCGGGTCGACGAGGTTGTAGACAAAGCTGTTGGCGATGGGCCGAACAAGATTGTCGTAGACGATGCCGATCTGCGCGCTGACGAGGCCGCCGATGACGGGAACAAACCCTGCACCCCACTGCGCCAGGTCTACGCCGTAATCCACCCAGTACTGGATGAACTGATAGGCCTGATCGATGCCATTGGTGATGGAGTTTGCGACGGTGGGACCTGCAGCGGCGGCCACGGGAGCACTAGACCGAGACGGCGTGATGGAGGGGGTGACAGGCGGGGCGGCCGCCGTACGCGGCTGCGCCAGGAGACTGGCACTGGTGATCGGAGCGAGTGGGAGCGGCCCGGCCGGCGCGTCGGATGCCCCGGGTGCGCTCGACGGCAGCGGGAACTTCAGCGCGGTCAGCGCGCTCAGCGGGGCGTTGTCGGCTTGTGGTGTGAATGCGAATGAGCTCAGACGAACTGCGGCGGATCGGACGTCGGGGAGGGAGATTGCTTGCGGCGTGCGCGGAACGGCCGTTGGCGCGACAACCAAGGCGGTTGCGGTGATAGCGGCCATACCCGCCTTGAACAAGGGATTGGCGGTCCGGTCCATCTCACTCCTCTGTCTGGTTCGAAGCGACCCGGATGTCAGCGTACGGGGTGCCGACGTGTGAATTGGCCACCGCAATGAGGTGGTGTCGGCTAGCAACGCGGCCATCACTATCGCCAATGACGTTCTGGCGCTTCCTGATCCGGACCGTTGTCGATGTGCTACGGGCGAACCATTCCCTGGTAGTCGCGGATGGCGAAGGTATCGTGGATGTTCAGCGCGCGTGCCGCGACAAGCCGGGAGGCGACGCGCGCCAATGACGGCGGCAAATGACCAAGGATTCGTGCGCCGTGAACAAGAGTCCACAGTCCGACACGGTTCCGGGGTACCAAGGTGTCCGACGCGGTCAGGGCCAGCTGACGGCTCCGGCGCACATACTCGCCCAGGGCTGCTTCGCAGGCAGGGTAGGCCCGAGTGTGATCGCCTGCCGCGGCCGCGATTTCCCCGGCGAGCACATATGCCCCGACCACTGCCAGGCTGGTGCTTCCGCCGACGGCTGGACCCGGGCAGTATCCGGCGTCACCGACGAGCGTGATCCGGCCCTTTGACCAGGTGTCCATCCGCAGCTGGGTGATGGAGTCCATGTAGAACGTGTCGGTCTCGTCCACCTGCGCCAGCATCCGTGGCACTTCCCAGCCGAAGTCTGCGAACGCCTCGCGCAATAGCTCCTTCTGCCGTGGTACATCCCGGTGGTGGTACTCCAGTGGCGCCGGCGGGCGGAAAAGGAAGAACGCGCGCGCATCCGGGAGTAGCGCGGCGCTGTAGATGCCCGCCATCCGGTCCACCCGCGGGAACATCAGGGCGCGGTCGTCTAGCTCGAGGTAATTGGGTATCGATGCGACCGCGAGATACTCGCCCAGCCAATGCGCATAGCCGGCCTCGGGGCCGAACACCAGGTTGCGAACATTCGAGTGCAATCCGTCCGCGCCGATGACGAGTTCGAAGCGGCGTTCGGGGCCTGTCTCGAAAGTGACGTGAACGCCGGTGCCGTCATCGGTGAGCGCGGCGATCGAGTCGCCGAAGATGTACTCGGCGGTGGAGGAGCTGGTGTCATACAGGATCTCGCTGAGATCGTCGCGCATGATCTCGACGTGGCGCTGCGAGACGGCCGAGAAGATGAGGGCCTCGGGAAGATCCACCAGGTCAGGCTTGCCCTCGCGATGGATGGATAACAGGTCGGTGCCGACCTTACGGGCCTCGATCCTCTCGAGAGCACCCATCTTCTCCACGATGTCCATCGCGGGTTTGAACAAATCGACGGCATGGCCCCCGGATTTGCGCGGAGCAGGCGAGCGTTCGACCACTGTGACGTCAAACCCATAGTGCGCCAGCCAGTAAGCCAGCGTGGGCCCGGCGACGCTCGCGCCAGAAATGAGAACCCGCATGTCCGCCTCCTTACTTAACGATCGGTAAGTAAATCGAGCATACTGCTTACCGCCCGGAAAGTCAGGGACTATTATCGAAAGATGGCCCCCGAAGCGCCCGTAACGATCAACACCAGGGAGCGCATCCAAGCGGTCGCGCGAGATCTCTTCGCCGAGCAGGGGCTGCGTAACACCAGCCTGCGGGACATCGCGGCCCGGCTGGATATCACCAAGCCCGCTCTCTACTACCATTTTTCGTCGCGGGACGATCTGGTTCGGAGCATCGTGCAGCCGATGGTGGACGATCTGGAGGCGTTCTTGGCCACTGGTGGATCACGGGACGCGCGTCAACTGTTGGAGGACTACTTCGACGTGCTGTGGGCGCATCGCGTGGTGATGGGCATCATCGTGCGCGACCTGGCCGCACTAGGACAGCTCGAACTGGGCGAGTGGATGATCGAATGGCGACGCACGCTGATCAGACTTCTGGCGGGCGCCAAACCCTCACCGGTACAGATGATTCGGGCGACGGTGGCCCTCGGCGGATTGTCGGACTGCACCATCGAGTACGCGGGCCGAACACGCACACAGGTCAAGAAGACTGCCGTGGACGCCGCCCTTGCCGCGTTGAACAGCTGACCCTTCTCTACAGGGGACGGCCGCCGAGCACCTTGGCGCTCACCCAGCCGAGCTTGAACAGGCCCAGGTAGGTCGAGGGCTTCAACGCCAGCGGCCAGCTCGTACGGCGCGGCTCCGTTCCCAGGCTGTCGCCGTCGAATCGTGCGCGTAGCCACGCCATCGACATGGGTGCGGACATCGGGTGCAGCAGCAGGTGCTCGTTGAGCAGGTCGCGGTGGTAGGCGACGTGGGCACCACCGCCGCGATAGGTATCGGCGAGTTCGTCGATGCAGGACGTCGAAATGATCTGGTCGTGCACGGCCTGGACGATGAGGACCGGAGGAGTGGGGACGGTCTTTCCGAGCTTGATGCTCTCGAAGACGTGTTGCACCTCAGGGGTCTCGAGGAGTTGATCCAGTGGCTGGTCCACCAGATCGTCCATGTCTTTGAAGGCCATGGCGACGATCGCCCGCAAGGTTGGCATGTCTTCGAGCCGCCCGAGGAACTCCTTGCCCTGGGGTGTCGCATGCTCCTCGATCACCCGTTCAAGGCCGGGATACACATGCGAGAGGGCTGCGACGACGAGCCCGGGCAGCGCGGCGAATAGCCCGCCGTTGAGGCGACGGAAGGTATGTCCCAGGTCGCCCACGGGAGAGCCGAGCACCGCACCGGCAATATCGAGCTCGGGTGCGTACTCGGCACTGACCTCCGCCGCCCAGGCGGTGGCAAGTCCTCCGCCCGAGTACCCCCACAGTCCGATGGGCGCACCCCGGGACAGTCCGAGGCGCTCACAGTCCAGAGCCGCCCGAATTCCGTCGAGCGTTCGATACCCGGGCTCCTCCGGCGCGCCCCAGGTCCCGTCGACGCCCTCGTGATCGGGTATGGAGACGGCCCAGCCCTGGGCGAGGAGCGCCGCGATCAGGAGCAGTTCGAGCTGTGTGAAGGAGCCGAGCGCATGGGCGCCGCGGCGCAAGGCATAGGAGGGGAAGCACCGGTCGGTGACGGCGTCGATGGCACATTGGTAGGAGATGATCGGAACCGATGCCGCCGGGTCTGTGCCGGTGGGCGTGAGAACGGTGGTCACCGCCGCATCAGGGCGGCGATTGAGGTCATTGCTGCGGTACAGCAGCTGCGTCGCGGTGAATCGCTGCGGGATCACGCCCAGGAACCCGATCTCGACATCGCGGGTGCGCAGCACGGTGCCGGGCAGGGCGTGTTCGAATCCGCGGGGCGGCAGGTAGAACGGATCCTCGGTGGGCAGCAGCGGGCGCGCGCCGCGCTCGAGCTCCTGATGAGGCGGTTCGCCGATCCACTTGACGTCACCGGATATCGCCAGGTCGTGGGGTGCCATGCCTGAGCTCCCTTCAAGGTCCCCGGCATTCATACCCTAAGAAGACTCTAAGAGGCTAGTCCCGTCAGCCGGGAGGGCGTAGCGCGGCAAATTCATCGGTGACCCGGTACCGGTCGTCGGTGAATCGGTAGAGCGCCGCCGGCCGGCCGCCGCTGCGGCCCGATCGCACGGTGGTCCCGGTCGGGGTGAGCACACCACGCCGCACCAGCACGCGTTGCAGATTGGTCGCGTCAACGGGATATCCCAGCGTCGCACAGTAGATGTCGCGGAGCGTCGAGAGCGTGAATTGCTGTGGCGCCAAGGCGAATCCGATGTTGGTATAAGACATCTTGGCTATCAGGCGGGCATGCGCGTGGGCGACCATCACCTGATGGTCGAAGGCCATCGCGGGCAACGTGCTCACCCGGTGCCACTGGGTGTCGGCGGGGAGCTCGGGGGTGGCGGGGAAGGGGACGAGGCCGAGGAAGGTCGAGGCGATGGTGCGCGGACCGGGAACACGCCCCGGTGCAGAAAACACGGCCAGCTGTTCGAGGTGTGCCAACTCACGCACATCCACCTTTTCGGCGAGCTGTCGGCGGATGGAGGAGGGGAGATCCTCGTCGGTGCGGACCTGGCCGCCCGGCAGTGCCCACGCGCCGCGGTGCGGTTCGAGCGCGCGCTGCCAGAGCAACACGGCGAGTTCTGGAGTGGATGTCGGCGCATCCGCGCTGGTTGCGGTGTCTTCGAAGTGACGTACTTGGAACACCACGGCTAACACCTCGTGCTCGGTGCTAGTATGGACCATGTTTTCGATCATAAGTCGAAAACCTCGGTCGACCAAACCCAGCCCGAAGGCTGACCGAGACCCAGGGGCGCGAGGAGGCGGCCATGACGGCAGCTGACGTCGTACTTGACGGCGTGATCGACGGCCCCGGTGGATACACCGGGGTGGAGGGCGATGCCCGTTGGGCCGAGCAAGTGCGTCGGCTGGCCAAGCAGCGCGGTGCCACATTGCTCGCGCATAATTACCAGCTTCCTGCCATCCAGGACGTCGCGGACCATGTCGGCGACTCCCTGGCGCTCTCCCGTATCGCCGCGGAGGCCCCCGAGGACACCATTGTGTTCTGCGGTGTTCACTTCATGGCCGAGACGGCCAAGATTCTCAGTCCGGACAAGACGGTGCTCATCCCGGATCAGCGGGCCGGCTGCTCACTGGCCGATTCCATCACCGCTGAGGAACTGCGCGACTGGAAGGCCGAGTTTCCCGACGCCGTGGTGGTCTCGTACGTCAACACCACCGCGGCCGTGAAGGCGCTCACCGACATCTGCTGCACGTCCTCGAACGCTGTCGACGTTGTCGCGTCGATCGACCCGGACCGCGAGGTGTTGTTTTGCCCTGACCAGTTCCTCGGCGCACACGTCAAGCGGGTGACAGGCCGTCAGAACATGCAGATCTGGGCGGGCGAGTGCCATGTGCACGCCGGAATCAACGGCGACGAACTTGCCGGGCAGGCGCGTTCACACCCGGATGCCGAGCTGTTCGTGCATCCCGAATGCGGATGCGCGACATCGGCTCTCTATCTGGCGGGTGAAGGTGCCGTCCCCGACGACCGGGTGAAGATCCTGTCCACGGGCGGCATGCTCGACGCGGCCCGTGAGACCCGGGCGCGAGAGGTATTGGTGGCCACCGAAGTCGGCATGTTGCACCAGCTGCGCAAAGCGGCTCCCGACGTGAACTTCCTGGCGGTCAACGACCGTGCCTCGTGCACGTACATGAAGATGATCACCCCCGCGGCCATGTTGCGCTGCCTCGTCGAGGGCCGCGATGAGGTGCATGTGGACCTGGACACCGCGCGGCTGGCTCGGCGCAGTGTGCAGCGGATGATCGAGATCGGGCAGCCCGGCGGCGGAGAATGACGCTACCGGCGGGGACCACCTGGGCGGCCGACGCCGATGTGGTTGTCGTCGGCGCGGGTGTGGCCGGATTGGCGGCGGCACTCGCAGCACACCGCCTCGGCCGAAAGGTCGTGGTGCTCAGCAAGGTCGGAGCCACCGCGACGCATTTCGCCCAGGGCGGTATCGCGGTGGTACTACCTGATGCGGATGATTCGGTCCAGGCGCACGTCCAGGACACGCTGACCGCCGGGGCCGGTCTGTGTGACGTCGACGCGGTGCGCTCCATCGTGTCCGATGGTTACCGCGCGGTGCGCGATCTGGTGGCAGACGGTGCCCGATTCGACGAAACACGTTCCGGGCAATGGGCGTTGACGCGTGAAGGCGGACACAGCACCCGTCGGATCATTCATGCGGGCGGCGACGCCACCGGTGCCGAGGTACAGCGGGCACTCGATCACGCCGCGGCGACGCTAGACATCCGACGCAGTCACGTGGTGCATGACGTTCTCACCGGGCCCGACGGTGTGGGCGGTGTACTCGTCAAGAACGGCGACGGTTTGGGCGTGATTCGCACCGGGGCCGTGATTCTTGCCACCGGCGGTCTTGGACACCTGTACTCTGCGACCACCAATCCAGCGGGCTCCACCGGCGACGGGATCGCACTGGCCCTGCGTGCGGGTGTTCCGGTGGCCGATGTCGAGTTCATCCAGTTTCACCCGACCATGCTGCATAGCCCCGGGGCCACCGGCTGCCGTCCTCTCATCAGCGAGGCAGTCCGCGGCGAAGGTGCTGTTCTTGTTGATAAACATGGAGATTCGGTGACCGCCGGGGTGCATCCGATGGGCGATCTGGCGCCACGCGATGTGGTGGCCGGGGCCATCGCCCGGCGGCTGCGCGAGACCGGAGATCCATGCGTCTACCTCGACGCACGCGCGATCGGCAACTTCGCGGGCCGATTCCCGACCATCACCGCTGCATGCGTCGCGGCAGGCATCGATCCCGCAATCCAGCTCATCCCCGTGGTTCCGGGGGCGCATTACAGCTGCGGCGGCGTTGTCACCGATCCCTACGGCCAGACGGAGATTGCCGGATTGTTCGCCGCCGGCGAGGTCGCTCGTACCGGAATGCATGGTGCAAACAGGCTGGCCTCCAACAGCTTGTTGGAAGGCCTCGTGGTGGGTAGGCGTGCGGGGGAGGCCGCCGCCCGGGTATTCGGCCGGTCGGCCATTGCCGCAGATCGTGATCGTGTGCAGTCACGCCTCGAACGTCGACGACTTCAGGCGGCAATGACTCGCTGGGCATCGGTGCTACGTGATGCGAACGGCCTCAAGCTACTTGACGAGGAGTTGCGCTCATGCGTCCCAACATCGTCCGATTCCGGCGGCATGAATCCACGTGAAGTGGAGGACGCCGCGCTCACCCTGACCGCCGCCGCTGTGGTCAGTGCGGCCGCTGCCCGCGCCGAGTCCCGGGGCTGCCATGCCCGCTCGGATTGGCCCGACACCGATCCCGAGTTCGCGGTGAGCCTTCCGGTGCGCCGCGACGCCGACGGATGCGAAGTTGCGCTACCGTCGGGGGTGCCATGCTGACCGAAACATTGACGGAAACCGAACTCGCCGAGGCACGTTCGGCAGTTAAGCGTGCTCTTGAAGAAGACCTCCGCTATGGCCCCGACATCACGAGCCAAGCGACTGTGCCCGCCGACGCGGAGTGCAGCGCCTCGATGGTGACACGTTCGGGGGGAGTCGTAGCCGGCATTGACATTGCCCTCATCGTTCTCGACGAGGTTGTCGGCGTAGGGAATTATCGCGTAAAGAATCGCCTTACCGACGGCGCGCGCGTGGGCACCGGAACGCCGCTGCTCACCGTCACCGCCCCCACTCGCGATCTGCTTACTGCCGAGCGCACCATGCTGAATTTGGTATGTCACCTCTCGGGAATCGCGACGACCACCGCTGCCTGGGTGGATGCTGTCGACGGAACCGGAGCGCAGATCCGCGATACCCGCAAAACCCTTCCGGGACTGCGACTCCTGCAGAAATACGCGGTGCGTGCCGGGGGCGGTGTGAACCACCGCCTCGGCCTCGGTGATGCCGCACTCATCAAAGACAATCATGTGGTGGCGGCCGGCTCGGTGGTGGCCGCGTTGCGGGCGGTTCGCGCGGCCGCTCCGAACATCGAGTGTGAGGTCGAAGTCGACTCGCTCGAACAGCTCGATGAGGTCATCGCCGAGGGGGCAGAACTAGTCCTTCTCGACAACTTTCCTGTCTGGCAGACCCAGGTGGCCGCGCAGCGTCGTGATGCACGCGCTCCGCAACTCAAGCTGGAGTCCTCCGGGGGGCTTTCGCTGGAAACGGCGGCCGCGTACGCCAAGACGGGTGTCGACTATCTTGCGGTGGGTGCGTTGACGCACTCCGCCCGAGTGCTCGACATCGGTTTGGATATGTAGCGTCAATCCCGAAGTGCGGCCCGTGCGAACTCGGTCGTGTAGGTGGCGGTGATGTCGATACGCTGCTTCACGGGCGCCACATTCTTGGAATACATCCCGAGGATGCGTAAGGCATTCTGTGCGCCTTCGGGTTTCATCAACCCGTCACCGTTGAACATTCCGATGGAATCGGCGATCGACTGCAGGTACAGGTCCTTGTTTCCGCCCGCATATTGGGGTGGCATCTTGTCCGCGATCTGTGCGGGAGAGTGCTCTTTGATCCAGCGCAGCGTCTGGACGAATGCCGTGACGAGCTTTTGCACGATCTCGGGATGCGCCTTCACCGTGTCGCACCGCATGTAGAGCGAGGTCGACGGATACAGACCGCCGAGAGCCTGGCGTGTTCCGGCCTCGGTGCGCATGTCGACGAGGACCTTGGCCTGGCCCGCGTTCACCATCTGCGCCACCGTCGGATCCGTGGTCATACCGGCATCGATGCCGTCATGGTTCATTCCGGCGATGAATGTCTGTCCCGCACCGACCTTGACCCGGTTGTAGTCGGCGGTGTTCAGCCCAGCCTGACCTGCCAGGGCCTGCGTCAGGAAGTCTGTGGATGACCCCAGCGAGGTGACTCCGAGGTTCTTGCCACGGAAGTCGGCAGGAGAGGAGACGGTCGCGGTGTCCCTGGCGGATACCAGCTCCACCTCGCCGGGAACGTCTGCCATCTGGACCACCGAGGTAATGCATTGCTCCTTGGCCTGGAGGTCGATGGTGTGGTCGTAGAACCCGACAACCGCCTGAACATCGCCGGTGAGCAGCGCGGTCTCCGCGGTGGCACCGGACTGTTCGCTGAGCAGTGTCACGTCGATGTCGTTGTTCGTGAAGTGGCCGAGCTGCTGGGTGAGCATCGCCGGTAGATAGATGATCTTCTCCAGGCCGCCCACCATGATGGTGACCTGTGGTCTGCCGTTGGCCATCGGGATGTGCCGGGAGTCGCGGCATCCAGCGGCCAGTAGCACAGCGCTGATGAGAACAAGGGCGAGTACGAGTCTTCTCATCACTACACCCCATGACCCGAACTGGACTGCGTGGGACGCCATTTGAGTAGCCGGGATTCGGCGATACCGATGAGCCATTCGGCGAGCAGGGCGACGACCGTGATGATGATCATGCCGGCGTAGATACCCGCGGAGTCGAATGTGCCCTGGGCGTTGCTGATCAACAGGCCCAACCCCTTGCTAGCGCCTGCGTATTCACCGACGACGGCGCCGATCAGGGCGAATCCGAATGCGGTGTGCAGGCTCGACAGAATCCAGCTTGTCGCGCTGGGCAGCACGATCGAGGTAAGAATGCGGGTGGGGCTGGCACCGAGAATCCGGGCATTGTTGATCACGTTTCCATCTACCTCGCGGGCACCGGTGAACGCGTTGAAGAACACCGCGAAGAACACCAGAACCACCACGGTGGCCACTTTGGAGCTCAGTCCCAGACCAAACCAGATGATGAACAGCGATGCCAATACGATGCGCGGAACCGCGTTGAGCGCCTTGATGAACGGGGCCAACACCTCCGACCAATAGCGGCTGCGGCCCAGCAGCACACCCAATGTCACTCCCGCGACGGTGCCGATCAGGAACCCCAGGACGGCCTCTTGCACAGTGGTGAAGATCTGCAGCCATATCGAGCCGAACTGGGTGCCGACGGTGAACCACTCAATCAGTCGGCCCCAGATCAGTGAGGGTTTCGAATAGAAGAAGGGATCCAGCCACAGCGTGGCAGCCAACTCCCACGAGGCCAGCCACACCACCACCAGCAGGGTTCGCAACCCCCATACGCGAATCTGGCTGCGGCGCTTGTTGTGTCGGGCGCGCGCGAGGATGTCCTCGTCGCTTTCGGACACCGGACGAATGAGCAGACTATGCGACACGAGACTCTCCCTTCGCGCGCGCGGCCTCGACCTGATCGCGCAGTGTTTCCCAGATTTCGCGGTAGATGGTCCGGAATTCGTCGGTGAGTCTCACCTCTTCGACATCGCGGGGACGCGGGAGGGTGACGGGAAAGTCGCCACAGACGGTGGCGGGGCTTGCGGTCATCACCACCACCCGGTCGGCCAGCACGATCGCCTCCTCGAGGTCGTGGGTGACGAAGATGACCGCCGCTCCGGTGCCTGACCACACCCGCAACAGTTCGTCCTGCATGAGCTGGCGGGTCTGCACATCGAGGGCGCTGAATGGCTCATCCATGAGCAGAATCTCGGGTTCGTTGACCAGGGTCTGGGCCAGCGCCACACGCTTGCGCATCCCGCCCGAGAGCTGATGCGGGTAGTACTTCTCGAACCCGGCCAGGCCGACGGTCCGGACCCAGGTCGCCGCCTTCTCGCGGGCCGCGTCTTTGCTTGCGCCCCGATAGATCGGACCCAGGGCGACGTTGTCGATGACGTTCTTCCACGGCAGGACCGCGTCCTGCTGGAACATATAGCCCACCCCCGCGGGGATATCGGATACGTCCTCGCCGCGTACCAGGACACGGCCGGCCGATGGCGGTTCAAGGCCGGACACGAGGGACAAGGTGGTCGACTTACCGCATCCTGTGGGGCCGACGACCGCGACAAATTCCCCGGCGCCGATGTCGATGTTCAGGTCTCGGACCGCGGTGTGGATACCGTCACCCCGATTGGAGGGGAACCGTTTGGTTGCGCCCTGAAGTTCGATGAGTGGAAGCGTCATTGCCTTCTCCTTCGCTAGCCGACGGAGACTGAACATAAGTGGTGGGCGTCACAGATTCCTGCTTGTGCGCACTACCCGCGCAAATCGCGGATTTCGTCAGTTTTGCGCATTCTGCGCATGGCCTGCCTACGCTCGGGCACATGGGTTCCGGGAAGCGCACCGTGCTGCGATTGCGTACGCAGGTGCTTCTCCTTCAGGTCGCCGTCATCTTTCTCGCGTTGGGGCTGGCGTTCGCGGTGCTCGCCGCGGTGGGCGATCGGCGGCTTTCCTCCGAGTATGGCCAGCGGGCGCTGGCGATTGCGGGAACGGTGGCGGCCATGCCGGAGGTGCGGGCGCGGGTTGCCGAGTACGCGCAGGGCACGCTCACTCCGGGACCGGGCCTCACCGACGAGCTCTCCGATGGGCCGCTGCAACACATCGCGGCCGCGGTGCTGGAGCGCAGTGATGCGCTGTTCGTGGTGATCACCGATGAGCATGGGCTCCGGCTGGCGCATCCCACGCAGGAGCGATTGGGCCACCCTGTCAGCACCGACCCGTCGGGCGCTCTTGCCGGACGAGATGTGGTCGTCGAGGAGACGGGGACACTGGGAGGCTCCGTACGGGCCAAAGTGCCCGTCCGGCAGCCTGGTTCGTCGACCGTGGTGGGGGAGGTCAGTGTCGGAGTATCGACCACCGCTGTGCGCGAAAGATTGTTGTCGGATCTGAGGATCGCGGGATGCATTGTCGGTGTGGCATTTCTGTTCGGAATCGGTGGCTCGGTGTTGTTGGCTCGCCGGTGGCGAAGTCTCACTCTGGGCCTGGAGCCCGCCGAGTTGGCCGAGCTGGTCAGAGAACAAGCGGCGGTCTTGCACGGCATTGGCGAGGGGGTTCTCGCCGTGGACGTCGACGGGCGCACGACGGTTGTCAACGATGAAGCGAAACGTCTGCTGGGGCTGGATGATGTGACGGGGCGGCAGGCTGGCGATATCGGCTTGACGCCAAGGATTCTCGGGGTACTTCGGGAAAAATCGGCGACGCCGGTTCTGGCGACGGTGGGCGACTGGGTTGTGGTGGTGACCGCACGGCGCGTGACCCGGGCGGGCCGTGAGCTTGGTGCGGTGCTCACCGTGCGCGATCGAACGGATGTCGAATCCTTGACTCGGCAGTTGGATGCGGTGCAGTCGATGAGCACCGTACTGCGGGCGCAGCGACATGAGTTCGCGAACCGCTTGCACCTGCTGAGCGGGCTGGTGCATGGAAATCGGACGCAGGAGGCTGCCCGGTTCCTGGACGAGTTGCTCGGTACCGGACCGCTGGGTGCGGCTCTTCCGGATATCGAGACGTTGGGCGATCCCTATCTTCAGGCCTTTGTGGCGGCCAAGACCGCGAACGCCCGCGAGGCGGGCGTCACTCTGACACTGGCCGACAACACGTGGGTATCCGGCACTCTCGTACATCCCGTTGATGTCACGACTGTGCTGGGCAATTTGATCGACAATGCGATCGATGCCGCACGCACCGGGGCCGACTCGCAACATCGGGTCGAGGTCGGTGTGGTTCAGGATGGTTCGACGCTGCACATCAGTGTCGCCGACAGCGGCGACGGCGTTGCCGAATGCGTAGCGGATGATCTTTTCGCAGAAGGGATCTCGACCAAGGCGCATGCCGAAGTGCCGGGTGGCCGCGGAGTGGGCCTGGCGTTGTCGCGTCAGATCGCCCGGGGGCTGGGCGGCGATGTGTGGCTGGCAGCGGCAGCGGGGGCAGGCCCCGGGCTTGCGGGTGCGGAATTCAGCGCACGAATGCCATCGGTGATGGCCGAGACCGACGGGAAGGACCCGGGATGACCGAAACCACGATCAAGGTGCTGATCGTCGACGATGACTTCCGGGTGGCCAACTTGCATGCCGGGATTGTCGGTGCAGTACCGGGATTCACTGTTGTGGCCACGGTCAACAGCATCGGCGCCGCTCACGATGTGACGAGGTCGAGCACGATAGATCTGGCGCTGGTCGATGTGTACCTTCCAGACGGTTCCGGGATCGATTTCGTGCGCGAATTGCGCTGTGATGCGATGGTCCTGTCGGCGGCGGCCGACGGCGTCACGATCCGGCAGGCACTGATCGCCGGTGCCGTGAGCTATCTGGTGAAGCCATTCGCCAATGCCTCGCTGGTGGCGCGGCTGACCGCATACGCCCGTTACCGCAAGATTCTGCACAGTGACGAGCTCAGCGGCGCCGAGGTGGATGCCGCGTTGGAGTCCCTGCGGCCGAGTGTCGGCATGCCGCGCGCCGCGGCCGCGGCGTCGCCGACCAAACAGATCGTCCTACACGCGATTCGGGATGCGCGCTCGCCCATGTCGTCTGCGGAAGTCGCCGTGGAGGTGGGGATCTCACGTGCGACCGCGCAGCGCTACCTGGCCTCGCTGGTGGGAAGTTCAGAGTTGCAGATGCGGCTGCGGTACGGCACCACCGGCCGTCCTGAACAGGAGTTCCTCATTCCAGGAACGTGACATTGGCGCCGACCGGGTCGCGCGGGGCGCGTACAGAATTCACCGGTGCATCGGGATTCGCATAGCCAATGGACACCGCGCAGATCAGATTCAGGCATTCGGGCAGCTTGAGCACCGGGCGAATCGCTTCGGGAAACATGGCAGGAGCGACCTGCATGCATGAACTGACACCGCGCGACTGCAGGGCCAGGGCAAGCGTCTGCAAGTACATGCCGACTCCGGCGATATCGGCCAGGCCCAGGCGTGAGTCCACGCCGACAATGGCGGCGGTGGGTGCTCCGAAGAACCTGAAGTTCCGCAGTCCGGCCTCGAAACGTGCCTCGGCATCGTCGCGCTGGACGCCGAGTGCCCCGTAGACCTGGACTCCGACCGCGAACCGCCGGGCGTTGTACTCGTCGGGCAGCTCCATGCGGCCCAGTCCGTTGGTGCGTACGCAGGCCACCAACGACTCGCTCAGACGCTCGCGTATCGCGCCTTCCGCGATGACGACGCGCCACGGCTGGATGTTCGAGTTCGATGGCGCGTGCTGTGCCGTCTCCAGGGCGCCCACCAGGACATCGCGGGGGACAGGTGTCGACAGGAAATCACGGATCGAGGACCGGTCACGGACCAGCTGTTCGAAATCAGGCACGCCTCAGTATGGGCACGATCCACCAGAAATTCAACAGCCGATGAATATTTAGTGGGCGATATCGGCGACGAAAACCCCCGCGCGCTTATTCACCTGGCGGGTCGCCCGGGTCAGTCCCGGATCCCCTTGGCCCTGCTCCACGATGCGCGGGTTGATCACATGAATCTGCTTGCCGCGGAAGAGCGTGATGTCGGCACCGCCGGCGGCGATCACGTTCTTGGTCCAGTTGGTCTTGCCGTGAATCAGTCCGATAGAGAGGACATTGCCTTTGCGGAATGCATTCACGGTGGTCTCGTACTTGGCGCCCGAGGTGCGGCCGAAGTGCGTAACGGTGGCGAATGAAGGCAGAAAGCGTGCGATAGGGGCCATGAGCGGGTTTATGAACTTGATCTGAGCTCGCTCAAGCCAGTCAGGCAGAAGCATGGGCACGCCGGGCTGATGATTTGCTGACATCGATGATCCGATCGTTGTGGGTCGGTGCGGCTTTTCGTGGACGAGTCTAGTTAGACGTGCGTCACACACAACCGGTGACTGCGTGGTAAATGGTGTTGAGCAGCTCTGGGAGAATGGCGGATGTGATCGACGGACCCACCCCGGCAGATGCTCTTGGTGCAGGCGGCGCAACGCTGCTTCGCCGTATCGACATGCGTGGTGCAAGCCTGTCCCCGTCCCATCTGCGCTCTGCGCTCCCGCGGGGCGGAACCGACGTCGATGCCGTGCTCCCGACGGTGCGACCGGTCGTCGAAGCGGTCCGGGACCGCGGCGCCGAGGCGGCACTTCAGTACTGCGCCGAGTTCGATGGCGTTCGCCCCAAGACCGTTCGCGTGCCGGCGGCCGAGAGGGAGCGCGCTCTCGCCGAACTGGACCCCGCGGTGCGTGACGCACTCGAGGTGGCCATCCTGCGCGCGCGGGCGGTGCACGCCGATCAGCGCCGCCAGGACACGGTGACCACCGTCGCCGATGGCGCCACCGTCACCGAGCGGTGGTTGCCCGTCGAACGCGTGGGCTTGTACGTTCCCGGCGGTAACGCCGTGTACCCGTCAAGCGTCGTGATGAACGTCGTGCCGGCGCAGACGGCCGGAGTCGGTTCCCTCGTCATCGCTTCACCGCCGCAGGCGCAGTTCGGCGGGCTGCCTCACCCGACGATCCTCGCGGCGGCACAGTTGCTTGGAGTTGAGGAGATCTGGGCGGTCGGCGGAGCGCAGGGTGTTGCACTACTGGCCCATGGCGGCGTCGACACCGATGGCGGCGAACTCGCTCCGGTCGACATGATTACCGGGCCCGGCAATATCTATGTGACCGCGGCCAAGCGGTTGTGCAGGTCGCTGGTGGGCATCGATGCCGAGGCAGGCCCCACCGAGATTGCCATCCTCGCCGATGAGACGGCAGATCCGGTGCATGTGGCCGCCGACCTGATCAGCCAGGCCGAACACGATGTGTTGGCAGCAAGCGTGCTCGTCACCACGAGTGAGAAACTGGCCGACGCGGTGGTGAAAGAGACCGCCGCGCAGCTGGAGACGACGGTGCATGCCGAACGAGTCACCGCGGCGTTGACCGGGCCTCAGTCGGGAATCGTCCTCGTCGACGACCTCAGCGCTGGAATCAAGGTCGTGAATGCCTATGCGGCCGAGCACCTGGAAATTCAAACTGCCGATCCGGTGCCCGTGGCCGCACGCGTGCGCAGTGCCGGCGCGATCTTCCTGGGTCCGTGGTCGCCGGTAAGCCTTGGCGACTACTGCGCCGGATCCAATCACGTACTGCCCACCGCCGGGTGTGCACGGCACTCGAGTGGGCTGTCCGTGCAGACCTTCCTGCGCGGCATCCACATCGTGGATTACACCGAGGCCGCTCTCAAAGAGGTTTCCGGGCACGTGATTACGCTTGCCAACGCAGAGAATCTGCCTGCGCACGGTGAGGCCGTTCGGCGCAGGTTTGAGCGATCATGAGCGATCTGATCGGCGGCGCGGCCCGGCTGGACGACTTGCCGCTGCGGGACAGCCTGCGTGGCAAGAATCCGTACGGTGCACCGCAGCTGACCGTGCCGGTGCGGCTGAACACCAACGAGAATCCGCACGAACCATCGGACGGCTTGATCGAGGACGTCGCCGTGTCGGTTCGCGAAGTGGCCGCCGAGTTGCACCGATACCCGGACCGGGACGCGGTGGCCTTGCGCACGGATCTGGCGGCATACCTGACCGAGCGCACAGGCGTGCCCGTCGCTACCGAGAATGTTTGGGCGGCAAACGGTTCCAATGAGATATTGCAGCAGCTGCTGCAGGCATTCGGCGGGCCCGGGCGCAGCGCGTTGGGCTTCACGCCGTCGTACTCGATGCACCCGATCATTTCCGATGGAACCCAGACGGAATGGTTGCAGGCTCAGCGTTTGGAAGACTTCTCGCTCGATGTCGGCGCAGCGGTCGAGGCGATTCGAGCGCGTCAGCCCGATGTCGTCTTCGTGACGAGCCCCAACAACCCGACGGGACAGTCGGTTCCGCTGCAGGACTTGCGGCAGATCCTCGAAGAGGCTCCAGGAGTCGTGATCCTGGACGAGGCGTACGGCGAGTTCTCTTCGGCGCCGAGCGGAATCACGTTGATCGACGAGTATCCGACGAAGCTGATCGTGAGCCGCACCATGAGTAAGGCCTTCGCCTTCGCCGGTGGGCGGCTGGGGTATCTCGCGGCGGCACCTGCGGTCATCGATGCGCTGCTATTGGTGCGCCTGCCGTACCACCTCTCCGTGCTTACCCAGGCGGCCGCGCGTGCCGCGGTGAAACATGGCGCCGAGACTCTCGGCAGTGTCGCGACTTTGGTCGCTGAACGTATTCGGGTATCGGAGGCGTTATCGGCCAGCGGATTCGAGGTCATTCCCAGTGACGCGAACTTCGTGCTCTTCGGTCGATTCACCGATTCGGCCGCGAGCTGGCAGCGTTATCTCGACGCGGGTGTTCTCATCCGGGATGTCGGCATTCCGGGATTTCTGCGCGTCACGATCGGGTTGGCGAGCGAGAATGACGTGTTCTTGAAGGTCAGCGACAACCTGGCTGCGACGGACCTAGAGAAAGGTGCGCCCTCATGACGGCATCGGCGTGGAATCGGGTGGCACGCGTAGCGCGCGCCACCCGCGAGTCGGACATCGTGGTGGAACTGAACCTGGACGGCACCGGCCAGGTGCACATCGACACCGGGGTGCCGTTCTTCGACCACATGCTCACGGCCCTCGGTACGCACGCCAGTTTCGATCTGAAGATCACGGCCAAGGGCGACACTGAGATCGAGGCGCACCACACGGTGGAGGACACCGCCATCACTCTCGGCCAGGCGCTCGCCGAAGCGCTCGGAGACAAGAAGGGGATTCGCCGGTTCGGGGATGCCTTCATCCCGATGGACGAGACCCTGGCCCACGCCGCGGTGGACGTGTCCGGCAGACCGTACTGTGTGCACACCGGCGAACCGGATCATCTGCTGCACACCACGATCGCAGGCTCTTCGGTTCCGTACCACACCGTCATCAATGCGCACGTGTTCGAGTCGTTGGCACTCAATGCGCGGATCGCGCTGCATGTACGCACGCTGTACGGCCGCGACCCGCACCACATCACCGAGGCACAGTACAAGGCTGTCGCCCGAGCACTGCGCCAAGCGGTGGAACCCGATCCGCGGGTTACCGGTGTGCCGTCGACTAAGGGCAGCCTGTGACCGGTGCTGGACCCAAAGTCGTTGTCCTCGACTACGGTTCGGGAAATCTTAGATCCGCACAGCGCGCGCTGGAACGGGTCGGTGCCGATGTCACGGTGACCGCCGATGCCAACGCGGCGCTCAACGCCGACGGTCTTGTCGTGCCCGGAGTAGGCGCCTTCGCGGCCTGCATGGAGGGACTGCGCGGTATCGACGGTGAGCGGATCATCGACGTGCGGCTGTCCGGGGGCCGCCCTGTGCTGGGCATCTGCGTCGGTATGCAGATCCTGTTCAGCCACGGCATCGAATTCGGTGTCGACGCCGAGGGCTGCGGTCAGTGGCCCGGCGTGGTCAGCCGCCTGGATGCACCGGTGATCCCGCATATGGGATGGAACACCGTCGATGCGCCGGCCGAATCGGATCTGTTCGCAGGTCTGGACGCCGACACGCGTTTTTACTTCGTGCACTCCTACGCCGTACAGAAATGGGAGCTGGAAACGCCCGTCGACTCACCGATCGCGAAGCCGCTGGTGACCTGGGCGACCCATCACGTGCCATTTGTCGCGGCAGTGGAGAATGGGGCACTTGCTGCCACTCAGTTCCATCCGGAGAAGAGTGGCGATGCGGGAGCCGTGTTGTTGAGCAATTGGGTGAAGGGAATCTCTTGAGTCTCGTTCTATTACCGGCGGTTGATGTCGCCGACGGTCAGGCAGTGCGCCTCGTACAGGGCAAGGCGGGCAGCGAAACCACCTACGGTTCACCCCGCGATGCGGCTTTGGCGTGGCAGAACGATGGTGCCGAGTGGGTGCATCTGGTGGACCTGGATGCGGCCTTCGGCCGTGGTTCCAATCGCGAGCTGCTGGCACAGGTGGTAGGCGAGCTCGATGTGAAAGTAGAGCTCTCGGGTGGCATCCGCGATGACGAGTCCTTGACGGCAGCCCTGGCAACCGGCTGCGCCCGAGTCAATCTCGGTACCGCAGCACTGGAGGATCCGCAGTGGTGTGCCTCCGCGATCGCGCGCCACGGCGAGCGTGTGGCTGTGGGGCTCGACGTGCAGATCGTGGACGGTGAGCACCGGCTACGTGGCCGCGGCTGGGTCAGCGACGGCGGCGATCTCTGGGAGGTACTGGAACGTCTGCGTGGTCAGGGGTGTTCGCGCTACGTCGTCACCGACGTGACGAAGGATGGCACTTTGACCGGTCCGAACCTCGAGTTGCTTGCCCAGGTCGCGGGTGTGGCGAACGCACCTGTGATCGCCTCGGGCGGGGTGTCGAGCCTGGATGACCTGCGGGCCATCGCGGAGCTGACCGGGGCCGGTATCGAGGGCGCGATCGTCGGAAAGGCCCTCTACGCGGGCCGTTTCACCCTGCCGGATGCACTGGCTGCCGTCTCCTGACATGCCTGATCTGAATGCGCTAGTAGCCGAGGCGTCCTTGATTCTGGACGTGGCGGCGCGGCGCTTCGTGGCCGGACACGGTGCCGATGGTGTCGTATTCAAGGGTGGCAAGGACTTCGCTACCGAAGAGGACCTGGCCATCGAGCGGATGGTGGTGGAAGCGCTTACCGACCGCACCGGAATCGGTGTGCACGGCGAGGAATTCGGTGGTCCGGCAGTGGATTCTGGTCTGGTCTGGGTGGTGGATCCCATTGACGGCACCGTCAACTACGCGGCGGGTTCTCCGATGGCGGCGATTCTGCTGGGGCTGCTCTCCGATGGGGTGCCGGTGGCCGGATTGACCTGGCTGCCGTTCATGGGGGACCGGTACACCGGTGTCGCAGGTGGTCCGTTAGTGCGCAACGGTGTCGCGATGCCGCCGTTGCCACGCGCCGATCTCGCAGATGTTGCGGTGGGACTGGGCACGTTCAACGTTGACTGGAAGGGGCGGGTACCGGGTCGCTACCGCCTGGCGGTGGTGGAGAAGCTGAGCCGCACCACTTCTCGTCTGCGGATGCACGGCAGCACCGGTATCGATTTGGCGTTCACAGCAGGCGGGATACTCGGCGGCGCAGTGAGTTTCGGCGCGCATGTGTGGGATCACGCCGCGGGTATCGCACTGGTTGAGGCCGCGGGCGGTCACGCGACGGATCTGCGCGGCAATCCTTGGACCCCCGAATCGCCATCGGTACTGGTGGCCGCGCCCGGTGTGCACGAACAGATCCTGGAAGTGCTGGCTGAGGTCGGGGATCCGGAGGACTACCGATGAGTGTTGCTACCCGCGTCATCGCCTGCCTTGACGTCGATGATGGTCGCGTAGTCAAGGGTGTTAACTTCGAAAACCTCCGTGACGCAGGCGATCCTGTCGAGCTCGCGGCGGCATATGACGCCGAGGGTGTCGATGAACTGACGTTCCTCGATGTCACGGCATCGTCGGCGGGTCGGGCGACCATGTTGGACGTGGTGCGACGCACGGCCGAGCAGGTGTTCATTCCGTTGACCGTGGGTGGCGGTGTGCGATCGGTGGAAGACGTCAATGTGCTGCTGCGAGCGGGCGCGGACAAAGTCGGCGTCAATACGGCGGCGATCGCACGTCCGGAGTTGTTGGCCGAGCTGGCACAGCGATTCGGCTCACAGTGCATCGTGCTGAGCGTGGATGCACGCCGGGTCCGTGCGGGTGACGCGCCGACGCCGTCCGGGTGGGAGGTCACGACCCATGGCGGCCGCAAGGGCACCGGGATCGATGCCATCGAATGGACCAGGCGGGGAGCTGAATTGGGTGTGGGGGAGATCCTGCTCAATTCCATGGACGCGGACGGCACCAAGGCGGGGTTCGATCTTCCGATGATCGCCGCCGCGCGTACAGCGGTGGACGTACCCGTGATCGCCAGCGGCGGAGCCGGTGCTGTTGAGCACTTCTCGCCCGCGGTCAAGGCGGGCGCCGATGCGGTGCTGGCAGCCAGTGTCTTCCACTTTCGGGAACTGACTATCGCTGAGGTGAAGGCGGCGATGGCCGCGGAAGGGATCACGGTGCGATGAGCGAGCTGGATCCCGGGATCGCCAGTCGCCTCAAGCGCGACGCGGCCGGCCTGATCACCGCGGTGGTGCAAGAGCGCGGCACCGGCACGGTGCTGATGGTGGCGTGGATGAACGACGAGGCGTTGGCGCAGACCCTTGCGACGCGGCGTGGGACATACTTCTCGCGATCCCGGCAGCGTCTATGGGTCAAGGGTGAGACATCCGGCCACACCCAGTACGTGCATGCGGTGCGGCTGGACTGCGACGGTGACACTCTGGTGCTGGAAGTCGACCAGACCGGGCCGGCGTGCCACACCGGCGCGCACAGCTGCTTTGACGCCGACGTGTTACTTGCGGGCGCGGAGGAACTCTAGAGCCTTGTCGGCGTGCGCGTTCATGTTGAGCTCGCTCGCGAAGACTTCGAGGATCGTCTTGTCGGTGCCGATGATGAACGTGGTCCGCTTGACCGGAGCCAGCTTTCCTAACAGGCCGCGCTTGACGCCGAAGGCTGACGAGACCTTGCCGCCGGTGTCCGAGAGCAACGGGTAGTCGAACTTGCGCTTGTCGGCGAAGTCGGCCTGCTTATCTACCGAGTCCACGCTGATGCCGACGCGTGAGGCGCCGACTTCCTTGAATTCGCTTGCCAGATCGCGGAAGTGGCACGCCTCGGCGGTGCAGCCGGGGGTATTGGCAGCGGGATAGAAGAACAGCACGACGGGCCCGTCGGCCAGGAGCGCGGAGAGGCTGCGGGTTGTGCCGGTCTGGTCCGGAAGTTCGAAGTCGGCGACGCGATCACCAGGTTTCATGACTCGAACGCTACGCCAGCGCTTTGGACAGTCGGTTTCCCAGGGCAGAGATCGTCGAGGTGTCACCGCGGATACCCGGTGCCCATGGCAGCCCAAGCCTGTCCCTGGACTTGTCGACGTATCGAGGAATGACGTGCAGATGGAAATGGAACTCCGTCTGCCATGCAGGGGCGCCGCAGCAATTCAGCAGATTCACCCCGTCGGCGCCGAGCTCGGAAACGACCGCTTTGGCTATCCGCTGGGCCGCTACCGCGACAGCACTCAGGTCCTCGGCCGGGATCTCGAGCAGATCCTTACTGTGCCGCTTCGGAACGACCAGCAGATGGCCGTCCGAGCCCGGATTGATATCCATGAAGGCGTATGTGTCGGCATCCTCTGCCACCCGCACACCAGGAACTACGCCGGAGACGATTCCGCAGAACAAGCATTCATCGGCCACCGCCTCAGGCTAAAGGCGTTGACGTATCGAATGTATGTTCGATACCGTCGAGTGGTCTGGATGCCTTCGACGTGATGAGGTGCGGCATGCCATCGAAGAATGTAACGGTGTTCCTGCCCGGTGGTGTGGTGTGGGAGATTAGCTGGAACGTGTGTCGGCGGGCCAGATCGATGAGTGGACACCGCCGCTCATCTATACCTAGCAGGTGCTGGACGCGCACGAATGATGCGCGGCCACCAGAACAGCGGACCGAGGAGCCGGGCGATCGCCGGGGTGATGAACGATCGCACGATGAGCGTGTCCAGCAGCAGGCCAAGCCCGATAATGGACCCCAGCTGGCCGACCGACAGCAGGTCGCTGGAGAGCATGGCCATCATCGTCGTTGCGAACACGATGCCCGCGGTGGTGACCACCTTGCCCGAGTTGGCCACCGCTCTGATCAAACCGGTGTTCAACCCGGCTTTGCTTTCCTCCAGGTAGCGGGCGATAAGTAGCAGGTTGTAGTCCGATCCCACGGCCACCAGGATGATGAAGGTGATCGGCAGGTTCAACCAGCTCAGCGGTATGCCCAGGAAGTGCTGCCAGACCAGCACCGAAAGGCCGAAGGCACCCGAGTACGAGAACGCCACCGTGCCGATGATGACCAGTGCCGCGACCACACTGCGGGTGATCAACAACATCACCAGGAAGATCAGGGCGAATGCAGCGATCGCCGCGATCAGAAGATCGGTCTTGGTGGCGTCCTGGATATCCCAGTAGGTTGCGGCCGCGCCCCCCAGATAGACCCGCGAACCGGCCAGCGTCGTCCCCTTGAGCGCTTCCTTGGCTGCCGGCAGGTAGGCCTGTGCGTGGTCGATGCCTTCCTCGCTCAGTGCCTCACCGTCGTGATAGATCATGTAGCGCGCGGACTTCCCGTCCGGCGACACGAAGTACTTCAGATCGATCTGGAAGTACGGATTGTCGAAGGCTTCGGGCGGTAGGTAGAAGAACTCGTCGTTCTTGGAGCTGTCGAAGGCGTGCCCGAGATCCATCATCTGGCGTCCCAGCTCGTTCAACTGGGTCAGCATCGGCCGCATGGTGCTCTGCTCGGTAAGCACCACCTTGCGCATGTTGTCCAGTTCGGCGGCGCTCTTGCCGATGACTTGGACCAGCTGAGGTGTGACGGCGTCCTGAATCATCGCGGCCTTGAGGCTGTCATCGACCGCATCGGTCATCGAATCGACCTGGTCGGTCATGTCGAACAGCGATCTCATCGCCCAGCACATGGGGATGTCGGCACAATGCGGTTCCCAGTAGAAGTAGTTCCGCAGCGGCCTGAACTGGTCGTCGAAGTTGGCCAGAGTGTCCCGCATGTTGACGGTGACATCCTTCAACTCCTGTGCGCCCTTGAGTGAGATATGCGCCGAATCAGCCTGCTGCCCAGTCAGTTCCTGCTGCTGGCGCATCAGGGCGGCCATGCGATCGGTGATGTCTGCCATCTGGGTAAACCGATCGGTGAGATCGGTAAGGAACGGGATCAACTCGTTGATCTTGGTTCCCATCGTCCCCATCGTGTACGTGAAGGACGAATGTTCCAGTGGGGTGCCCAATGGCCTGGTGACGCTCTGGATCATCGCGACCCCTGGCGTGTGGAACACCTCTCGTGCCACCTTGTCCAAGGCGATCATGTCCGTCGAATTGCGCATATCGTGGTCGGATTCGATCATGAGCATGTCGCTGTTGAGCTTGCTCACCGGGAAATGCCGGTCGGCGGCCGCATATCCCTGGTTCGCCGGCACGTCGTCGGCTATGTAGATGCGGTCGTTGTAGTTGGGCCGATACGTCGGAAGCGTGATCGAACCGATCATCACCACGACACTGCTCACCACGAGAATACGTCCGGGCCACCGCACGGTGACGGTGCCCACCTTGCGCCAAATACCCGAGTCCGCTTTCCTTTTCGGGTCAAAGATGCCAAAGCGACTGCCGAGTGCCAGCACCGCGGGCCCGAAGGTAAGGGATGCCGCGACCGCCACGAGAGTCGCGGCCGCGCACGGCAGGCCCATCGTGTTGAAGTAATTGAGGCGGGTGAACTGCAGGCAGAATGTCGCGCCGGCAATGGCCAGGCCCGAGCCCAGGATGACGTGGGAGACGCCTCTGACCGCGGAGTAATACGCGGTTTCCCGATCCTCGCCGGCGTGACGCGCCTCCTGGTACCTACCGATCAGGAAGATTGCATAGTCGGTTCCGGCGCCCAGAATCAGCGAGACCAGGATGTTCGATGCGAACACCGAGATGCCGATCAGCTTGTGATAGGCGAGGAAAGCGACAACGCCTCGCCCGCAGGACAGTTCCACCATCACGATCAGTAGCGTCAGCAAAGCCGTTGCGACAGAACGATAGACGATGAGCAACATCACCGTGATGATGACAATGGTCACGTACATCAGGCGGATCATGCTTTGGTTGCCCACCTGGAGCATGTCCGTGGACAACGGGGCCGACCCGGAGACATAGACCTTGACCCCATCGGGGGGCTGGACTTCGGCGACCAGCTCGCGGACCGCACGGATCGACTCGTCCGAGACTGTCGAACCTTGATCACCTGCGACGCGCACGAGTGTGTACGCAGCCTGGCCGTCGGCACTCTGCACGCCCGCGGCAGTGGTGCCCTGGCCCCACAGATTCATGACGTACTGGACGTGCTTTTTGTCGTTTTCCAGCTTGCTTGCCAGCACGTCGTAGAACTTGTGGTCGGCGTCATCCAGCTTGTGATCACCCTCCAGGATGACCATCGCCAGGCTGTTGCTGTCGGATTCCTTGAACGATTCCCCGATGTGAATCAAGGCTTTGGAGGACGGGGCATCGAGCGGCACCAACGGGCCCTGATTCGCGTCGGTTACCGGTTCGAGCTGCGGCACTACGGTATTGATCACGATGGTGAATGCCACCCACGCGAGCACGACCAGTATCGAGTACTTACGAATTGCCTTGGCGAAGCGCGGTTTCTGGGCGGAGTGTGCGCTCATGCGGAAAGCACCTGGCACCAGACACCGGCGTGCTCACCGGTCGCGGTGTGTTCCGAGCGCACCAATCCGTCAACGGTGATGCGGCAGCCCACATTTCGCCCAGCCACCTGCGCTGTAATGTCTCCGGTCGCGGTCGTCAAGACGGTCGTTTCGGTGTGTGTCCAGGGCAATCCGGTGAGTTCGATATCGACGGGCCTGTTGTCGGTATCCCAATAGCTCACCCGTGCCCAGCCGCCGTAATCGCCGTACACCTCATAAACGATGTTCTTGGGATTGAACTGGACAACGGCGAAATTGCCCCCGGGGCTGCGGGTTCGGTCCTGCGAGCCGAACACCCCGTGCGCGAACTTGATGGCCAGCCCGGCGATGAGAAGTATGACGATCGCTACTGCGGGTAACCAGATCTTGCTGATCACACGACGGCTTCTGGAAACGCTCATGGCTGCACCTTTCGAGGATCAAGACCAGCGGGGATCCGCAACATCCGGGGGGCATCGGCTTGCCTCATTGCGTGCCGTGCGGGGTGGAACGTGGTCGTCACGAGTGACGGCCGATGAGCCTCGCGATCGATTCGTCTCGGCCATGTGGCGGATGGTCAGAGTGGGAAAACGCGCTCATGCGTGACAGATACTATACAAGTTATGTATTAGGTGTGGATCTCGCTGATGAGATCCTTGTCTCAGCAGCTGGTGCGAGTGATTGAGGAATAAAATGGCCGCACCACGGGCGTATGTTGCCGAGCTCGCCAATGGTGATGCCCCGATTTCGATAGCCTGGGCCCGATCCGCGTTTATCTGGCACACCTGGACCGAGAGGCATGATGGCTGTCCACGAGAGTTCGATCACCACCCGTGACTGGACGCTGAACAGGCCGGAGCTCGACACATCGCCGATGGAGGTCATCGGCTCGCTCAAACGCGCGTCGGGATTGCTCGCCCGGTTGCTCGAGCCTCTGTACGCGACCGCGGCCATCGCTGAGCCCGAGCACGACGTTCTGGTAGTGCTCCGGCACCGCAAGGGCCCGGTGATCGCGCGCCATCTCGCGGAGGAGCTCGGTGTATCGCAAGCCTGGGTGAGCAGAATGCTGCGCAAGCTGGAAGAGCGTGGATACGTACGCCGGGAAGCAAACGCCAACGATCGCCGTGCGGCCATCATCAGCATGACGGACAGTGGGCGGTCGGTCGTGGACGAATTGTTCCCCGAGAGGCTGCGTATCGAAGCCGAGGCTCTGGCCGGACTTGGGGACGAGCGGGCCTCGGTCGTCGCCGGCCTGGAGCGGCTCGTCGCGACCCTCAAGGCATACGAAGGTTAGGTCCGCATACCGCTGACGCTGGTGGCATGGCCGAATCCGTTGGCGGGGGTCTGGGAGAATGGCACGCATGCATAGCACCGTCAGTGGCGCCGCGACCACGACCAGGGAAGAGTTCAACGCCCTGGCGGCGGTGCATCGGGTGGTGCCGGTGACCCGAAAAGTGTTGGCAGACAGCGAGACGCCGCTCTCCGCCTACCGCAAGCTGGGCGCCAACCGGCCCGGCACCTTTCTGCTTGAATCGGCGGAAAATGGGCGGTCGTGGTCGCGCTGGTCCTTTATCGGCGCGGGATCGCCCTCTGCCCTGACGGTGCGCGACGGCCACGCCACCTGGCTCGGGGCCGCCCCGGAGGGGGCTCCCGGCGGGGGCGATCCGCTCGATGCGTTGCGGGCCACCATGGACCTGCTGGCAGGCGAGGCGCTGTCGGACCTCCCGCCGCTGTCCGGCGGCATGGTCGGTTTCCTGTCCTATGACATCGTCCGTCGGCTGGAGCGGCTTCCGGAGCAGACAGTCGATGATCTGGGGCTGCCGGATCTGCTGCTCCTGCTCGCCACCGATATGGCGGCCGTCGATCACCACGAAGGCACCATCACGCTCATCGCCAACGCGGTGAACTGGGATGACACCCCGGAGCGTGTAGCCGAGGCCTATGACGGCGCGGTCGCGCGACTCGACGTGATGACGGCGGCGCTGGGCCAGCCGTTGCCCTCGACCGTTGCGCATTTCGAGCGCCCGGCACCGGCGTATCGCAGCCAGCGCACGGTGGAGGAGTACAGCGCGATCGTCGACAAACTCGTCGGCGAGATCGAAGCCGGCGAGGCATTTCAGGTGGTGCCGAGCATGCGCTTCGAAATGGAGACCGACGTCGACCCGCTGGAGGTGTACCGCATACTGCGGGTCACCAACCCGAGCCCGTACATGTATCTACTGCATGCGCCGGATGCCGATGGCGGGACGGCTTTTTCGATCGTGGGATCGAGTCCGGAGGCGCTCGTCACCGTCAAGGACGGAGTGGCCACCACCCATCCGATCGCCGGAACACGCTGGCGCGGCGCAACCGATGACGAAGACACCTTGCTCGCCAAGGATCTACTCGCCGACGAGAAGGAGCTCTCCGAGCACCTCATGCTGGTTGATTTGGGCCGCAACGATCTCGGACGCGTATGCACGCCCGGCACGGTGCGGGTCAGCGATTACAGCCATATCGAGCGCTATAGCCACGTCATGCACCTGGTCTCAACAGTGTCGGGATCGCTGGCGGACGGCAAGACAGCGCTGGACGCCATCACCGCGTGTTTCCCCGCGGGAACACTGTCCGGGGCGCCGAAGGTACGCGCCATGGAACTCATCGAGGAAGTCGAGCTGACTCGCCGCGGGCTGTACGGGGGAGTTCTGGGATACCTGGACTTCGCCGGAAACGCCGATTTCGCCATTGCGATCCGAACCGCGCTGTTCAAAGACGGGCGTGCCTACGTGCAAGCCGGTGGGGGTGTGGTCGCCGACTCCACGGGCGAGTACGAGTACAACGAGGCCAGGAACAAGGCCACCGCGGTGCTCAATGCGATCGCCGCGGCCGAAACCCTCACGGGCGCCGCGGATGTCTAATCCGGCTCCGCCGCAGTCGGGCCGTAAGCGGCTGGTCACCGGCGCCGGATTGCTCCTGATCGCGGCGGGTGGGCTGTGGGGAGCCTCGAAGTTCACCTGGGTGCGCCTGCGTTCCTTCGACGGTTTGGGTGAGCCGCGAACGATTCTGGTCTCCGGCGCCGACTGGTCGGCGGCCTTGGTCCCGTTGGCGGTCGCCTTGGTCGCGGCAGCGATCGCGACTCTGGCCATCCGCGGATGGGCCCTGCGGATCCTGGCGGTCCTCGTCGCGGTGATCGGAGCGGGCGCGGCCTATCTGGGGGTCAGCCTCTGGGCCGTTCGTGATGTCGGGCCTCGCGCCGCGGACGTCAAGAGCGTCCCGGTGTCCACCCTGATCGGGGCCGACCGGCTCTCCGGCGGAGCCACCACCGCCGTGGTGGCCGCGGTGGTGGTCGTATTGGCCGCCATTACGCTTCTGCGGGCCGCACAGGGGGTCGCGGACACGAAGTACCAGACCCCGGCCGCGCGACGCTCAGACAGTGCGGATCTGGGAGAAAAGACGCAGAGCGAGCGGGTGATGTGGGACAGCCTGGACGACGGAGAGGACCCCACCGTCGGTCCGCCCGAGCGTTCGTCGGGCCCTACCTGACCCGGTTTTCTTGTGTGAGCCTCGAACGGCTACCCTTCTGTGAAGTTCGAGCGTGTAGGCGCGGGGGCGTCGCAAGAAGGGAATCGTCGAGGTCATGAGTTCGGGAACCGTACTCGATTCGATCCTCGATGGCGTGCGCGCTGATGTCGCGGCTCGTGAAGCCGTTGTTGATCTGGTCACCGTGAAGGCGGCCGCCAAAGCAGCGCCCAAGCCACTCGATGTCATGGCCGCGCTGCGCGAGCCGGGAATCGCCGTGATCGCCGAGGTGAAGCGGGCCAGCCCGTCGCGTGGCGCGCTTGCCGATATCAGCGATCCGGCAGAGCTTGCCAAGGCTTACGAAGATGGGGGAGCGCGGATTATCAGCGTGCTCACCGAGGGCCGGCGGTTCCACGGCAGTCTCGACGATCTGGACTCGGTGCGCGCTGCCGTATCAGTTCCCGTGTTGCGCAAAGACTTTGTCGTCAGTCCGTATCAGATCCACGAGGCGCGGGCACATGGTGCCGACCTGATCCTGCTGATCGTTGCGGCGCTGGAACAGACCGCACTTGTTTCGCTGCTCGATCGCACCGAGTCGCTCGGGATGACCGCGCTGGTGGAAGTGCACACCGAGGAAGAAGCCGATCGTGCGCTGTCCGCCGGTGCATCGGTTATCGGCGTCAATGCCCGCGACCTGAAAACTCTTGAAATCGACCGGGATTGCTTCTCGCGTATCGCGCCGGGGCTGCCCAGCGGCATCATCCGTATTGCCGAGTCCGGCATTCGCGGGACGGCCGACCTGCTGGCATATGCCGGTGCGGGTGCCGACGCCGTACTGGTCGGTGAGGGATTGGTTACCAGTGGCGATCCGCGCGGAGCCGTCGCCGATTTGGTGACCGCGGGCACGCATCCGTCCTGCCCCAAACCGGCTCGCTAGACGATGCCCGACAGTCTTTCCGCACGCGGTTCATCCAACATGAAGAACACCGGTCTCCCGCAGATGAGTGCTGCGATCGCCGAGCGCACCGCGCATGATCCCGATGGCCGCGGGCACTTTGGTCCATACGGCGGCCGGTATGTGGCCGAGGCCCTGATGGCCGTCATCGAAGAGGTGACCGCCGCATACGAGAAGGTCAGGTCCGACCGTTCCTTCCTCGACGAGCTCGACCGGTTGCAGACGCACTATGTGGGCCGGCCGTCACCGCTGTACGAGGCCGAACGCCTCAGTGCCCACGCTGGCGGCGCACGTCTGCTGCTCAAGCGAGAAGACCTGAACCACACCGGTTCCCACAAGATCAACAACGTCCTCGGTCAGGTCCTCCTGGCCAAGAGGATGGGCAAGACACGCGTCATCGCGGAGACCGGTGCGGGACAGCACGGAGTCGCCACGGCCACCGCGTGTGCACTTCTGGGGCTCGAGTGCGTCATCTACATGGGCGCCGTCGATACCGCACGTCAGGCACTCAATGTCGCGCGGATGCGGCTGTTGGGATCGACCGTGGTGTCCGTGGAATCGGGGTCGAAGACCCTCAAGGACGCGATCAACGACGCCATGCGCGACTGGGTGACCAACGCGCACAACACCTACTACTGCTTCGGTACCGCTGCCGGCCCGCACCCCTTCCCGGTGATGGTTCGCGATTTTCAGCGCATCATCGGCATGGAAGCGCGGGCTCAGGTACAAGATCAGGTCGGCAGATTGCCAGACGCGGTGGTGGCCTGTGTCGGTGGCGGCTCGAACGCGATCGGTATTTTCCACGCGTTCATCGACGATCCGCAGGTCCGGCTGGTCGGATACGAAGCCGCCGGCGACGGTGTCGAAACCGGAAGGCACGCCGCCACATTCACCGGTGGCACTCCCGGCGCCTTCCAGGGCTCCTACTCGTATCTGTTGCAGGACGAAGATGGTCAAACCATCGAATCGCATTCAATCTCAGCGGGTTTGGATTACCCCGGGGTAGGCCCCGAGCATGCCTGGCTGCGTGAGACCGGGCGCGCCGATTACCGCCCGGTGACCGACAGCGAGGCCATGGACGCCTTCCTGCTGCTTTCTCGCGCCGAGGGCATCATCCCGGCCATCGAATCGGCACACGCCGTCGCGGGCGCACTCAAGCTCGGAGCCGAGTTGGGCGAAGGCGCGGTGATCGTGGTCAACCTGTCAGGCCGCGGCGACAAGGACGTCGAGACAGCGGCCAAGTGGTTCGACCTCTTGGACAAGAACGACGCGGATCAGAACGGGGCCGGGGCATGACGCAGTCAGGCCGCCTGACCGAGGTCTTCGACAAGTGCCGTGCCGAGGGGCGTGCCGCGCTGATCGGTTATCTGCCCAACGGGTATCCGGACCTGGACACCTCGATCGAACTGATGACCACGCTGGTGCAGGGCGGGTGCGACATCATCGAGGTCGGTATCGCCTACTCGGATCCGATGATGGACGGCCCGATGATCGCCGCGGCTGCGGAAACCGCGCTGACCAACGGGGTGCGGGTAGCTGACGTTTTCACGACGGTCCGCGCCATCACCGATGCCGGCGGACATGCGGTCGTGATGTCGTACTGGAATCCGGTGCTGCGGTATGGGGTTGACGCGTTCTCGCGTGACCTCGCCGCGGCTGGAGGCCTCGGGATCATCACACCCGATCTGATCCCCGACGAGGCCGAGGACTGGATCGCGGCCTCCGATGCTCATGACCTCGATCGCATCTTCCTGGTCGCGCCCTCGTCGACGCCGGAAAGACTCGAAAAGACGATCGGTGCATGCAGGGGATTCGTCTACGCGGCGTCCACCATGGGTGTCACCGGTGCTCGCGATGCGGTGTCGAATGCCGCCCCCGCGCTGGTGAGCCGGGTTCGCGAGGTCTCCGATATCCCGGTGGGAGTCGGTCTTGGCGTGCGATCCGGTGCCCAGGCGGCTGAGATCGCCGCGTATGCCGACGGTGTCATCGTGGGCTCGGCGTTGGTGGCGGCCGCCCCGCAAGGTGCGACCGCCGTGCGTACCCTGACTGAAGAGTTGGCTACCGGAGTCCGAAGGGCCTGAGCCCAGGGATGACAGGAAAAGCAGGGACAACACTGTGACAGTCGTGAATCTGGCATATATCCCCAGCCCGCCCCAAGGGGTTTGGCATCTGGGGCCCATCCCGATCCGCGCCTACGCACTGTGCATCATCGCGGGCATCATCGTCGCGCTGGTCATCGGCGATCGTCGATGGGAGCAGCGTGGCGGCGAGCGCGGTGTCATCTACGACATCGCGTTGTGGGCGGTGCCGTTCGGCCTGGTCGGCGGACGTCTCTATCACGTGATGACCGACTGGCAGACGTACTTCGGCCCGCACGGTAAGGGCCTGGGCAAGGCGATCGCGGTCTGGGAGGGCGGCCTCGGTATCTGGGGCGCAGTTGCCCTCGGCGGTGTCGGCGCCTGGATCGCCTGCCGTCGACGAGGTATTTCGTTGCCCGCCTTCGCCGACGCGATCGCTCCCGGCATCGTGCTGGCCCAGGCGATCGGCCGGTTGGGCAACTACTTCAATCAGGAGCTCACCGGTGGTCCGACCACGCTGCCGTGGGGTCTGGAGCTGTTCTATCGCCGCTCGGCCGACGGCACGGTGGACGTTCTCAATCTCAACGGTGTGTCCACCGGGGAGGTCGCGCAAGTCGTCCACCCGACCTTTCTCTACGAATTGTTGTGGAATGTCCTTGTTTTCGCGCTGCTGATCTTCGTCGACCGGCGCTTCAAGATCGGGCATGGACGTCTGTTCGCGATGTATGTCGCGGCGTACTGCGTGGGACGCTTCTGGGTCGAATTGATGCGGGTGGACCCGGCCACACAGTTCGGTGGCATTCGCGTCAACTCCTTCACCTCGACTCTGGTGTTCCTCGGTGCGATCGCCTACATCCTGCTGGCGCCCAAGGGACGTGAGGATCCGGCGACCCTGGGTGGCACCCCTGCGCAGACCGACGAGTCGACGGACGCTGCGGACCCTGCAGATGTCGCGGATGCGGGGGAGCAAGCCGTCACGAAAGACCCGGTGGACGACCCCGCCGAGGAATCGGCCGACGAGTCCGGTGAGACTTCTGGCATTGTGGAGAAATGACCGAGAGCACGCCGCCTCCTTTCGGAACACCTCCGCCGGTGCCGCCATCGCCTGGCGTCCCGTATCCGCCCCCATATGTGGACCCCGCCGCCCCGTACGGGCGTGACCCAGCCACCGGGGCGCCGTACTCAGATAAGTCGAAGCTGATCGCCGGCCTGCTGCAACTGTTGGGCCTGGTCGGATTTCTGGGCTTCGGTCGGATCTATCTGGGACAGACGCTGCTCGGCGTTGTCCAGCTGCTGATCGGCCTGGTGACGTTCGGAATCGTCGCTGTCATCTGGGCGGTCGTCGATGCGGTCCTGATCTTCGGCGGCAAGGTCAGCGATAAAGCAGGTCGCCAGCTTCGCGATTGACATGTGAGAGAATGAAGATGACCGGGACGACCCGGTAATTCTTCGCCAGGGGACGGCCTCACCGAAATGTGGAGGTATCTCTCATGGTTTGGCTGGTCCTTCTTCTTGCGGGTCTGCTCGAGGTGGGCTGGGCTATCGGCCTGAAATACACCGAGGGATTCACTCGGCTGTGGCCGACCGTCGGCACTGTCGGATCGATGATCATCAGCATCGCGATGCTGGGTATTGCGATGAAAAGCCTGCCGGTCGGCACCGCGTACGCGATCTGGGTGGGTGTCGGTGCTGTCGGTACCGCAATCCTGGGCATCGTGCTGTTCGGCGATTCGGCCAACGTCTGGCGGCTACTGAGCCTGGGGTTGATCGTTGCCGGCATCATCGGTCTGAAATTGGCCTCCTGACAACGCAAACCGGTGAAGGTAACCGCTTGGTGAATCGTGTCCGCGCTGACTCGTGAGTAGGTATCTGCACGACTATGCTCAAAAGTCGTGACGAGACGCGGAAAGATTGTTTGCACCCTTGGTCCTGCGACCGGTTCCGCCGAGCTTGTACGTGAGCTTGTCGAATCCGGGATGGACGTCGCGCGACTCAACTTCAGCCACGGCGAGCACGCCGACCATGAGCAGAACTATCGCTGGGTGCGTAAGGCATCCGACGAGACCGGGCGCGCGGTCGGCGTACTCGCGGACCTGCAGGGCCCCAAGATCCGGCTGGGCCGGTTCGCCACCGGGTCCACCCACTGGGCGACGGGCGAACAGGTCAGGATCACCGTCGAGGATGTCGTGGGAACCCCGGACCGGGTCTCCACCACGTACAAGCAGTTGGCTACCGATGCTGCTGTTGGCGACAGGCTTCTGGTGGATGACGGCAAGGTCGGCTTGACCGTCGAGGCCATCGAAGGCAATGACGTGGTCTGCCGGGTCACCGAGGGTGGTCCGGTCAGCAACAACAAGGGTCTCTCACTTCCGGGGATGAATGTCTCGGTGCCGGCCCTGTCCGAAAAGGACATCGCGGATCTGGAGTTCGCACTGCGACTCGGGGTGGACCTCATCGCGCTGTCATTTGTGCGGTCACCCGGCGATGTCGAACTGGTGCACGCCATCATGGACCGCGTCGGACGTCGGGTGCCGGTGATCGCCAAGCTGGAAAAGCCCGAGGCCGTCGCCAACCTTGAGGCGATCGTGCTGGCATTCGACGCGATCATGGTCGCCCGCGGCGATCTGGGCGTCGAACTTCCGCTCGAAGATGTGCCGATTGTGCAGAAGCGCGCCATCCAGATCGCGCGCGAGAACGCGCGTCCGGTCATCGTGGCGACTCAGATGCTCGAGTCGATGATCGAAAACTCACGCCCGACACGCGCCGAGGCTTCGGATGTCGCCAACGCGGTCCTGGACGGGGCAGATGCCGTGATGTTGTCGGGGGAGACCTCGGTGGGCAAGTACCCCATGGAGGCAGTGCGGACAATGGCCCGCATCGTGTCCGCGGTCGAGAGCCATTCGGTGAGCGCGCCGCCGCTGACTCACGTGCCGCGGACCAAACGCGGTGTCATCTCGTATGCGGCGCGCGATATCGGCGAACGGCTCAACGCCAAGGCCCTGGTGGCGTTCACGCAGTCGGGCGACACGGTGCGACGGCTAGCCCGGTTGCACACTCCGCTGCCGGTGCTGGCTTTCACCCCGTTGCCCGAGGTACGTAGCCAGCTGGCGCTGACCTGGGGAACTGAAACCTTCATCGTCCCGGTCATGGACACCACCGACGGCATGATCCAACAAGTGGATACGGCGTTGCTGGAGATGGAGCGCTATCAACGGGGAGATCTGGTGGTGATCGTCGCGGGGGCTCCGCCAGGGACAGTAGGCTCGACCAATCTGATCCACGTGCACCGGATCGGCGAGGACGACCACTAGAGACGAGGTTCGAGCATCAGCAACGCACCTGATTTCGCACAGCTACTCGCGCTGCTGGAGCTGAAGAACCCCGAGACCGATCTGTTCGTCGGCGGCCACCCGACGGTCAATCCGCCCCGTACCTTCGGCGGTCAGCTGATGGCGCAGTCCGTGGTCGCCGCTGGGCGCACCGTGTCCGAGAAGCTCTCGCTGGCGGCTGTCTCCACCCATTTCATCAACGGTGGCGACCCCGAACAAGACATCGAGTTCCGGGTCCTGCGATTGCGGGACGAGCGTAATTTCGCGAATCGCCGCGTCGACGCGATCCAGGGCGACCTGTTGCTGTCCTCCGCATTGGTGTCGTACCTGAAGGACTCGCCGGGGCTGGAGCATGCGGTGAAACCACCGACGGTGGCCGATCCGGAAACGCTGCCGACCATCGACGAGCACCTGGTCGGCTACGAGGAGACGGTGCCGATGTTCGTGGCCGCCCTCAAACCGATCGAATGGCGTTACGACAACGACCCCGCCTGGGTTCTCAAAGCGAAATCCGAACGGCTGGAACATAATCGGGTGTGGATGAAGACCCACTCCGCGCTGCCCGACGATCCGGTTCTGCACAGCGCGGCACTGGTTTACGCATCGGACACCACGGTGCTGGATTCGATCATCACCACCCATGGCCTGTCGTGGGGTTACGACCGGATTTTCGCCGCCACTATCAACCACAGCGTCTGGTTTCACCGCCCGGTGCGCTTCGATGACTGGGTGCTCTACGCAACCGAGTCGCCAGTTGCCTCGGCGGGTCGGGGAATGGGAGCGGGGCGCTATTTCGATCGCGAAGGGGCGTTGCTGGCCAGTACTATCCAGGAAGGCATTATCAAACACTTCCCGGGGCGGTCATGATTCGAATTCTCTCTCTGCTGGTGCTCGTTCTTACTGTCGTCACCATCATTTCCATCATCAAAGACCCGGTCAAGCCCAATGGCGAGAAACTGCCCTGGGCCATCATCGTGCTCGTCTTCCCGGTCTTCGGTCCCATCCTTTGGTTTGCCATCGGAAAGAGCGATCCCTCCGACCGCTGGTAGCTGCGGGAGTATCCTTAAAGGTCGGTATCGGGAGACCGTGGGAGGTGGCTGAATGCTGGAACCATCGGCCGCAACCGCCCACGTGCGTATTGCCGAACGCATTGCCGTCCATAGTGATTCGCGGCCTGCACGGTTGGTAAGCGCGGCCGCGATGCTGCTTGTCGCGGGATGGCTGGTGCTGTTGGTCGCCCATTCCGGATACCCGAAGCAACCCGATTTCGATGAGATCCTCTGGCCGCTCACGGTTCTGCTGTGCGTCGGATTCATCGCTCGCGGAATCTTTCTGGGGCGGCCGGTCACCTACGGTCATGCGGCATGGGCGGGAGTATCCGTGCTGGTCGCGTTGGGGGCCGGCGTCCTGCAGTTCGAGCACGCCGGCGACGCGTTGGTGGTCGCGGCCGGGCTCATCCTCATGTGGCCGACATCCGCGCCGGCGCAGCCCGAGGCGTTGGCCGAGGTCGGCGCACTGGTGGACAGAACCGGTGACGACCAGTTGGCGGCCTTCGCGATGCACTCGCTCAAGTCCTATTACTTCAACGCCGATCGCACCGCAGCCATCGCATACCGGACGCGCGCCGGTTTCGCGGTGGTCGGCGGAGATCCGATAGGTGACGAATCCCGGTTCCCGTCCCTGGTCCGGGAATTCGCGGCCATGTGTCGCTCGCATGGCTGGCGCATCGCGATATTGGGGTGCAGTGAACACCGCCTGTCGCTGTGGAGTGACCCGCGTTCCCTGGGGCATCCACTCCGCGCCATCGCGGTGGGTCGCGACGTCGTGGTGGATGTGCAAGCCTTCGACATGGTGGGCCGCAAGTATCGGAATCTGCGCCAAGGCATGCAGCGCACCCACAACGCGGGCGTCACCACCGAGATCGTTGACGAGCGCGGTCTCGATGGCGGGCTGCGCGCCGAACTGCGACAGGTGATGGAACTTTCGCATGGAGGTCGCTTCGAGCGTGGATTCTCGATGATCCTCGACGGTGCGCTACTCGGGCGCTATCCCGGTATCAGGCTGATCATCGCCCGGGATGATCGCGGTGTGGTGCAAGGGTTTCACCGCTACGCCACCACCGGGGGCGGCACCGATGTCTCTCTCGATGTTCCGTGGCGGCGCCCCGGTGCGCCGAATGGAATCGACGAACGACTGACCATCGACATGATCGCACTCGCCAAGACCGAGGGCGCCCGCCGCTTGTCGCTGGCGTTCGCGGCATTCCCGGAGATCTTCGCCGAGAAGGACCGCACTCGCGTACAGGAACTCTGCTACTCGGCGATTCACGTGCTCGATCCGCTGATCGCCCTGGAATCTTTGTACCGTTACCTGCGCAAATTCCACGCGCTGGGGGACCGGCGCTACGTGCTTGTGCAGATGTCCACAGTGCCGCTGGTGGCATTCGCTTTGCTGAGTCTGGAGTTCACCCCACGATTGCGCCCGAAAACACCTGATGGAGCGCCTGCGTAACAGGACATTAACGTCCGGAAAACGCGTACGACTTGGGCGATCGACAGGCTGTCCGCGTGACCGACACTCTCGATACGACTGCATCCGCACCCGTTTCGTCTGCTCCGTCCACCCACGATGCCGCCGAAAGCGCGGCACTGCGGGAGACCTTGGAGGACTACACCCTCCGATTTGCGCCCAGGCGATTTCGACGGTGGAGCCCGGCTGTTGTCGGTGTGACCGCCCTGGGCGGCATCGCCTACCTGGCCGACTTCGCGATCGGCGCCAACATCGGAATCTCCTACGGCACCGGAAATGCTCTGTGGGGGATCGGGTTGTTCGCGGTCATCATCATCCTGACCGGAATCCCGGTCTCGTACTACGCCGCCCGTTACAACATCGATCTCGACTTAATCACGCGCGGAAGCGGATTCGGCTACTACGGCAGCATCGTCACGAACATCATCTACGCGACGTTCACATTCATATTCTTCGCACTCGAAGGCTCGATCATGGCCCAGGGCCTGAAGCTCGGGCTTGGTGTGCCGCTGCCGATCGGATATGCGGCCTCCACCATCATCATTATTCCGCTGGTCATCTACGGAATGAAGGCGCTATCGGTGCTGCAGGTGTGGACCACCCCGCTGTGGCTCGTCATGATGGTCATCCCGTTCGTCTATCTCGTGGTGCGCCACCCGGATTCGATCGGAACCTTCTTCGCCTACGGCGGCAAGGAAGCGCAAGGCGTCAACCTGGGCTCGATCATGCTCGCCGCGGGCGTGTGCCTGTCCTTGATCGCCCAGATCGCCGAGCAGATCGACTATCTGCGGTTCATGCCGCCCAAGACGCCCGAAAACAGTCGCCGCTGGTGGACTGCGATGCTCCTGGCGGGGCCGGGCTGGGTACTGTTCGGCGCCATCAAACAGGTGATCGGGCTGTTCCTGGCGGTGTATCTCATCGCCAATGTGGCCGGCGGTGCTGCCGTGGCCAATCAGCCGGTGCACCAGTTCCTGGAGATCTACCAGAACATGATGCCGCACTGGCTCGCCATCACGCTGGCCGTGATTCTGGTGGTTATCAGCCAGATCAAGATCAATGTCACCAACGCCTACTCGGGCTCGTTGGCCTGGACAAACTCATTCACCCGCATCACCAAGCACTACCCGGGCCGATTGGTCTTCGTTCTGTTCAACCTGGTGATCGCACTGGTGCTGATGGAAGCCAACATGTTCGACTTCCTCAATACCATTCTCGGGTTCTACGCCAACTGCGGTATGGCCTGGGTGGTCACGGTGGCTACCGATATTGCCATCAACAAGTACGTCCTGAAACTCTCGCCCATCGAGCCGGAATTCCGGCGCGGCATGCTCTACGACGTCAATCCGGTCGGCTTCGTCTCGATGCTGCTGTCGGCGGGCATCTCGATCCTGGTCTTCTTCGGGGTATTCGGCGAGGCGATACGGCCCTACTCGCCGATTGTGGCCGTCGTGATCGCCTTCGTGTTGCCGCCCATTCTGGCCGTCGCGACACGCGGTAAGTACTACCTGCGCCGCTCCGATGACGGTATCGACCTGCCGATGTACGACGAGTACGGGAACCCCTCGGATGAGCTACTTCGTTGTGCTGTCAGCGGAATCGAGTTCGAGCGTCCCGATATGCTGGCCTCCGCCAAGCCCGGTCCCGGCGGTGAGAAGCAATACATCTCCTCGCTGAGCCTGGCCACCGATCGTGTCGGCGAGCATGTGCTGCCCGCCGATCCGCCCGCTCGGTAGACCTCAGGGCGCCGGAGTACCGGCCTTCTGATTCATCCGCTTCTCGAAATCGTTCTGGCATTGGGTTGCCTTGGCTTGATCACCCTGGGCATTGGAGATGCAGGTGATGAAGTCGGTCAAACCTGCTGACTTCATGAAAACCAGCGTGAACACCAGGATCACCGTGGACAACAGCACGGCAAGGGTTCCGAGGACGATGCCGGAGATCGCCACACCGCGATTGTTGGCCTCACCGCGCGTGACCCTTCGCACGCCCACGATCCCGAGGATCACCGCAACAAGACCGCCGATAAACCCGCCAAAGACTGTGCAGGAGAACAGAATGGCGATGATTCCCACGACCAGCGCCCCCACGCCAAGGCCATTCTTGGGAGCGGGCGGGGGAACCGGCGCACCGTACGGGTACGGGTAGGGAGGCGGGTAGCCGCCGGGCGGCTGATACGGGTAGTACGGCGGGGGTGGTGGCGGCGGCGTTTCCGTCATACCTGCACTGTATCGCCGAGTCGGATATGTGGGCAGGACACCGAATCGGGCAGATGGTGGGTTGCGACTATGACGGTTCGGCCGGCCAGCAGTGGACTCGCGGGGTCCAGTAGCTCTCGTAGGAAAGTCTCGGCGGCCTGCCCATCGAGATGTTCGGTGGGTTCGTCCAGCAGCAGTACCGGCACTTCGGAGAGCAATGCCCGGGCGAGAAGTAGCCTGCGGCGTTGCCCGCCCGAGACCGAGGCCGCGCCTGCGGTCAACACCGTGTCCAGCGCGTGTGGAAGTGCCTCGACCCAGGAATCGAGGCCGACTTCGGACAGCACGTCCAACAGCTCCCCATCGGTCGCATCACCGCGAGCGACGAGCAGGTTGTCGCGCACCGTGGTGGCGAAGATGTGTGCGTCCTCGCCGAAAAACCTGATGAGCGAGGGCAGCTCGGTGGCGGGTAGGTCCGTGATATCGGTGCCGTCGCACCGGATGGCACCGGACACCGGCGGCGCGAAGCCGGCAAGCGTTGTGAACAGCGATGTCTTGCCGACACCGCTGGACCCGGTGATCGCCATCCGCCCACCTGCGGCCAGCCGAAACGACAACGGACCCGACGCGGAAAGGCCGGTCCGCCACGTCAGTTCAACGCATTCAAGCGTGACGCCGGCCCTACCGTTGGCAGGCATCACATCGACCGGTGCGCACGTGTCGTACCCTGCCGTCACGAGCTCTTGCAGATTCCGCGCCGATGCGCGCGAGCGGGCTATGCCGATGGCTGCGGCGGGTAGTGCGGCGGAGGCCTCGAAAGCGGCCAGCGGCAGCAGCACCAAGACGGCAAGCGTCGTGGGTTCGATGTGCCCGGCCAGTTCGACCGCTGCGGCGAACGCCCCGACGACTGCGGCGCCCACGGCGAGAGTCGGAACCGCCGCTGACCACGCGGCGGGAACGGCGGCGGCGTCCTGAGCCGCAGCCCAGTCTCTGCGGCGTTGGCGCGCCACTTCGAGCTGACGGGGCAGAAGTCCTCTGACTCGCAGTTCCGGTGCATGGTCAAGGATCTCGACCGTCGCCTCGGTCTGCAGCGCGCGTGCCCGGGCGCCGCGCGTCTCTCGTGTGCTGGCTGCGCGCGACGCCAACGCGGGTGCCAGCACGTCGGCGACCAACAAGGCACACGCCAAGATGGCGGCGGCAGGTATCGATATGAGCGCAAGTGTCGCCGTGGCCGCCACTCCGAGCACCCCGGCCACCGCGACGGGTATGACGCTGCGGACCACCGTCTCGGCGAGCTCATCGATATCGGTGCCGATACGGTCCAGCACCACGCCCTTGCGGACTTCACCGGCCGCACCGCCAACCAGCCGTGCGTACACATGTGCCCGGACGGTGGCCGCGCCTCGCAGCGCGATATCGTGACCGGCCAGCCGTTCGCAATATCGCCAGATGCCTCGCGAAATCCCCAGTGCGCGTACCGCAACCACGGCTACGGACAGATCGAGTACCGGAGGCATCTGCCATGCCCTGGTGATCAACCATGCCGACAAACCCGCCAGCGCCAGTGCACTCCCCAGCGCCAAGACACCGCATGTGACGGCGATGGCCAGTCGCACCGGCCGCACCCGCAGGGCGATCAGCCAGTGCCGCAACGGATCAGAGGTGCGCGACATGTCTAGCCTGCACGGTGAACACGTTGTCGGCGGCGGCCAGAACAGGCGCCCGATGGCCCACCAGCACCACCGTCGCACCCCTGCGGGCACGGGAAACCAATGCGGCGAGCACGTGGGCCTCGGTATCGGCGTCGAGGTGCGCCGTGGGCTCGTCGAGCAGCAGGATCGACCGGTTGGTGGCGAGCACACGGGCCAGGCACAGCCGTTGGCGTTCACCCAGTGAAAGTCCGGTGCCGCCCGCACCGAGGCGGGTATCCAATCCGTCTCGCAGCGTCTCCAGTGTGCTGTCGAACCTGCTGTCGATCAGTGCGGATTCGAGATCGTCCAACGGTCCGAACATTTCGAGGTTCTCGCGCACGGTGCCGGGTACCAGCACTGGACGTTGCGGCAGCCATCCGAGCATTGACCACCAGCTGTCGCGCTGAATCCGCTCCAGTGGTACCCCGTCCACAAGAACCCTGCCGTGAGCGGGCGTGGTCAGTCCGGTGATGGTGTGCAGTACCGTCGACTTTCCGGCGCCATTGTGCCCGGTAAGAACCGTGACGGCGCGGGGGCGGATTGTTGCGGTCAGTTTCCATGGCGCGTAACCACTTCGGTCCGTCACGCTGATGGCGTCGAGTTCGATGACCGGATTCCTGCTCGGAGCTTGTGTTCCACCGGTCGAAGCCGGGGGTCCGACGGCGTCGAGGAGTTCGAAGGCCTTGTCCGCGGCAGCCGTGCCATCGGCAGCGCTGTGGAACTGGATTCCGACGCGTCGTAACGGCCAGTACACCTCGGGGGCCAGGATTAGGACTGTCAGCGCGGTGGTCAGGTCGAGGTGCCCGAAAACCAAACGCATGCCGATCCCCACCGCGATGAGCGCGACACTGAGGGTCGCGATCATTTCGAGCACCATCGCCGACAGAAACGCCACCCGCAACGTGGCCATCACCGAACGGCGCTGAGAATTGCCGAGTTCGGTGATTCGGCGCAGCGGAGTCGCGGTGCGCCCGAGCGCGCGCAGCGTCGGGATACCCGCGATCAAGTCGAGAATCTGACCGGTGACCGCGGTCGATGCCTGCAGTGCGGCCTCCGCTCGATCACGGGTGAGCAGGCCGATGAGAACCATGAATATGGGAATCAGCGGCAGAGTGATTGCGACGATGACGGCGGATCGGATATCGGACAGTGCGATCACCAATGCGGCGGCAGGTGTCACGATCGCCGCACTGAGCACCGCGGGAAGATATCCGGCGAAGTACGGGCGCAGGTCATCCAGTCCCCGGGTCAATACCGTCGTGGCCGAATCCCGGAACTGCTCTAGGTCACGTGGCTGTGCCTCGGCGATGGTCGACAACAGCTGGTCGTCGAGGTCGGCGATCACCCCGGTCGCGCCGCGTTCGCTGAACCGGGCCTGTACACCCTGAGCTGCCGCCCGAAGCATCCAGAGCACAACGAGGATGGTCATCGGCTGCCCCATATGGGCCATGTCGCGGCTCGCCGGATCGGTGATCAATAGTGCGAGGGCACGGGCCAGGACCACCGCGCTCGTCAGGGTGCAGGCCGTCATCACCAGTTCGCAGAGCACCGTCAGGATCAGGTAGCGGCGGGCAGGAGCGCTGCGGCGCCACAGTCGGGGATCGACCGGGGCACTGCGCGAGGTCGTCATCGCACGGGTAGCCCGACCGGATCGGGAATCTGATCGGCCGAGATGCGCTGCCGGAAAACCCAATATGTCCAGCCCTGGTAGATCAGCACCACGGGAGCGGTGACCGCGGCGGCCCAGCTCATCACCCTGAGCGTATAGGGGCTTGACGATGCGTTTGTCACTGTCAGGTTGTAGGCCGGATCAAGGCTGGAGACAATCAGATTCGGATACAGGGAGCCGAAAAGCAAAGCGACGACCGCGACCACTGTCAGGCAGGTGCAGGCAAAAGCCCATCCGTCACGGGAGATTCGCGAAAAGGCTGCCGCGCCGACCAGCGATAACGCGGCAATCACGAGTGCGATCCATGTCCAACTCTTGCCGTAGGCAAGCTGAGTCCACAATCCGTATGCACCGGCGGCGACGATCACGGGAATCGCCAGCTTGCGTGCTGTGGAGACGGCGTCCTCTCGCACCGCGCCGGCGGTCTTGAGCGATATGAACAGTGCGCCGTGAAAGGCGAAGAGCCCCACGAAAACTACGCCACCCAGCAGCACATAGGGTCTGAGCACGTCGCCGATGGTGAGGGTGAGCTGCTTAGCACTGTCGACCGGAAGCCCGGCGAGCATCGCCGAGAACGCCACGCCCCACAGCAGCGCCGGAATCCAGGATCCGATCGCTATCCCGAGATCGCAGCGGGCACGCCAACGGGGGTCATCGATCTTTCCCCGCCATTCGATGGCGACGATCCGGACGATCATGGCCACCAGGATGAGCAGCAGCGGAAGGTACAGGCCCGAGAACACCGTTGCGTACCAGTGTGGGAAGGCCGCGAACATTGCGCCACCCGCGGTGATGAGCCAGACCTCATTGCCGTCCCATACCGGCCCGATGGTGTTCAACACCGCCCGTCGCCGTCGGTCGTCACCGCGGCCGAGGGGATGCATGAGCATCCCGACGCCGAAGTCGAACCCTTCGAGCACGAGGAAGCCGAGGAACAACACCGCCACGACGATGAACCAGAACTGTTGCAATGCTGTGGGATTCATATCCGGACCCTCCTTACGCGGCTGGTTGGGCTAGTAGGCGAAAGACAGCGGTTTGACGCTGTCGTCATCGGTGACGGGCGAAGCAGGTTCGGTGTCGTGTTCGAGGGGCCCCTCGATGGTGTATCGGCGGATCAGCCAGAACCAGACCACACCCAGTGCGCCGTACAGCAGGGTGAACGTGATGAGGGATAGCCATACCGTGGCTGCGGAATGGTGCGAGACCGCCAGGTCCACGGTGAGCCGGATCTGCTCCACCCCAGTCGGGTTGGGTGCCACCACCCACGGCTGCCGGCCCATCTCGGTGAATACCCACCCGGCGCTGTTGGCAAGGAAAGGGGTGGGGATGGCCAGGATCGAGAGCCAGGCGAACCAACGCTGACTCGGGATGCGCCCACCACGGGTCACCCACAATCCTGCCAGTGCCAGTAGGGCGGATCCGGCAGCCAGCCCGATCATCGCGCGGAAGGACCAGTAGGTGACAAAGAGATTGGGCCGGTAGTTGCGCGGTCCGAACTTCTGCTCGTATTCCTTCTGAAGGTCTTCCACACCCTTGAGAGTGACGTCGGTGAACTTGCCCTCGGCCAGGAACGGCAGCACATACGGGACCGAAATGGCGTGTGCCACGCTGGCGCAGTTGTTGTGCGTACCGACCGTCAACACCGAGAACTTGGGGTCTTTCTCGGTGTAACACAGGGATTCTGCCGACGCCATTTTCATGGGCTGCTGCTGGAACATCAGCTTGCCCTGGACGTCCCCGGTGGCCGCCAGCGCAGCGCCGGACAGGATCATCACGGCGCACGCGCCGATGGCGGCGGGCCGGTACATCGTGCGTGCATCGTCGAGCGTGCCGACCTTGTGGGAGCGGACCATCCACCAACCACAGATTCCCGCGACGAAGGTGCTTGCGGTGAGCAGGGATCCGGCGACGGTGTGGGGGAACGCGGCCAGCGCCGTGTTATTGGTCAGGAGCTCGGTGATGCTGACCAGTTCGGCACGGCCGGTCTCCGGGTTGTAGACGGCACCGACCGGATGCTGCATGAACGAGTTGGCGGCAATGATGAAGAACGCCGAAGCGTTGACGCCGATCGCCACCATCCAGATACACGCCAGGTGCACCAGCTTGGGCAGCCGCGTCCATCCAAATATCCATAAGCCCAGGAAGGTTGACTCCAAGAAGAAGGCCACCAGCCCCTCGAGGGCAAGGGGAGCACCGAATACGTCGCCGACGAAGCGCGAGTATTCGCTCCAATTCATTCCGAACTGGAATTCCTGCACGATCCCGGTGGCCACACCCAGGGCGAAGTTGATGAGAAACAGCTTGCCGAAGAAGCGGGTCAGCCGATACCAGGAGTTGTTGCCGGTGACCACCCACGCGGTTTGCATGATGGCCAGAAGCGGAGCGAGCCCAATGGTCAATGGCACCAAAACGAAGTGGTACACGGTGGTGATGCCGAACTGCCATCGGGATACGTCCAGGGCGTTCATCGCCACCTCCTACGACGCAGCGTAGTAGTAGTTGCTATCCGAGATCAACGCGATACGGGCCACATTTACTAATACGCCAACGAGGCGAACGCGGGGCGATAAACGCATGAACCCACAAGATGGGCGCGGCTAGGGGATCCGTCGGGGCGCGGCGAGTGAGCGTAATGCCGGCGCCACGGCCGGGCCCACCAGGAATCCGTCGGTGCGGCCCGCATCGAGGGCGCGCCGGTAGATCTCGGCGGCACCGCGCACCGCCTCAAGCGTCAATTCGATGTCGACGGACGTGTGTGCGGCGGAGATCACAAAGGATTGCCCCAGCACGCCGCGACGCAGAAGTTCTTGCAACAACAGTGCCCGATAGGCCTGTGAGGGCTTTCTGTCCGGGTCGAGGCTCGTGAAGGTAAGGCATGACGACCGGCCCGCGGTCTGAATATGTTCGTCCACACCAAGTTCAGCGGTGATCTCGGCCACGCCTAACGCAAGGCTGCGGCCCGCGGCCTCCATCGCGTGAACCGGGGCGTCATCACGATAGGACTGCACCACGGCACGAAACGCAGCCAGCCCCACAGCTTCTGGCCCATTGGTGGTGGACAGGAGAAACGTCCGGGGGACATCGGTCCGTAGGCCGCCGCGTTCCATGTAGTCACGCTTTCCAGCGAGTGCGGCGATCGCAAATCCATTGCCCATGGCCTTGCCCCAACACGACAGGTCCGGGGTTACCCCGTAGACCGCCTGGGCGCCCTGGCGCGACCACCGGAACCCGGTGATGATCTCGTCGAAAACCAGCAGCGCACCGTGGTCGGTGCACAGCGACCGCACCGATTCCAGGAATCCGGGTGCGGGCTCGGCCGCCGCGCTGGCCGCTTCCATGATGACGCAAGCGATTTCCCCCGGGAAACGATCGAAAAGCGTGGCCAAAGAATCGAAATCGTTGTAGCTGAATCTGGCGATGTCGTCGGTCGCAGACGTGGGGATGCCCGCGCTCATCTCGGTGGTGCCAATGAACCAATCGTCGGTCGAGAAGAACGGCTGTCGGCACGCCGCCACCATGGTGCGTCCGGTGACGGCGCGAGCCAGGCGGATGGCGGCGGTGGTCACATCCGACCCGTTCTTGGCGAACTTCACCATTTCGGCCGTCGGCACGGTGCGCAGAAAGTCTTCGGCGGCTTCGGCTTCCAGCACCGTGGGTCGGCTGAAACTCACACCCCGCGCCAGGGTTTCGCGGACCGCCTCGACCACGGGACCGTACGCATGGCCGAGCGTTATCGCGCGCAGCCCCATGCCGTATTCGACATACGAATTGCCATCGACATCCCATACCCGCGCACCCGCCCCATGGGTGAGCACCGGTGCCATGCCGAGCGGGTACTGGTCGGCTCCGCGTGCGTAGGTATGTGCGCCTCCCGGCACCGCGTCGTGGAGCCGGGCCTGCCATGCGTTCGACTGATCGAATCCCCGGTGTGTCATGTATGGACTTTCTGATTGCGTTTGACCAGCGCCCATGCCGCACCCGCGAGCACGATCAGCAGCCATCGGACCATCGAAATTTGTTGGAAAGCAGATACATCCAGTACCGAGGCGACGACGGTGAGCGCGACGAGCGCGCCGAGCACACCATTGATCAACTCCGTGGTGGGCACATCGTCACAACGGTTGCGCGCCCTGGCCGCGTACATGATGGCCGTGATCATCAGGACGATCAGGGTCAGCAAGCCCAAGATCCCACCTTCGATGAGGCGGCTGAGGTATTCGTTGTCGAGGACCGGCTGCTCAGGTCCAAGCGGATAGGTGAACGCCCCCTGTCCCAACCAGAAATGCTCTGTCCAATGGGACATCACGTAATCGATTCCGCGGGCGCGTGATTGCAGCGAAGGATCGTCGGCGCTACCCATAAAGGTACTGATGATCGCGTCGAAGACACCCAGGCCGCTCACCGCGGCCACTGCCGCCGCACCGAGGGCGGCCGCGACCAATCCCGCGAGCCGCCGCACCGGCCAGCGCCACGACATCACCAGAATGGCTGCCGCCAATCCGATGAAGGCGGATCGCGAAACCGTCACCACCGAACCCGCGATCACCACGATGGTCAGCAGCGCCCACGGCCAGGCCTTACGGCGCGCGGCCCTGGCGCTGTACACCAGCGCCACCCCGATAGGGGCAATTGTGGTCAGCACCGCACTCAGCTCGAGGGCATGGGCGGCGGCACCCTGTGCACGAACCACACCTTCACGGACAATTCCGTGTGCGACACCGGTATCCCCGAACTTCATAATGCCGGGAATCCGGATCATGGCCGCGATATCAAGACCGGTCCCGAACTGCACCAGGGCGAAGGCCGCGGTGATCGCACCACCGATGACGAGTGCCTTCAACAACATCTCGATAGTGCGCGCGGAATTGTCGGGGTAGGCGGCGAAGAGAAAGACGAAACCTATGAGCGCGGTCACCGTTACCGCGAACGCGGCAATGCCCTGCCCAGCCTGAATCAACGCCACGTGCGGAAGAACGTGTGTGGTGACGACGTTGAAGGACACCACCGTTGTGAGTAGTGAGGCCAGGATCGCGATCGCGAGCCCGCGAGCGCCCAGGGCAAGCCGATGCCCCGACAACACCCAATAGACACCCAGGGCGCCAACGAGAATCAACGCGACCTGCGCGGGACTCAGTCCCTTCAACGCGTAGACCGCGTACACCTGTCGGGTGCTCAGGAGCACGATCAATGCCAGCGCCACGAACGTGACGGTGTCCGGCCCGCGGCCGGACACCACCGTGGCCGGGTTATCGGTCCGCGGAAGGCTTGTCGTCACGCCAGCTACGAAAATCGGTGAGTCGGGGCGGAGTCCAGTTCAAGACCGCTTGGGCAAGCGCCTCGTCATCGATCTCGACGTTGTCCAAGTCATCATCGATGATCGTTGCCTTCGGAGGGTTTGCCACATTCTGGCCGTTGCCGTTCGTTTCAGCCCGGGCTGGTTCGGTGACGGGTTCGGCAGCAGCGAGGCGCGTGTCCGCGTTGTCGGCGGATTTCGTCTTCGCCCGGGCCTTGATCTTGGTTCTACCGTCAGTGGACTTTTCTTTGCGGCGCCGGGCGGCAAGCGCGTCGTACACCAGCAGCCCGATGATGCCTGCCAGCAGCGCCGCGACCGCCATGGAGCCCGCCGATTTCATGGCGCTGGAGGACGTCACGACCGGTGCCGTGGGTTCCTGCAGCACGGTGAGGCTGGCCCAGTTCTCGGGGGAGACGGAGGCGCCCACCTGGAGTTTCACCAGGTTGTCGCGGGCAACGTCCAGCAACGCCGAAGCACCTGCCTGGCAGTCGGAAGTGGCGCTGCACAGCACCAGAATCGACACTTGCGGTGAGGGCTGTTGATTACTCGGGCCCAGGTCAATGGTGTTCGAGACCTTGTAGTCAACACCCGGTGCCGCGGCAGCGATCACGGCCTGTGCGGGCTGGCTGGACATCGACGTGGCAAGGATGCCGGCGAGCTGCGCCTTCTCTGGCGAGAGGTTCAACATGGGGTTGGCACCGAGGGTGTCGCCGGTCGACGAATACGTGGGGGGCGGTATCACCACGGCCGACGCGGTGGATGCTCGGACGGTGACGCCGGTGGTGTATCCGTACGCGCCCGCGCCGCACATCAGCAGGATCACCAGAAGTAGCGCAATTCGCCGGTTCAAGATCCGCTTGACCAGGTCGTTGACGTTCACGGGCGCTCCGACTCTCGCTATCGTCCGGACTATCCGCAGCAGGCGCGCCGTCCCATAACCAGCGTTATTGGTCACGAGCATAACCCACACTTGCCCGCTGTCCGGAATCGACGGCGCTAGGCTGTCCGCCGTGTCGACAGATGAGCTGGGCCCGCCGATTAGGGTGACGATCTCGCAGGTCACGGTGGATCTTTGCTCGGTGCGTGATGTGCTCGATGCGGTGACCCAACGTGCCTCAGCGTGTGATGCGCGGCCGCTTGTGGTCGGCTCGGTGAACTTGGACCATTTCCATCATTTCGGATCTGGTCGCGCGAACCCTGATTGCGCAGCGCTGGGTCCCGAGCTGGATTGGTTGATGCTCGCCGACGGGGCGCCGATCGTGGCCCGGGCCCGACTCAAGACTCGGCAGAACTGGCCGCGGATTACCGGAGCAGACCTGTTGCCGATGGTTCTGGAACAGGCGGCACGCACAGGTCACCGCGTCGGATTCCTCGGCGGGCTGCCACAGGTGCACGACAGGCTTCGTGCTGTGCTGCATGAGCGTTATCCGGGTCTTGCGGTGGCCGGTCTCTGGGCACCCGGTCGCGCAGATCTCACCGATTCGGATCGCAGCGATGCGTTGGCGCGGGACATTGCTGCCGCGGATACCGATGTCCTGGTGGTGGGGCTTGGAAAGCCTTTGCAGGAATTGTGGATTGCACGCGATGGCCTGACCACCGGTGCGGCGGTACTGCTGGCCTTCGGCGCATCGGCAGACTTCCTTGCCGGCGCGGCGACGCGCGCTCCGGAATGGATGCAGCGCTACGGACTCGAGTGGTCCTACCGGTTGGGCCGGGAGCCCCGCCGCATGGCCCGCCGGTACCTGATACAGGGACCGGCCGCGGTGGTGCGGTTACGAAAGGCAGCCGTCGAGCCCGCACTGCCTTGGCACGCGTAGTAGCTAAACCCCATGGATAATGCTCGCGAAATGCTCAGACATCCGTTCGGAGCTGAACTCCGCCCGTGCACGCCGCGCCCCAGCCTGTCCCAGGGCGCGGGCGCGGTCAGGATCGCGCGCCAAATCTGCGATCGCACGGGCGAAGGCATCGGGGTCGCCGGGTGGCACCAACACACCGTCGACATCGTGGCGGACGTAATGCGCTATGCCCGGGTTGTCCGTCATCACCACCGGGCGCCCGCTGGCCATGGCCTCCAGAGCGACGGTCAGGCCAGAACCCGTGATTACGTTGGGCCGCACCGCGATCGCCACGAGTGTGGATCGCCGGTACAGATCACGCATCCGTCCGTACAGCCGCTCGGTGTGCAGCGTGACAACCTCGGATGGCGCGGTGATTGGCAGGGCTGTGGCCAGCTCGAGCCCAAGGCCGGGACACTGTTCGCGGGCGATCAAAACCGCCTCGACAAGAAGTGCGTGATCGCGGTGGACATCCTCACCCGCGCTGACCACCAGGGGAGCGCCCGCGCTCTCCCACGGTTGCACTCGATAGAAATCGGTATCGATGCCCACCGGCGCGAAATGCAGCCGGGCGTCATCGACGCCCCAGGCCCGCGACAGCAGTTCGACCTGCGGGGGAGACTGCGAAAACACCGCGGCGCTGCGGGCCAGCGCATGGCGCGCGAGTCGCCGATGAATCGGCGAAGAGTCCGTGGGCTCGGTAAGCCATCCGACTCCGGTCACCACCGGTGGGCTCATCCGCATAGCTGCGGCAAAAGCCGCGGGCACTCCGGTGCGTTCGTCGTAGCAGAAGACGACATCGCTTTCGCGACGCGCCGCCCGGTCTGCGACGACTTCCAGGATCTCCAGATCACCTGTTCGATAACGGATCTGACCGGCCACACGCTCGAGGCGGCGCCCAAAAGAGAACTCACTGAAGGTCGGCGTCACACCGTAGTTGGACAGTCGGTGCAGTCCATAGGGCGCCCGGTCCGGCACCTCATCAGCGTGGTTCCGGGCCTCCCATTGCGAAGCCGAAACGCCGTGCGGCAAAGCCACATACGCGTGCAGTCGTCGTTGCATTGTTCCCATCCCGTATCGCCGCAAGGTAGCACATGACATCCGAACAGGCCGATGGATCCCCGGTCGCCGAGCCGGCCTCGGGGCGCCGGATCGCCAGTGCCGTGGCATGGCAACTCGGTGGCCGGGTGCTGGGGACCATCGCTTCCATCGCCGGGATCGCGCTCACAACCCGCGCTCTGGGGCCGGAGTCCTACGGGCATCTCAATGCCGCGATCTTCTTCATCGGTTTATGGACCAGCCTGACAGAGTTGGGTATCGGCGTCGTCATCGTCCGGCGGGTCTCGGCCGGCACCGGCAGTCTGCAACGCTTGGTCGGTATCAATCTTGCTTTCTCGCTCAGCTATTGCCTCCCGCTGGCCGCAGTGGCGGCCCTCTCTGGCTGGCTCATTTACGCGGATCACCCCGAGGTGCAGTCGATGCTGCTGATCATCAGCGCGAGTCTGACCCTGACGACATTGTCGAGCTGCCTGAACCCGATCTTCATGTCTTCGGTCCGGTTTTCGGCGGTGGCACTGGCGGACACACTGTCCCGGGTAGCGATGCTGGGGGTCACGATTTTCCTGGTCACCGTTGACGCAGAACATGTTTGGTATGCACTGCCGCAGGTGGTGGCCCCGGCCGCACTATTGCTGATTCAAGGTATCGCGGCTCATCGGATCACGCCGTTGCGAATCATTCTGTCGGCGAATGAGACGTGGGGCCTGGTGCGCGAAAGCCTGCCGCAGACGATGGTGCTCATCATCGGCGTCCTCTACTGGCGAATCGACGGTGTGATACTGAGTCTGTTGAGCACACCTGCGGAAGTCGGCAGGTATGGGCTGGCGTACCAGACCGCGTTCACATTGTCGCTGGTGGGGAACTTCTTCCTGGGCGCGACCCTGTCTACGATGACGGGACTGTTCGCCGCCTCGCGCGAGCGTTTCGCCGCCTTCATCGAGCGATCCATGGGATTGATGTTCGCCATCGCGGTTCCGGTCTCGGTCGTCGGGTTTTTCGTCGGACGAGATCTGGTCGCACTCCTGGGATCCGAGCAGTTCGTGGACAAGTCAAACCTGGTGATGCCGTTGCTGCTGGTCGCGGTGGGGCTGACCTTTCTCACCGGCACCGTCAGCCAGGCGCTCTTCGCGGCACATCATCAGACATTTCTGCTGCGCCTCAATGTATTCAATCTCGCTGCCAACATCGTTCTCAATGTCGCGCTGATTCCGCACCTGGGTTCGCTGGGCGCGGCTATCGCGCTGGTAACAAGCGAGGTGGTGGGCTTGGTTGCCGCCAGCATCAGGTTGACGACCTGCGCGGGTTATCGCACACCGTGGATGTTTCTGTTGCGGTTGGGATTACCTACCGCAGCCGCGGTGGGTGCGCTACTCCTTGCCGCACAGTGGATCCCCGAGTTGGTCGCCGCCGTCATCGCCGCCGGTGTCTACGTCGGCGTGAACCTGTGGGCGGGGCCCGTGCACCTGCGTGATGTTCGGGAAATCCTCCGTAAGGAGGCCACTGATGGGTGATCGACGTGACTAGGAAGAGGCACCGCGAACTGGATCGCGCCTACTTGCCGCCTCCTCGAGTGAGCGAGGTGCATGGGGGTATCGCAGTGTGCATCGTGGCGTATGGAAGGCCAGACCTTCTCGCGGCCTGCCTGGAGTCCTGTCGCGAACATCTTGGCGATCTTCCGGTGCACGTGTGGGATAACTCGGGACCGGACTACCCGGGAATGCAGGCCGTGCGGGCGAAGTATCCTGCCGTGCATTGGCACGGTACCGGTGAAAATCTTGGATTCGCCGCGGCGGTCAATAGGCTGGCAGATCTCACGCCAGGAGCGCATCTGCTGCTGCTGAATCCCGATGCCGCCGTGCGGGGGCCGCTCACGCTGACCCGCGCCCAGCTCGCGACCGGAATCAAGGTGGCGGCGGCAGCGCCACCGATCCAGGCCGCCACTCCGCACCACGGTGAGCTCCCGTGGGATAACGGGCATCGCACTCCCAATCTCCTGCGGGCGTTGGTGTCACGCGCGGGCTACGCACCGGCCTTGCGCGGCCGGGTTGTCTCTGAGCTCTACCGGACACGCCCCACGGCCGTAGACGGATACCTCACCGGGGCCTGTCTATTGATCAATCGGCAGGCCTGGAATGAGGTCGGTGGATTCGACGAGGAGTTCTTCCTGTACGGCGAGGAGGCGGATTGGCAGCTGCGCGCACGGTCCGCGGGCTGGCGCCTGGTTCTCGTCGATGAACCCGGTGTCATGCATAGCGCCAAGGGCACTGTCGCCGGAGATGATCGTCGAAGCGTCCGCTCCGACGATCTGCTGCGTGCGAACATCGCTTTGACACTCGAGCATTCGAGGGGAGTGCGCACCGCCGATCTTTACCTGGCCGGGACTTCCGTGCTGGATCGCGTGCAGCCCGGGGCACGCCGGGCACGCACGGCACGGGTCGGCGCAGGCTCGGGGCGCCCACAGATCATTCTCACCACGAACCGGTTGGTGTACGGGGGAGCCGAGCGACAGCATGTATTGCTGGCCACCGAACTGGATAGACGTGGATATTCGGTGACCATCGCATGCATGCAGCGATTCGGCCCGTTGGTGGCCGAGATCCCGCCGACGGTGCGCGTGGTGCGCCAACCCTGGTGGTGCCCTGCCTTCGAGACAGCCGACGGTCCCACGATCCTGGTGTCGGGGGACACCAACACAGAGACCGGATGTGCAACGCTGTGGCGTGCATCCGGACGTAACCGTAAATGGCTTGTGGCGGCACATATCCCGCCCGAGCTACGTACGGGCACCTATTCGGCCCCGCTCGCGAGGGCGATGAGCCGGGCCGACGGGTTCATCGCGCTCTCGCAGAGACACTGGGACGAGGTGTCGGCACACCAGCGGGTGGGTAAACGCTTCTTCACCGCCCCCAACGGAGTCGTCAGCCGCCGCGAACTTCCCGAGCAAGCACCCGAGCGCGGGGAACCGAACGGCCCGTTACGTTTTGTGATGCTGTCGCGCATAGTCGAGCACAAGAATCCGCATCTGCTGGTGGAGGCACTGAGCGGATTGACCGAATACGATTGGCAACTCTCCATATTCGGGGACGGGCCCGATCGCCAACGATTGGAAGCCCTCACTCCTGAGTCCGTGCGCGATCGTGTGCACTGGCGGGGTTGGTCTCCGGGACCCGAGCATGCGCTGGCCGATTGCGATGTGCTCTGTGTGCCCAGCCGAAGCGAGGCCTTTCCCCTGGTGATTCTCGAAGCAATGGCGCGGGCGGTGCCGGTCATCGGCTCCGCAGTCTGCTCGGTGCCCGACATGCTCGACCACGGTAGCGGTGTGGTGGTCGACCCTATCGATGTGCCGACATGGCGGGCAGCCCTCAAGGATGCCCTTGCCGAGAGCGGCCGCCTGACAGCATTGGGGCGTAAGGGATTTGACCGGATGCGTGATCTGTACACCATCGAGACAATGGCGGATTCGTACGAGGAGGCCTTCACCGCGGTGTTCAAGGATTGATGCCGGATGAGAATCCTGTGGTTGTCTCCGTGGATGCGCCCATTGGCGCGCGTGCATGCCGAGGCCCTGCGTGCTCGGGGCGCCGAGGTGCTGTTGGTGACCTCCGATCAGCATCCGGAATCCGGTCCGGCACGGGACTACGAGCTGGTCCTGGAGCCGTCGCTCAAGGAACCCGCAAGCTGGGTGTCATGGGCACGCGCGGTGCCGCAAGTCCGGGCCTTTCGGCCAGACGTGGTGATCGCCGAGCTGGTCCGCGACCCGCGGTGGCAGGTGTTCGGCGCGGGCCTGCCGCGCGTGCGACTCATCCACGACGATCGGCCGCACGACGCCTCCGAAGAGGTGCCGCGGTGGAGAAGCGCCGCATTCCGCCGGTGGGACAAGAACGCGGCTCACCGGGTGGCGTTCAGTGATTACGTCGCACGGCAGATAACCGGGCGCGAGTCATCGCCGGTCGGGGTGGTTCCGCTCACGAGTGATCTGGACCCGCAACGGGTCCCGTCCTTCGTTCCCGCGGGCGGGCGTCGGGATTTCGTATTGGTCGGGCGGCTCAACGGCTACAAGAACGTCGGCCTCATCCTGGATGCGTGGCAGGCGCATGTCGATGGTCCGGCATGGCGAGACGATAACCTGGTGCTGATCGGTGACGGCGATATCCGCGGGGCGTTACCCGACTCGGTGCGGTGGGTTCGCGGACCGTACAGCTATGATTCTGTGCTGCAACCTCTTTCAGAGGCCAAGGCGTCAGTCGTGCACTACCGTCAAGCATCGCAGAGCGGTGTGCAGACGTTGTCGATGCAACTCGGGGTGAACGTCATCGCCTCCACCGAAGGAGCATTGCCGGAATTCCAGCCGCCCGGGGAGGTGGCACTGCACCGCGACGACATATCCGGACTCGCCGCTGCGTTCGACCGTCATGCCGATCCTGCCGTCGCCGCTCGACTCGGCCGGGAAGCGAAAGCACACTATGCGCAGAACTTCACCGCGGATCATGCCGCTGCCAGATTGTTAGCGATCTGCGAGCGACTTCCACGTCCGCACTAGCTGCGCCTCCCAGCCTGCGATGTCAAGACCGCGTACCGTCTCGCGTGCCGCGGCCGCCAGCCGGCGCCGCTCCGTCTGGTCGGTACTCAGCCGGGTGAGGGCAGACACCAACGCGTCGACATCGCCGGGCGCCACCAGTACGCCGTTCTCTCCGTTACGCACCACCTCGGCAATCGATCCGACCGGCGAGGTGATCACCGCGACGGACGCGGCCATGGCTTCCAGAAGCGCCATGGGCAGCCCCTCGGCATAGCTGGGCAGTACGAAGATATCTGCACCACTGAGTAATTCGGCCCCGGCAGCCGCGTCCAGCCAGCCGTGCACAGTGATCACGTCCGCGACATCAGCCGCCGCAACCGCGGTACGTGCCTGCTCCACCTCGCCATCGCCGGCAAGGTGAATGTGCAATGACGCGCGAACCTCGGGTGCCAACTCGGATGCTGCCCGGATGATGTCGTAGGTGCCCTTGCGCTGCCCAAGCCTGCCCAGACTTACCGCCGCCAGCGTGCCGCCGCGCGAGGACGCGGGCTCATCGGGAATGCGTACCGGATTCTGCAGCACGGACACTCGTGCGGGATCGAGCTCCAGGCAGGCCGCGTACTCGTCGGCGAGTTGCCGTCCCAGGATGATCCACCGGTCAGCGGGCAGTGCCCACCGCACGCCGCGCTGGACCGTGATGTGCTGGCTCCGGTACCAACCGCAGAAGTCGAAGCTATGCGCATGGATGAGCGCAGGTACTCCGCGGATGCGCGCGGCCCACAGCGGCATTGCCTTGCGGGCCACGCTTCCGCCATGGCCCAGGTGGACGTGCAGGACGTCAACGCGCCCGGTCATGACCAACCACGATGACGCGATCATGCCGCGCACACCAACCCACAACCAGCGCCACCGCGCGGCATCGACATAGGTCGGCACCACTCGCACGGTCACGGCGGGGTCAGTCAACGCCGCCATATGCGCCATGACGGTTGCCATACCCCCGCGGCTCTCAGGACTCGCGGGGGCGGGCCCGATGGCCAGGACGCGCAACGGCGCCGGCCCGGGGGCGGAGTTGGACACGGGCCAAGTGTAGAGGTCAACAGCTCGGTATCGTTCCCCGCTGTGACCCGTACGCCCGCGGCCGGAAACCGCCGTCCGACGGTGGTGTGCACTGCCGCGCTCGCGATGTTGGCGCTGGTAGCTGCGATGGTTCTGGGACGCGACTCCAGCAAGTTCGAGCATCCGCACGCCTCGGACACGATGGCACGCCGGCTCGATACCGGCCCGTTGGTGCCGAACTCGCTCGATGTGCAGTGGTGGGTACGCGATCACCCCGATGATCCGCGCGCCGCGGCAATCCGGGATCGGATCGCGCGATACCCGATCGCAATGTGGGCCACCGGCAATGACGAGGACGACAGCCGCAACATCGGCGATATCGTCGAGCGCGCACGAAAGGCCGGCGGCACCGCGCAATTGGCGCTGTACAACATTCCGGATCGCGATGACGGATTCTCCGGACCTCACCACGCCGTCACACCACAGATCTACCGAGCCTGGATCGACCGAGTGTCCGCATTGGTGGGGGACACCAGGCTGGTGCTGATAGTGGAACCGGACGCGCTGTGGTTCGCCGATCGACAGTCCCTGGAGGGCACAGATTTTGACGATCGGATCCGTTCATTGCGGTACGCGGTGCAGACCTTCTCGGCCCATAACGTCAACACCCGCGTCTACGTTGACGCGGGAACCTCATCCGGTTCTGTGACGCCCGAGCGGATGGCGGCGCTGCTGGCGAGGGTCGGCGTCTCTGACCGCGTCGGGTACGCCGTCAACGTCTCGTCCTTCGCGCCGACTGCCGAGATCACCGCCTATGCGCAACGCATCAGGGCGGCGTTGCAACAGTGGTTCGGTGTCAGCGATCCACGGTATGTCGTCGATACGTCGCAGAATGGCAACCCGGATTGGAACTTCGATTGGTGCAATCCTGCCGGACGTATGCTCGGCGCATCGCCAGTGGTGCTGGGACAACCCGACGGTCTGGATATGAACCTCTGGATTCTCGCGCCAGGTAGCTCCAACGGTCCCTGCGGCATCGCCTCCGACGCACCCGGCGGACAGTTCAGCCCGGCGCTGGCGTCAGTATTGCTGCGCTAGCACAGTCCGGTCACCCAGCGGCCTTCCATCTCCGGAAAGCGCAGGCGGACTTCCGCATACAGATCTGGCAGGGTAAGCAGCACCCGGTCGGGGTCGGCAATCACCAGATCCTCGGGTGACACGATCGGAATATCCGTGCCGGGCATACGACGTCCCTGCTTGGCAGGAGATGCGTCGGCGACCGCCATCACCGACTCCGTGGTCAGCCCGGCACGGTGAAACAGCGCCACCGCCCGTGACGGTGCTCCGTACGCGTACACGCGCTCTCCGGATGCTCGTCTTTCATCAAGCCACCGCGTGAGGCGCCGCACCTGCTGGTCCACCTCATGCTGCAGCTCGACGAAGCGATGGGGATCGGCTGCTCCGCAGGCTTTCTCCCGCGCAACGATCTGCTCCGCGGCAGGCGGCATCGGATGTTCGCCATGGCGTGCGGCCACCAGCAGGGTGCCGCCGTATAGGTCGAACTCCCATACCGCCACCACAGACATGCCAGCACCAGCCAGCATTCGGCGCAGCGCGGTCAGTGAGTAGTAGGCGAAATGTCCGTGTCGTAGCGAATTCCATTGACCCAATTCCAGGATCGTGGCTATCGAATGGAATTGCAGAAGCAGTACGCCCTCCGCACCGGTCCGGCGGGCGCGCATATCGATAGCCGTGGCCTGGTCCCTGTCGTGCATCATCCCGAAGCTGTCCAGCACCAGGTCTGCGGGCCCTTCAGACATGGCCTCAAAACCCTTGGAAAAGACGAGATCCAGCCAGCTGCCACCATGAGGACTGGTGAACTCGTAGACGGTGCGCCCGTTCAGCAGCCCGGCGGCGTTCACTCGGGCAACCGCGTCAGCGGCCTGATCGCGCAGGGCTTGCGGCTCCACGGCACGCGGCTCCTCGGTGTCCGTGTCATCGACATCCAGCTGTGCGAGGGCACAATCGGTGCACAACACCATCGCCAAGGGGTGTAAGGCATCTGCTGCGGGTTCGCTGGAAGCGGCGGGGAAGTGATCCGCGGCGGGTACGGCGCCCAGGTCCAGCACCCGGCGCAGTTCTCGGCCTCCGCAATACCGGCAGGTGGTCACCGTTGGTACCACAATGTTTCCTCAGTACGGCAGGATGGCGGAGTGCGCATCCACACCACCGAGATCGACGGCGTCCTGCTGATGGAGCCGGCGCCGCACCAGGACGACCGTGGGTTCTTCACACGAACATTCGACGCCACCATATTCGACGAGTACCAGCTCGCCGCCGGCGCCGCGGTGCGGGCCGCCGACTTTCTACAGGACTCCCAATCGCGTTCGCGCCAAGGTGTATTGCGCGGTCTACATGGACGCTCGGGCCGCGGCGAAAGCAAGCTCATCCGCTGTGCGCGCGGTGCCGTGTTCGACGTGCTGGTTGACGCCCGCCCCCAATCACCGACATTCGGACGTTGGCAGAGCTTCACCCTCGACGATTCCACCTTCGCGCACCTATTCGTCCCGGCCGGCATATTGCATGGCCATCAAGCGCTGACAGAGTGGGCCGACCTCTGCTATCGCATCGACCGGCCGCACGATCCCGCCGAGGATGTCTCGGTCGCCCATGACGATCCCCAGCTCGGCATCGACTGGCCGCTTCCGATTACCGTCATCAGCGCCAAGGATGCCGCGGCGGGCAGTTGGGCCGCGTTGACCGGGCGCTGACCGGCTCACCGTGCGACCGGGCGCAGTGTGTCGTCTACTGCTCCGGACTCGCGCAGATTATTCAAATGCGCCAGGCGGGTGAAGGATTGGCGAAACAGCGATTCCGTGAGATTGCCGGCCACGCACTGCTCGTAGAGCTCCCTAGCGCCGGCCTCGATCGACCATTGCGCCCGGTACCCGGGCAATGCGGCACGGATCGCAGAGAAGTCGACGCAGTACGAACGAGGATCCGCACCCGTCTCTCCGGTGATGGCCAAGGTGGAGTTGGGCACGGCGGCGACGGCTGCCTCCGCGATCTGTGCGACCGTCTGGTTGTTCTCCTCGGTACCGACATTGAACGCCGCACAGTGGATTACGTCCTGGGGGGCCGTGAGGCACTCCAGGAATGCCGAGCCGATATCGCGGGCATGTACCAGGGGCCGCCAGGGCGTTCCGTCCGAGAGCACCCTGACCTCGCCGGTGAGAACCGCGTTGCCAACGAGGTTATTCAGCACGATATCGGCGCGAAGCCGGGGCGAGTACCCGAAAGCTGTGGCGTTACGCAAAAACACCGGCGAGAAGGAGGAGTCGGCGATCGCGGCGACATCATCCTCGACTCGGACCTTGCTCTCCGCGTAGGGGGTCAAGGGCTTCAGCGGAGCGCTCTCATTGACCAGGTCCTCGCCCGCCGAGCCGTACACAGAGCATGTCGACGCGTACAGGTAACGGCTCACTCCAGCATCTTTGGCAAGCTGCGCCAGGCGTACCGAGGCGTGATGGTTGATGTCATAGGTGAGGTCCGGCGCCAATGCGCCGAGCGGATCGTTCGAGAGCGCCGCCAAATGGATCACCGCATCAAAGCCTGCCAGCTGGTCCACCGTCACATCACGAAGATCCACCGCGAGCGACGGTGGTTCAACGAGTGCCGGGCCCAGTACACAATCGGCGAAAAGTCCCGAATCCAAACCAACCACATCGTGACCGGCCTCGGCGACCATCTGAGACATCACGGTGCCGAGATAGCCCTGATGGCCGGTGATGAGAACCTTCACTGCGTTGCTCCTAGAGAGATCGTTGCCTTTTCCAGTACGAATGCTTCGGCGTACCGGTGGCGGCACTGCACGCCGCGCACGCGCGCCAACGAGAGAAATGTCTCGTGGTCGAACCAGTCATGGGGGCGTTGCGAGGGATAGTGCGCGTAGATGAGATCTGCCTTGCTACGGGCGATCTCATCGCTGAGCGGCTGAAACACTGTGGGCGTCGGGGTATCGGTTTCCCATTTGATGATCTCGTAACCGAGGATCAGATGGTCACGGAACTCGGTGGGCACCAGGGTTGCCAGCAGGCGGTGGTCCTGGTGAGCGTCGCGGCGCTGCGGAGCGAAAACCACCGTGGCCGTCGACTCACGGCGAAAAGCCGAGAGCGCGTCCTTGATCTGGTTCCAATGTGCGGGGGCTCGTCCGTCCGGAAAGTCGAGTACGTCGACGGCCACTTCGGCCCCGGGGCACAAAGCTGTCAGCGCGGCCCGCTCCTCGGATTCTCGTTCGGTGCCACCGCCCGTCAGCACGAGCGCGCGGACCCGTAATCCGGGGTGGCGAGTCGCCATGGTGAGCAGGGTGCCACCCATGCCGATCGCGATATCGTCACAATGCGCTGCCAGCAAGGCGATTTCGTCGACGGCGCCGGTGTTGAGTTCGATCACGTGGTGGCGGGCTCCTGCTCCCAGACCATCCATGGGCGCACGCCCTTGCGGTAACCCTCGTCAAGCTCGGCGCGTTCCTTGAAGGTGTCGGCCGGCTTCCAGAATCCGTTGAACTTGTAGCCGAACATCCTGCCTTCTTTGGCCAGCGACCCGCAGGCGTCCTCGACGAGGTCGCCGCCCGCGGGCAGATAGTCGAAGACATCCTGGGAGAGCACAAAGTAGCCGCCGTTCTCCCACATGTCGAGCTTGGAGACGGCGGTGATATCGGTGATCGATCCACCGTCATTCACGTCCACGGTGTGGAACGACGATTGCGGCGGAACCAGGAGCATGGACGCGGCGGCTCCGGAATCGTGGAACTTGGCCACCAGATCGTCCAGGGGAGCGTTGGTGAGAACGTCCGCGTAATTGGCCAGGAAGTAGCGATCGTCGCCGAGGTGGTGACGTACTCGCCGCAGCCGCTCTCCGATGGGCGATTCGGCGCCGGTGTCGGCGAACGTGATGGTCCAATCGGCGATATCGGACTTCAACAGCCGCACCTGGCCCTCGGCCAAGACGAAATCGTTGGATTGCGCTTCGTTGTAGCCAAGGAAGAAGTCCTTGATGGCCTCAGCGCCGTAGCCTAGACACAGGATGAATTCCTTATGTCCATGGTACGCATAGTATTTCATCACGTGCCAGATGAGGGGGCGCGGTCCGACCATCTGGAGCGGTTTGGGGATCACATCGCCGGCGCCGTTGCGCATGCGCATGCCGAAGCCTCCGCAGAAAAGCACGACCTTCATACCGATGCTCCTTCGGGCTCAATATGGGGTTCGACGACGTGTAGCTGCGGCAGGGGGTAGACGAGCCTTCCACCCCATTCGCCGATATGCCGCAACTGCTGGGTGATCTCGGCTTCCAGGTTCCATGGGAGCACCAGCACCACGTCGGGTTTGTCTTCATCGATTCGCTCGGGGGAGTGCACCGGGATGCGGGTACCGGGACTGAACATGCCTTGCTTATAGGGGTTTCGGTCAACGGTGTAACCCAGAAGGTCGGTGCGGATGCCGCAGTAGTTCAGCAGCGTGTTGCCCTTACCGGGCGCGCCGTAGCCGACGACGGTCTTGCCCTCTGCCTTGCAGGTAAGCAGGAACTGCAAGAGCTCCAGGCGGATTCGTTCGGTTGTCGCACGGAATCGTTCATATCCGGCCAATTCGTGCAGACCTGCCCGCCGTTCCAGCTCCAAGACCTCGGCAACCGATGGCGCGATCTCGGGCCGGCATTCGCGAGGGCGCGCCCACACCCGTATCGAACCACCGTGTGTGTCAAGCAGTTCGACGTCGACCACTTCCAGATCGCCTACAGCGAGCGCTCTTTGAGCTGCTAATACGGTGTAGTACTGGAAGTGTTCGTGGTAGATGGTGTCGAACTGGCCGAGCTCGATGAGGTTGAGCGCGTGATGTACCTCGATGCTCACCCAGCCGTCATCGGCAACGAGCCCCCGCAGGGCTCGCGTGAATCCCCGCAAGTCAGGGATGTGCGCGTACACGTTGTTGGCCGCGACCAGGCGGGCCGGACCGTGCTCCGAACGGACGCGGGCCGCGGTGCCCTCGTCGAGGAAGGCCGTCAGGGTCGGAACGCCCTTGTCGCGCGCCGCCTGTCCGACGTTCACCGACGGCTCGATGCCCAGGCAGCGGATTCCCTGGGCAACGGCGTGCTGAAGGAGGTAGCCGTCGTTGCTGGCCACCTCGATCATGAAGTCGTCCGGGGCGTCGGGAGAAAGCCCCAGGCGCGCAATCGAGTTGGTGACGTATGCGCGGGCGTGATCGACCCAGCTGTCGGAGTACGACGAAAAGTACGCGTACTCGGTGAAGTTGTCCTCGGGGCTAATCAACGCAGGGATTTGCAGCAACATGCAGTCGCGGCAAAGCCGCAGGTGCAGGGGATAAGTGGGTTCCGGCAGATCCAGCTCATCGGCGTGCAGAAACTTCTGGCAGGGTGGGGTGGCACCCAGATCGACGACGCTGAGCAGCTCCGTCGAGTCGCAGAGGCGACAGCGCACCGGTTCCTCCTATGCCAGCTATGTGGAGTACGGATGTCTCCAGACCCGGCGATAGGTTACCCGGTTCTCGGCGCTACTGCGACCAGCGGTTGGCGATCAGGTTGAAGCCGATGTCCTTGGTGTTCTGCATGGCCTCATAGAGGCGGTAGTACGAGATGTAGCTGATCCGCCACTTTCCATCGGCGTCGCGGCGGTAGCGGTCGGTGTAGTACGAGGTCCCGGTGATGAGGACGCTGTGCGCCGGGACGATGACGACGTCGCTCATGGCCCAGCTGCCGGTAGCGGTGTCTCCGTCCACCGCGATCTCTGGATGGCTCATGGTGTGCACGCTGGTGATATCCGTGGTCAACGATGACCGCATGTAGTCGACAACACCGGTGCGCGAGGTGAACTCGAGCGGCGCGCCATGCACTGCGGTGCCATAGGTCGCCTCAACATCCTCGGTGAGTGTGTCGGCGAACTCGTCCCACAACTTGTTGTCGAGGGTGCGGGCGTAGCGGTATTTGAGTTCGGTGATCTCGTGGATGTCGACGAGGGTCTCGGGGGTCATGCTGGCCAGTCTTAGCACGCGGCGAGGCGTCGTGTGCGACATCGGCAGGGGTTAGACATGGTGTGCGGTTCCTACCAAGGTCATCTGCAAAAGCTGTGTGTGGGAGTACATTTGTCCTGTATTCGTCCACCCTTTGAAGAGGTGCCCATGAACTCATTCACCCGTTTTGTCGTGGCGCCCGCGGCCGGCGTCCTGGCAGCTGCGTTCGTCGGATTCGGAGCGGTGGCTTCGGCCGATCCGTCGCCGGCACCTCCGGTTCCGGGCGCACCCAACTCGCCGTCGCATGGATCGCTGGTCGATCAGCCGAGCAACGACGGGAATAGCGGCTGGGGCTACCTCCCCGGCGGCGCCGGGGCTCAGTGCGAGAACGCCTGGGTGGTGTGCGGTTCCGACAACAACCCACCCGAGTCCAACATCGCTCCCGGACATGACGACGACGGCGGCTGGGTCAGTGCACCCGGCGAGACCGGCTCCGACTGCGAGAACCCCGGAGTCACCTGTACCGACGTCGGCTAGGCGCGGTCAATACATCTGGCCGTAGGCCATCGACACCCAGCTGTGCTGACCGGCGGCTCCTTGCACCTTGATGGTGTGGGGGGCCGCCGGATTTGCCTTCACGGCAAGAAGCATCACGATGACTCCGGGCTTGCTGGGGTCGTCGCCGCATATGCCGCCGCCGGGTATCGGGGTGTTGTCCAGCGCGATGTTCACGGCCGGGCCGCCGGTGCAGAGGGCCGCGATGTAGGCCGCCGGACCCGACGCTGATGGTTGCGGCGCTACCGGGATGTCATAGCTGCCGGTGCCGTCCTTCGTGGCGGCGATCACGGGGTTCTGCAGGCTCCGGAAGGTATCGCGGATGCGCTTGGCCGGGTCATCAGCATCGGCCTTGGCAGTCGGCGAGAGGGAGGTGGACCGGGGGATGGTCGAGGCGGCGAAGGTCTTCGTGGTGGCCGTCGACGACGCCGTGTCCGATATGCGGGTAATACCGGACGATGTTTGGCACGCCGCGACCGCAGAAGCGCACACCATAAGCGTCAGCACACCGACAGTTGCTCGGTTCATGCGGGGAATCAAAGCATGACGGCCGCGATTCGCGGCGCCCTTGGTCGAGTTTGGACTCCGTCGTCTTGGAGCCCTGGTGTTGTCTTCCTGGTGCCCTCGGTGAGATTCGAACTCACACTGCACGGGTTTTGAATCCGTTTCCTCTGCCAGTTGGGATACGAGGGCCTGGCGTTACTGCCGTTTTGGTGTCCAGCGGCCAGTCGCGCGATCTCCAACCTTAAGGGATGGGGAACATCACTTTCACCAGGGTATCGCCGTACACACGACCACATGCGTCACAATGGTCGCCATGACCGGCCCTCAGAACACCGAACCGGCGGCGCCCGCCCGCCGTGTGCTCGTCGCCGAAGACGAAGCCCTCATCCGCCTCGACCTGGTCGAGATGCTGCACGAGGAGGGCTATGACGTGGTAGGTCAGGCCGGGGACGGCCAGGAAGCCGTCGACCTCGCCCAGGAACTCAAACCCGATCTGGTGATCATGGACGTGAAGATGCCACGTCGCGATGGCATCGATGCCGCCTCGGAGATCGCCGCCAAGCGCATCGCCCCGATTGTGATTCTCACCGCATTCAGCCAGCGCGACCTGGTGGAGAAGGCCCGCGATGCCGGCGCCATGGCCTACCTGGTGAAGCCGTTCTCCAAGACCGATCTGGTACCCGCCATCGAGGTCGCCGTGAGCCGTTTCGGCGAGCTGACCGCGCTGGAGAAGGAAGTTCAGACGCTCGCTGACAGGTTGGAGACCCGCAAGCTGGTCGAGCGCGCCAAGGGCGTTCTGCAGTCGACCCAGGGCCTGACCGAGCCAGAGGCGTTCAAATGGATCCAGCGCGCCGCGATGGACCGCCGCACCACCATGAAGCGCGTTGCCGAAGTGGTGCTGGAAACACTCGATACCGACGCGCCGAGCTGAAACTCGGGTAAGCACTGCGCGTCGCCCCGCGGTTGGCTATGTTTTCTGATCAGCGATTTTGTTACGACCTGTCAGCCCCAGCCATCCGGAGGTAATCGTGCGTGCACGCGCGAGTGTGATCATGCTGGGCGCGGTGTCCCTCGCCCTGGTCGGTTGTCACGCCGGCACTCAGTCGGACGAGTCCAATCAGACCAACCTGAAGATCTCGCCGTTGGTGCAGATCGCTCAGGATGGGACCGAGGTGCCCGCGTCGAACGTGAAATCAGCGGCCGATCCTGCCGGTGACGGAAAAGCGCAGTGCGCCAACGTTTCACTGGCGATGGCCGGTGCGCTCAACGGTCCCGATGCCGCCCTCGGGATCAATATTCTCGACGGGGCGAAACTCGCCGTCGACAAGCACAACGCCGCAAATCCCGGATGCCAGATCAAACTCCGCGAGTTCGATACCGAGGGCCTGCCGCAGAACGCGAGCAACATTGCCCCGCAAATCATCGGCGACCCCACCATCGTCGGACTGATCGGGCCGGGGTTCTCGGGGGAGACGAAGTCGACGGGCCAGATCTTCAGCGAGGCAGGTCTGGTCTCCACGACCGCCTCGGCCACGAACGTGACGCTCACCCAGCAGGGCTGGAAGACGTTCTTCCGTGGGCTTGCCAATGACGGCGTGCAAGGTCCCGCTGTCGCCAACTACCTCAAGAAAACGCTCGGGTACAAGAAGATCTGCGTCGTCGACGACAGCACCGACTACGGATCCGGGCTTGCCAACGCGGTTCGCGGGACGCTCGGGACCGACTGCAACGCCTCGGTGAAGAAGGGGGACAAGGACTTCTCCGCGGCGGTCACGCAGCTCAAGAACGCCGCACCGGACGCGGTGTTCTTCGGTGGCTACTACGCCGAGGCGGCTCCCTTGGTCCAGCAGCTGCGTAATGCCGGAGTGACCGCGACATTTGTGTCCGCGGACGGGGCAAAGGATATGGAGTTCGTCAAACAGGCCGGTGATTCCGCGAAGGACGCACTACTGTCCTGCCCGTGCGGGCCGGCTTCGGACACCTTCTCCAAGGAGTACACCGCCAAGTTCCAGCAGGAACCGGGCACCTACAGCACCGAGGGATACGACCTGGCCACCATCCTGGTCAAGGGCATCGACGCCGGAAAGACCACCCGAGCGGGGTTGCTTGATTGGGTCAGGAATTACCAGGGGCAGGGTGTGGCGCGTGAATACAAGTGGAACGAGAACGGAGAGCTAACCTCGACACTTATCTGGGTGTATAAGGTCACGTAGGACATACGAGGGGACTAGGCTCAGCCGCAAATGATTTCGGGGTGGATGGCACAAACAGATGTGCAGGCCAGCACAATTTCATTCGATCTTCACGGACTGTGGAACAGCATCGGTCAGCTGACGATCGACGGTTTGGCGTGGGGCGCCATCTATGCGTTGGTCGCGGTGGGTTACACGCTCGTCTTCGGAGTGTTGCGTCTCATCAACTTCGCGCATTCCGAGGTGTTCATGCTGGGCATGTTCGGGGCGTACTTCGCCCTGGATGTCGTGCTCGGGTTCTCGCCCGGCGGCAATGCCTATAACAAGGGCGTCTCGCTCACCGTGCTGTACCTCGGTGTCGCCATGCTCATCGCCATGGCGGTATCGGCCACCACGGCGCTGGGGTTGGAAGCGGTCGCCTACCGCCCGCTGCGTCGCCGTGGCGCACGGCCCTTGACGTTCCTCATCACCGCCATCGGGATGTCTTTCGTCATCCAGGAATTCGTGCACTTCGTGCTGCCGAAGATCCTCAAGGGTTACGGCGGCAGCAACGCGCAACAGCCAATCCGGCTGGTGACGCCCAGGCCGGTATGGACCTTCGGCCCATTTGATGTGGGCGGCCGCCACATTCCGTTCCAGGCCACGATCACCAATGTCACCTTGGTCGTCGTGGCAGCGGCCTTGGTGCTGGCCTTCATCACCGATGTCGCGATCAATCACACCAAGTTTGGGCGCGGTATTCGGGCGGTCGCACAGGACCCCACGACGGCGACGCTCATGGGTGTCTCTCGCGAACGCATCATCATGACGACCTTCATCATCGGTGGTCTGCTGGCCGGGGCCGCCGCACTGCTGTACACGCTCAAAGTTCCGCAGGGCATCATCTACTCCGGCGGATTCCTGTTGGGCATCAAGGCATTCTCTGCCGCGGTGCTCGGCGGTATCGGCAATCTGCGCGGAGCGCTGCTCGGGGGCCTGCTGCTGGGCGTGATGGAGAACTACGGGCAAGCGGTGTTCGGCACCCAGTGGCGCGATGTGGTGGCCTTCGTCCTGCTGGTGCTCGTGCTCATGTTCCGGCCCACCGGCATTCTCGGTGAGAGCTTAGGGCGGGCGAAAGCATGACCACCGCAGCACGCGCCCTGGCGCCGGGCGACTCGATACGCCGATGGTGGTCCGAGCTGGCCCGTCCGGTCCAGTGGGTGTACGGGCTCATCGGATTCGCGCTCATGGCACTGCTTCCGGTGTGGAAGATTCCGTACCTGAACACTCCCAATACCAGCTTCGGCGGGGTAATGGCCCAGTTCGCTATGGTGGCGCTCATCGCGATAGGCCTGAATGTCGTTGTGGGACAAGCTGGATTGCTCGACCTGGGGTACGTCGGTTTCTACGCCATCGGTGCGTACACGGTCGCATTGCTGACCAGTCCCGACAGTCCCTGGAATCGCATGGGGACATCGGCCTTCTTCAGCTCGAGCTGGGCCTGGTTGTCGTGTCTGCCCATCGCGGTCGCGATCGCCGCCTTCTTCGGTCTGGTGCTGGGCACCCCCACGCTGCGCCTTCGGGGTGATTACCTGGCCATTGTCACGTTGGGATTCGGCGAGATCATCCGCCTGCTCGCCGATAACCTGGAGGTCACCAACGGCCCCCGCGGTCTACACAAGATCGCCTATCCGCACGTGGGGGAGCAGTACGTCCGTGGTGGCGTCTTCTCCAGCGGCAATTCCGGTGGACACCTGAACTACGGGGTGTGGTGGTACTGGCTAGGACTCTGTCTGATCGCGGTGGTGCTGATACTGATGGGCAATCTGGAGCGCAGCCGGGTCGGCCGCTCGTGGGTGGCCATCCGGGAGGACGAGGACGCCGCCGAGATGATGGGGGTTCCCACGTTCCGGTTCAAGCTGTGGGCCTTCGTGATCGGCGCCAGCATCGGCGGACTGTCCGGCGCCCTCTACGCAGGCCAGGTGCAATACGTGGCATCGCCCACCTTCAACATCATCAACTCGATGCTGTTCCTGTGCGCCGTCGTCCTCGGTGGGCAGGGTAACAAGCTTGGCGTGATCTTCGGCGCGTTCATCATCGTCTACCTGCCCAATCGCCTTCTCGGCGTGCAGGTGCAGGGTGTCGACCTCGGCAATCTGAAGTACCTCTTTTTTGGGTTGGCGCTGGTTGTCCTGATGATCTTCCGGCCGCAGGGCCTATTCCCGGCCCACCAAAAACTGATGGCCTACTGGCGCAAGGCAACTGAGCGGATTGGCGCCAAGAAGCCCGAGCAAGCCGAGGCCACGGCATGACCGAGCACAACGAGACCAGCACAGGGGCCGCACCGGAAGTCGACGAACTCAGTGACTCCGGCACCGCGGTTGACCTCGCCGGGGAGGCCCCGGACGAGGCCGATTCCGCCGAGGCAGAAGTGCTGCTCGAGGTCAAGGAACTGACGCTCAAATTCGGTGGCCTGCAAGCCCTCGACGGGGTCAGCTTCGATATTCGGCGCGGGGAAATCCTCGGGCTGGTCGGCCCCAACGGTGCGGGCAAGACGACCTGCTTCAACGCCATCACCGGGGTATACAAGCCGACATCGGGCGCCATCGTGTTCGACGGGAAGCCACTGCGCCGGCTGCGGCGCCACCAGATCACCCGGCGTGGGATCGCCCGGACCTTCCAGAACATCCGGCTGTTCGGCGAGATGACCGCCTTGGAGAACGTCGCGGTGGGCACCGACGCCCGGCACAAGACGTCGGTGCTGGGCGCGCTGCTGCGAACCCCGCGGCATCGCCGCGAGGAGCACTACGCCGTCGATGTGGGGCTGGGGCTACTCGACTTCGTCGGCATCGCCGATGTAGCCGACGTCAAGGCCAAGGAGCTGCCGTATGGCAGCCAGCGCAGACTCGAGATAGCGCGGGCGCTGGCGACCGAACCCAAACTGCTCTGCCTGGACGAGCCGGCCGCCGGATTCACCCCCAGCGAGAAGGAATCGCTGATCGAGCTGATCCAGCGCATCCGGGACTACGGCTACACGGTGTTGCTCATCGAACACGACATGAAGCTCGTCATGGGCGTCACGGACCGCATCGTGGTGCTCGAATTCGGCAGGAAGATCGCCGACGGCCTGCCCGCCGAGGTACGAAACGATCCGGCGGTCATCGAGGCGTACCTCGGAGTGGCCGATGAGGAGTTCCACGGACCCGATCCCGGTTGGCTCGATTCGGCCGCACCCGATACCGAAAGCGAGAGGTAGATGCCTCCCGTACAGCTGAAACTCAACAACGTCGGGGTCCACTACGGTCCGATCCAGGCGGTGAGCACGCTGTCCTTCGATGTCCGGGAGGGCGAGCTGGTCACCCTGCTCGGTTCGAATGGCGCCGGTAAATCGACCACGATGCGCGCCATCTCGGGTCTGGTGCCGCTGAGTTCGGGGACGATCTTCTTCGAGGGCCAGGACATCTCGAAGATGAAGGCGCACAAGCGCGTCAAAGCAGGGATCGTGCAGGCCCCCGAAGGGCGCGGAATCTTCCCCGGCATGACCGTCGCCGAGAACCTCGAAATGGGATGTTACGGAAGAAAATTCAAGTCCAGGGCGGAGCGCCGGGAGCGTCTCGACTGGATCAACGCGTTGTTCCCGCGGCTGGCCGAGCGTCGGCACCAAGAGGGCGGCACGCTCTCCGGCGGCGAGCAGCAGATGCTCTCCATTGGACGTGCCCTGATGGCCAGGCCGAAGATCCTTCTGCTCGACGAGCCTTCCATGGGTCTGGCCCCGCTGCTGATCACGAAGATCTTCAACATCATCGAGGAGATCAACGCCTCGGGGACCACGGTGGTTCTGGTCGAGCAGAACGCACAGCAGGCACTGAGCCGTTCGGACCACGCCTATATTCTGGAGACCGGCTCGGTCGTGCGGTCCGGTGCCGGGCGAGAATTACTGCAGGACGACAGCATTCGCTCCGCCTATCTCGGCGTGGTCTGAGGTTCACCGGTTTCAGCCGGCGATCGCTGCCACGGCCAGGTCATCAGCGCCCAGACCGTCAGGACCAGTACGGTCGCGGTGACGACGTACCACGGCCATGGACCCATCAGGTCGAAAAGACTTGCGGTCGAGGGTTTCTGATTGAGAAATCCATAGTTTGACCCGACGACAGCATTGAAGGCCATGGTGAAGACAGCCCAGGCAACGTGACCATGGCGGTCATGCGATAGCTGCGCCAGGTAGGGCGCATGCCCCGCCCCCAGGTGAGATAGATGGCCGCCCACACCACGAGCAGATGTATCGACCAGAACGCCAGGAACCCCCGCCCCGGGAAGTCGGGACCTGTCAGCACGGGGGAGATCAACGCCTGGCTGCTGAGCACCAGGCCCCAGTAGTAGGTCAACGCATACGCCCAAGTGCGCTGGGACCACAGCGCATAGGCGGCGACCGCGGTCGCCAGGTCGGTCAGCCGCAGAGGCACCGAGGCCTCGATGCGCGGGGGGATACATCCCGCGATCAGTATGGCGGCATAGATGATCGCGGTCACGGCGCCGAGCACCCGCCCCAGAAGGCGGGCTGGGGTATCGGTGAGCCGACGCCCCTGCCACACCAAGAGCCCTGCGCCGAGCACGAATACGGCCAGAATCACCCAGTGCGACGGACCGTACGCGTGGAACTGTCGCACCATCGCTTGAGGCTAACGCCCCGCGATCGTAGGTGAGCGCCGCTAGCGCGCCACAATCACCGACGAGCCGTTGCCGAACAAGCCCTGGTTTGCGGTAATCCCAACCCGGGCACCCTCGACCTGCCGGTCACCGGCCTGCCCGCGCAGCTGCCAGGTCAGCTCGCACACCTGCGCGATGGCCTGCGCCGGAATGGCCTCGCCAAAACAGGCCAGACCACCGGAGGCATTCACCGGGATCCGGCCGCCGACCGTCGTGGCACCGCTGCGCAGCAGCTGCTCACCCTCACCCTTGGCGCACAGGCCCAGGTGCTCGTACCAGTCCAGCTCCAGGGCCGTCGAGAGGTCGTACACCTCGGCAAGGCTCACGTCCTCGGGGCCGATACCGGCCTCCGCGTACGCGGCGTCAACGATCTGGTCCTTGAAGACACGATCGGGCGCCGGCACCACCGCGGTGGAATCGGTTGCGATATCGGGGAGTTCGGGAAGATGCTGCGGATACTTGGGGGTGATGGTTGCGACGGCGCGCACCGAGGGCACGCCTTCGACCGAACCGAGATGCTTCTTCACGAAATCGGCGCTGGCCACGATGAGGGCCGCGGCGCCGTCGCTGGTCGCGCAGATGTCCAGTAGCCGCAGCGGATCCGACACCACCGGGCTGGCCAGCACATCCTCCACCGTGGATTCCTTGCGGAACCGCGCGTTCGGGTTGTTCAGGCCGTGCCGGGAGTTCTTGACCTTCACCTGGGCGAAATCCTCTGCGGTCGCGCCGTAGAGGTCCATCCGCCGCCGGGCCAGCATCGCGAAGTACACCGGGTTGGTGGCTCCGATGAGGTGGAAACGCTGCCAGTCCGGGTCGGCCTTGCGTTCGCCGCCTACCGGTGCGAAGAAGCCCTTGGGGGTGGTGTCGGCCCCGATGACCAGCGCCACGTCGCAGAATCCGGCCAGGATCTGAGCGCGCGCACTCTGCAACGCCTGTGAACCACTGGCGCAGGCCGCGTAGGTCGAACTGATGGGCACACCGTTCCATCCCAGCTTCTGGGCGAAGGTCGAACCGGCGATGAAGCCCGGGTAGCCGTTTCGGATGGTGTCCGCTCCGGCGACGAATTGAATTTGGCGCCAATCCAGTTCGGCGTCTTGAAGCGCGGTGCGGGCGGCCGCCACGCCGTACTCGGTGAAGTCGCGACCCCACTTGCCCCATGGGTGCATGCCCGCGCCAAGGATGTAGACGGGATCCGGGGTGCGGCTCATGCGGAAACCTTCTTCCATGCGTAGACCAGCCGCTCGACACCCTCGTCGTCGGTGTACAGCGGCTCCAGGGCGAGTTCCATCGGTTGGCCAACCTTCAGATCCGCGGCGCCGGTGCCGGCGACGACCTTGCCCAGCACGATGATGCCCTCGGCCGCCAGCTCGACCGCGGCGATCGCGTACGGCTCGTATGGATCAGAGGGCGGATACGGGGGAGGCGGTGCGTACTGGTTCTCGGTGTAGCTCCAGACCGTGCCGCGCGATGACAGCGGCACCTGATCCAGCACGTCACTGTCACAGGCCGGGTTGGGGCAGTTGTTGGCGCGCGGCGGAAACACGATGGTGGCGCACTGTGTGCACTTGCCGCCAATCAAATGCGGTTGGCCGGATTCGTCGGTATCGAACCAACCGTCGACGGCGGGGGCTTGATCTGTAGGCACCCGGTCAGATTACCCATGCTCGCGAACGAATTGAAACGTGTGTCAGTTTTGTGTCCCGCACAGCGGGATCAGGGCTGGAAGGCCGAGTCCCGCGGCACGAAATTCTCGAACGTGCTGCGCATAGTTGACATACCCCACAGGTGCTCAGCCAGTACTGCCGATTCGACCGTCGGAAACTCGCGGGCGTCCCCGGGTGTTATCGCCGCCATCTCGCTGCCGAGGATGAGGGCCCCGATGGTCAACAGCCCGACGTACACACCGTGCGGTGCCATCTCAGAATGCAAGCCCTGCAAATAATTTCGTGCCGCAGCGGCAGCCGGCCCAGGCCCGCTCATCTCCGGCATCGCTCTGGCCCCGGTACCGCCGATGGTGGCCAAGATCGTTCCGCGTTTCCGGTCAATCATCCCCGGCAGCGCGGCGGTCACCGTGCGGATCAGTGGTCGCACGAACAGCGCCCAGTAATGGTCGGCCTCGGTCGCGGTGAGATCGCGCGCCGGGGTGAATGCCACCGGCGACGAGGGGCCGTAGTAAATCGCCTCGATTGGCGGCAATGCGGTGTCGACTGCCGCGAGAAGTTCCTCGACGCGGATGTCATCGGTGAGGTCCACGGAAAACGCGGTCGCGCTCACTCCGCTTCCCGCGAGGTCTGCCACCAAGGTGTCCAGTGGTTCGCGGCGGCGGCCGACCACCGCAACGTGGAATCCTTCGCGTCCGAACCGCCGCGCCACCGCGGCTCCGGTGCCACTACCAGCACCCAGTACAAGCATTGTTCTGTCCATGACTAACCTCCAGGTCATATCATTTCTTCCGATATGTGCGTAGCACCATCATGGAGATGTTTTGGACCTCCTACAAAAGGCACACACGTGTGCGCCCGCGAACAAGGATGTGCGTAATGACCGATCTCGACATGACCTCCGCCAGTCCGGCATTGCCGAGCATCTGTGCCGGGGTAGGGCTGGTCGAAGGTGAATTCATCCGCGAGGTCCTCGACCGCGTTGGCGACAAGTGGAGCGTGCTGATCATCGCGACCCTGCACGATGGCCCGCGCCGATACACGGAGCTGCACGAGGCCATTCCGAGCATCTCGCAGCGCATGCTCACCCGCACGTTGATGCTCTTACGCCGCGACGGGCTGGTCACGCGCACCGCGTTCGCCGAGGTGCCACCCCGAGTCGAATACGCCCTGACGCCGCTGGGAATCGACCTGCACGGCATCTCCGCCGCGTTGGTGCTCTGGGCACGCACCCATCACGTGCAGATCCGTGGTCACAGAGCTGTGTTCGACGCCGCGCTGGACAACGCATCGGGGTCGTAGGCGCTGTCGCACCCGTTGCTTAGGGTAGGAGGGTGACTGCGTCTGCAACGAAGACCGGAACCAAACAGCCGACCCTCCTGCTGCTCGACGGTAACTCGCTGGCGTTCCGCGCGTTTTATGCACTCCCGGCCGAGAACTTCAAGACGCAGTCCGGCCTGACCACGAACGCGGTCTATGGGTTCACCTCGATGTTGATCAACCTGCTGCGCGATGAGGCGCCCACACATGTGGCAGCCGCCTTCGACGTTTCCCGCAAGACGTTCCGCTCGGAGCGGTATCCCGAGTACAAAGCCACCCGCTCGGCCACACCCGATGAATTCCGCGGACAGATCGACATCACGAAGGAAGTCCTGCAGGCACTCGGCATCACCGTGCTCGCCGAGGAGGGCTTCGAGGCAGACGACATCATCGCCACCCTGGCCACGCAGGGACAGGCCGAGGGTTTCAAGGTCTATGTGGTCACTGGTGACCGCGACTCGCTGCAGCTGGTCAACGAGGACGTGACGGTGCTGTATCCACGCAAGGGCGTCAGCGACCTCACCCGGTTCACGCCGGAGGCGGTGGTCGAGAAGTACGGCCTGACGCCCACCCAGTACCCGGATTTCGCGGCACTGCGGGGCGACCCGAGCGATAACCTGCCCGGGATTCCCGGTGTCGGCGAGAAGACCGCTTCCAAGTGGATCCTCGAGTACGGCTCGTTGCAGGAATTGATCGACAAGGCCGACACCGTGCGCGGAAAGGTCGGCGACTCACTGCGCGCAAACCTGGCCTCGGTGGTCCTGAACCGCGAGCTCACCGATCTGGTTCGGACGGTGCCGCTTCCGTATGTGCCTGCTCAACTGGCGCTGGCCCCCTGGGATCGTGATCAGATCCACCGGCTCTTCGACGATCTCGAGTTCCGGGTACTGCGTGACAGGCTGTTCGAGACCCTGGAGGCTGTCGAGCCCGAGGTAGACGAGGGATTCCAGCTGGTGGGCCAGGCACTCGAGCCGGGAACTGTCACCGACTGGCTGGCCACCCACACCTCCGATGGTCGCCGTAGCGGACTAGCCATCGTCGGGGCGTACACGCCCTATGACGGCGATGCCATGGCGGTGGCCGTCGCGTCGGCCGACGGCGATGGTGCGTACATCGACACCACCACGGTCACGCCAGAGGACGAAGCAGCTCTGGCCGCGTGGCTTGCCGACGAAGCTCGCCCCAAGGCTCTACACGAAGCGAAACAAGCCATGCACGCACTGGCTGGGCGTGGGTGGCAGCTCAACGGTGTCACCTCCGACACCGCTCTCGCGGCCTACCTGGTGCGCCCGGGGCAACGCAGCTTTGCACTCGACGACCTGTCGTTGCGGTATCTGCGCCGCGAGCTACGCGCCGAAGACGATGGAGAGCAACAGCTTTCGCTACTCGATGACGACGGCGCCGGTGATGCCAAGGCTGCTCAGGCCCAGATGCTGCGTGCCCGTGCCGTCATCGACCTCGCCGATGCACTCGACGTCGAACTCGAACGTATCGAGTCGTCGGGTCTGCTGGCCGACATGGAGCTGCCGGTCCAGCGGGTGCTTGCGGGATTGGAATCCGTTGGTATCGCCGTCGACATCGACCACCTGACCTCGCTGCAGAACCAGTTCGCCACCGGTATCCGTGAGGCAGCCGATGCCGCCTACGCGGTGATCGGTAAGCAGATCAACCTGGGCTCTCCGAAACAGCTGCAGGTTGTGTTGTTCGACGAGCTCGGCATGCCCAAGACCAAGAAGACCAAGACCGGCTACACCACCGATGCCGATGCCCTGCAAACGCTTTTCGACAAGACCGGACATCCGTTCCTTGAGCATCTGCTCACACACCGCGACGTCACCAGGCTGAAGGTCACCGTCGATGGGCTGCTGAAATCCGTTGCCGCCGATGGGCGTATCCATACCACCTTCAACCAGACGATCGCGGCCACCGGTCGGTTGTCGTCCACCGAGCCGAACCTGCAGAACATCCCGGTGCGCACCGAGGCCGGTCGTGAGATCCGGGACGGATTTGTGGTGGGCTCGGGCTACTCCGAGTTGATGACGGTGGATTACAGCCAGATCGAGATGCGCATCATGGCGCATCTGTCGGCCGACGAAGGCCTAATCGAAGCGTTCAACACGGGCGAGGACCTGCACTCGTTTGTGGCTGCCCGCGCATTCGGGGTGCCGATCGACGAGGTCACCGGCGAGCTGCGCCGGCGGGTCAAGGCGATGTCCTACGGCCTGGCCTACGGATTGTCGGCCTATGGACTTGCCACCCAGCTCAAGATCTCTAACGATGAGGCAAAAGAGCAGATGGACCAGTACTTTTCGCGATTCGGCGGCGTTCGCGAATACCTGCACGCCGTGGTGGATCAGGCGCGCAAGGACGGATACACCTCGACAGTGCTCGGCCGACGCCGCTACCTGCCCGACTTGGACAGCGGCGATCGTCTGCGGCGCGAGGCGGCCGAACGCGCGGCTCTCAACGCACCGATCCAGGGGAGCGCCGCCGACATCATCAAGGTCGCGATGATCACCACCGACAATGCTTTGCGCGACAAAGGCTTACAGTCACGCATGCTGCTTCAGGTGCATGACGAGCTGCTGTTCGAGGTGGCCGACGGCGAGCGGGAGACGCTGGAAGCATTGGTTCGCGAAACCATGGGTTCGGCATATCCGCTGGATGTGCCACTGGAGGTTTCGGTGGGGTACGGGCGCAGTTGGGATGCCGCGGCCCACTAGTTCGTCAGACCAGCAGTCGGTTAAGAGTGCGGAGACCGATCTTGCTTACGGTGGGATTGCTCCTTTCGTAGTACCAGATCAGTCCCATCGCCTGTTGGAATGCCCACGCACGACCGCGCTGCCATTGCGGTTCATCCACGTGTAGATGTTCTCGGAACACTCTGCGAGGACCCGCATTCAGAAGGTGCCAGGCACACACCAAGTCCAGTGCCGGATCAGCAGGCCCGAGGCCACCGACATCAAGTACACCCGCCAGGCGTAAGCCGCTGGACACCAGTAGGTTTCCCGGCATCAGGTCACAGTGGCTTGTGACATCGGATTCCGGTCCGCGCGGCAGCTGTCGCATTCGGGCCCACATTCGGCGCAGTGGGGGTACATCGACCAATCCTTCGCTGCGCTCGAAACATGTTTGCATCCAGGCATCGTGGCTGGCCAGCTCGCCACCTCGGCCCGCGCCACCGAATGTTCTGCCTTCGACAGAGATGGCACGAACGTCCGCAACAAGCGCAGCGAGATCCTGCGCGAAGCCCACTGAGTCGCCGGGGTCGCGGTCGGTGGCCGCCACGCCCGGCAGCCATGTTTGCACCGACCAGGGCAACCGGTAGCCTGCGCCTGGTCTTCCGATTGCCACCGGCTGAGGTGATGCAAACCGTAGGCGCCCCATGAGTTTTCTCGCAGCGGCAGACTCAGCCTCCAGTTGCTTCAAAACTATCCGGGAGTCAACGCCTTCTAGCGGGAAGCGCAATACGAGACAGTCGCCGAGCCGAAAGATTCCATTGACCGTTCCGTGCCCGTCGACAGCCGTGATGGGAAAGTGGCGCCATTCAGGAAATTGGTCATCGACCAGGGCACGCGCCACGGGAATGGTGATATCCAGCTGGCGGGGATGCATGTCCACGGACTAAAAGCATTCGCGGGGATATACCTGGCATGCAAGCCAATTACCAGCCCAACCATTACTGCGTCAGGCCACGGCTCGCTAACCAGCCAGGCACCGTCATGGTGCTCGTTACCTCGTCCAGATCCAGCACCACGCGGGTCTGATCGTTGATCAGCTGCACGGCGCGCTCGCAGACGGCAATGGACTCGCTACGCACAGCGGCATGGATTGCGTCGTTGATGTCCGAAGGCAGATCTGCCGAATCGTGCGTGAGGCGTGCGGCCGTACGTGCGGCGCGGGCGCTGATTTCGCGCAATGTGCTCCCGGCGTGGCGGCGGATCGTCTCCACGGTGGTGATGGCGCGGGCGAGCGCGAGGTATTTCTCGCGGGTGTCGGTCTCGGGGGCATCAGGCTGGCCAAGTCGATTCGTGGCCTCACGAAGCCTGTCGGAATCGTCGACGGCCTCGAAAGCGAGATAGAAGCCCGCGACGGCACGGCCGATGGGTGTCGAGATGTCGACTGCGGGGGAGGACGGCCGTGGTGGGCGCTGACGCGGAGCGGACTCCGATAACGGCGAGTCGACGGGCGACGGCAGGCCGCACCGTGGGACATCCATCTGTCCATACTGCCCGAAAAATAGACGATGTGTGCAGAAGTTGACAAGGGAAAGATCACTCAGGACGCGGATGTCAGCGTTGCCCGAACCGCTCCCGCAGCTGTGGGTCGTTCTCCCACCATAGCGTCGAGGGGCCCTGGTCCTGTGCCGCCGAGTCGCCCAGATCGGTGGTAGCCTGGTCGGCTTGGTCGAGTTCCTCGTCGATCCTGGCTGCCTGCGCTTTGTCGTCGGCCGATAGTGCACGCATAAGCAGCAGGAGAAAAGGAAGCCCAAGGACGTCGCCGAGGATCCAGAGAATCCCGGCACCATAGGTCTGATCGGTTCGCATATCCGGTCCCCAAGAGCGGTGCAACGCCAGGTAATAGGCCGATGCCACGAGCGGACCCTGCCACAGCACCAAACCCAGTATTCCGTCGCCGATCGTCTCGGCCACGCTGATCAGCAGTGAGATCAGCTGCGGGTACCTGCGGGGTACCTGGTCAACCTGAAGGCGCGCGTAGAAGTACGCAAACCCTATGAACACCAACACTGTTCTTGTCGCTGCACCGAGCGCGCCGACTGTGAGGGAGGCCGTGTACCAGGGCGTGAGATAGAGCAACCATGGGGTGACCAGCATCGCCAGAGATGTGGTGAGCGGGTGAGTGAGCACGCGCGCGGACATCGACGACACTGCGCTATCGAATCTGTCCAGCATGCGCGGATGCAGTGCGCTGCGCACAACAGTGACCGGCCGCCCCAGGGCCAAGAAGAACGGGACAACCAGCAGTAGCAAGACAACCTGCAGTGCACGCATCCAGAACAGGGCCTGCGCATAGACACCGATGACGCTCATGCATGCCAGCGCCCAGCAACCGATTCCGACGAAAAAGCAGCTCGCCGAGGCGGCACTGATGGTCACCTGACGGCGCCGCGCACGAGCCAGCGCCCAGCTATAACTCGCGCCGAGCAAGACAGTGCACACGGCCGCGGCCGCATCGAAATGCCATGCACACCAGAGCATCGTCCAGGTGAGTGGCTCGGAGGGTGCAAACATCTCAGGCGATGCCCCGGGGAGCGTGGGAGGTCGCGCTGGCACGGTGAAGTGCGGCGGCCGCGATGATCACGACAGCTGTCGCCAGCACGACCCCCGCCAAAACATCGACCATCCAATGATCTCCGAGATAGAGACGACTACCGGCCACCGACAGCACCGCAGCGATCGTCCCCAACAGCGCCGCATGCCGTCGCCAATCGCGGTACCGGTAGGCGACGACCACAGTCAATATCCCGGCGAGAGCGGTCGTGCCCGTAACGTGCCCGGAGGGAAAGGACCAGCCGCTTTCGGCAACCAGCTGAGCATCTCCGGGCGGACGATGCTCTCCAACAGTCCATTTCGCCACCGCAGCAAGGAGGAATGCGGCCCCGACCGCGACGGCGACGGTGGCAGCGGTTCTCACCGAGCGTGTGAAACGCCAGATCACCAGTGCCGCGATGACTGTCGCGATAGACACCGCCGTCGGGCTACCGAGGTGGGTGACCACGATCGCCACCGCGGTGAGCCAACCATGCCGATGAATCTCCAACCAGCCCAACGCGTGGTGATCGACAGCGGTGCCCGAGCCGTAATGGTGCGCTGTTGCAGCCAATGTCGCGAAGACCACGAACAGAGCTGCGGCGAGAACCGCAGCGATCCGTGTGCTCGTTGTTTCGGGGCGAAGATTTCTCACGCTGAAAGCCATCGCATCCTTCTCGTCGATTCCGGGACCGACGAATGAGGCTAGATCTCACACCTGAGAATCAGCTGGCAGCACTCAGCCGAGTGCCATCGCGTTCAGCCCCTCGGTGCGTGTTGTCTTTCCGACGTAACCCAGTTCGCGGCGTGCGGCCGAATCGTCGGTCGTGAATTCGCGTCCAATCAATCGCACCATCGTGCGTGTCAGCGGCGGATCGCCCTTGTCTGAGCGCAAAGTCGCGACGGCCTCCAGAACACGTCCGAGGGTAAAGGCCACCCGGTAGGGGATGGATCGCAGGCCATCGATCGAAACGCCTGACGCCGCAGCATGACCGGCCACGAACTCGTGGAAGGTGACGGGTTCACGATCGTTGATGAAGTAGGGACGACCGCCGGTGCCGCGTTCGAGCGCGCACTGGACCGCCTCGACGACGTTATCGACGTGGATCGTGGACACCGGGTACTCGCCGCGCGCGATAAATGCGAATTGTCCGGACTCCACGGCCGCGGGAAGCTGCTTGCTGAACGGACCGCCAGGACCCCAAACACCGGGTGGACGAAGCGCGAGGGTGCGGAACCCGGGCCGGTTCGCAGCGAGGACTGCCGCCTCGCCCTGAGATTTGCTTGCGATGTACCCGGAGAAGCTATTCGGGTAGGTGGGCGCCGTCTCATCAACGTTGCGCAGGGGTGTCCCACGATCGTCCATGACCAGCGCAGCGGCACTGATGTAGACAAATGTGTTAGCGCCAGCCTTTTGAGCTGCTGCCAGAAGCGCCTCGGTGCCAACGACATTCGCCTGGAAGTAGGGGGCACGCGGGCCCGCGAACCGGAAGTGCGCAGCGGCGTGGATCACCGCGTCGACGCTCGGAAGCGAGAGTTTCTCGGGGCTTTCCAGATCTCCTTCAACCGGTGTGGCACCGAGTGCGCGCACCGTGTCGATGGACGACGCCGACCGCGCCAGCGCGAACACCTCGTGCCCGTCGCCGACGAGCGTGGGAATCAGGCGCGCACCGAGGAACCCGGAGCCGCCGGTAACAAATATCTTCATGTCTGCTTGTCACTTTCGTTGGGTGCGTAAATGGATTGGATGGCGCGGTCGCGCAGGGCATTGATCACGATCGGATCAGGTTGCCGTTCGGTGTCCAGCAGGTACAGCGATGACGCGGCATGCGCAGAGGCCCAGATGAGGTCCGCGGCCGCCTGCACATCCATGGCAAGTCGGCGGTTGGCAGCGACGGCTTCAAGACGTTCGATCAGAAGGCCACGTGCCGCATCTGCGGCCGGAATGCTGGCTCCCTGCAGGACGCGGACCAGCATTGCGGCATACAGACGTGGACGTTCGGCGGCGAAGCGGACGTAGTTATCCCATCCCTGCCCAAGCGCTACCAGGGGATCGGGCGAGAAGGTCTCCGCCTTCTTACCCGCGAGGAACTGCGCAAACGCTTCAGTGATCGCGGCGCTGAGCAGGCCGTCCGCATTGCCGAAGTGGTGATAGAGAGTTGGGGCGGTGACGCCGGCCATCGCACACACTGCGCGCGTCGAGAAGCCTGCCTCTCCGCGGTGCTCCAGAACCTCCAAAGCAGAGGCCAATAGCGTTGCCCGTGCGTCCATGATTTTCACTATAGCGCTGCTATAGCTTTGTCTATAGCAGCGCTATAGTGATCTACGCCACGCGCCGACTCGCGACCCGCCCGACAGGGTTGCAACTCTACCCTTCCGTGAGGGTAGAGTTACGGACAATCTGCCGGCTTCAAGATTCCTGAGCTGCCGGCGTTCCGATAGGGGTGCAGTGCCGCATCCGTCGCATCCCACGTCTCCCGCCAAGGTAGATGCTGTTGTGCTGCAATATGAATGGAGAACGCTGTGCCGTCTAGACAACCATCTGCCATACCGGGCGTGCGTGAAGCAGATGACCCGAGCATGTCGGTGTGGGCGACGCTGCGGTCCTGGTCGCGGATGCGCACGGAGGTTCTAGCTGGACTGGTAGTGGCCCTGGCGCTGATCCCTGAGGCGATCTCGTTTTCGGTGATCGCCGGGGTAGATCCACGAGTCGGCTTGTTCGCGTCGTTCACGATGGCGGTGACCATTGCGATAGTTGGTGGGCGCCCGGCGATGATTTCAGCGGCGACCGGGGCAGTGGCTCTCGTGATCGCGCCGGTTGTGCGCGAGTACGGCATGCACTATTTCATCGCCACAGTCATTCTGGCCGGACTGTTCCAGATCCTGCTCAGTGCACTGGGAGTGGCCCGGCTGATGCGGTTCATCCCACGCAGCGTCATGGTCGGCTTCGTCAACGCACTGGCCATCTTGATCTTCACTTCCCAATTGCCGCACTTGATCGGCGTTCCCGCGCTCGTCTATCCATTTGTCGGGGTGGGGCTGCTGATCATGGTGCTTCTACCGAAACTGACCACTGCGGTGCCCGCACCGCTGGTCGCCATTGTGGCCCTGACGGCCGCGGTGATGGTGCTTGCGCTCCACCTGCCCAGCGTCGGCGATGAAGGCACTTTACCGTCCAGTCTGCCAACGCTATTCATTCCGCGTGTGCCGTGGACGATGCACACATTGGGAATCATCGCGCCGTACGCGTTGGCGATGGCCTTGGTTGGACTGCTTGAATCGTTGATGACCGCCAAGCTGGTTGATGACATCACCGATACTCACTCCAACAAGACCCGCGAGGGCTGGGGACAAGGCGTGGCCAACGTGGTCACCGGGTTCTTTGGCGGCATGGGCGGATGCGCCATGATCGGCCAGACCATGATCAACGTAAAAGTCTCCGGTGCACGCACGCGTATCTCAACTTTCCTAGCCGGGGCCTTCCTTCTGGGATTGGTTGTCGGACTGGGGGATATCGTCGGCCGCATACCCATGGCGGCCTTGGTTGCAGTGATGATCATGGTTTCCGTGGGCACCATGGACTGGCACAGCATCAACCCGGCCACGCTGCGTCGCATGCCTCGCAGCGAAACCCTAGTCATGGCAGCCACTGTGATCGTGACAGTGATCAGCCACAACCTGGCCTATGGCGTCATCATCGGGGTGCTCACTGCCATGGTTCTGTTCGCCCGCCGCGTCGCGCATCTGGTCACTGTCCATAGAACCGAACAGCCCCAACAACACTCAGACACGGGCAGCCGCACAGCGATCTATCGGGTCACCGGAGAACTGTTCTTCGCATCCAGTAATGACCTGGTGTACCAGTTCGACTACGCCGGCGACCCCGACCGCATCACCATCGACATGACCGATTCCCACATCTGGGACGCTTCTACCGTCGCCTCACTGGACGCGATTACCACCAAGTACCAAGCCAGAGGCAAGCAGGTCGAAATCGTGGGCCTGAACCGAGACTCAGCCGTCCGCCACGACCGGCTCACCGGACGATTCGGTGCCAGTCACCAATAGGCCCGCAACGGCTCTGCGGGCCTGACTACAGTTGGCAGCACACAAACGTGCAGTTGCAGAAGGGCACAGGTGCACTGACCGGTGACGGAAATAGACAACGCGAACATGCAGATCGGGCAAGTCGCTGCCCGCACCGAACTGTCGATTCGCACAATCCGCCACTATGACGAGGTCGGCCTGGTGACCCCGTCGGCGCGCAGTACAGGAGGCTTCCGCCTCTACACCGAAGCCGACATCGAGCGCCTCCTGGTCATCCGCCGAATGAAACCCCTCGACTTCACCCTCAACGAGATGAAAGAGCTGCTCGAAGCCATCGACACCGTCAACGAGCCCGCCGCCACCATCGCTCAAAAGACTGCAGCCACCGACTACTTGCAGCGGTGTCAAGCCCGGACCCGGGACAGCATCGACAGGCTCCGCAAACATCTGGCGTACGCCGAAGAACTCGACCAGGTTCTCACCACTCGTACCAAACAGTGAGGTAATCATGGTGGGCTCAGGTGTGAATAGGGCAGTGTGGCGGGGCCTTGTTCTCAGCGAAGTCTCAGCGACTGACGGGCATTGTCGAGCCATGTCGAACATTGATGACACCAACAAGTCTCCCGATCCTGCAGAGGACGCCGACGTACAGACCGCTGAACCGAGCCCAGAAACCAGCCAGAGGCGGAAAAGTTCCAGCCTGTCGGTGTTCACCCGGGTAGCAGCAATTGCAGGTGCAGCGGCTGCTGTGGTCGCGGTGCTGGGGCTGACATTCGGTGCCGGGGTTTGGGCGGGTAGCCAGTTTGGTGACGAGTATGGCCGGGATGGTCGCGGGCACAGCGAGTCCCGGTCACATAACCATGAAGCCGACGAAGATGACGGCGACATCGATCAGCGCTGGGCCCGCGATGGCGCCGAGAGCCAACGTCCCGGCGATGATGAAGGTAAGTCAAGCGATGGCCAACAGGTACGTCGGGATGGTGAACGTGTCCAGACGCCCGCGTCCTCCTCAGCTACGCCTGTTCCTGCGCCGACGGCTTCTGGGCGGTCGTAGGCCTGAGATGATTGCGGTATGTGCTCGCCTGCCACGACAGGGCATCCAGCGTTGGTGATGCGCCTGTGGGGTCGACGGTGAGGAGTCGCATACGCGTTCGTTTGCGGCGATGGTGTGGCGGGATTGCGACCCGCTCGGCGCTGGTGGCCGCCGCCGTAGTCCTGGCCAGTTTGATGATTGTGGGATCGGTATCGGTGGTGCTGCTGTATCGCTCGATGTGCGCCGATGTCGATGATGCGGCCAATGCCCGTGCGGTGGCGGTGGCTGAGTGGCTAAGTAGGGAACCACCCGATGAACTGGAGCCGGTGTTGTTGGCCACCGATCAGCGGATCGTGGGAGTCCAGATCGTCGACGCGAGCGGCCAGATAGCGAGACGTTCGGATTCGGCGCCGAAGGTTCCGTTGATCCCTATGCACAGCAATACTTTTCAGGGAAATCAAGTGGGTGTTTCTGCCACTGCCGATGACGATATTCGCGTGGCTTCGGTCGCAGTAGATGGCAGTAAAGGCCGGTACACGGTATTGGTGGGCGGCGGTATCGAGCCGATCGAGTCGATGACCTCGACGGTGGCCACCATGCTGTCGGTCACCGCACCGGTAGTGGCGTTGGTGGCCGCGGTAGTGACGTATCTATTGGTGCGGCGCTCCTTGCGATCTGTGGATGTAATCCGTTCCCGGGTCACCCAGATCAGTACCTCTGATCTGGGTGAACGGGTGCCGGTGCCCGATCGTGCCGATGAAATTTCGGCGCTGGCAGTCACCATGAACGAGATGCTCAGCCGGATTGAGGCCGGGCACACCGCGCAGCGCCGGTTCGTCGGCGACGCCTCCCATGAGTTGAGAAGCCCGTTGGCGACGGTGATTTCGGCGTTAGAGATCGCGCAAACTCATCCCGAGGTGTTCGACAGAACGCTGGTGCAAACGGCGTTGTTGCCCGAAGCTCATCGGATGCAGTCCCTTGTGGAGGATCTCCTGCTTTTGGCGCGAGCCGATGAGCATGGGCTGCCAATGCGCCGCACCGAGATCGACTTCGACGATCTGGCGTCCGCCGAGGTGGCACGTCTGAAACGCGAAACTCCACTGCAGATTTCGGCGAAGCTGGATGCGGTCAAGGTGAGCGGTGATGCGCTCGGGCTGGCTCGGGTGCTGCGCAATCTCGCCGACAACGCGGCCCGGCATGCCGCCACGGAGGTATCCCTCACGGTGTGCGCCGATGTGGACAGCGCATTTCTGCAGGTGTTCGATGATGGCCCGGGCATTCCGGTCGCCGAGCGTGCCCGGGTTTTTGAACGGTTCGTCCGCTTGGATGCCGATCGTTCACGCCAGGCGGGCGGCAGCGGACTGGGCTTGGCGATCGTTGCCGAAATCGTTGCCGCCCATGATGGCACCGTGGTCATTGGAGACCGCGCCGGTGTGGGGACGATTGTGACGGTTCAGTTGCCGTTGGCGTATTCGCCCGAGTCGAGCCGATAGCCCACACCTCGAACGGTGATTATCTGGTGTGTGCCGATCTTGCGGCGCAGATAGCCCACATACACCTCGACCACATTGTCCGGGCCGTCGTAGTGACTGTCCCAAACGTTCTGCAGAATATCGGTTTTCGTGACCGCGGTGTCCTTATTGCGCAGCAGGTACTCGAGCAAGCCGTACTCGCGCGGTGTCAACGGCACTGTCGCGCCGGCGCGTTCGACAACCTTTCGTGATGGATCGAGCGAGATCTCGCCGGCGGTGAGCACCACCGGGCGTTTTGGGGCGCCGCGCCGCACCAGCGCGCGCAGGCGCGCTGTCAGCACGATGAACGAGAAGGGTTTGGTCAGATAGTCGTCGGCACCTAGATCGAAGGCGTCGGTCTGGTCGTAGTCGCCGTCCTTGGCGGTGAGCATCAGCACCGGCGTCCACACTTGTGCGGCCCGCAGCTTGCGTAGTACCTCGTAGCCACTCAGGCCCGGCAACATGATGTCCAGCACGATGACGTCGAACTGTTCGTTGGTGGCCTGCCACAGTCCGTCGACCCCGTCGCCGACCGTGACCACGACGAATCCTTCGGCACGTAGTCCGGCCGTCACCGTCTCCGCGAGCAGTGGTTCATCTTCTACGAGCAGAACCCGCACTGTGCATCCTTCTCCCGAGCTACGTTAAGCCGCCGTCAGTCTTACAGGCCCGGGTGTGTGGCGCCCGGGACCGGCACGGGCTCGGTCACCGACATCGTGCGTTCGTGCGCCCGCTCCTGAGCCTCGGCTACCGTCGCGGCCGCACCGAACAACATCAAAGCGCCGATGATCAGGGTCGCCGTCTCTCGCCGAGTGCTCGTCATCATCGGTCCTTTCCGTATGAAACCTGTTGGGATCCGGGGCCAATTGCCCGGCAATGACACCAGGTTCGCATCCGGGACCTGTGAGCACGCTGAGCGCCGGAGGCGCTGTGGTTCTCAGCGGATCCTCAGCGCCAGGCGGCTACGGTGCGGGCGGAAATTGTTGACTGCTACCACGAAATGATGGGCGTATGGCTGCATCGAGCTACAAGCTTCCCCAGGTCACCGCGTTGTTTTGGATCCTGAAAATCGCGGCGACGACGCTAGGGGAGACCGGCGGGGACTTGATCGCCCAAACCCTGGGCCTCGGCTATGCCGCAGCGTCCGTCCTGTTTATCGGAGTGTTCGTGGTGAGCTTGCTCGCTCAGTTGCGTGCTCGGCAGTTCCACCCAGCCCTGTACTGGACCGTGATTGCCGCCACCAGCACCGCCGGCACCACGATGTCCGATCTGGTCAACCGCGGCCCCGGGTCGGGGACAGACACCGACGGCGGCCTGGGCTACGGCGCAGGGGCGGCCCTTTTGGTCACCGGCCTCGCCGTCGTGTTCCTAATCTGGAAGCTGACGCGCGAAACCTTCGATGTCGCCAACATCAGCACCTTGCGCGGCGAAATGCTCTACTGGGCCGCAATCCTGCTGTCCAACACCCTGGGCACGTCACTGGGCGACTACCTGGCCGACAGCTCCGGGCTCGGTTACTGGGGGAGCGCCGCCCTCATCGCCACGGTCATGATCGCCATATTGGCCGCGCATTACCTCACCAACATCTCCGGCGTCCTGCTGTTCTGGGCGGCATTCATTCTCACGCGCCCCCTGGGTGCCACTGTCGGCGACTTGCTGTCCAAGCCAATTGAGAAGGGCGGGTTGGCACTCGGCACCTGGGGAACCTCGGCAGCATTGTTGACCGTCCTTATCGTTGGTATCGCTTTCGGATACCGCAAGGCGCCGGTTAACATGACCGAGGATGATCCGGACTCGGACTCACGTGAGCTGATCCGAGACTAATGAGCGGTTAATGGATAACGTAAACCGTTACATAACATCGTTTTTCACGCAAACGATGATTCAGCCATCCAGCCGAAAATCGCGACAACTGCCGTCGCTGCGCCACAAAACATCACGGACTTCGCAACCATCCAGTTGTCGTTGGCGATCTCTCGGCGGCGACTCGCTGACGTCGCGAATCCGCTACCGGACATGGGTCCATCAAGCAGCCCGCGGTCATTGCTCAGTGTGTCTGGATTGGACATGACCTAAGTGTCCGTTCTCAGTGAATCTGGGGCACAACGCCGCCTCTGACCTGCGTTGCCCCAGATTGAATGAGAATCGGTCCGCTGGGCTTTCTCATCCAATCTGGGGCAAGTCGTGTTCGGTTGGTAGGTAGCTACGCGATGCTACGTGGACTAACAGCTTGCAGAAGCGCAATTGCCTTGTCTAGGAACGTCGAAACCGGCGCAGGACGTGGCGAGGAGATTCGCGGCGAATCAATGCGGCGGTGAGGAACATGGGAAGGGTGACTGCCCAGGCGAACAGGGAGATTGCCAGTTCATCGCGAAGCCTGCTGTTATCAACGGGATCGCGCGACAGTCGGGCCAGAAGCGCATCGAAGGTGTTGGTGCTGCGGTTCAAGATCGTGATGATCCGGGCGATCGTCTCGATTCGGCTGCGGTGGTCGCTGTCGAATTCGACCGTCACCGCGGTTTCGAGCAACGGCGAGACTGGGCCGAAGTCGGCGCGTGCCAATGCTTCGGCGTAGGTGGTGGCCAGCCATTGCGGGTCGTGTGGTGAGCCGATGGTCTGTTTCTGGTGCGGGTCGGCGGGTGTTTCGATTCCTGAGATCACCGACAGCGGAAGGCCGGTGCGCAACGCCCATTCGCGGTGGATGAAGGTACAGTAGCGGCAGTCGTGGGCGTGGGATACCGCCAGCATGATGGCTTCTCGCGTTCGCCGATCCACTGTGTGACGGAGCCAAACATCGGCTCCGATCTTCCAGTCGACGCGCCGCAGATCTGCCCACAACTGAGCGACGGTATAGGTGCGCTTGTTGAAGACGTCAAAAACATGATCGCGTGACACAGGAATCATCGGCTTCGCTCATTGGTCTTGCTCCGCGCGACGCTGCGCGGTGCCCTCGGTGAGGACCGTCCACAGCAGTTCGCTGATCTGTTCGGCGGTCTTGTTTGGTGGATGGTCGGCGGTCCAGTTCAGCGCCCCCAGCCACAGGTCCCTCAGCATGGGGATGTCGATGTCGGCGGAGATGAAGCCGGCGCCGGCGGCTTCATAGAACAGGCCGTCAAAGAGCGAGAAGAGTCGCTCGTGTAGCAGCGCGGCCCGCTCCCGGTCTCCGCCCTTGAGGGAGCGCCAGTCATACAGCAGGACATAGAGTGCGTCGTTCCCGCTCCACAGCGTCTCAAGGTAAGCCGTTATCGCCGCGCGCAGTCGGTCATCGACCCGGTGCTTGCCGGCGATCGCCTGGCGGATGGCATCGGTGGTGCGGTCCACCGCGCTCTCCATGACTGCGATCAGCAGTCCTTCTTTCTTGGCGTAGCGGTACTGCAGGCTGCCCAACAGCATTCCGGCATCGTCGGCGACCTGGCGAACCGTGGTGGCCGGGTAGCCCTGCGCGCGAAAACGCCGTGCAGCGCTGTTGAGAATCTTCGTGCGCATGTCAGTTGCGCGGTGTCGTGGTGCGATGGCCCCTATCCTTCGGCTTCGGTTTAGCGGCGGGATGGCTGGCGGCAATGGGTGTCGGCAAGCCTGAGTTTTCTACGCTTCGAGAGTGAAGTACAGCACCGCCGTGCCGCGATGGATGGCCCGGCACAGGAAGTGGCCCGGTACGAGTTCACGTATCTCAGCTTCGAGCCCGCGCAGAAATCGCGGGTTGTCCGGGCTTTGATACGACAGTCGCATGCGCTGCTCCCGATACTGCACGCTGTAGCTAAAACGCCGGAAGCGACCGGTCGAGGTCAACCAGACGTTGGCGCCGTGATCACCGTCAAAGGACTTGCCATACCAAGGAAACCGTAGGTGCGGGGCGAGCAAGGCGACCGTACGTCGTATCCAATCTGGCAGCGCGTCAAGTACTGGAAAGGCCGCCAGACGGCCACGAAACACACCGTTGAGCGTGGTTGCGGGCTGGGCAGTCAAGCGATCAAACAGCTGTTCGCATTCGGCCATCGTGCGCACCGACACGCTGGAGCTGTCCCGCGGTACGGCCTCCTGGACAGGCGATGTCTGCGGTGCTCGGCCGTCGGGTTCAGGGATAGTCGGGTCTTGGCCGCTGTGAAGGTCCATCAGGCGGCCTGCGCATCGTTGGGCGTCTCGCCGGCGGTGAAGGCGCGGAACTCACGAAGCAATCGCCACGGGGACTTGCGCAAAATGACGCTCAGCGCCGGCACGATGACCGGGCCAATCGCAGCAAGGCCGACCGTGATGGCCACCTCGGCTCCCAGTGACTGTGAAGCGGGTTCGCCGCGCAGGCGGCAAAGCAGAGCATCCATGGTGTTCGCGGATCGGTTGACGATGGTCATCACCAGCGCGACGGCCTCAATGTTGTGGCGTTCACCCGCGTTATGGTGGCGGGCCGCGTCGGCGACGATCTCGGCAGGCGGCGTCCCGAAGTCGTTTTCAGCCAGTGATCTCGCGTAGACAAGCGCGCTCCACCTGCCACGGTCGAAGGCCGCGGGATCGGTGCCCTCCAGTTGCGCGATTTCTTCGTCGGACGCGCCGGTGCGGATGGCCCATTCCTGATGGATATAGCTGCAGTACCGGCAGCCGTTTGCCCGGGCGACCGTCAGCATGACCTGTTCACGCTGACTCGGTTCCATCCGGCGCAGGCCCCACACCATAGCGGCGCGGGGTGCCAGTGGGACGAACCGGACCAGGGCGGCGGCCAGTTCACGCAGCGTATAGGTTTTCCCAATGGGTTTTCCATCGGCTCGCGCCGACTTCTTGGTGAACACCATTTCCCAGCTCCCTTCAGAGTTTCTGCTTACCCGGTGTGGTTATTGCCGGTGTCACGACCCCACCCCAGTCATCAATGCGGCCTGCCGTTCGGCCATCGCCGCAATCCCCAGCGACGGAGGCACCCCCGGGGCGGCCGGGTAGATGGAGCCGTCTGCGATGAAGAGCCCGCGGTGACCGAATACCTCACCGCGGTGGTCGATCACCCCGTTATCAGGCGTAGCCCCGATCGCAGCACCCCCAACCGGGTGCACGGTGACCAGCCGTCGGCTTCGTTGTCCGCCGGGCCAGTTCCCACGGAACCGGGAAGGCTGGTAGGCCTCGGCGATGCGTTTGACCCGATCGCCCGTCTGTGCGTAGAAATCGGCATTGATCGCCTTGTATGCAGGGGCGAACGGGACACCGTTGGCGGCCAGCAACTGAATCCCGGGCTCGCGTCCCGTGGCGAACAGAAACACGGTTTCGGATAACCAGCGGCGCACCGGTCCGGGCAGCGGGAGTTGGGCAACCGGAGGGGCGGCCTCGCCGATGAATCCGCCGTCGGCCAAGTGGTGCACATTCTGAAACATTGCGTGTCGCCCATCATGTTTAGCCGAACGAGTTCGGCTCAGCATCGCCAGATAGTCCCCGTTGCCTGAAAAGTTCTTGCCCAGCGCGGGCGGCAGCCAGGGCATGCTGCGGTGTTTGTCGCGGGCGGCGTACAGCAGCCGCAGTGTCCCAACCGTGCCGGCAGCCAGAACCAGCTGCGGCGTGACGATCAAATGATCGGTTCCGTCCCGGTGGTCGTGCCAGGCCACCTCGTAGCGGTGGTCGGTACCGCCGATCGCGGTCACCTCGCACAGCGCACGGATATCGGCGCCGTGGCGCCGCGCCAATGTGAGATACGTGTGATCCAGCGTTGTCTTGGCGGTGTATTCACATCCGATGACGCAGGCACCACAGGCGCGACACGTTTGTTGCGGGTTGCCGACCGCATTGTTCCGCCATCGCGGGGTGCTGGGGTCGCCGAACTGGATACCCATGACGGGTGATTCAGCCGCCCCCAGGTCCGCGCGTGCGAGCCCCCGGGCGAAGACCTCACGCGAAGCAACCGGGTGTGGCAGCGGCTGCGGTTGCTGGATCGCTTCGACCATCTCGAAGTAGGGTGCCATGTCAGCATCGGAGATCTCAGCAGGAAAGTGGTCATCGAAGAATCCGGCCGCCGGACGGGACTGGTACCCCGCGTAGACCAGGGAACCGCCGCCGACACCGCTGCCGACCACAACCGTCACACCGGGCCACAGGTGCACGTCGAACAACCCGGTCGGACGTGACCACAGGACTCGCTGTCCATCATCGTTGGCCCTGGTCAGGCCGCGGAGAAACCCCGGCATCCCCGTCAGACCGCGGGGAAATGGTCGGGTGACTTCCTTAGGCCGAGAATCGCCAGCCACACCCCACCACGGACCGCGTTCGAGGACCAGCACCTTCATCCCGGCTTCAGCCAACCGGGCCGATGTCACCGCACCGCCGAACCCAGAGCCGACGACCACAACATCAAAGTCGCCACACGGCCGGGACACATTCGTAGGCAATGTATTACCGATTCGCTCGAAGCGAACTGACCCAGCACGTTGCCAGCGAGTGGCGAGCCAGCTCGGTTTGCATCGAGTGCGCCTCCGCCCTGCTTCGCAGATTCGTTTTCCAGACGCCGCCAGGCGGCGCTAGCCAGAATCCATTCTTTGGTCTCGTGACCAAATGCTAGAACAGGACGGAACGCAATGCAACCACCCGCGGTGCTTGATCAAGGATCCCGGGACAGAGGAGATCGCCTCCGTGCGGCGTAGCCCCACGAAGCCCACGTGTACCGTCGCAGAGGGACCGCGGGCAGCCGATCACCGTTGCAGATCGGTGCATACTCGTCACCGTCGATGTCGACGAGTTGCCGTCCGATCTGGGTGCACTGCGAAGCTTTTTCGAAGCCCCCTGATTAAGGAGCCCCTGACAAGCGACCGCCCGACACCTTGCTCACCTGCCGCCGGTTCTGTACCCATTGCTCAACGGGAGTGGCGTCATTGTGGTGGGTGGTGGTGCGTTCGCCGATACGGACGATCAGCAGTGTCGAGGCGGATACCGTTGAGCTGTCAGGATGTTCGATCTGCGGTCGAGCGGTGAGCAAGGTCGCGGCGATCGAGATCACATCGGGATAGGCCGACACGTGTGCGTGTAGTCCACCCCGCAGAATCGCGGCCGCTTCGCGCTGCTCGGCGTGAGCCCAATAGCCCAGCATGTGGCGCGCATCGCCGAGCGCCGCGCGCAGGTCCAGTTCGGCGTACAGATTCGCCAGGCGCCAGTGCATTCGGGCAGCCCGAAGAACCTGAGGATGACCCCGCAGATCAAGTTGGTCGTCGAGGGTATTCGCAGGCGGTCCGACCCAACGTCGGTGCCGGTGACAGACCGTGAGGTGTGCTGGCAGGTAGCAGTAGACGGGTTCGCGGATTCCTTTACCGGCCATACATCTTCGGCAGAGCGGACGTCGCAGATTCTGCTTGAGCGTGGCGGGGTCGCCAGCCAGGCCACGCAGACGCGTCTCGAGGACGTCCACTGGTTGACCGCTGACAGCGGCCAACCAGTCGGGCCGCGGGCGAGCGTTACAAGATTCAGCGACGTAGCCCCGCAGTGTGTGCACTCCGATGCGGTTGGCGTGGGCCAGCCTTGCGGCATATGACGTTGCGGCCTCATATGCGAACGGTGCGACTGTTCGCGGCAACCGCTGGCGCGGGCCACGGGGCCAGGCCCAGGTAGCAGCCATGTCAGCTGGCGGTGCGGGCCGCAGCGGTATGTGCGGCGTAGTCGATCAACACTGCGTCCATCCCGTCGCGGGTGATGTGCTCGGTACCGTCGAGCATGGCCTGGATCGCTGAGGCCCGGATCAGGTGAGCCAGGCTGCCGATCATGCCGCCGGTGCGCCGATGTAGGTAACGAGCTTGGGCAATCAGAGTTCCTGGCTGGTGGCGGTGCAGTCGCAGGGTGCCTTCCATCGCGGCGATGAGTTGTCGCCACTCCTTGGCATCGGGGAACGCGCTGGTGTGGATGACTCCGCAGCGACCGGCGAGCTGCCGTCCTCGGGTCCCGGTGAACAGCCCGGAGCGTTCCACGTCGATCCCGGCGTAGACGAATGTCGCCGGCAGATGTTCGGTGAAGTACTTCAGGTGATCGGACAGTTCCTCGCCAGCGCGGGTATCCAGGTTCAGGTTGTGGATCTCGTCGACCACCACGATGTCGGTGCGGGCATCGATGAGCACTTGGCAGACCGCATCGGAGATGTCGGTCACGTTCATCCGCGGATTGAGCAGTGGCAGTCCCAAGAATCGGGCGAATTCCATCGCCAACTTCCGTGGTGACCCTTTCGGCGGCGCCGTCACATACACCACCGGAATACGGCTCTCGTCGCCAGGAAAACGTGCATGGGTCCGCAGTTCGTGAAACCGGCCCAGTTGCTTCATGGCCGTGGTCTTTCCGGTCGCCGCGCCGCCGGAAATGATCAGTCCCCGCCGCGCTCCGATCTCACGCTGATTGAGCAGGGTCAGCAGCCGGCCCTGGTGGGTGATCGCTTCGATCGCGGAGGTGGTGACCACCACCAACTCGGAATGATGCGCCACCCGGGCCTCGTTGTAGGCCGTCCGCTCGTCATCGCCGAGGCTGGCCCACGTGTCGTCGTCGAGCAACGTGAATTCCGGCGGGTCCGCATCAACAAATCGCCGCCAGCCTTCCAACGTCGTGGTTGGCTGGCGGCGATCTTCGAGCTGACCGACCGCGGCAATTTCGGTCACAGTCGCCATGCGTGGGCCTCCTTACGCGCATCGAACACCGGCAGAGGTATGACCTCGGCCATGTCATCGTCATCGTCGATGGACGCGCCGTGGGCGCAAGGCTGCGCCGGTGACGGCGCAGCGCGCTGCGGTGACTGCGGTGGGGTCGGCCACGTGGGGCCGGCGCTGGCGGCGCTGGTCCGCCCGATCACCCGCCGCTCGGCTTTCGATCGATCTGCAGGCCCGGCTGCGGCCCGATCCATCAAGTCCTCGGCGATTGCTGCGATCTCGGCTTCCCGAGCCTTCTGGGTGCCCCTGCGGTCGGCCACCGTGCGGGCGTGGCGCCACAGCGTTTCACCGAACGGAACCGGGGCGCTGCGCAGGTGCGTCCACGTCGCGGCCAGCCAACCGTCTTCGTGGTGATTGCGCACCCAGATCCGTGACACGTCGTAGGGGTCGTAGTGCACCTCCCACTTCCCGTTGTGAGCATCGACGCCGGAATGCTGGCGCCGGTAGGGATTGAGCGCCTTGGCGTCATAAGTGCGGTGGTTGATCCGGATCCCGTAGTTGTTGATCGTGCGCCACTGCACCGGAAGCAACTCGATGTAGTCGTCGGCATCCAAGGGCACCGGCACGTAGCCGGCCACCTCGACCAGCGCTGCGTATTTCTCATTGGGAGTCAACGCCTTACCCGGGGTCACCGGGTCCCGCAGCCCGTCATGGGGACGGTTCTGCCACACCGCGATGATCCATTCGTCCAACAGCGCCTGCAGCTCGACCATCGACCACACCGCGTCCTGCTCGGCGTTCTTGCCTCTCCGTTCCACCGAGGAGCCCACATACCCCGCGACGTACTGCGCAAACAGGGTGCCCACCGACTGCAGGGTGCGTTCGATCTTCGGCTTGTCCGTCGGGCAGTCCGGATGGGCCGGCTGCAGATTGATGCCCAACGTGCAGCACGCTTGCCGAAACGTCTGGGATAGATACGCTTTGCCGTGATCGCAGACGATCGTCTCCGGGGCGATCACCGGCCGCGCCGCAGCATCGGCCAAACGTTGATCAACATCGGTCATACTGTGGTGCGGCAGCACCGACCGTGACATCCGCAGCGCATCAGCCCATCCCGGACGCATTGGCTCGGGCGTCAACGCCCGCGCCAGGAGCAACGACGCATCGACTGCCTTGGTCGTCGGCCGCAACACCGCCGCCGGGATCGAGCGAGTCGCATTGTCGACCATCCCGGTCAACTCGACCCGATCGACCAGGCCGTCATCGAGGACCACCCGAACATCCAACGGGGTGGAATCGATCTCCACCATCTCACCGGGCCGCACCACGGTGATCGCCCCGAACGGGCCGTCGGGCTGCTTGGACAGCGATCGGCGCGTGCGTGCCGACCCGAAGGTGTGCCGGCCTTCGGCGAGCCGTTTGACCAGCCGATAGAAGGTCGGCTGCGACGGCATCGCGGGCGCATCATCGGCGCCATAGGTGACCACCAGCGCCTTGGCGACCTGTCGTTGCAAACGCTGCACCGTTCCGGTCGACAGATCGGTCTCGCCGTCGATGGCGTCGCGCACCGCGGCGACGACGCGTTCGTCGACCCGACCGAACACTGGCTGGTGTCGATTGTGCCGCCCGTCAACGACCCCCAGAAAGCCGTCACGCTCATAGGAAAACCTGCGGCGCTGCAACGCATTCCGGCTCACCTTGTGGCCGGCGGCACGCAACTCCTCAAGCTTGGCCAGCTCCCGTTGGCGCAGTGAACGCTTCGCTGTGTCGAACTGCGGACGTGGTCGCGTGCCCGGAGCCGCCCCGGGCTGGCGACCAGTCAGAACTTCCACGATGTGGCGCTCCCACCAGCGAGCCTGCTCGACGGCTCCCTCCGGGATACCGGCCAGCATTTCCTCCGAACACAACGGCGGCCGCGAGCCCGACACCAACTCCAGGGTCGGATCAGTCAACAGTTGCGAAAGCGGCATCACCATCTGCTGACCGACTGCGTCGACCAGCCGAGCCGACCCCGATAACAACGTCACGACGGTGAAAACACCTGAAGATAAACGGATTTCGTCACCAACTCGGACGACACCCGTTCTCACGTCAGGTCACCAGCCCGTCCCGAGGGCTATCCGCGTGTCATCAGCCAGCGTCGCATCGCACAAGTCGGCAACCAAACGGCCATGCCAGATCAGATGGTAAAGGACGGGCAGCACCACCAGGGGAGTCCCTACTGCCAGCACGCCAGCCATCAACGGACCCGACCGGGCGAAGACCTCGGCCAGGCGCTCAGCCAGACGCATCCGCAATACCCGTGGATGCCGATAACCCGACAGCCAACGCAAGTTCGCCCTCAACACCGGGTCCAGAGCGCCGACACGGCAATAATCCCAGCCCACGGTTCCACACGTGGCCGCTGATCGATCAAACACCTCACGGTCGGCGTCAGAGACCCGATCATCCTCCCGAACGTCGACCACGACAACAGATCCGTCGCGTCGACGCACGAAGTAGTCAGGAGCATGCCGGGTGCCGTCAGGCCAGCGAATCCAAAACGGTTGAGACAGCACACCAATGACGTCTGGATCGGCGTCGAGTGCCATCAACTGGTCACGTTCAACCCACGATTCATAACCAACATGAGTCCCCGTAGTGGCGAACCACCACAGGCCTGGATAATTGCGCTGACCACGAAACGACGGGAAGTCCCGCACTGGTGAACACTCCAACTCGAACTGCGCCGCGGCACATCGGTTCAGTCGCTGGCGCACGAAGCCCTCGCGGGTGTTGAACTCCAAGTCCACAGCACTCGCCACGACCTGCCCAGCCGACACCGCCGCCGTCAGCACACATAAACGCTAAGCCCGGTGCCCCAGATTCGATGAGAAAGACACGCACTTACCCCAGATTCGATGAGAATGCCCCAACTACGGCGAGAACGGACACTAAGAATGCCAAGCGAGCGCTTAAGTTTGGCTGAGAATGGCAGAAATCAAACAAGTTGCAGGGCAAGCAGATTCATGATACTTTCGTCACAGTGACGTAATGATTATGAGTGTCGGGCTGAGTGACCGGCGGGAGGGCAGCGCCACCCTGTCCCGCGAATACTGTTTGCGCAACAGAGGACCGCGAAGAATTGTGGTGATGATGCCATTTTCCGATGGGTCGTCTATCCACCCGAACCGGCTGAGTATCAAGCATTCCCAATTGAGCACCCAGCGGATCAGGCCCGGTTACTCTGCGCACAGTGGAGCCCCCGGCAATCCTTACATATCGTCACAGTGACGTTTCGAGGGTGTGGGGCTGGATGTCCGAAAGACGCACTTCAACTCCCAAACATGCGGTGCGCGAGGAGTTTTGGATGCAGAGACGACGACGGTTCGCCATTCCGTCGGCTACGCCAGCACATGCGCCGTCTATCGGATCAACCCGACACTGTTTGGTTGTCAATAAGCGGTGACGAGCACGGGCGAGAGCCGGGCATCGCACGAGCCGCGGCGCGATAGATGCAGATGGGGCCCTTATCGTGATGCGTCATGCGTATATCTAACGCCGATAAGACACATTATGTCAGATAATATCCTGGTCTTGCAGCGCATGCACGATCTGCCCCTGCCCTTTGTTGGTGGCTGACCGGACCTGTAACGCAATGCTTTTTGTCGTAGCGCCTGATCGGCAAGCATCGTGTCGATACAGGTTGCCCCTTCAACTGGATCGCGGTGTCCGCAATGACGGTCATGGAGTGATTAGGGTGGCGAGCATGACTGTGCACGACCGGCTCGACGAGCTTTCTCAGCGGATCACCGCGCTGACAGGGCAAACCATCAGCCGCGACCAGGTGATGGCATTAGCCGACCAGGCCTTCAAACAGCAGATCGATCTCGATGACGATGGCCAGCTGGGCACGCTGGTGGCAGAACTCTCTGCACCGCTGGCTGCCGGTGGGCCCGCATTGCGGGGCATACAGTCTGGCCAGTCTGCTGAACCGGAGAACGCTGCCTCGACCTTGCCGGCACCCACGCCTTCAGCCGCGGCGTCCGGGAACCGCCGGATGCGACGGGCGGTAGTCGCAGCTGTCGCAGTACTAGTGATCGCGGTGGGCACCACCGCCTACCTCGTGATCCGACGCGCCTCGAACCACTGCGCCACTACCGTCGCCGCCGCCGCGGAGGTTGCCCACCTGAGCTTCGAGTTCACCGGTCTCGCAGATCAGAACCTGCCCGCGCTCAAGGAGCGTCTATCCCCTGAGGTTTACACACAGTCCGAACAGGCATTCCGCTCCGTCAGCACGATTCCGGGCGCAGATCGATACGTCTCGCATATCGCCGAGCTGACCAGCAAGCAGATCGAGTGCTCCGGTACCAACGCCCGCGTTGAGTCAGAGATCGCCTGGTCGGTAACGACACCGAGAAACCCTGCGCCGCAGACCGCGCACGGGACCTGGGCCACCACTCTCGAGTACCAGAAGAGCCGGTGGATCGTCACCAAGGTTGAGTACGCGTCTAAGCACTGATTGTGGGCCGGTCCTAAGCGATTTCGCCGCCGGTAGGCCATTCTGCCCGTGTCCAGGCCGTTGTCCTGGTTTCGGCTTATCCGGTTACGGAAGTGGCTGGCCACCGGAGTTGGTTCGCCGGTTGCCCGCTCTCAATCGCTCCGGCCGCCTCGATAGAAATCCAGGGGACGTCCGCATTTTGCTCAGCGGAAGAAAGGTTCAACCGTGCCACTGAGCTTGACGACCATCGGATTTCCGCGGCGATCCTTCGCGGTGGGGACTTCAACACGCACCCAACCCTCGGCCACGTTGTATTCGTGAACATTGGTTTTCTCGACGCCATTAAAGCGAATACCCACGTCGCGGCGAAGCACCTCTTCGCTATAAAAGGCGCTACGCGGATCGATGGAGAGGTGATTGGGTGGAACGTCTGTGTTCTGATCCTCGGACATGATGGCCTTCGTTGAATGCTGCGTTGGTGCTCGGATTGTTCTCGAAGAATCTACGCGACCCTGCCGTAGTGGGTTGCGCGTAGGTCTAGGAGGGCCGCTCTCCCCTGCCGCTTCTGATGAATTCCGCACGTTCGTATCGGGAGGAACTGAATGCGGCCCGACTGCTCAGTGGGCGCCACTTGGGGGGACACTATGACGTGGCCCTTTCTGCAACAGTCTTCAAAGTCGAACTTGGCGTCTCCGATGTCGATCACGGTTACTACGCCGATCACTCGCTGACCGTGGCCCGTCATCCCAGTGAGACCGATGAGCGGATGGTGGTGCGGTTGTTGGCTTTTGGGCTTCGTGCACACAGACTCAGCGACGTCGACGGGGAGTTGGCGTTCGGGCCAGGCCTGTCCACTCCTGGTGTGCCGGACTTGCGGCTCGTCGACTACACCGGCCGGATCCTGGAGTGGATCAACGTCGGCCAGCCCGATGAACGCGCATTGGGCAAGGCGGCCAGCCAGGCCGATCGGGTGCTGCTCTTCCCATTCGCCGCCGGCACGGCCACCTGGTGGCGCACCGTCGGCCCCAAAGTGGCGGGGCTGTCGAACCTGTCGGTAGTGCAGATTCCGCATGCAGCGGTGCAGCAACTGGCCCAGACTGTCGATCGACGGGTCTCGGCGCAGGTGATGGTGATCGAAGGTCAGGTGACGATGACTGTAAGCGGGGTCGACGTCACCTTCACGCCCGAGCCATTGGAGTGAACGTTTGAGCCCGAGGTGCTAGTCGATGGCGTTAGCGTCACGGATGCTGATGTCATCATCATCATCATCGTCCGGGCCGGGCCGGGCCGGGCCGGTCGCCGCCTGCGAGCTCGACGCGCGGCGGCAAGACTGCCCGTGTCTGGGCCCTTGTCCTGGATTCGGCTTATCCGATCCTGGAAGTCGTCGGCAGGTCGTGGCCACTTCCCTACTGCCGAGAATGGATTCGACCCGCACGGTCGTTTTGTCACAGTGCCGGGCGCATTCGTGGGAGTTCTGCTAAGCACAAGTTCGCCGGCACAGGCCGTACCCGTACAAGTCGCCCGTACAGGCGCTCGGCTGCTTGAGTGATCTGGCTAAGCGAAGTCAAGGTTGGGAAGCGGCCGCTTACAGATCTGACGCGCCTCCTCGGCGGACAATCCGAACAGTCGTAGTACGTCTTCGGCGACCCGATCTGCCGCCACCGCATCATCGCGTTCGGGCTCTTGCTGTAAGAGCTTGCCAAGCCCGAGGAGCGCCCCTGCAGCGACGGCCATGGCCAACTTGGGATCGTTAACGGTGAATCGGCCGGCAGCGACCGCGGCGGCGATGTCCCGCAATGCGCGTGGACCCAGGCCCCGGTCTGAACCCATGAGGCTGAGGCCACTGGCGAGCAGGATTTGACTCTCCTGCGGGCGGCGCCGAAACAGTCGGCCGGTGAGCCGAAAGCTGCAGGCAAATGCTTCGGCCGGGTCGTCAATCGACGCGGTGAGTTGATCGAGCAGTGCGCCGTGGCTGTCAAGCACATCGGCCACAGCGGCCTCGAACAGCGCGTCCTTGCTGTCGAAGTGGTTGTAGAACGAACCCATTCCGACGTCTGCCGCCTGCGTGATTTCCAGGACCGGCACGTTGAGCTTGCCCGCGGCGATCAGCGCCTGCGCCGCCTGGATCAGCGCTGCGCGGGTGCGTTGTTTCCGCCGTTCCAGGCGGTTAACCGGCTCGTCTAGCGGTGCACTCACCAGCCCAGAATAGCAGCATCAATCAGTTTTGATGATTTCATCAGAACCTCTTGACTGAGTATCACGTCGGATGTGACGATTTCGTCAGTATGAAAGGGGTGCGGATGACCGAGCTGTTCGGCGCACACAACGAGCTCCACAGCGCGCAGGGAGCCCTCAAAGGCGAGCATTGCGGGCGCTCGCGCAACCCCGTAATCAAGGTGGCCGATATCGCCTGGCTCGAATTCGAGAAACCAGACCTTCAACGGGCCGAGGCGTTCGCCGGCGCCTTCGGTTTCGACACCTCGCTACGAACCGACGAGGAACTGCATCTGCGTGGCAGCGATTCGACGGCGCCGTGCGTGATCGTGCACCGCGGAAACCGGAGCAGGTTCCTCGGGGTCGCGTTCGCCGCTGCCGACAAAGCGGACCTGTTGCGACTGTCCACCGCGACCGGCGCACGGACCAGGCCACTGCCGACAACCATCGGCGGCAAGGCGGTCGATCTGGTCGACCCAAGCGGTGTGCCGGTGCACGTGGTGGCTGGAATGCACTCCCTCGACGCGTTCCCGTCTCAGCCTCCGCACCGCTACAACATGGGACACGAGGTTCACCGGATCAATGCCACCCAGCGCCCGCGTCGGGAACCCACCACAGTGCAACGGCTCGGCCACCTCGTCATGCAGTCGACGAAGTACCTCGAGACGCTGAACTGGTATCTCGACACCCTCGGCATGATCGTCAGCGACTTCCTGTACTTCCCAGGACAACGCGGCCGTGGGCCCACCATGAGCTTCATCCGATGCGACAGAGGGTCGATCCCCGCCGATCACCACACCCTGGCGCTGGCCCTCGGACCACAGAACCGCTATGTGCACTCGGCCTATCAGGTATGCGATCTCGATGCGCTGGCCGCCGGCGGCGAATATCTCACGGAGCAAGGCTATTTCCGGTCCTGGGGAATCGGGCGCCACATCCAGGGTAGTCAGCTCTTCGACTACTGGCGCGACCCTGATGGCTTCATGGTCGAGCACTTCACCGATGGGGACCTTTTCGACTCGACCCTGCAACCGGGTTGGGCACCTTTCACTGCCTCGGGCCTGGCCCAATGGGGACCACCGGCCAGCAAGGACTTCCTCGGCACCAATCCGAAATCCCTACCGCACGAAGCACAGTCGATCTTCGCAGCCCTGCGAGGCGACAACGAACTCGATATCAACCGCCTCATCGGCCTGCTGAAAGTAGCGAACTCATGACCATCTCCGTTCTGCGCACCGCCGACGCCTGGTGGGCGCACACCGCCACCGGTGCCGCAAAGATCGCCACCAACGCGACCACGACCGGCGCACTGCTCGCCGACCGCGCCGCCATCGAAGCCGCCGCCTCAGATATCACCACGGTGCCTGTCGACGGCCTCGATCTGCTCTCCCCCGTGACCGCACCCTGCCGGGTGGTCGCCCAGATGACCAACTTCGCCTCGCATGTCAAAGACGCCGGTATGGACCCAAAGACCATCCCGCTGACCTTTTTTCGCAAGTCCTCCGGCTCGATCAGCGGACCTTTCGATGACATCGTCAAACCCGTCCACGTGCAGTTCCTGGACTACGAAGTGGAGATCGGCGTAGTCATCGGACGCGAGCTTCCCGTCGGCACCGAGGTCAGCGAGGAGAACCTCGCGGACTACATCGCGGCCTGGGTGGTAACCAATGATGTGTCGGCCCGCGACGTCCAACTGACGAAAACCCAATTCTACGAAGCCAAGTCGTATCCATCGTTCACACCGGTTGGCCCCTCACTGGTACTGATCGATCCTGCCGAATTGCAACGATTTAAGGAGCTCCGGCTCCAGTTAAAGGTCAACGGGCAACTCCGCCAGAACATGCTTGTCGGCGCCGACATGATCTTCTCACCGCTGCAAGCTCTGCAAGCTCTGACCCGATTCCAACGTCTTGATGCTGGAGATCTGCTGTTGACCGGCACACCGATCGGTACCGCACTAAGCGCCCCACCCAAACCGATCGAGAAGATCGGTGCGCTGCTGCCGCCCGCACTCAAATGGCGCCTGTTCTTTGCCTCTCAAGGCAAAAATCTCAAGTACCTGCGGGACGGCGACGTGGTGGAGACCTCGGTGGCCACCGATGACGGCAGCATCTGCCTGGGAACCCAGCGCAACACGGTGAGGTTCTCGTGACGACCGGAACCGAGGACCTGATCATTCGCGGCGGCCACAACATCGATCCAGCCACCACCGAAGATGCGCTGCTATCACATCCGGCGGTCGCCGCGCAGATCCGATGCCCGTCGTGAACGCCTCGGCGCAGCCGTCATTTCCGGTTGTCATCGTCGGCGCGGGCCCAACCGGTGTCACCGCCGCGACGCTGTTGGCTCAGCACGGCGTGCAGTGTCTGCTTCTTGACCGGTGGGCCACGGTGTACCCGCAACCGCGCGCAGTGCATCTGGACGACGAGGTCTACCGCATTCTCGCTCAGCTGGGCGTCGCCGAGCAGTTCGCCGCCATCTCCCGACCCGGTGCCGGCATGCGGCTGCTCGGTCACCGCAGGCAGGTGCTGGCCCAGATCGCGCGCGCCCCGATCGGTGTACATGGATACCCGCAAGCCAACATGTTCGACCAGCCCGAACTAGAGCAGCTGCTGCGCGCCAACCTCACCAACTATCCTCAGGTCACGTTACGCGGCGGCGTGGAAGTCACGGCCATCGCACATATCAGCGCCAGTCAGGTGCAGGTTACGTTCACTGACCGTGACAGCGGCGACGAGCACACGGTCACAGCAACCTACGTGCTCGGCTGCGACGGCGCCAACAGCGTGGTCAGGACCACGATCGGCGCCAGCATGACGGCGCGCCGATTCGCGCAACGATGGCTCGTGGCCGACCTCACCACCGAAGCCGACCTAGGCCACTGGGACGGCGTGCATCACCTGTGCGACCCATACCGACCGACCACATTCATGCGGATCGGGGCACGCCGCTACCGCTGGGAATTCAAACTGCACCACGACGAGGCCGTAGCAGATTACGACACCGTCGAGAAACTGCAGCCGCTGATCGCTGCCTGGACGGGCGCGACCTCGACCGGCGAGCTGAACCTGGTTCGGGTCACTGAATACACCTTCCGCGCCCATGTCGCCAACCATTGGCGTGACCGCAACGTGTTCATTCTCGGCGATGCCGCCCACCTGACACCGCCGTTCGTGGGACAAGGCATGGGCGCTGGACTCAGAGATGCGGCGAACCTCACCTGGAAACTGGCCGGAGTACTCACCGGCCAGCTGCCTGCAGACATGTTGGACACCTACCAACAAGAACGAAAACCCCACGCCTGGAAAATGATCGCCCTCGCCCTGACTGTCGGAGCGGCTATGACCGCCCGCGGCACTGCAGCCACCGCGATACGGGACCTGCTTGCTCCACGCCTGCGGCACATCCCGGGGCTACGGTCGCGGATACAGCACTCAGGCACCCCACCCCTCACACGGTCTGCACTCGTGATCAAGGCTCGCCGCCGACGGCAACTGGCGGGCACACAGATCCCCAATCTCGTTCTCACCCAGGGCCACCGGATCGACACCGTCCTAGGCAACAGGTTCGCGCTCGCCACCTCCGAAACCGTCGACGCTGATCAGCGAACACAACTGCATCGGCGCGGCGCCATCACCATCGTCGAACCTCGCGGATCCGAGCTCGACCGATGGCTGCGCCGCGGCGGTGCCCGCGCAGCCCTCATTCGGCCCGACCGCACCGTCATGAAAACGAGCCGTTGCCCCAATGAAATAGCTTTTGCTACAACATATTTCACCCAAAACAACTAGCCATCTATGTACCAGAGGGCCCCACGAAAAGCCGTACCGCCATCAACGCCAACGCGGCGCTCGTGGCCGCCGCTTCCGGCACTGCCGGTGACCATGGCCCCGGTAGGCGCGGGCACCAACACATAGATGGCCCCGAAGGATTGGTATCTGAGGCGGCGAACAAGATGCGCATAGCGAAATGGACTGCCAGGTTAGCGATTACCCCGACCCCCGCAGCAGCTCTCCCGGCCGTGCCGCCGACGACTGCTAGTTGTTGCACAGCCTTTCCACTTCCATCCAGAAGGCGTGCCTAACTGTCGTTCGCGTCAATACGTAGTCGTAATGCATGGTTAGCGTCTTCCAGATCCAGGATGCGGCCAATGCCGGCGATGTTGACCCCGGCAGCGACCAGGATGACGATGCGTTCGATACGCGCCAGATCGTCGGTGCTGTAACGGCGGGTGCCTCCGTCGGTTCGCGCCGGGGCAAGCAGGCCGTGGCGTTCCCACAAGCGCAGCGATTGTGTTGGCGCCCCAGATAATTCGGCAGCCACCGTGATCCCATATACCCCTCGGGCCGATGCGGGAAGCCTATAGCCGGGGGTTGAGCCCAGCGAGGACGCACCGTCGTCGATCACGTTCAAATTTTTCCGTTTCCCTACTTGCACTCAACGTTGGTGAGTGCTAAATAGAATCTATACCAACTGGCATAGATAAGCCAGTTGGGAACGCACAGATGGCACAGGAGAAAGGACAGATGGAGGTGGCTACCATGCTGCTGCGTACAGACCCATTCCGGGAGTTGGACCGTCTCACCCAGCAGGTGCCGGGCACGGCGGCCCGGCCAGCGACGATGCTGATGGATGCGTGGCGCGACGGGGACGAGTTCCACGTGGAGTTCGACTTGCCGGGCATCGCGGCAGATTCGCTGGATCTGGATATCGAGAACAATGTCGTGACAGTGCGCGCCAACCGCGCTCCAGTGGATTCGTCCCGTGAAATGCTCGCCGCCGAGCGGCCCCGTGGCGTGTTTTCTCGCCAGCTTGTGCTGGGCAACAACCTGGACACCGGCCGGATCACCGCCGACTACCGTGACGGGGTACTACGGCTGGTAATCCCTGTGGCAGAGAAGGCCAAGCCCCGCAAGATCACCGTCGACCGGCGCGAATCCGCCAGGGCGATCGATGACAACAAGGTGATCACCGAGGACGGCGAGCAGGTGCACGGCAACGCTGCCGCCAAAGAACCGGTCAGCGCCTGATCTGGGAGTGGTCGCCCTGAAGGGTGTCCCGGGGTGACCGGGCAGCTCGCTTCGCTTGCCCGGTCACTCCCCCGGGCGCCGCGCCAACGGCGGCTGTGCGCTCTGGGATCCTCATTGGCCGGTCCGATGCTGACAGCGGAAGGAGATAGCGATGACGCAGTGCACCACAATGGCAGCGCGCAGTTCCATCGAGCCGTACACCCTGGCCACGTCCCTGACCGTGGACGACCCGCCGGTGGTGCTGGCGCTAATCGACGAAATCGATGCCATCTTCGAGTCCGCTGCGCCCGCCCCTGTCTGCCAGCGGCCGGCGCCACCAGCGGTTGGGTGTGCCCTGTATGGGCCCCGGCGCGCTGGTCGGTCTTACCCTCATCGACAGGCCGCGCATAGCGAACCGGTCCAGCGGATCGACCCGACACAACGCAGCCCTCCGCGTCAGCTGAAGCACCCTTGAGACCCGACGACCGTATTGACTGACACGTGAAAGCGAGGTGGTGGCATCACAACCGCGGCGGCCGGGCCGCCCGCCATCTGGACCACGCCCTCGGCGCCCATGCATCAAGCGCGCCAACGCCTAACCTAGGCAACACTTCCCATGGCTGGGGCGGCCCCGCCACCACAAACTTAAAGTCCTGCAATCGTCACCCAACGACCGCATTGTTGTCATCCTCCCGACACACGAGAGGCCGAACCATGCTCAAACACGACAACATACCCACCGGCAACACCCGCGTCCTCATCGTGGAAGCAGACCTGACCGACTGGTCCGAACAACACCACGCCGTGGTGCTACCCGACGACGAATACCCCCATACCGCCCATCGACATATTGCAGCAGCTGACGAGCCGTATGCGAACGGTTGTTAGACGGCAGCGCTCACACCTACGACGGGCCTGGTGAACCGTTACGTCAAGCAGTCTCAGGTGAATGTGAGTCCGGTGAGTTCCTCAGACACTGTCCAGATCCGTGATGCACTCTCGTTGTCGCGCAGCGGCTTCCAAAGTTTCTGTGCGCCTGCAGGTCCGCCGACATTACCTGGCCACTGGGGGCCGTAGAACCCACCGTTTTGGGCCTGAGGCGACGTAGACGCCAACAGCGCCGGCAGTTTGGCGCTTTCCACTGTCCCGACCACGAGCCCTCGCTCTGATAGCCAGCGGATAATTCGCACACCGGCGGTGTCATCGGGCCTGTCAATCTCCGGGCGCGCGGCTAACAGGCTGGTTGGGGCGACACCGGGATGCGAGATATTGCTGGTGATGCCCCACCCTCCGGTATGGCTGCGTCGGCTTAGTTCAAGCCCGAACAGGCCGAACGCGATCTTGGATTGACGATAGGCGCGCATGCCGTCGTAGCTGCGCTCCCAGTTCAAGTCATCCCAGTTGATCGCGCCGCTGCGCGCTGCGACGCTCGTCTGCGACGTCACGTGTGCGTGTCCCGCCTTCAACAATGGAAGAAGATGAGCGGTGAGCGCAACGTGGCCCAGATGGTTCGTACCGAACTGGATCTCGAACCCATCGGCGGTGGTTTGCCGATCCGGTGGTGTCATGACGCCTGCGTTGTTGATGAGCAGGTGGATCGGTGCCCCGTCCGCGCGCATCCTGTCCCCAAACGCCGCCACCGAGGACAGTGAGGACAAATCCAATGCCTCCAGCGACAGCTTCGCATGCCAATGTTGATCACGGATGGCGGCGACTGCTGCCTCCCCTTTGCGGGGATTTCGTACCGGCATGATCACTTCGGCGCCAGCGCCAGCCAGCGCCGAGGCGATCCCGAACCCGATACCGTCGCTCGCCCCGGTCACCACTGCTCGCCTGCCGGATAAGTCAGGAATCTTGATGTCGTACTTCGTGCGTGTCATATGTTCGCCCCTACGATCGGCCTGCGTTGACGCACCGATGCGGTGCTTGATAGCCAGGGTTGCCGACATGCGCAAGGTTATCCATGGTCTGTCGATCCCTGGCTGAGCAATTCGACATGGGCGAAGATGGCCGTGTGATTGATCGAGCAGGTCTGGCGGAATTTCTCGTACACCGCCGCAACGCACTGCAGCCGGAGGACGTCGGACTCCCGCGTGGGCAGCGCCGCCGAACGACTGGCTTGCGCCGGGAGGAGGTCGCGGCGTTGTGTCATATGTCGACGGACTACTACTCGCGCCTGGAGCAAGAACGTGGACCGCAGCCCTCAGAACAGATGATCGCCTCGATAGCTCAGGGGCTACATCTCTCTCGGGACGAGCGCGACCACCTGTTCCGGCTTGCCGGACACCAACCGCCAGTTCGCAACTCGTGCAGCGAGCACGTCAGTCCCGGCATTCTGCGCATCTTCGATAGGCTCACTGACACCCCTGCTGAGATCGTTACTGAGCTCGGTGAGACCCTGCGTCAGACGCCACTGAGCGTCGCGCTCCTGGGCGACCTGTGCAGGCACAGCGGAGCGTCGCGAAGCAGTGGGTACCGGTGGTTCACCGACCCGACCGCACGTGACCTTTATCTACGCGAGGATCACGAGTTTTACTCTCGCATGTACGTTTCGGGGCTCAGAGGCGTACTCACTCTCCGGGGCTCCGAGTCGAAGGCGGCCCGGTTTGTGGAGTTACTCATGGCCGAGAGCGCGGAGTTCCGCAGCCTGTGGAAGCAGCACGAGGTCGGCGTCACGCCACGAGAGATCAAGCGCTACCAGCATCCGGAGGTCGGGCTTCTGGAACTCCACTGCCAGATCCTGATGGACCCGTACGAGTCGCACTCGCTCTTGGTCTATACGGCAGTGCCGGGGAGCGAAAGCTACGAGAAGCTCGAACTGCTCTCGGTTATCGGCGCGATCCCGTCCGGCTGACTAACAGCGCCTACTTCGTGATCGATGGGCCGCTGCACTAGATCAACGAGCCGGGCGTAGAGGAGGGTGAGCGAGGCTAAGCCGTAGACATCAGTCGCACACGTCCGTGGGTTCGGACTGCGCTGCTCGCTACCCAAGGATTTCTAGAATGTCGAGCTGTCGTCTGGGCCCAGCACGAAACCGTGTGGGGCCCTTGAGGTTGACTCGCCAGGTCGCGGGACGGTGTCGACAACACAGGCGGTCATCGCCTGGTCAACCGCGCACGTACCGGTCCACACCCCGCGGGTGAACACGACCTTGCTACCAGCCGGCAACAGTTTCGCCTGCCCAGGACCGGGCGGAGAATTGCCGAACTTACCGGCTTCCAGATAGCTCGCGGTCACGCTGCTGTAGCTGCTCCCCGGAATCGGCCCGGTGCACGTCGCGATGTCCCACATTCCCCGAACGTTGATCACCACACTGCAGTTCTGGCCGGCGGGAGTGCTGAACTGCACGCTGCTCACGGCACCGTTGTATCCGCTGGTCGGGATCGCGACCGTGTAGTCGGGCGTGTTCACCGCGGTGTACTGATCCAGATCCGGTAATTGCGGTTCAGCGACGGCAGGCGGCGCCAATGACAAGCCGCTAACTGCCAGTGCTCCGATACATCCCAAGGCCCGAGCGGACGCCATTCCGCCAGGTTAACAGCATGCGCCAGCCGTTCGAGCTCGGCGACGACATTGCCACGGCTGAGGAGGAAGATGGTTGGCACGTCGGGCGTGATAGCGAACGCGAAGTCGACGTCCGGGCTGATTGGAGCGGCGACTGGCCCCCGGCTACCGGTGTTCGACAAGCGAACTCAGGGTACGGGGACGCCGTCCTTGAGGAAGTACAGACCCGCGACGGATCCGTCCGGGTGGACAGTCAGCCGGAACTGGCCGGGTGCGCGCTCCATCTGAAGAGGAATGTTGACCACGGTCAGCTCGCCACGCTTGACGTCGTGGGGATCACCGTGTGACTGGTATGCGCCCAGCAGCTCCTGGTAGGTAATCCATGCTTGCCCCAGAGCCGGAGCCGACAACGTGTCCGCCATGGTTTGGTCGAAATGGGCGGTGGCAGCTGCATTGTCACCCTGCACGATATGGTCCAGCGTTGCCAGTGCCAGTTGGTCCGGACTACCGGCAGGGCTTGCTGTTCGAGTGTCCCCCCGGCCACAGGCAACCGCACTTACGGCAAGAGCACCCACCACCGCCAGTGTCACCAGAGCGCGAAGCCGGGAGCTTCGGAGCGCTCGTGCGTATCGCATAGGCCTGAAGATACTCCCGTCGACCTTGACTCGATCAACCGTGTACACAAGTTCTCCTACTGCGTGGTCGCGTGATCGGTAGTCAGCGGTCCATCTCCGGTATCAACCAGGAAGACTGCGAGTAACTCGGCAGGTTCTGTGGCGCTGGCATTTTCGCCGATCGTGTGGTGCGCGCCGGGGTCTTCGTACCAGGTTTCGCCGGCGTGATACACCCGGGACGGCCGACCCTCGACTTGGCTGCGGATCGCACCTGAGATCACGTACGCCATGATGAACGCTGACTTCGCATGACGGTGAGCCATACTTTTTGTGCCCGGCGGATAACTCACGGTCACTGATATCAAGGACTTTCCAGGCACATTGGTCGGCCAATCGAACACCTGGCGGACAACGGGGTCATCGCCCACGTTCCGCGGCGAAGGTTGGGCGCAGGCCACGGGCACGAGCATCACGGCGGCGCTCAAGGCAGCAAGCAGAGCTTTCGGAGCCATGTGCGCCTCCGCTCACCATTAGCCGCAGCGCCGCCACGTCCCCCGGAGCTGCCTCCGAGGTTCCAGCGCGTTGTCGAGCCCCCTCCACCCACGTGCGATCTTTCTAAACCGTCTCGTAAATACGCCGTAATACGTTTCCGATTTGTTATCGGTTTTCAGCAGATTGACAACTTTCGCGTAGCCTCCATTCAGCAATGGAGAGTAATTTACCCTTTGAAAAATGCTCGCTTTGAGCAAAACAACTTGTTGCCGGCCGTCGGTATCGCACCTAATATCGGCAATATGCCAACATTTGATGTGAATGCCGTGGACTGGGACGAGTTATACAGGGGCGAAGCGGTTTATGCGCCTGGTGATCCGGGGTGGAATATCGGCGAGATGCAACCCGAAATAGCAGCTCTACACCGGCAAGGTCGATTTGAGAGCCCGATCCTCGATTCTGGGTGCGGGGTGGGGTTGACCTCGCTAAAGCTGGCCGGTCATGGGTACCAAGTCGTGGGTCTCGATCTATCTGGCAGTGCGATAGACAAAGCGCAGAGAGCGGCCGCCCAGCTTGGCTTGGATGCTATTTTCAATACAGCTGACCTGACCGCAGACACCGGCTACCACAATTATTTTAATACCGTCATTGATGGCCTTGTATTTCACTGCCTACCCGATGAGCTCAGAGAAAGCTATGTGCGATCACTGGCGCGAGCGCTCAGGCCCGGCGGCAAGTTCTTTGCACTTGTTTTTGCGACCGAGGCCTTTCCGCCAGATGCCGAATTCGGGCCCCGGCCGTTCACCGAACAGCAGCTGCACAGCATCGTGGGGCGGCACTTGGTCATCGACGAGATCCGGCGCGCACGAGCATGGGTGAATGTTCCCAGCCAGTTGCCCGAAGGCTTCGAGTATCGCGGTGTGACGATCGGCTCCGACGGACGCGCCCAGTTACCGGCCTGGTTGGTTTCTGCGCACCGCAGCCTCTAGCTGCATGGAACTTGCCCATTGAGCACACAGTTCAACGGTGGTGTGTAGGAACCGCTCAGCACGCCCCGTAGACCGCCGGTGGCCGAACCTCCTGGCGCGATGATGCGATTCCAGTTCGCGGGACTCAGAACGTAGTGGGTACCAGATTGCGTCACACTGCTGCTCCACGTATGCCGGATGGACTCTCCGATCGGCAGGTCGAACTCGAGCCGCCAATCGGAGAGCGGCACCGTGCTCAAGTTGGTGATCGTGAAACTAGCGATGAAACCGGTCTGCCACGTCGATGTCACCGACAACGTCGCCGCCGCCGCGGCCGCGTGAGCTACCGGCACAATGGGGAGTGCGAGACCAGCAAGTATCGATGCCGACACGGTTACGTGAAGGGCTGTGCGCCAGCGCTTCACGTAACCGACAAGTCCCGCCATAACAGCCAACACTAAAGCCACGCGGCGGAGGTAGGCCCCCGCATCGCGGGTAAGACGCAGTACCTTTGCCCAACTGAGACCGTTGCGACATCACTGGATGGGCCAGGCAGTGGGCCGGTAGTAACTGATCCGGGGCACGTGGCGGGTGTCGCTGCAGTAGAAGGGCTGAGTGCCGGGGGCCGGTACGGCCTCGGTATGGCAGTCGATCCGGATCTCCCCTGAGATCCAGTCGATCTCGTCCGCCGCGTCTTCAAGAACGGGGACTACCCAGTCGGCAAGCGTGCCGGTCACGAGTGACTTGTTCGGCACCTGATGGAGCGAAGGATCGCTCCACTCCCCAATGTTCCGAATCCGGTTGCCGATTCATATGCTGCTGCGCCGAACTACTGTCAGCCATTGGCTATCAGGCTCGACCTCTGGTAAGGTCAAAATGGTTGATTTTCTTAGTGACACGCTCGCGAAGATTTTCCGCGGCGGACACATACCCAATCTCCGTGACTTTTGCCGGTTGCTTTGATTTCGCGTACCTCCGCAAGACCCAGGGTCGAATGTCGGCCCCGCAATTAGACACTCAGGAGAGTAATCGCATGGCTCAAGGCATCGTGAAATGGTTTAACGCCGAAAAGGGATTCGGATTCATCACCCCGGACAACGGCAACAAGGACCTGTTCGTTCACTTCTCGGCCATCATCGACAAGGGCGGATACCGCAGCCTCAACGAGAACGATCGCGTCAGCTTCGAAGAAGAAGCCGGCGATCGCGGCCCTCAGGCTGTCTCAGTGCAGACCGTCTAAAGTTCCTACAGCGCGAGAAAAATGCGCCCGGCTGGCCGTCCAGATACCCTGGCCGGCCAGCCTTTCTACTTGCTGCCCAGGCTATCTCACCTGCCGACTCAACGCTCGTGCGGCGCTCGATGAGATTGTCCCCTTGCGACGGCATCTTCGACCGCCCGCGAGAAGCCTCACGTGAAGGTGCGGCGCCCAAGCTCGGTGAAATCGACCTCGACCTCGTCGCCGTCCCGCTCGACCTCGCAGTAACCCGTACTACGCAGCTCGTGCAACGCCTCCCAAGGCGGCTCTTCGTCAGGCAGATGCCAGCCGATCGCCGTGGGCCACTCACGATCGTGATGGTGATCAACGAGCTGGTCAACCACAGAGGCGGCCTCAGCGCTGAGCTGAACGGGCTCGCGGTCTTCGCTTCGCCTCCGTGAGAACCATTTCATGGCAGCAGTTTACGAGTCGCTTCGGCTAACGCGATACGCCCTTGGCGGATAGCGCCGTCGAGCGGTAGCTCCAATCTGAAAATTACTCGCGGGCCGACGGAGGAACGCACGATTGAGCGAGTTCGCCGGGCCGTGCTGATCCCCGGACAGTGCCACTTCCCCCACCGCGTGAACGCCATTGACTTGGCACTCGCAGGCGGTCGCCGCGCAGCTGTTAGCGTGGCGACCGTGAACTCCTTGCGCGTGTACCCGTCCGTCGCACTTGCCGCCTGCGCCGCCTCATTCGTTGTGACGCTGGCCGCGTGCGGCTCCGACACGGAGGCCAAGTCAGCACCCGCCGACCCGCCCGCCGCCACCACCGGGTGCCCCACGGCGGCGCCACAGAACTCCGGCACACCTGAATGGACGCTGTCGGGAAGCACCGGGAACGTCGCCGTCTCCGGCTCCACGGACACCGCGGCGCCGAGTGTCAACGTGACCGCGCCATTCAGCGTGGCCGAGACCCAGGTGCACACGCTCCAGGCTGGATCCGGACCGATCGTCGGAGATCTGGCCACGGTTTCGGTCTGCTACATGGGCGTTAACGGGCGCGACGGCTCCGTGTTCGATAGCGCCTATACGCGTGGCACGCCTGCCCAATTCCCGCTTAATGGGGTGGTACCGGGATTCAAGAAGGCCATCGCGGGGCAACATGTCGGGTCGACCGTCGCCGTCGCGATGGTCCCCGCTGACGGCTATCCCTCCGGGCAGCCCAGCGCCGGTATCCGGCCGGGAGACACACTCGTCTTCGCGATCAAGATTCTCAACGCATCAAACTGACTTAGCGCGCCGGCTCCGGTGCCGTCGACTGCGTGTTCTCGACGGCACCGAACGCGGCCACACTCACCGCCGAGACGACCGCAACCACGAACGCCACGGCCACAAGCCAGCCCAATCCCGGGCGCGCGCCGTCGCCCAACAGCAGTACACCGGTCACACCGGGTACGACCGTCTCCCCCACAACCAATGCCGCGGCCGCGCCGTTCACCGAACCCACTTGCAGCGCAACGGTAAACAGGTAGAAGCCGCCCACCCCCGCGAGAATCACCGCGTAGGCGACGGGATCGGACAACAGGACCTTCACCCGTAGCGGATCGAGCCCGTCAAGCACTCTGACCGCAACAGACATTGCGCCATAAAGAATCCCGGCCAACAACCCCGCAGTAATCGCGGCGCGTGAGCCCAAGACACGAATGAGGCCCAGGCCGGTGAGCAGCACTGCCACCGATGCGATCAACACACCCCAGTGAACCGATGGCGTCGCGAAATCCTCGCCACGAGGACCGGCAGTCAACGCCAGCACACATAGCGACAGCAATACGGCCGAGATGGCGAGCCAGTCCCGTCGTTGCAACCGCACACCGAGTACGGCGATACCGAGCACCGCGGTGACCGCCAGGTTCGCACTCATGATCGTCTGGGAGAGAAACAGTGGAATCAACCGCGCCGACACCAGGGTGCCCGCGAATCCGACGAGATCGAGAACCATCCCGGCGATGAATGCCGGCGTCAGCATCGCGGCGATTGTGGAGCTTAGCGACGGTGCACCATTACCGGAGCGCCCGTGAACATTCGTCGCGGATTGGCGGGCACCGTATCCCTGGAGGACGGACGCGGTTCCGTACCCCAGGCATGCCAGCACGGCCGCCGCGATACCGATCAGCATGAACGAGCGCTGTCACTGCGGGCTGTCGTCGACATCGGTCGATTCTATTGGCAGCAGCTGGGATCCAGGACCGTGCACAACGCGGTCAGCGCATCCGGAACCGGCCGGTGATAGACGTTCATTCCGCGGCGGTCCGATTCCACCAACCCGGCTTTTCGCAACTGATTCATGTGGTGACTAACGGTTGACTCGGTGAGTCCGAGGATGCCCGCGAGGTCACCGCTGATGATCTCTCGCATGGGCGCGCCAAAGAGCTGGGACATGATCTTGACCCGCACCGGGTCCGCGAGCGCCTTGAGCCGCAGCGCGACTTCCAGGGCCTGTTCGTCGCTCATCGGACCGGCCGCCACAGGTGCGCAGCACACGGGAGCGGTGGTATCTACCACGGGAAGAGCCTTGGGCATGCTTCCAGCATCCCGAATGCTTTGACATATGTCAAAGACATGGCACACTGGGCGCATCCGATAAGTTCGATAAATATCTCATTAGTTCCGGAGGTGAACCGGTGTCCCGCGTACAGCTGGCTCTCAATGTCGACGACCTCGATGCGTCAATCGACTTCTATTCAAAGCTTTTTGGCGTACAACCGGCCAAACGTAAGCCCGGATATGCCAACTTTGCGATCGATTCCCCACCGCTGAAGCTGGTGTTGTTGGAGAACCCGGGCCACGGCGGCACGATCAACCATCTCGGGGTACAGGTCGAATCCAGCGAGCAGGTCCACGCCGAGATCGGCCGATTGACCGATGCAGGCATGTTCACCGAAGAAGAGATCGGCACCACGTGTTGTTTCGCAACACAAGACAAGGTGTGGGTCACCGCACCTGATCGGGAAAAGTGGGAAATCTACACAATTTTGGCGGATTCGGACACATTCGGCACCAGTCCCGAACTCCTCCCCGAAGACGACGGCTGCACATGCGGGCGTCCTGAGTGAGTACGCCACAGAGATTATCGATGCTGGACCGGTTTCTGCCGGCATGGATCGGACTCGCGATGGCAGCCGGACTGCTGCTGGGTCGCTGGATCCCTGGGCTGAACAGTGTGCTGGAAAGAGTTCAGGTCGAAGGGATCTCGCTGCCGATCGCGGTCGGGCTACTCATCATGATGTACCCGGTATTGGCCAAGGTGCGCTATGACCGCCTCGGTGCCGTCACCGCCGACCGCAAGCTGCTGATCGGCTCGCTGGTCTTGAACTGGGCGCTCGGCCCGGCGTTGATGTTCGCGCTGGCCTGGCTGCTGTTACCAGATCTGCCCGAGTATCGCACCGGGCTTATCGTCGTCGGACTGGCACGGTGCATCGCCATGGTGATCATCTGGAACGACCTTGCGTGCGGCGATCGGGATGCGGCGGCCGTCCTTGTCGCCCTGAATTCGATGTTTCAGGTGCTCATGTTCGCGGTCCTGGGTTGGTTCTATCTATCCGTCCTGCCCGGTTGGCTGCATCTGCCGCAAACCGTCATCGCCACGTCGCCGTGGCAGATCGCCAAATCTGTACTCCTGTTCCTGGGGATCCCGCTCGCGGCTGGATATCTCTCCCGCCGTATCGGCGAACAGGTCAAGGGGCGCACGTGGTATGAAACACGATTCCTGCCGATCATCGGCCCCTGGGCACTGTGGGGACTGTTGTTCACCATCGTGATCTTGTTCGCGCTCCAAGGCGATCAGATCTCTTCTCGGCCTTGGGATGTTGCACGTATCGCAGTGCCTTTACTCGCCTACTTCGCGATCATGTGGGGTGGCGGATACCTCCTCGGCGCTGCCCTCAGGCTGGGCTACCCACGCACCACCACGCTCGCGTTCACCGCTGCCGGTAACAACTTCGAACTCGCCATCGCTGTGGCGATCGCCACCTGGGGCGCCGCCTCCGGCCAGGCCCTAGCCGGTGTCGTCGGCCCCCTGATCGAAGTACCCGTGCTGGTCGCCCTCGTATACGTGTCCTTGGCGCTGCGGCGCCGCATTACACATGCCCCTCAACCGGATTCGATCGACACTGCAGGCCAGAAGGTGACCCAATGACCCAAGACAAGCCCACTGTGCTCTTTCTGTGCACGCACAACGCGGGCCGCTCCCAGATGGCACTTGGATTCTTCACGCATCTAGCCGGCGACCGGGCGGTTGCCTGGTCGGGCGGCTCAGAGCCCGGAAAAGAAATCAACCCCGCCGCGGCCGCAGTCATGGCCGAGCTCGGCATCGATATCACCGGCGAGTACCCGAAACCGTGGACCGAAGAGATCGTGCGAGGCGCCGACGTCGTCGTCACCATGGGCTGCGGCGACACCTGCCCGTACTTCCCCGGGAAACGTTACGAAAACTGGGAGCTGCCCGACCCTGCCGGCCAGCCCCTCGAAGCGGTGCGCCCCATCCGGGACGACATCGAACAACGCGTCCGCCATCTGCTCGCCGAGCTCAACGCCGACCGCTAGGCGGCCATAATGATCCGGAGCGCCGCGGATACTTCGTCCTCCTTCGGAGAATCAAGCAGAGGCATCTGCGCCGCCAGACGCATGATCAACCGCGCCAGACTCCTGTTCGTACGAGCCGGCACCATAAGAATCCGCACCGTCCGATGCTCACCTCGAAGCGTGACCACCCAATGGAACGGACGATTGGTGAGCGACGGAGGCATCGCCGCCGACCTCATGCTCGACCGAGGCGACCCCGCCTTCCAGTTCAGCGACACCTCGCTGACCCCGCCGATGTGCCCGGACAGCTCTTCCACCAAAGGGGAGAGTTCCCGCGCGATGAATCCGTCGTCTTGCGGCCACCACGCTCCGTTCATCCTGCCGGTCTTGCGCGGACCTAGCGTGAAGCGAATGGGAGGGCCGGGGTACTCAGCCTGTGTCATGCGTACTTCCTTGTTGCTCAGTGGGACTCAAACAAACGAAATCCGTATGAGCCAAACCAGTCGGCGCTCGGACATGCCACGGCGATAGTTACGTCACGGACACTACTCGCCTTTTCATGGACTCGGAGGAGGTGACTTGTAAATATCTGGTGCTCAACGACTTTCGATCCACCGGGATGGCAATCGATCGCCACCGTCGGCGAATACGCGCCATGGTCGGCCGCACGCAGAGGGACGGTCACGGAATGCTCTCAATTAGACGAGTAATCGCTGTACATGCCTGCGGGGCATCCAGGCATGCTAGATTTCTGTAACTGCTGGATACGGGTACTGCTAGTTGCGGTTTCTGTCTGGCCCCCACTACGAGGAAGTATTCATGCAGAAGGCCTTCACCGATCTGGAGCTGCTCCATGAGCTTGAGCCCGTGGTCGAGGCGAATGTCCATCGCCACCTCGGCGTCACCAAGGACTGGAACCCGCATGACTATGTCCCCTGGTCAGAGGGCAAGAACTACAAGGCACTAGGCGGCCAGGACTGGGATCCTGAGCAGTCCAAGCTCTCCGAGCTGGCCAAGATCGCCATGATCACCAACCTGCTCACCGAGGACAACCTGCCCTCGTATCACCGCGAGATCGCCATGAACTTCACCATGGACGGGCCGTGGGGCACCTGGGTGAACCGCTGGACCGCTGAAGAGAACCGCCATGGCATCGCCATCCGCGACTATCTGGTGGTGACCCGTTCGGTGGACCCGTTCGAACTCGAGAAGCTGCGCATTGCGCAGATGACCAGCGGGTTCTCCCCTGGCCAGAACCGCCAGAACATACCGTTCTCCGAGAGCCTGTTCGACTCGGTGGTGTACGTGACCTTCCAGGAGCTGGCCACCCGCGTCTCGCACCGCAACACCGGTAAGGCCTGCGCCGAGCCGATCGCCGATGAGCTGCTCAAGCGCATCTCCACCGACGAGAACCTGCACATGATCTTCTACCGCAACATGGTGACAGCCGGCCTGGAAATCGCCCCGAACCAAGCAGTCAAGGCTGTCCACAAGGTGCTCGATAACTTCACGATGCCCGGCTACACAATTCCGGGATTCCGCCGCAACGCGGTCACCATCGCCACCGGCGGCGTCTACGACCCGCAGTCACACCTCGACGAGGTGGTGCTGCCGGTGCTGCGCAAGTGGCGCATCTTCGAACGCGACGACATCAACGGCGAGGCCGAGTGGTACCGCGAGGACCTGGCCCGCATCGTCAGTGACCTCAAGAAGACCTCCGAGGACTTCGAGGAAGTCAAGGCCAAGTACCTGGAGCGCCAGGCCAAACGCGCCGAACGCCAAGCCGCCAAAGTACTGGTGTAGACGGACGGATTACGCGTTCGCTACCGCGCTGCCTTGTGTGGCCGACGAAGCGTTGCGCTTCGGTGCCGTCCGATAGTGCGTCAGATAGATCATTACAGCTCGGGCGGTTTTCACGTACGTCAACGGTGGCACCTTTGTGTCAAGTCGGGTCTAGTAGACGTCTCGCAAATACCGCTTACTGGCGACCAGTTCGCGCTTGTAATCGTGGGTACCCTCGGCCGAGAGCCTGCCATGTTTTTCAATGATTGATGTCAGTGCGGTGTCGACGTCTTTGGCCATCCGGGATGCGTCGCCGCACACATAGAGGTGGGCGCCGTCTTGCAGCCATGCCCAGAGCTCGGCGCCGTTGTCCACCATCTTGTGCTGCACGTAGACCCTGTCCTTCTGGTCGCGAGAGAAGGCGACGTCAAGCTTGGACAGAAAGCCGTCATCGGCCATGGTGGACAGATCGTCTCGATAGTAAAAGTGTTGGGCCGCATGCTGGTCGCCGAAGAAGAGCCAGTTACGGCCGGTGTGGCCGAGCGCGCGACGCTCGTGCAGGAATCCGCGAAACGGTGCGATCCCGGTTCCCGGGCCAATCATGATCATCGGAGTCCGCGACTCCTCCGGGGGCCGGAAATGCGGGGACTTCTGCAGAAACACGGGAACTGGTGTGTCATCGGCGCGGTCGGCAAGGAACGTCGAGCACACACCCCCTCGTTCGGCGCCGCCAGTCCCCCGGTACCGGACCACGGAGACCGTCAACTGAACCTCATGCGGGCTGACCAGAGGGCTGGACGAAATCGAATAGCAGCGGGGGGTCAACCGCACCAATACGTCCTGCCACTGCTCGGCGGAGACGCGTACCGGAAATTCTTGCACGGCGTCCACGCCGCTGCGGCCAATCACCCATGATGCAAGGTTCTTTCGTGCTTCATGGAGATCCTTGACCGCTGCCGTGTTGGTGCTGTTGTCGGCGAGGAAGCTCAGCAGATTCGGGGTTATCCGCCCGATGTCGTAGGAGTATGTCAGCGCATCGCGCAGGGTCTGTTCTACACCGTCGACCTCGACGATTTCGTCGGCACGCAGCCCTGTGCCGGAGAGCCACGCGTCGACGGCGCCGTCGCAGTTGGTCGGGCAGACCCCGAGTGCGTCGCCAACACTGTAGGCGACGCCATGCTCGGAGATGTCGAACCCGAAATGTCGCACCTCTTTTGAGGAGGAACGCGGTGTCAGCACGGTGTTACGGGTCAAACGGGCCGCGACGGGACTGTTGCGGGTGAACGGTTCGGGTGCGCCAGTGCTCGACGGTCGAGGGCTCGCGGCGGGGACCGCCGCCGGGGTGACCGGCCCCTCCTGGGTCGTGATCAGATCCGTCACCTGACGTGCCCATTGCGCTAGAGGCTCGTCATCGTAGATCTCGCAGTCCATCCGGTCCATCAGACGGACCGCGCCCAGACTTGCCAGGCGTTCGTCGATGGATTTGGCGTGCCCGCAGAAGTTCTCGTAAGCACGATCACCAATTCCCAAGACCGCGAAGCGGATCCCAGACAACTGCGCATCCGATGCATGCAGGCGGTCCCAGAAGTCGGCGCCGTTATCAGGAGGGCCGCCGTCTCCGAACGTGCTCGTGACGACCAGGACGTCGGTGGCCGCGGCGAGATCAGCCATCCCACAGTCGTCCATGTTCACGATCCGCGGCGGCGCACCCGTGGAACTAAGCTGCGCGGCAAGGTTGGTGGCATAGTCCTCGGCGTTGCCCGTCTGGGATGCCCACAGCACCAACGGCATGGGCCGTGTGGCAGGTAGCGGTGCGGCGAGCGGGCCAGGCGCCGAGTCGCCGGTACGGGAGTACATTCCCGCCAACGCTCCGTCGACCCAGAGCCGGACCAGATCACTAACGGGCGCCCCTGCGGGCAAGACGGGAACTCCCTCTCCTCCCCGCTCCAGAGTGGTGAAAAACCCAGCCAGGTAGACCTGTTCGCTCTCGACCAGATTGGGCACGGGCTGCGGTGCCAGGTCGAGCGCTTCTGCGACGGGGTGCATGGATGTTGCCTCCGGTCGATCGGGTTGCTGGACGACCGCGATGGGCCGCATCCTGACCGCACACACTTTCAGCTCAGGCTGCAGCGAGTCGGGGTCCACGGCATCGCTCGTCAGTGCGTTGATAGCGAGGTACTCGCCATGCTCGTCGTTCCAATGGAAAGGTACGAAGCAATTGCCTGGCCGCACACGGTCGGTGATGAGGGCGGGCAGCACAGCGCGCCCGCGCCGCGAGTGCAATTCGACCGGTTGGCGGTCAGCGATGCCCAGTTCGGCGGCGTCCTCTGGATGGATTTCGACGAAGGGATCACTGTTGAGCTTGTTGAGCTTGGCCACCTGCCCCGTTTTGGTCATGGTGTGCCATTGATGTTGCAGGCGGCCCGTGTTCAAGATGAACGGGTAGTCGTCGTCGGGCAGCTCGCGCGCATCCATGTGCGGGCGTGGGTGAAAGACCGCCCGGCGCGACGGGGTCGCGAACGCCAACCGCGGTTGATGTCCGGCGGCGTCGACGAAAAGACTCTGGCTGACACCGTCGTTCAGGTAGCGAATCGGGTGCCGATCGTTCGCATCGTCTGGGGGGCACGGCCATTGCAATGGAGTCTCGCGCAGGCGCTCGTAGCTGGCACCGCGAAGGTCGTAGCCCGTCTTTGGATTCCAGAACCGGCGAATCTCATCGAACACCTCCTCACTGGACGCATAGCTGAACTGCTCGCCGAATCCCATGGCCGTGGCGACTTGGCAGATCAACTGCCAATCGGGTCGGGATTCACCCATCGGGCCGATCGACTGCTGGAGCAAGGTGAGGTTGCGTTCCGAATTGATCATCACCGCGTCGGCTTCTGCCCACAAGGTGGCGGGCAGGACGATATCCGCGTAGCGGTTTGTGGCCGTGGCCGCGTAGGTGTCCTGGGTAATGACCAGTTCCGCGGTCTCCAGCCCGGTGATCGTGGTGCCCCGATTTGCCACTGTTGCAACAGGATTAGTGCAGATGATCCAACACGCCTTGATATTTCCTGCCGCCATGCTGTCGAACATCGCGATGGTTCCCGGGCCCACCTCGGTTCGGATGGTCTGCGGCGCCAGGCTCCACTGCTGTTCCACGAACGCTCGGTCGTCGGCGCTGACCACGGATCGCTGGCCGGGCAGGCCCGGACCCATGTAGCCCATCTCCCGTCCACCCATGGCGTTCGGTTGACCGGTCAGCGACATGGGGCCACTTCCCGGACGGCAAATCGCGCCGGTCGCGAGATGAAGATTGCAGATCGCGTTGGTGTTCCAGGTGCCGTGCGTGCTCTGGTTCAAACCCATGGTCCAGCACGTCATCCACTCGCCGGCCTGCCCGATCATGGCGGCGGCAGCACGGATATCAGCTTCGGGGATACCGGTGATCTCGGCTACCACCCCGGGCGGATAGTCGGCCAGGAACTCGGGCATTGCCGCCCAGCCCTCGGTGTGTTCGGCGATGAACTCCTCATCGATATCGCCGGACTTCACCAGAAGATGAAGCAATCCATTGAGAAGCGCCAGATCAGTACCGGGGTTGATCTGCAGGAACAAGTCGGCTTTGTCGGCGGTCGCGGTGCGCCGCGGGTCCACGACGATCAATTTCGCGCCGGCCTTCAACCGGTCGGCCATCCGAAGAAACAGAATGGGGTGGCAATCAGCCATGTTTGCGCCGATGACGAAAAACACATCAGCGCTGTCGAAGTCGGTGTACGAACCCGGTGGGCCGTCCGCTCCGAGCGACTGTTTGTACCCGGTGCCGGCGCTCGCCATGCAAAGTCGTGAATTGGACTCGATGTGCACAGTACGGATGAATCCCTTGGCCAGCTTGTTGGCCAGGTACTGTGCTTCGATCGACATCTGACCTGATACGTACAGCGCGATCGCATCGGGCCCGTGCTCGTCGAGTATCGAACGCAGCCGCTGACCAGCTTCGGTCACTGCGACATCCACCGGCGTCTCGACAAGCTCCGCACCACGGGAGGGCCGGACCAGCGCGGTCTTCAGACGACCGTCGACCGCCTCCATCAACTCGGCATGGGTAGCCCCCTTGGTGCACAGGCGGCCGAAATTGGTCGGGTGAAGCTTGTCGCCCGACACCCGTGCGATAACCGGGCCCCCAGGACCGGGCTTCGTCTGGACCTCGATACCGCAGCCCACACCGCAGTACGAGCACGCGGTACGCGTCGTACCCATCTCCCCTGGAGTGGCCATGTCACCACAGTGACCCGGATGTGTTTCCCCATCGTTTCCGTGGACATTATGGAAAAGAAAAACCCACCTCACAGTGCGGCCAACGCTCCTGTAAGCCTCGGCCGACCGCTCGGGACCGGACGCGCCCAGTGCGATCGGGCGCCGTCTACGACAGAATCGGGTGGACTGGCCGATGAGAGGACAACGAATGACGGATTGGGATGTGGTCGGCCGGGCGAACTATGTGTCGTTGACGAGCTACCGCAAAGACGGTGCGGCGGTATCCACGCCGGTCTGGATTGCTCCCGCCGATGGCAAGCTCTACTTCTTCTCGGAGGTCGCGGCGTACAAGATCAGACGTATTCGGCGCAACCCAGCGGTGACGTTGCAGCCCTGCGGTATTCGAGGGCAGCTCATCCCCGATGCACCGGTGGTGGCGGGCATCGCGCGCGTCCTGGACTTCGATGACACTCGCAGGGTCCGCAAGATCGTCAATCAGAAGTACTGGCTGTTGGGGCCGTTGAGTGAATTTGGAGTCTGGATCACCCGTCGTCAGCAGGCATCGGTGGCCATCGAGATCTCCCCGGGCCCCGAGGCCCCGTAGCTGAGCTACGCGTTTATCTGAGCTCCGGTTTCTACTCGAGTGGCAGAAGAGCCGTATCCAAAATCCATCTGTCCGCAGCGTACGGATAAGCAATGCGAAGCAGCTTCGCCGAGCAAATCTGTTTCAGGAATAGTTATTGCCACGGGACCCGCACGGAATCGCATTCGGTCGCCGCGACGCATCCCTATGCGTCTCAGCCCCTCCGGATACTGCTTTGCAATAGCTCGACAGCAATGAATCAATGCGTACCGCGAGATTCTTGCCGCTTGCCCTCACCGTGGTGAGCCCAAACAGACATATCCGCTGCTATCGGCCATTGTGCACCGCCGCGGACGCAAGCAGGTAAAGCGTGATGGGGAACCAATGGAATTCGCTCGTTCGATCTCAGAGAAGCCGGAACAATTCGCAAACAACTTGAGCACTTGCGGTCTGAAGATTCGTCCCGCGAGGTAAGCCGGGTGCCACTCGGGATTGTGCAGTATGTTCATTCGCAAAAGTAAACACACAGCATCGGCGCCTCGGGGAATTTATGAAGCTTGAGCAGGTATTTGATCGACAACACAATGCGCTGACGCTGTGGCGTCTCATTCTCGCGATCGGCGTGGTCTTCTACCATTCCTGGCCCCTTACCGGCCGCGAGATTGCCTACGAGCCGATCGTGCGGCTGCTCAGTAATATTTTTGCCGACGGATTCTTTGCCATCTCAGGTTTCCTCATCACTGCCGCGTGGATGCGTCGCCCGTACCTGAAGGAGTATTGGGCCTCACGCGTTTTGCGTATTTTCCCCGCACTATGGGTGTGTCTGCTCGTAATCGCCTTCGTGATCGCTCCGATCACGGCCAAGGTCCAGAACACGCCGATTTCGTTGTCGGCAGAGCTCGGATACGTCATCAACAACGCGCTGCTCAACGTGGCGTACATCGGCATCGACGGCACTCCCGCCGATGTGCCGTTTCCGGGGGTCTGGAACGGATCTATCTGGACCCTTTTCTTCGTTCTGCTCTGTGACGTAATGGTCTCCGTCCTTGGCTTCCTGGGACTTCTGAAGCGCCGTTGGGTTATTCCCACTCTGTTCGTCTTGGCGACAGTCTGGGCGGCTTACGTCTCCTACACCCCGCCGATGTTCAGCTGGCCACAGATGTTGGCCCGGTTCTTCGTCGTTTTCCTCGCGGGCGCGATGTTCTACCAGTACCAGGACCGGATACCGGCCCGCTGGTCCTTGGTCGTGCTCAGCGCCGCCATTGTCATGGCTTCCGGATTTACCCAGAACTATCGAGTCATCGGTGCCCTACCCCTGGCGTACGCCATCATCGTTTCGGGTGCGCTGATCCGTAGAGCTCGGCTGCGCAACGATCTTTCGTATGGCGTGTACATCTACGCATTCCCTATCCAACAGATGCTTGCCAGCTTCTGGCTTGTCCGCTTGAACCCTGTTGTGTTCTTCGTCATCGCCACAGCGGCCACCTTGCCGGTAGCCGCATCGAGTTGGTTCGTGGTGGAAAAGCGGGCCACCGAGCTCAAAACCCGGATCTTCCGCAGGTCCCCCACACCGGCCGCGGCGCAACGGCCGGTGACGCCGTAACGGCGCCACCAGTTGCATTGGGGTTCAATGAGGTTGCCAGCCGGATCGAAGTGTTCATGTGAATGGCAGACCACTGCGCGATCTTGGTGCTAGCTTCTGCTCTTGTGTCCCCCTTCGCGCCTCGCCTCATCGTCGAGCCGGACGACGGCCTGGAACCGGTTCGTCAGTTCATTGAGAGCGCAGAAACATCGCTTCTCATCAAACAATTCACCTTCACCGAGGAAGGCTTGATCGACGCCGTCATCGCGCGGCGTCAGGCGGGTGTCGACATTCGAGTGATGCTCAACCCGCAGCGATCCGGGGGCGATCGCGCCAACGACGACACCTTCGGCAGGCTCACCACGGCCGGGGTGAACGTCGCCTGGTCTAGTCCGAAATTCTATGTGACGCACGAGAAATCGATAGTCGTCGATGGCAAGGCCGCACTGGTGGCCACCTTCAACCTATGCGAGAAATACTTCACACGGACACGCGACTACGGCGTCATCACGGTCGTGCCCAGTCATGTCAAACAGATCGTCGAAGTGTTCGAGGCCGACTGGGAACACCACGACTGGGTACCGTCACTCTTCGACGGCCTGCTGTGGAGCAATGCGAACTCCCGGTATCACATGGCGGAATTCATCGACGCGGCTGAGCAGCGGCTCGACATTCAACATCCGAAGTATGTCGATGCTGTCATCTTGGACCGTGTTGCCGCGGCAGTGGACCGGGGTGTCAGGGTGCGCGTGCTGTGTGGGGGCAGGCACGGCATCAGTGAATGGGACATTCTGGACACGTTCGCATCGCTGCGGACATTGCGTCGCATCGGAGTGAAGGTGCACAAGCAGAAGAACCTGAGGGTGCACGCCAAATTACTCATCATCGACAACACCCGGGCACTGGTGGGCTCGATGAACATCGATCGCAGCGCCTTCGACCTGCGTCGTGAACTTGGGATCACCATCACCGACCCACCCGTGGTTGCCCGGCTGAAAGACGTCTTCGACACCGACTGGGATCTCTCCCATCAGTACGACCCTCCGGATCCGCTGGATTCACGTCAACACTATGAAGACGACTTCCCACACGATCCGGAACTCATGCATGAGTAGCGGTGACAACGATCCCCCGTTGCCACGGGTGTCCCTCTTTCGCTTGGCGTGGACGTTCAACCACATAGCGCTGGCCTCGTTCGGAGGTGGTTTGTCGGCGTGGTCGCGCGAGGTGCTCGTCGTCGAGAGGAAGTGGCTGGGCGAGGAAGAATTCCTGTCCGCGATGACGATGTGCCGAATCCTGCCGGGCGCCAACCAGATCAACATGGCCGTATTCGTTGGCACCAAGATGCGCGGTGCACTGGGCGCCATCGCGGCCGTCGTCGGGCTCTGCCTGATACCGCTGGTTCTGGTGTTAACGGTGTCGTACTTCTACTTTCGCTTCAAAGAGGTACCCGCCGTCAAGGGCGTACTGCATGGCGCTTCCGCCGCCGCCGTAGCGCTCACCCTGGCGATGGTGATCAAGACCGGACAGAAGTGCCTCACCAGCCTGATCCCGGTGCTCCTGTTCGCCGCCAGCTTCGCGCTCAACGGACTGATGCGCTGGCCCCTGCTGGCGACACTCGCACTCCTTGCCCCGCTGGCCCTCTTCTGGGCGTGGCCCAGGAAGGCGGCCGCGTGAACACCTACTGGCAGCTGGTGGTGTTGTTCGGATCGCTGTCACTGATGTCCATCGGCGGCGGTAATGCGGTGCTGCCGGAGATGCACCTGCGCTCAGTGCGCGACGAACACTGGCTGACCAATTCGCAATTCGCCGACATCTTTTCGATCTCCCAGACCACACCGGGCCCTAGCATTCTGATCGTGGCGATGGTCGGGTATGCCGCGGGCCTTCCTGTCGGTGGCATCGCGGGAGGCATCCTCGGCGGAGTCATCGCGACGGTCGCCATGGTGTTTCCCGCCGCCTCCCTGGTGTATGCGGTAACGCGATTCTGGCAGCGGGCACAGAAGTCGAAATGGCGCACCGCCGTTGAGAGGGGCTTGGCGCCGCTGACAGTCGGGCTCATCCTGGCGACCTCCCTGGTGATGAGCCGAGCCGCGGATCACGACTGGCGTGCCTACACGGTCACCGGAATCTGCACCCTGATCTTCGTCTTTACGAAGACAAATCCGTTGATCGTGGTCGCCGCGGCCGGAGTGCTCGGCTATCTAGGTCTTGTCTAGTACCAGATCAGCGCCAACCGAAGCCGGGTCCACCAAACCCGACCCCGAATCCGTCGTCGCCCGGCCACATCCACGGCGTCGTGAGCTCATCGTCATCGGTGCTTTGGGTGCAGGCGGCGTCAGGGCCCAGACCTCCCGAGAACTGACACTCGGGCTCACCCCGAGCCGGCGTGGCAAGAATCAGCATCGCCGCCAATGCTGCTGTGGCACATGCGCTGTAACGCATTTCCATCCCCCTCCTTCGTCGCAATAACGTGCGGGGTTGGCATGAGATTAGCACCGCAATCGCGGCGCGGTAGGCCATCGAGTGAGGTATTCGAGTGCCCTGATCTGCGACGCTACCTCCGCTTGCGACAATGGCTGCATGGTTGAGCAGAGCCTCTGGATGCAGAAAGTCGCGGCCAATCCGAACCATTCGCATTGGTACATTGAGCGGTTTCGCGCCATGGCGCGTGAGGGTGCGGATTTGGCGGGCGAAGCTCGCTTTGTGGACGCGATGGTTCCTCGTGGCGCCCGGGTCCTCGACGCCGGGTGTGGCTCCGGCCGGGTGGGCGGGTTTCTGGCGGCCGCCGGTCACTGCGTGGTCGGCGTCGACGTCGACCCGGTGCTCATCGAGGCGGCCGAGCAGGACCATCCCGGTTCACGGTGGATCGTCAGCGATCTCGCCGACCTCGACCTGCCGTCGGCCGGTATCGCCGAGCCATTTGACGTCATCGTGTCAGCGGGCAATGTGATGGCGTTTCTCGCCCCGAGCACACGGGTTCAGGTGTTGAAACGCCTGCGCGGACACCTCGCGGAAGATGGCCGCGCGGTGATCGGCTTCGGCGCCGGCCGTGACTACGAGTTCGCTCGATTCCTCGACGACGCTGCCGAAGCAGGTCTCGCTCCGGACCTCCTGCTGTCCACCTGGGACCTGAGGCCCTTCACCGATGACTCGGACTTTCTCGTCGCACTGTTGCGAAGGGACAACACCCCGCATGAGCTCTGAAGCCATCGTTCGAAGCAAGTCACAATCGTTGGTGCTCGTGACCATCGCCTATCTCATCGCCGTGGGCGTGGCCGCCGGCTGGCTCATCTGGGGTCCAGGTACCGGCCGCATGTGGCTGGACACGTTGATCGCCGATGTGCTGGCCACGGTGGTGATATTCGTCTTCAGCAGGCTGTACCGCAATTCGAGCTTCTACGACGCCTATTGGAGCGTGATACCCCCGCTGCTGCTGGTCTACTGGTGGAGTCAGTCCGGGGTACATGAGTTGCGTTGTTGGCTCATCGCGATGGTGATCGCGCTGTGGGCAGTGCGCCTCACCGCCAACTGGGTGTATTCGTTCCCTGGTCTGCACCATGAGGATTGGCGCTACCCGATGCTGCGCGCCAGCGCCGGCCGATGGAGCTTCCTGGCCGATCTGGTCGCCATCCATCTCATCCCCACACTGCTGGTCTTTCTCGGGATGGTGCCGGCGTATGTCGCGGTAACGCGCCCCGTCGGCGACCTGGTCTGGCTGACGACGATCGCGTGTCTGGTTGGCCTCGCGGCTGTAGCTCTGGAGCTGGTCGCCGATGTGCAGATGCACCGCTTCACCGGCAACCGTCGTCCCGGTGAGGTGATGGACCGCGGCCTGTGGTCATGGTCTCGGCATCCAAACTATTTCGGAGAGTTCAGCTTCTGGCTCTCCCTAGCACTCTTCGGTATTGCGGTCTCCCCCGCTGATGCGTGGTGGCTATGCCTCGGCGCCGCGGGCATGTTGGGGATGTTCCTGGGCTCGAGCATCCCGATGATGGAGCAGCGCAGCCTGCAGCGGCGGCCCGAGTACCGAGATGTCATCGCACGGGTATCCCGATTTGTGCCCCGCCCTCCACGGAAATCGGCGTGAGCCGCAGACGGGTCCTTATCGCCGGGCTCGGCGACAGCGGCCTGCTCACGGCGATCCGGCTCGCCCGCCACAGCGATGTTGTCGGAATCTCCGCCAAACCCGGGTTGGTCAGTGGCCAAGAGTTAGGGATACGGCTTTCACGCCCCGACGAATGGGCACGGAACTACTGGGTGCCGTTTGACCGGTTCCACAGACTGGACCGTGTCCGTACCGTGCATGCCCGGCTCACCGGCGTCGACTTCAGCGCCCGAACAGTTTTCGCCCACAGCAGTAACGGCGTATCGCTTGCGGAACCATACGACACTTTGGTCATCTCGACCGGTGTCAGTAACGGCTTCTGGCGACAGTCCACACTGCAGTCCAATGTCGAGGTCGCTGCGGAGCTGCGCGCGGCGCACCTGCGACTGGCCGCGGCGGGCACGGTAACCGTCATCGGTGGAGGAGCAGCCGCTGTGAGCAGCGCGGCCAACATCGCGATCACATGGCCCAACCTGCGTGTCGACCTGTATTTCCCTGGTGAGCGTGCGCTCACACAGCACTCGCCGCGAGTATGGCACCGGATTCGGCAGCGGCTCAACGACCTCCGCGTGGGGCTGCACCCCGGACACCGTGCACTCATCCCCGAAGGATTCACCGGCAACCGAATCACCAGCGAGCCGGTTGAATGGAGTTCCGGGCAGCCGCCGGTCTCCTCCGATGCGGTGCTGTGGGCGATCGGCCGGGTCCAACCCAATACAGAATGGCTGCCCGACGAGGTACTCGACCAACACGGATTTGTCCGTGTGACGCCACAACTGCAGGTTCCCGGCTACCCCGACGTCTTCGCCGTCGGAGACGTCGCGGCCACCGATGCGCTACGCACCTCGGCTCGCAATCGAGCTGACCGGCTGGTGGCTCACAATGTTCGCGCCGGAGTATCCGGGCGGCCTTTACGTACCTACCGCCCACCCAGGTACCGGTGGGGCTCGGTTCTCGGCGTACAGCCCGACGGGCTGGAAGTCTTCGCCCCCTCCGGTCACGCCTTCCGCTTCCCCGCGTGGTCGATCGAGCGCGTACTGCAACCCTGGATCATCAAACGCGTTATCTACCATGGCATCCGCGACAACACGGCGCCGCCGTCGGGCGTCGGCACACTCAAGCCTCTCCCGAAGGATTGACCGCATGAACATCGGCAGCACGATCGTGATGGGCGCATGTGCCGGGCTGGCGACACTCGCCGCGGCGTGCGGGTCATCTACCCCCGTGTCCGAACGTGAGCCGGTGAGCCGCACCGACTTACAGCGCCATGATCTGAGCATCCCGGGCCGCGAGGCACTACAGACACGTGTCGATTTTCAGCCGGGAGCCACGGCTGCCCGCCACAAGCATCCCGGCGAGGAGATCATCTACGTGCTCAAGGGCACGCTGGTCTACGACATCGACGGTCAGGGTTCACAGAGCGTCACCGCCGGAGATGTCCTTTTCGTCCCCGCCGAGACTTTCCATTCCGTTCGCAATGTCGGTGATGACGAAGGTTCAGAACTGGCAACCTACATCGTCGACAAGGACAAGCCGCTCTTGGTACTGGCTAAGTAGGCCGGTCAGTGCTTGATCTCGTGACGGATCTGGCCGTCCATCATCGTCATCGTGACCGTCGCCTTGTGGATGTCGTGTGGGTCTCCCTCAAGGATGTTGCGGTCGAGCACGATGAGATCGGCGAGCTTGCCGACCTCCACCGAGCCGACCTTGTTCTCCATCCGGATCTGGTGCGCGGCACCCAGCGTATTGGCCTGCACCGCCTGCGCCGCCGACAACTTCTGGTCGGTGGGGCCGAGCACCGCGGCATTCGGGTCACCGATCAGCTGACGGGTCACACCGATCTGGATTGATTCGAGTGGCTTGTAGGTGGAGAAGTACCCCGCCGCAGGCCAATCCGTTCCCAGTTACACTCTTCCGCCGGCGTGCAGTATGTCCTGGATCCGGTAGAAGTTGTCCTTGCGGGGCGCGCCATACCGGGCAGCCAGATTGACCACGGTGTCGGGGTCGGCGGAGAACCAGTTCGCGGACAACTGGGCTCCAACCCCAAGCTTGGCAAATCGGGCGTTGTCCGCGTCATCGACATAGATCAGGTGCGCGATTGTATGCCGGCGGTCCCGGGCGGGATTCTTGGCGATCGCCGCCTCAAACGCATCCAGTGCCGCCCGCACCGTGCGCTCCCCGCACGCGTGCACATGCATGTCGATACCCGCAGCATCAATCTGGCCGACCAGCTGGCCCCACTGCTGCTCGGTGAACGGTGACGTTCCGATCGAATCGGGTTTGTCCGCATAAGGATCGAGCAACCAGGCGGTGTAGCCGCCTTGGGTGCCGTCGCCCATGATCTTGATCATCCCCACCTGAACGAGGTCGCTCGCGATCTCGTCACGAGTCTGGGTGAACATCGCTACCGCATCATCGAAGGGAGGCGCCTTCACAACATAGGACGCCACCACGCGGAAGGTAACGCGCCCCTGCGCTCAATGTCGTTGTACAGCCGCGGTGGAGCGCTCTCGGTGTCGACGTGCGCGAGCATCCGATTCGTTTCGGTGAGCACCTCACCGCTGCACCATAATTCGCGAAGGCAGGATTCGCATTTCTCTCCGATCATTTCGGTCGCGCCGAAGCAAGCGCAGCCACGGTGAGGGAAGCGGGATGATTCGGATACCGCGAGGCGTGGGGCGTTAATCTCGCCTACGCAACCCGGCGGGACATGCGATACCCGGCCGCGAGCAGTAGAAGCCACACCGCACCGACGATGAGCGCAACGCGGGTATCCGCACTGAAGCCCAGCAGGATCATGACGAAGACCAGAAATCCGGTCGCGAACACCTGCAGGTACGGCCAGGCCGGTACCGGAAAGCTCGGCCCTGACATATCGCCGGCGCCCGTTTCCGATCGGAACCTGAAGTGGGACAGAAGGATCATCAGCCAGACAAAGATCGTTGCAAAGGTGGCAACCGAGGCGATGATGACGAAAACACGTTCCTCTATCGCATAGTTCAACACCACGCCGATGAGCAAGGCCGCCGTCATGACGACCACGGTCATCCACGGGACGCCGTTACGCGATACCCGCCGCATGATCGCGGGTGCCTGTCCTCGCTGAGCCATGCCGTAGATCATTCGTCCAGCGGCGAAGACATCACTGTTGATCGCCGACAATGCGGCCGTCACCACAATGACATTCAGGACGGTCGCCGCTGACGTAAGCCCCAACCCCTCGAATATCTGGACAAACGGGCTGCTGTTCGAATCGATGGAGCGCCAGGGATTCAGGGACATGATGACGGCGAGCGTCAAAACATAGAAAAGCATGATGCGTATGGGAACTGTGTTGATGGCCCGGGGAATCGTGTGCGCCGGGTCCTTAGCCTCACCCGCAGTGATTCCGATGATCTCGGTGCCTCCGAACGCGAACATCACGATCATGAAGCTGCCCAAGAAGCCTGCCAACCCGTTGGGAAAGAAGCCGCCGTCATTCCACAGATTGGCGATACCGTGCTGCGCCTCATGCCCGGTAGATGTCCCCCACAGCAAGATCGCGATGCCACCACCGATCATCGCCACAATGGCAAGCACCTTGACGAGGCTGAGCCAGAACTCGACTTCCCCGAACACCTTGACGCTGAGCAGATTTATCGCACCGATGAAGAAGATGATCGAGAGGACCCAGATCGAGCGTGGCACGCCCGGGAACCAGAACCCCATGTACACACCGAACGCGGTGACATCGGCCAGGCAGACGACGACCATCTCCAGGGCGTACGTCCAGCCGGTGAGAAATCCGGCCAGCGGGCCCATGTATTGCGTCGCGTATTCGCCGAATGATCCGGCGACCGGGCTGCGCACCGCCATCTCCCCCAGCGACCGCAACACGATGTAGATGACGGCCCCGCCCAGCAGGTAAGCCAGCAGAACCGAGGGGCCCGCCTGCCTGATCGCTTCGGCCGATCCGTAGAACAGACCTGTCCCGATGGCCGAACCCAATGCGATGAAACGGATGTGGCGAGCGGAGAGCCCTCGCGTCAGCGTCTCCGGCGTGCTGTTCACAGGGCGAACTCCTATCGCGTGGCGTATTCGGGGTTGTGAGATAACCGGGAAGTTAGCTGAGTTTAGGTGCTCTGCCACTGCCCGCGAGCATCGGAGCTGATCGACCTGACGCTGTGACTCCCATGTGGCAGGAGAATCACGCTAACCCGGCTGCCAGCTGGCACGATGGTCATCGTGACCGACGCCCCTGTTCCTGGCGCATTCAGCGCGAAGATGGCTGACGCCGCCCGCCGCATGCAACAAGAGCATTCCAGCGTCGAGATGACGCTCCAATCGATCACCACCGCGGCTCTGGAGAATGTGCCCGGTGTTGAGCAGGCCGGCATCACCCTGGTGACCGGTCAGTACACCATCGAATCCCGGGCAGCGACCTCGGAGGTGCCCCGCATTCTCGACGAGATACAACAGAAGCTGCGCGAAGGGCCCTGTGTCCAATCTGCGTGGGAGCATGAAACGGTGTACGCCGAGGACCTGGCCAAGTCCACACGCTGGCCGGAATTCGCGAAGGCCGCAGTCAAGCTCGGTGTGCGATCAATGTTGTCTTTCCAGTTGTTCACGCATGGGGAAAACCTTGGGGCGCTGAATCTCTACTCGCAAAGCCCCCAGGCATTCGGCGCGGATTCGTATGACGCCGGCCTTGCGCTGGCCACCCACGCGGCGATCGTGCTCGTGGCTGCGCAACGCGAATCACAGTGGGTCTCGGCTCTAGCCTCCCGCGACATCATCGGGCAAGCCAAGGGAATGTTGATGGAGCGGTTCGCTATCGATGCCGCCCAGGCCTTCACGCTGATACGGCAGTTATCTCAGGAGTCCAACACCAAGCTGGTGGACGTGGCCCGTGCCATCGTCGATGATCGCCCCTCGCGTTGACGCGCGCCATCGTCAGACTGTCTTGCACTCCTGCCGCTTCTTGTCGATGGGCGCCATGATGTCCTGAAGTTCCCGGTCCTGTTGGGGGTGGGCGCCAAAGTACGCCTTGATATTCGCTGCCCCAACCGATTCGGGCTGCGTGTAGGCCTGCGTGATCACCTCGTTGGCCTGGGGATACTTCGCAAAATAGACACTCAGGGCGTTGTCGGCCGCGCGGATCGTCTGCGTGACGCTCTCCGGGTTGCAGTCTGTCGATGCATGTGCGACGGGTGCGCCGACCACCGCTGATGCCGCCGAGATGGCAAGGGCTGCAAGGATAGTCTTGTTACTCATGCCATGACCTCCTCTCTCGGATCGATCAGGGTACGTTCACACACCCCACATTGGGGATGCAGCCGCTTCCACCGCCCGGCCCACCGGAACCAGTCGGACCGCCGGGGATGCTTCCGGCGCCACCTTCCGGTCCACCGCCGCCGGTCGGACCACCGGGGATACTGCCCGCACCCCCACCCGGGCCACCACCGCCGGTGGGGCCGCCCGGAATGCTTCCGGCGCCGCCCTCAGGTCCGCCCCCGCCGGTCGGGCCGCCGGGCACGCCTCCGCTGCCCCCGGGCGCGGGTGGTGTTTGAGTGGTGGTGCCGACGCTAGAAGCGGACGTGTCGCTACCGCAGCCAACTAGCGAAGCAATCACCGCCATGGAGCTGATGACGACACTCACTGAATTTCTGGCTTTCGTATGCATACATTGCCTCTACCCGGGTTTCGCCCGGCTCAAACGGGGAACTATGGACAGGTGGACGTCGACCATCCGGAAAGCGACCAGCAGTGGGACGCGCGGGCTCGCCACGAGAATGTGACCGAACGGCTTGACCGGAACTGGGCCAACCTGCTGCAGGAACTGCGGGTGGTGGAAACCGGTGTCCAGTTGTTGACAGGCCTGCTGCTTACGCTCCCCTTCCAACAGCGCTTCATCGTGCTCGATCACCCGATGCGGTTGGTCTATCTCGCCACGGTCGCGTGCTCGGTCGTATCCACGGTGCTGCTGGTGGCACCCGTTGGCATGCACCGCGTGTTGTTCCGACGGCACCGCCTACCCGTGCTTGTCTCGGCGGCACACCGGCTGGCGTTCGCCGGTCTGCTGTCACTGGGACTGGCCATGGTCGGAGTAACCGACATCGTCTTCGATACCGTCTCGGGCCGCCGTGCCGGTATCGCTTCGGGTGCCATAGCACTCGTTGCATTCACCCTCTGCTGGCTCGTGTTGCCGCTGGTCCTTCGTTCGAGAATCACCTCGCGGACGCGGCGTGGACCGCGACTTCCCTTGTAACAGAGCCATTGCGGCCCGGGCAAGGACGCGACGTTTGTTTATGCAGCGGGCGGGGTACCCGGCCGCAGTACTTTCAGGTCCGCTATGAACAACGGAACTCGTTCCAGCGATCGAAAAGGCCGATCGGCGCGAAAACCGCTGAGGCTGGACAAGCTATCTGGCGAAAGTGAGGCCGACCGTGCCATGCGCCGGTCGGCCTCACTTCTCTGCCAACGACATCCCGCGTCACACCCGCACGATGATGTTCGAGTGCGTCGGGTGTGATTCGCGTCAGACGTTTGACGCCATACAACTTCGGGAAGCCTCTCCACGCAGTACCGAGAAAGGACGAAAGGGATGGCTCTATGCGGCCCACACGAACCAGCACTAGCGAGATGACACCTTCGTGAACGCCCCTATGTACAGCGACCCAGCACGAAAGTCACTGGATAAGCGGACGTTCGGAAGAGCCATGTGGTTCAGCCTTGCATTCGTTGCGATCGCCGCCATGACCCTCATCACGACCGTGATGTGGATCGGGCAGTGCTCGATCAGTCTGGACGTCAATGAGGCACTTTGCAGACGACACGGCACACCGATGATTGCGCTGGCCTCACCGGCGGTTCTCTTGATCGGCGGGATTATTGCATTTGTACAGACCTACCGAAGCTGGAAGCGTCACGAGAGCTGGTGGATCTGGCAGGGCGCCGGCTGGTTCCTGCTATTGCTCATGGTCGTGAACCTCATGCTGGCCGGACGGATGATGACGACCTGACCACGCCCCGGGTTTGATCGGCGGGATCGCGGGTACTGCTGCGCCATGAGCCGCGGAATACCGGCGCCCCTGGCCATGAGGAGACCGCATGCAAAAATCAGATGACGACCCAGTGGATCATGCCCGCACATTTCGCCCCCACGCCGGCGAAGCCTTGGCAGACAGGGCGTCCTGGCCAGGATTGGGACTCATCGCGCTCGGCATCACCGTTGTTGTGCTGGGACTCACCGCAGCCGGCTATCGGCTCTACGGTTGGGCATCGATTGCGGGCGTTGCAGCCTTTGCATTCTTCCTTCTCGGGTGGCTCTGGCTCCACATCGAACGCAAACGCGTCCGTCAAATGGAAGACGCTTGGCACCAAGAACATTCGGAACCTCGCCACGATTGATCAAAGCCTGGAAGTAGGCGGACCTTACTCTTGCCACAGTGCACCGCTGAAACATTCGGTATCGAGCGCCGCACAGCGCGCGGTTGTTCAAAAGATTGCAGTGCAAGGTAGTTCGTGTGACGAGTAGAGATAACGTAGCGATGTGCGGCGGTGCCCGTGCCACAGGGTACGGCTGCGTATCCGTCCGAGGTAAACCAGCGGCTTTCGGCAGGTGCGCGACACTGATGTCCGGATATGTCCCGCCGCCAAGATAAGAGCACCGACTCCTCATAAGTTGCGCAATCAATGATTGAGTCCGCGGCGCTGCGGGTAGGTCACACCTATCATGAACAAACAGGCTCTGTGGGCACCCCACGGATTACGTTGCCGTAACGCGTGCTTACCCGCTTGCACCAGCGACACTCGCTCCCGCCCCACCCGAACGCGATGCAACCCGTCTCATGCAGACCGATCAGCCATATGTTCCCTAGGCCGATATGCCAGCAGAAGACGTACACTGACGTTACCTAATTCATCGACAACGCACGGAGTTCGGTGTGGATGCCGAACGGGCACGTGCAGGTGTTGGTTGTGCGCCGATGATCCAGGTAATCTCGAACGCAGAAAATGTTGGGAGAGATATGACCGAGACTGACGCCACTGAATCCGGCAGTCATGCGGGCGACCGGTCTCTCACGTTCCAAATAGCCGCTCGGCTCGATAATCTGGCGATGATACGTACCGTCGTAGGCGCGGCCGCAACGTTCGACGATGTCGACATGGATACGGTGGCTGACTTGAAACTAGCCACTGACGAAGCGTGCACCCGGCTGATCCGGGCGTCGGTATCCGAGGCCACACTCACCGTTCGGTTGGATTTTCATTCAGATTGTCTGGGCATCGTGGCGTTTACGCAATGCCTGCCCGGGGATGTGTTTCCGCTCGATAGCTTCAGCTGGCATGTCCTCAGATCGCTGGTAGACCATATCGAAGTTTTTGAACGAGACCGCTCGGCCGACGAGCCTGGTCGTGTCGTCGGCGTAACGATGAGCACAGGGCGGCGCACCACTGCCGCAGTACACGTGGCTCATGGTTAACTCTGGCTGAGACAATGCTTTTCGGCTACAGCGCCAACTTACTCCACACCTCAGGCATCGAATCGCTCAGCGGGAAAGTGCTGCTGTCCCCGCTGATGTCAAGCAGTTTGGCGACAGCACGTCCGGGAATCACCGACCAGTCGATCCCTTCTATCGCACAGTGGCGGCGTATCTCGTCGAGTGCCACCAAGCCGTCGGTTCCGAAGAACCGCAGACCTTCGAGATCGAGCACCAAAGCGCGGTGCCCATCGAGATAGCGCGTCGCATACTCCGAGAGGTGGCTGGCGTTGACCGCGTCGATCTCGCCCGTGACGCGCACGAGGATTGCAGATGGACGGTGCCAGTGAGCCGTGAACCGCGCAGTGTCATCCATTGATGAAAACAGGGAAATAACACCGGTTTTGGTTCGAGCCGCGAAACGTGATGCATTTTGGTCAATGATAGACATGTATGACTCCATCGATCGAAGTGTGCATTCTTCGGATCGGAGACACCAGGCTGCAAGCCCGATATAGAAGCCCGACACTGCACTGGCATCTACAGATCCTGCGCGGCTGTGGACTCAACCTGATAACGACGCTACGCCGACTCACGTTCGTGCACAATGCTTCTAGCTGCCTAGATGCCCTATCGCAAACATAGGCAGCCAGCATTGTCAGGTGTTTACGCTGTAAAGCTAATTATGACGATCGTGAGCCTGATCGCGCTCGGCGTTGGCAGTGCACGGCATCAGCGCCACAAGTGGGCAGTGTCCGACAACGGGCGCATTCGGCGGATAGCCTCGCCGCACGAAGCCTGCTAGGCGTTGTACAAATCGAAGTGCGTCCACGACTCACCTCCAAATATGCCGCGCTGGACATCACATACCCGGTGAAGACGCCATTCAATCCACCGAAACGCTTTTGACCTACTGCAACTGTTCCCGGAGATGCCGCAGGGTGTCACTGAGTATCCGCGATACATGCATCTGGGATACGCCGATCTCGTCGGCGATCTGACTCTGGGTCATGCCTTTGAAGAATCGAAGTTCAAGGACCGTGCGCTCGCGACGCGGCAACCCAGCCAGCAGCGGGCG